>NZ_JAJNKE010000002.1:0-57955 GCF_021043395.1 Clostridium guangxiense
CACTTTTCACATAAGTGAAAAAGTTAGTTTTTTAATGAGCAGGGCGAATTAAAACCCTTCACTTAGCTCGACAAATTCCGGTTTATCAGGATAAATTTGGAGATTGCAATTTTAAAGTTTCAAGTTGTCTATCTATAGTACGAGTTTTATGTGAATGGAGGATATAATATTGAACAGATTAACTAAATTTTCTCTTAAAAATATTTTTGTTATATTTCTTATAATAGTACTTATTGCAGCTGGAGGGCTTTATTCAGCAAAGACTATAAATATGGAATCTATGCCTAATATAAATATACCGGTTGTAACAGCTGTAACTATATATCCAGGAGCATCACCAGAGGATGTTGCAAATGATATATCAAGGCCAATTCAAAAATCAGTTTCAGGTATAAAAGGAGTACAGGATGTAAGGACTACATCAAATGAAAATGTATCTATAGTAATAGCTCAATTTGATTATTCTACTGATATGGATAAGGCAGAAAAAAATGTAGAGGATGCTGTTAATAAAGTTAAACTTCCTGACAATGCTAAGAAACCAACAATTTCAAGAATAAGTATGGGAAGCGCTCCTGTAATGACGTATTCTATAGAGAGCAGCAAAAACATAGACGAACTTACCAAAACAGTTAATGATAAAATTGAACCAAAACTTAGTGGGATTTCAGGAGTATCAAGTGTAGATGTAGAGGGAACTTCTAAAGATGATATATACATAAAGTTAGATAATGATAAGCTTAAGGAAAATGGTCTAACAATTTCAGATGTAAAGACTGCACTGCAGGGAAATAATATATCTTTTCCGGCAGGTAATGTAAACATAGGTGATAGTACACTTCCAATACAAATGACTAAAAAACTTTATACAGTTGATGATGTAAAAGCTATGCCTATAGCAGTGCTTCCAAACCAAACAAAAGTTGTGGGAGAAGCTTTCCAAAAAGTTCAAGGTGGAATGACTCAATTAGGACAGGCTGTTGGCCAACTTGGTCATGGTATGGGACAATTAGGTCAGGCAGTAGGACAGCTTGGACAAGGCATGGGACAAATGGGACAGATGGTTGGAGGAAATACAGAGGCCATTGCAATATTGAGTCAAATGCAAAAAGCACAGGCTCAAATAATATCTGAGCAGGCAATTTTAAGTAATCCAAATTCATCCGTTAAGGACAAAGCAGTAGCACAGGCAACAATATCAGGTGCACAAACTGCACTTCAAAAGGTTCAGGAGCAGCTTGATAAGCTTATGAGTGAACAGGTGCAAAATGGTAAAGCACTAACTAGCGAAGCAAAGGGTTCATCATCTTCAACGCCTTCAACATCAACGCAGGCAAGCAGTAGTTCAAGCTCAAATAGTGGCGCTTCTAATAGTTCAAGCTCTTCTATGCAGGTTAAAGTTATTTACCTTAAAGATGTAGCGACAGTAACTAGAGGGAATGCTGATGAAACCTATTTTATAAGATCTAATACAAAAAACAGTATAATAATGAATGTTTATAAAACTGATGATGGAAATACTGTAAATATTGCTAAGGATGTAGAAAGTTCTCTTGATGATTTACAAAAATCAAACAGCGGAATTAAATTTAACAAGATAAATGATTCTTCAAAGTATGTTAAGGATTCTGTAAATGGAATGGTTAGAGAAGGTGTTCTAGGAGCTGTCTTTGCAATAGTTGTTATAGCTATATTCCTTAAAAATATAAGAGCAACTATAATAGCTGTAGTTTCCATACCACTTTCAATACTTATAGCATTAATACTTCTTCCTAGGCTTGGAATAACCTTAAATATAATGTCTCTTTCTGGAATGGCGGTAGCAGTAGGACGTATAGTTGATGATTCTATTGTTGTCATTGAAAATATTCACAGGCGAATTTTAAAGGATGATGTGCCGAAAGACAAGGTAGTTCAAGTAGCAACGGATGAAGTTTCCTCTGCAATAACTTCTTCTACAATAACTACCGTAGCAGTATTCTTACCACTGGCTATGATAAGCGGAATAGTAGGAAAGATATTTGTTCCATTCGCATTAACAGTTGTAATATGTATTCTAGCATCTCTTTTGGTTGCATTAACAGTTGTTCCTGTAATGAGCAGGCTTATGATATTGAATGAAAAACCAAAGTCAGAAAAGAAAGAAGGAGCTGCAGTAGGATTATATAAGAAGGTGCTTAGCGGAGCACTTAACCATAAAGCAGCAGTTATGGGGATTTCAATAATTATATTTGCGTTATCACTTTTTCTCATTAAGGGTGTTGGAGTTCAATTCCTGCCATCTGATACATCCAATGTGCTAAATGGGACAATAACCATGGCTCCAGGAACTTCCTCAGAAAAGACCAACGAAGAAGCTTTGGAATTTGAAAAGTATTTAGTAGGGAGAAAAGATGTTAAAACTGTAGTGAGTTCTATTGGAGACAATAGTTCAAGTTCATCTTCAGCTGGGTCTATTCAAGGGAGTAATGCAGGTAAACTGACTATAGTTCTTAAGGATGGAGTTAAAAATGATAAAGTAGCAAATGAAATCATAAAAGAAGCTTCAGAAATGTCCAATAAAGATGTTAAGATTTCTGTTGCTGCTCAAAGTCTAACTAGTGGCGGTAAGGATAATGTTGAAATACTAGTAAACGGAAACAACATAAACGATATAACAAAAGCTGCAAATAAGGCTACAGAAGCACTTAAAGGAGTGAAGGAACTTACAAATGTAAGCAATACTCTTTCGGCTAAAAAACCAGAAATTTCTGTGGCTATAGATAGTGCTAAGGCCGCTAATGAAGGCCTTTCACCAATGATAGCAGCTGGAATGGTCCAAAGCATTATGAATTACAACAGTGTTACTACAATACAATCAGGAAAAAATAATATAAATGTGTACTTGGGATATGATACTAAAGATATTAACTCTTTAGATAAGGTGAAATCAATTCAGCTTCAGGGAGTATCGGGAAATTTTAATTTAAGCGATATAGCAGAGGTTAAGATAGCAGATGGACCTGTAAGTGTAGCTGAGCTCAATGGAAACCAGTATGCCTCAGTTACAGCGGATATAAATGTAAAAGATACTCAAGAGGCTTCTAAAAAAGCTATCGATACAGTTAAGGCAGTTAAAGGAATGCCAAATGGAGTTACCTTCACTCAAAATGGAAGTTCTAAAAGTATAAGTGATAGCTTCTCTCAAATGGGTATGGCAATGCTTGTAGCAATATTCATGGTTTATATAGTAATGGTGCTTGCCTTTGGAGAACCTAAAGCACCGTTTGCAATACTATTTTCACTGCCATTTGCAGCAGTGGGAGCCATATTCGCCTTACTTATAACAAGAGAGCCACTAAGTATTCCGGGACTTATAGGAATGCTCATGCTTATAGGAATAGTTGTAACTAATGCTATAGTTCTTTTAGATAGGGTACAGAGCAACAGAAAAAAAGGAATGAAGGTAAGAGAAGCTCTGCTTGAAGCGGGTTCTATAAGGATAAGACCTATATTTATGACAGCAATTGCAACGATAATGGCACTTATGCCACTTGCAGCAGGTTTTTCAGAAGGAGCGGTAATTTCTCAGGGACTTGGTATAGTTGTTATAGGAGGTCTTGTGATATCTACAATGCTTACACTTATAATAGTTCCTGTAATGTATAGCATTCTTGAAAAAGATTAATATAAAATTTAATGATTATTGTGTTTTTAAGTGTATTTGGTATTTTATCAATACACTTATTTTTTATGTTTAATGATATAATAATTTTATTACATAAATTAAAATGATATTAATTATATGACGTTAGTAATTTTAAACACTATGCATATAATGTGGTTTGCAAGATTGGAGGAAGTTATGTATAAAATTTTAGTAATAGAGGATGACAAAAAGCTTTGTAAATTTACAGAGGAATATCTTACAAGGTATAATTATGAAGTTTTTAATATAAATGATTTCAAAAAAGTTGAGGAAGAATTTGAAAAGATAAAACCAGATCTTGTACTTCTTGATGTTAATTTGCCTTACTATGATGGATTTAATTTGTGCAGAATATTTAGAAGAGAATCAAAAGCTCCAATAATATTTATGTCTGCTAGAGACAGTGAAGGTGAGCAAATAAGAGGACTTGAAATTGGGGCGGATGATTATATAACAAAGCCATTTAGCTTTGAACTGCTGCTTGCAAAGGTTCAGGCATCCATTAGAAGGACATATGGTGAGTATTCAGAGGATAGTTTGCAGGTTTTTACGGTTAATGGTATAACTTTAGATAAAAATACGTTTAAAATGAGCTATAAAAATAAATCTATAGATATCACTAAAAACGAACTTAAGCTTATAAGTAAGCTTTTAAAAAACGTAGATAAAGTTGTTACTAGAGAAGAACTACTGGAAGAGTTATGGGATGAATCTTCCTTTGTAGATGATAACACACTTACTGTAAATGTAACAAGGGTGAAAAATAAACTTAGTGAAATAGGTATAGAAAATGCTGTTAAAAATAAAAGAGGCATTGGATACTACATAACTTTTTAGAAGTAAATATTACATTATGTTAGGAGTTTTTAAATGTACAAAAAAATCATTAAAAACTTTTTAAAGGAGAATATTTTTTATAGTATAAGCTTTTTTTTAAGCTCAGGAATAATACTTTTTTATTTTTATGTTTCTAGGAATATAACAGACTTTTTTTATCCACTTCTTCTCGTATTTTCTATATATATTATTTTTATAACTGAGGAGTGGTTTAAATATTATAGATTTAATGTTAATTTAACTAGAGGAGTAGAGAGAGAATATTATAATCTTGAGGCAGCGACTCCAGAACAAAGGATGGCCCAAGAGGTCATTTTTAAGATACATAAAAAGTATGCAGAAGAAATAAGCAAAATAGATTATAGAAATTCTGATATAAAGTATTTCATTTCTCAGTGTATTCACAACATGAAAACACCTGTTTCTGTAATAAATTTAATAATTCAAAGAGAAAAAGATAATGTAGATAAAGAAGTTATAAAAAATCTTCAAGAAGAAAATTACAAAATAAAAAATGGTTTGGATCAAGTACTGAATGTAATAAGATTGGATCAATTTTCAAGAGACTATGAGCCAGAGGTAGTTGATCTTGTTGTGCTTGTTAAAAGGATAATCAATTCAAGAAAAAATCAGTTTATATATGGAAATGTATTCCCTAAAATTGAATTTAATATGGATAAAGCTTTAGTACTTACAGATAAAAAATGGAGCAGTTTCATAATAGATCAAGTGGTTTCAAATTCAATAAAATATTCTAAGATAAATAGGATAGGATATATTTTTTTTAATATAATTAGGGATGATAATAAGACACATAT
The DNA here is from genome assembly GCF_021043395.1 of Clostridium guangxiense. Taxonomy (GTDB): domain Bacteria; phylum Bacillota; class Clostridia; order Clostridiales; family Clostridiaceae; genus Clostridium_S; species Clostridium_S guangxiense. The sequence goes on from NZ_JAJNKE010000002.1 coordinate 5,344, forward strand.
GATTATAAGAGATGAGGGTGTTGGAATACCTCAATATGACTTAAAGAGAATTTTTGAACCATTCTTTACAGGAGAAAATGGAAGAAAATTTGAAAATTCTACTGGAATAGGACTTTATATCTGCAAAAAGATAGCTGATAATCTTGGACACGAAATATCAGTTGAATCAGAGGTTGGTGAAGGTACTTCTGTTAAAATCACGTATATTTCCAAGGAAATTCTTTAATACTTACAAAAATGTAAGTCAATATTAATATAAAAAGATTTGTTATATTAAATAACTTTTTTATAATATATCTATAATATTTTTTATGTAAAGGATGTGAAATTTTGTACGTACTTCAAGCAGAAAATATAACAAAGGTTTACGGTGGAAGGCTTGAAATTAATTTAAATAATGCCTTAAATGGAATAAGTTTAAATATTGAAGAAGGAGAGTTTACTGCAATTATGGGTCCTTCAGGAAGCGGAAAAACAACTCTTTTAAATATATTAAGTGGTATAGATGAAGCAACCCTTGGAAATGTAAAGATAATGGGTAAGGATATAACCAATATTACAAGAGATGATATGGCTATTTTTAGAAGGGAAAACTTAGGCATAATATCTCAAGACTTTAACTTGATTGATGATTTGACTTTAGAGGAAAATGCCATTTTACCTCTTTTTATAAGAGACAATGTTGATGAAGAAGGTATAAGGAATAAAGTAGAGCAGCTTTTTAAGTTTTTTAATATATGGGAGGAAAAAGATAAATACCCTTATAATGTATCTGGAGGTCAGCAGCAGAGAGCAGCGGCTTGCAGAGCACTTATTACAAATCCTAAAATAATAATGGCAGATGAGCCCACAGGAAATCTGGATTCAAAGGCTGCTACAAAATTTATGCAGTATATGCAGATGGTAAATGAAAATAGAAACAGCACTATAATAATGGTAACTCATGATTCTTATGCAGCAAGTTTTTGTAAAAGGGTGCTTTTTATAAAGGATGGAAAAATGTATACGGAAATTTATAGAAAAGAAGGAAAAAAGGATTTTTTTAATAGAATATTAGATTGTCTTGCCATAATCTGTGGTGAAGTAGATGAAATATAAAAAGGTTTTATTTAAAAGTTTAAAGATTAATTTTTTTAGATATGTAAGTTTTATATTATCTGTAGGTTTTGCTATAATGATAAATTTTATATATTCTGCGGTAATTTTAAATAGTTATATTTTAAAAAATAATGAAAGTATCTTTATAAACGATATAGTAAGGCTTTCTATCATATACATAATGATGTGTATCTCCATATTTATTGTATATTCCTATGATAACTATATGAAATGGAGAACAAGTGAATTTAAAACATTTATCTTGCTTGGAATAACTAAAGTTGAATTAGAAAGGCTGCTTTTAATAGAAAGCACTATATTACTTACTACAGCCCTTATTTGGGGCACTTCTTTTGGTAGAATATTTTCTAAAATATTTTTTCTTTCAATAATTAAGCTGTGCGGACTTAAAAATGTACCTTTCGAAATTACATATAAAAACTATATTAATGTGCTTATATTATTTTTTTGGATATTTATATTGATAGTTCATAAGGTCTGTAGAATTTCTAGACTTCTTGATGCTAAAGAAATTTTAAGGTATAAAAATAAGCCTATACCAATGAAAAGTAAAAATAGAAAGCTAGAAATACTTATAGCAATACTAATAGCATGTGTACTTTATAAAAAAATGTCGGCACAATTTTCTAAAAGTATGGAGTTTTATGTTACAAATGTTTTTATAAGTATGCTTGTAGTTTATTTATCTTTTAATCCATTTATATGGCTTGTAAATAAGGCAATTAAAAAAAACAAGTTTAAAAATTATATACAAATAAAAAGTATTAAGAGTATATTTGATACGGGCCGCAGTCTTACATTTTTGCTTGCATTTTTAAGTTTTATGGTTATATCCTATGTTAGAATTAATTACATATATAATTTACAATATAGAAATATGGATACTTTACTAATGGCTAATAGAGTGGATTTTATATCCTTCACATATACTTTTACTGTGATTTTATGCTTTATTATTTTTTCAACTATAATTTTTTATAAGGCATCCTTTGGGATACGCATGGTGAAAAAGTTATATGATAAACTGTTTAAAATAGGAATTACCCAAAATGAGTTTAAAAAGCTCATAGCAGTTAAATTATGTGCTGCTTTTTTTGGGCCGCTTGTGTTGAGCTTGCTTATGAGTGTAGTATATATTGAAATTTCAAATTTAAAGTTTGTTTTTTCTTTTAAGACAATGCTTATTTATATATTATACTTTTTGATGCTTTTAATGGGGTGCTTAGCTGCTAAAAGAAAATATGAAGAGGAAATTTTTAAGTAAGCGAATATTTTTTGAGTTTGGTAAGACACTATTTATATTAAGAATTATGTTAAAAAATACTTAAATAGAGCAGGTGGAAGATATGATAGTTGTTTACCATGACGTTGGGGGAGCACATTCAACAGCCGCAGCGGCCAATATGCATATAAATAAATTACCAATGGATAGGATCCCTACAAAGGAGGAACTATTAAAAATGCCTACCTTTGACAAGATAACAAAAACGGATATGGGGCACCTTATTTATATTGGTGATGATGAACATAAAAATAAAGTATACACACTAGCAAGACAGTATAAACCAGACTTGGTGATACCAGCAATTAAGGATATGTACTCTATTTTGGAACCTAATATGGATGAGCTTATGATAGTTGATACTATGCCAACTGTAAATTTACTCATGAAAATAGGAGGTTTTAGTTCTAGAAGACTACACTGGGTTAGCTTTGGAAGACCTATTGTAGTTAAGGGAACTCAGCAGGCTTATATGGATATAGTCAATATAGTCAAAGGGGTAAAAAATAATTTGAAGAATTATATAAAAAGTAATTCTTAATTATTATATAGGTTAGTGATATAATATAAAAAATTTAATAAATTAGGGGGCCAATTCATGATTTTTAGGACAGTAAAAAAGGAAGAATTAGACTATATTTTTAAGCTTGGATATAAGGTTTGGAGCAAAAATAGAACCTTTGAAAAGTATTGTTTAGATAATGGTAAGGAAGACGAATTTGGGACAAGATATGCCTTGGAGGAAAATGGTGAAATAGTAACGTCTATAATATTGCTTAAATTTAAGCCAATTGAAGGTATCAGTGCATATGGAATAGGATCATTTGTTACTCCGGAAAAGTTTAGAGGTAAAGGATATGGACAAGCACTTTTGCAAAAAACTATTGGAACTGTATATAAAGAAAATCAAAGTGTAATTTTTCTCCACAGTGATTTAGAGCCTTCTTTTTATGAAAAGTACGGTTTTAAAGTATTGCCTGATAAATTTCAGAAATATGGCAAAAGCGTATATATGGCATATTGCAGCAAAGAAGTATGGAATAAAATAGTTGTTTTGGATGCAAATCAACTACCAAAGTATTTCTAAAGCGTACAATTCACAATAGTAGTTAAATTTCCTTCATTTCACCATAGAAAAAATTTGATTATATTACATATCTTTTATGGTGAAATGATGGAAGAAGTCAAGCATTAGATTATTTTATCAACTTTTTTAGATTGTTGTCCTTAAGTTCCTCTTTGTTCCAAGCAACAACTGCAAAATTACCAGAAGAAATTTCATTTACTTTATTTATCCACTTAATTTCACTTTTAGCTTTTGTCTTTAAAAAATCACTTTTTGTATTAGAAAAAAATAAGCTTGAATTTATTATCCACCACTTATTATTAATTCCTGCTCTTTTTAAATCTTTTTGTAATCTCTCTGCCTCATATACAGGAGTTGCTTCGGGAAGGGTTATTATCACTACTTCAGTTTCATTTTTATTTCTTAGCCTAGGAAGAAGCTTTAAAACTGATTTTGGAATATCGCCCTCGGATCTTTGTATTTCTTTATTGTAGTTTTGAGTAGAATCCAAAAGTAGTAAGGTGTGCCCGGTAGGTGCTGTATCTATAACCACCACTTCATTCTCTGCTTTATCAACTATATTCGCAAAGGCCCTAAATACTGCAATTTCTTGTGTGCAAGGTGAGCGCAAATCTTCTTCTATATATGCAATATCTTCCTCACTTATAGTTTCTCTAGCCTTTGATAATACTTCTTTTTTATACTTCCTAAGTTCCTCTTTCTCATCTATTTTACTTGATTTTATATTAACACTTTCACTTATGACAAATTTTAAATGAGCTGCTGGATCTGTTGTAGCTAAGTGAACTTTTAATCCTTTTTCTGAAAGCCCAATTGCTATGGCTGCAGCTAAAGTAGTTTTACCAACACCCCCTTTTCCCATGGTAAAAATAACTTTCTTTTTATTTGAATACAAATCATCAATAAGACTTTTTATACCTTTTAAGTTTTTGGTATCAAGCCTATTACTGCTTTGTTCGACAGTGTCCTTTTTTAGCATCATTCTTACATTATCAATTCCTGTAACATTGTAAGATCTTAAGGGTATTTCATAAGTGGTCATACCCTTTAAGTTTTCTGGGATATTTTTAAGGGCAAGCTGTTGTCTGTTATATAAGCTATTTGATATTTCATCAACATTAGCCTCCGTTGGCATTACGCCATTAATGACTAAAAGTTGATTATTGATACCTATACCTTTTAATTCAAGAGAAGCTCTCTCAGCCTCCTTAAGTGGAGAATATTCAGGTCTTGAAACTAGTATTAATGTAGTTGCTTTACTATTTGATAGGATTTTAACAGCATTTTTGTACATTTCTTTTTTGCCTTCCAAACCGGATAATTGACCTAAGCAAGAAGCTCCATGTGTGCTTTCACTTATAAAATTACTCCAGGCTGATGGTAATTGCAGCATCCTTAAGGTATGACCAGTTGGCGCTGTATCAAATATAACATGATCATATTTTTTATTTATTTTTTTATCAGTTATAAAAGTAGAAAATTCATTAAACGCAGCTATTTCAACAGTACAGGAGCCAGAAAGCTGTTCTTCCATATTATTTATTACAGATTCAGGAAGCTTTCCTTTATAAGGAGCTAAAACGGCTTCTCTATATTCTCTTGCTGCTTCTTCTGGATTAAGATTTACTACTATAAGATTAGGAACATCTTTTATAGCTGTTCCTTTATTATTAAGTTCAACACCAAATACATCCTGTAGATTAGAAGCTGGATCTGTACTTATTAAAAGAATGTTCTTGCCATTTTCCGCAAGTGTGACTGCTGTTGCACAAGCTGTTGAGGTTTTTCCAACGCCTCCCTTTCCAGTGAAAAATATATATTTAGTTAGTTTTATGTCTTCTGGGTTAAATAAATTGTACATTATGAACCTTCTTTCTAACAGCAGTTTTTCTTGGGTTTTTTGATACTTAAATGAGATATATCACGCTTAGATAATCCTGACCATGAGGCAAATTCATCATTTGTTGGGTATTCCTTAACTTTTACTATTTCACCATTGACAAGAGTTATTGGAAGCATATCTGCACCTTTATCCATTAAACATTCATTTATTTTTTTATTATCTATAAAAGCCTGAGGTTCACTAGAAAGATTGTGCCTAGTAACTTTAACTCCTTTTTTAAGCATATTGTTAATAACTGTAGCAACCCTTAAAAGTTCCTTGTTTATGCTAGGACCGCATACTCCTGTAGAGCAGCACATGGCCGGGTCAAAAATTTCTATTTTACTCATTTTTATCGCTCCTTATAAAGATAAAGCACTTGAAATTTGAAAATTAATTTGTACCAAAATGCTTTTCTTTGAGCATTATGGTACAAGTTGGTTTTGGAAGTTAAAATGGCTTCACTATAATTTAATCTCATTATTTTTAATTCTTTTTGCCAAACTTTTAACCTTTTCTTCAATGGCTTTTGCAGTTTTTATAAATTCATCATCATTTTTTCCTGATGGATCATCTAAGCCCCAATCTTCTGTATGCTTTGAAGGTAGGAAAGGACAAACTACATTGCAGCCCATTTTTATTGCTATATCAATTTTAGGAAGGTCTTCTAGCAATTTTGACTTTTGTGTTTTATTCATATCTATATTGTATAAATTATTTATAATTCTTACTGCATCTTGGTTTATATTAGGGCGCAGCTCAGTTCCGGCAGAGTAAGATTCAAATGTATTAGAAGCAAATAATTTACCTAATGCTTCTGCCATTTGTGATCTACAAGAATTGTGTACACATATAAACGCTACTTTGGGTTTCATTTAATATTCCTCCAGATTTAATTTTTAGATTTTATTAATAATATAAATATTTATCAGAATTTTTAAAAAGCATAACTATTGTTTAAAATATTTTCGTCCCCAATGTAGTGCTACATTTACAAGACCTATCATAACGGGAACTTCTACTAATGGTCCTATAACTGCTGTGAAGGCCTCTTTTGATTCTATTCCAAATACTGCAACTGCAACGGCTATTGCAAGTTCAAAGTTATTACTTGCAGCAGTAAATGAGAGGGTAGCTGTTTTTTTATAATCTATTCCTGCTTTGTAGCTTATAAAAAATGAAATTGAAAACATTATAACAAAATATATTAAGAGTGGAACGGCAATTCGTATAACATCTAATGGAAGAACAACTATATATTTACCCTTATAAGTAAACATAATTACAATAGTAAATAACAAGGCAATTAATGCAAGAGGGCTTATTTTTGGTACAAACTTTTTTGTGTACCATTCTGTTCCCATTTTAGGCTCCAATAGAAGTCGTGTAAGTAATCCTGCTACAAATGGTATTCCAAGATAAATTGCTACGGAACTTGCCACTTTGCTCATAGAAATATCAACTTTATAGCCAGTTAGTCCAAACCATGTTGGAAGTATAGTTATAAATATATAGCAGTACAGTGAGTAAAATATAACTTGGAAAATTGAGTTAAAGGCTACAAGTGCAGCCGCATATTCTGTATCTCCTTTAGCTAAGCTATTCCAAACAATAACCATAGCTATGCATCTTGCAAGACCAATTAATATAAGTCCAGTCATGAAGGCTGGGTATGATTTTAGAAAAACAACTGCAAGTATAAACATTAAAATTGGTCCTATAACCCAGTTTTGAAAAAGTGATAAACCTAGAATCTTTGGATTTTTAAAAACCTTATACAGTTCTTTGTAATTAACTTTTGCAAGTGGGGGATATAGCATAACAATAAGTCCTATAGCCATAGGAATAGACGTTGTACCTACTGATAAACTTGATAATGTTCTAGAAAGACTCGGCACAGCCCATCCTAAAAATATTCCTACTGCCATTGCGGTAAAAATCCATACTGTCAAATAACGATCAAGCCATGATAATTTTGATGAGTTATTATTCAAATTAATCAACTCCCTTTATACAATTATAGGAGGGTGTGATAAAGTCCATTTTATACATCAAAATGTGGAAAAGCAAAGCATGTAATTATTGATATATAAGGCTTTATAAACTGTAAAATTATAGTTAATCACATTCTCCTATATTGTGACATGCTTTGCCTTCTTTTAAATCATCACAAGTTAAACCACTGTTTTTATATTTTTTTAGCCTTTGCAAATCCTTTTTACACTGTTCTAACTTAATTGCCTGTGTTCTTAAGATTTCATCTATAAATGGAAAAGCTTTAATTGTGTCGAGATCTATTTTGTAGTATACATATTTATTTATCTTATAGTAATCGAGAATTTTAGCAGTTGTAAGCTTGGTCAAATGACGTGATGCATTAGATTGACTGATGTTTAACACAGTTTCTATTTCACATACGCACATTTCATTGTCTTTAAGCAAATTTAATATTCTCATGCGTGTTTCATCAGATAGTGCTTTCATCACTTGTATTAAATCCATTATTTTCACTCCTATCATATGAACATATTCAATTATAATCATATGGCATGTGAGTTAAATTTGCAATACTATTTTAAAATTATAGTCCAATGCTTGTTCCAGGACCTGTAATCATAAATGCAAGAACTGCTTCACAACTGTGCGCTGTGCACTTATTTTTTATAAGTTAAATGTTATTAAAAGGATTTTTGCTAATTTTACTGTTTCAATTTGTACATCTACATATTATGTAATTCTGATATGCTAAACGATATTGACAATTATTATCATTTACAATATAATATATTTAGAAAGAGCTTTAGATAGCTTTTAACAATAAACCAATATATTATAATAATTTATATATGGAGGCGTTTAATATGAGTTTATATGATTTAAGTCTTAATGGAATAGGGAAAATAAAAAGTATAGAAGGTGATGAAAGATTGTCAAAGAGGTTATCAGCTTTGGGATTTACAGAAGGAACTAGAGTTAAAATTAAAAATTTTGCTCCATTTGGTGACCCTATTTTAGTAAGTGTAAGAGGATATGATGTTGCAATAAGAAAGAATGATGCAAAGAATATTTTCTTAAAGGAGGCCTAAATAATGACCACTGCTGCACTTATTGGCAATCCTAATGTTGGGAAAACCTCGTTATTTAACATACTTACAGGCTCAAATCAATATGTAGGAAATTGGGCGGGCGTAACTGTTGATAAAACTGTAGGATTTTTAGATAAATCCGTTGAAATAGTAGATTTACCTGGTATATATGCTATGGATACTTATTCAAATGAAGAAAAGGTATCAAAAAACTTTTTACTTAATGAAAAGGTTGATGTAATAATAAATATAGTAGATGCATCGAATCTTGATAGAAACTTGTATCTTACAACACAACTTAAAGAATTTAAAAAGCCTATTATATTAGTTTTAAATATGATTGATGTGATAGACAAAAAAGGAATTATAATAAATTATGATAAATTGTCACAAGAATTAAAGGTAAAAGTTATACCTATAGTGGCAGCAAAAAATAAAAATATAGATAAAGTTAAAGAAACCTTAATTAAAGGAGAATTTTTGGGCTCTCTAGATAATGATAATTACTGTTTTCATTCCGAAGAAGAAGCCTATAAGTACATAGAAGAAGTATTAAGTAAATGTGTAGAGCACCCATCAAAAGAAGTAAAATCAACTACAGAAAAGGTAGACAAGGTATTATTAAATAAATTTTTGGCATATCCATCATTTGCAATTATTATTTGGATTATATTTAAGCTTACATTTTCTTGGGTTGGGGGGCCTCTTCAAAATTTAGCTGATGATTTTGTAAACAATTCTTTAATACCACATTTACACTCTTTATTATCTTTCACTAGTCCATGGTTTAATTCCTTACTTATAGATGGAATAGTTGGAGGAGTCGGATCAATAATTGTTTTCCTTCCAATAATACTTACCTTGTTTTTTTGTATATCAATATTAGAAGACAGCGGATATATGGCAAGAGCAGCATTTTTAATGGATGTAATTATGAGGAAAATGGGACTGTCAGGTAAAGCATTTATTCCACTTGTAATGGGATTTGGATGCTCGGTGCCCGCAATAATGTCGGCAAGAACTCTTGAAAGTGAAAAGGATAGAAAATTAACGGCTTTAATAGTACCGTTTATGTCATGTAATGCTAAGTTACCTATATACGCTTTACTTACAGCTGCATTATTTCCTAAAAATCAGGGGCTGGTTATTGGTTCTCTTTATTTATTCGGAATTATTATTGCGTTTATAATAGGAAAGGTATTTAAGAACTCATTATTTAAAAAGGATGAAGAACCATTAGTTATCGAATTACCTGAATATAAGGTTCCTGGACTTAAAAGCTTGCTTATGCATACCTGGGACAAGGGAAAAGGCTTTTTAAAGAAAGCTGGTACTATAATATTTTCAATTTCAGTTATAATTTGGTTTCTTTCACATTTTGGTGTTAGTGGTATGGTGAGTATCAAAGAAAGCTTTCTATCAGATATTGGCCGTGTATTAGTACCATTTTTTTCACCTTTAGGATTTGGAACATGGCAAAATTCAGTTTCAATAGTTAGCGGAATGGCGGCTAAAGAGGTAGTTGTAAGTACAATGAGTGTTCTATATGGAGCAAGTATTTCAACTATAATTCCAACCTTGTTTACTCCAGTTACAGCTTACGCATTTTTGGTCTTTGTGCTTTTATATCCACCTTGTATTTCAGCACTTGCAACTATGAAAAAAGAGTATGGAACAAAAATGATGCTATTTCTGATAGTTTATCAAATATGTATTGCATGGATTGCCGCTTTTGCGGTGTACAGAATTGGAAGTTTGTTGTAAAAGATGTACATTGAAATATGGTGATTTAAAAAAATTCTAATAAGTCTTGGTATTTTGTGATTCTTTTACCTTAGACTTATAGAATTTTTTTAATGTTGCAAAGCATTGTTACTTCGCAATATTTTTAAATTAATTTTTAGTGTGATATCTCCTGCGGATTGTGAATTATTAATCGTGTATGTTCTTTTGTTTAAATAGCAAATATCTTGCAGAGACTAAGGCAATATATAAATAGAAGAAAATTTGAATTATAAATACATATGTTATCTTTATTCCACCTGCAAAACCTATTATATATGTTAAAAGTGTTGCTCCAAGGTTGTTGAACATGCTCATTGCAGCTGAAGTAGAAGGTATTTGTTCTTTTGAAATATGCTGCATTATATAACCTTGTATAGCTGGGTATATTGCAGATATTGTTATGCCTATAATTGAAATTCCGATTATAGCATGGAGTTTAGTATTTCCAAGTAACATAATTAGCACACCTAAAATTGATATTATAGGAGAAATAGAAAGAAATTTAAGTTGACCAATTTTTTCTAATAAAATATCTGAAAGTGTTCTTCCAATAGTAAAAAGGATCCAGAAGCCTAAAAGTATACCTGGAACATCAAGTTTGCTCAAACCATAATACTTTTCAAGAAAATTTCCAGTCCAGTTTGTTGTGGAAATTTCTGCTCCAACATAAAAGAATATTGCTATACAAAGCATTAAAGTAAATGGATTAGAAATTACAGAAATAAATTTAGTTTCTTTAGATCCAAATTTTATTATAGAAACTTCTTCAAGTTTAGTTGCTAAAAAAATAAATATGCAAACGGTTAACATATGAAAAATATAGGTGTAGCTAAAATTTATTCCGCTCTTTAATATGAATCTATCAATTGGTTGTATTAAAATTCCACCGAGTCCAAAGCAGGCATTGTAAAGACCATATTTTTGATATTTTTTTGGTAGTAGGGAAAGTAGAGTGACAAGGCTTAAGCCAGATAATCCTAGCGCAAGTCCAGAAATAAAGTAGGCTATTAAAAGTATGTAAAATGATGTTGAAAATATTATTATAATGCTTGATAAAATGAGAAGTAAAAGCCCACAATAAAGGCTTTTTTTAAGACCTAATTTTATAATGATTTTTGCACCTATTAGACTCATAATAAATGATGCACAGTATACAACAGACGGAAGCATTGAAATAACACTATTTGATACATTATAGGTGCTTCGTATTGTTGTTATAAAAGGAGATAGGGTATTAGAAAATAAAGATAAAAAAAATGTGCCTATAAAAATTATAGCCATGTTTTTGAAGTTTTTATGCATAGTTTTCCTCCTTGTAGAATGATGAGTGCGTTAATTTATATATACGTTTACATATATGCTTATATATTATAGCATATATATATGTCAACGTATACGCATAAATGGAGCCGCTGTGCTAAAAAATGATGACCAGATTGCATGCGGTGAGTTCTATCGAGAGTGTCTGCTGAAGATTGGCTTCTAATCCATAAAATAGAGTAGTATAATATAATCTACATTTATAATTAGTATATAGTTTTTCATTATAATTGTGAAAAACTATATATTAATTATTTGCAAAATTTAATTTATAATAAAGGCAATAAGAACAGAAGAGGATGATTTAAATGTTCATAAAATCTATGGATGGTCGTCTGACTAATGTCTTAATGAAACTAAAAAGCAAGGAATTTAATAAAGCTGAAGAAGTAGCAGAATATATGAATATAAGTGTAAGAACTGTGCACAATTATGTAAAAAAGTTAAATGAGATTATGAAAAATGAAACAGCAGAAATAATTAATGTTAATGGAAAAGGGTATAAACTAAAAATTTATGATGAAAATAAATTTCAAGGACTTATTTCTTGTGTTTATAAAAATAATGTTAATCTTCAGGAGAATCCAATATTAAATACACCAGAGGATAGGAGATTGTATATTTTAAGCTTTTTAATTAAAAACAGTAATAAAATTATTAAGATAGATGATCTTTCAGCTGTAATGAACATAGGGAGGACTACATTAACTAATGATTTAAAGAAGGTAAAATCTCTTCTAAAAATATATAATATTAAATTGTTAAGTAAAACTAATTCTGGAATAAAAATTCAGGGTGATGAATTAAATATAAGAATGGTGATTTTGAATAGCTCCTGTAAAGGTTTTAATACAAATGGAGTATTATGGAATAAGTATAAAGACAAGCATGAAATTATAAAGGTGAATATAATGAATATATTTGAAAAAAACAATTTTAATACTATAGATGAGAATTTAGATAGAATATTAAATTACATTTTAGTGATGATTGTAAGAACGAAACAAAATAACCCAATAAAAATTGTAGAAGACAAATATTATCAAGTAATGAAAACAAAAGAGTACAATATAGCTTTAAATATTAAAGAAATGTTGGAACAAGTTTTAAAAATAAAGTTTGAAAATGATGAAATCTTATTTTTAACATTACCATTAGTTAGTTGTGAAGCATCAGCAAGTTCAAATGATGTTGAATTAAGCGATAATATAATATCATTGATAAAAAAGATAGTTGCTGAAATAAATTATGAGTTTGGAGTATCTATAGATATTGATGATGAAATTACAAAGAACTTAGGATGTCATCTAAAATTTATGATAAATAGACTTATTTTTAATGTTAGAATAAAAAATATGCTAACTAAAGATATTAAAAGAAATTATCCCCTATCTTTTGAAATGGGTAAAGTAGCTGGCAATTTAATTGGAAACGATCATCACTTAGAAGTAAGCGAGGATGAAATTGCATATTTAGCACTATATTTTCAGAGCTATATAGAAAAAAACAAGTTAACTAATTATAATATAAAAAAAATTGCCTTGGTTTGTGGCACTGGACTTGGAACAGCTCAGCTTTTGAAGATAAAATTAAAGAATTTATTTAGTGAAGACGTAGTATTTGATATTTTTTCAGATACACAACTTGAAAATGAAATTTTGAATCAATATAATATGGTGTTTACAACAATCAATCTTAATGTAAAAATAAAAGTTCCTTTAATAAAAGTGAATGCTTTATTTAATGAAGATGATCTTAGAAGAAACTAGGTACAGTAATAAATTTTTTATTGGGATTTATGCAAATAAAAAACTTTAACATAAATTATATTGAAATGAGAAAAAAGGGGAAAGTGGCGATAGGAAGAAAAAGAGGATATATTCAGGTGGGAATTATAGTAATGCTTCTAATCGATAATGACGGCATTATTGTAGATTGTAGAAAAATGCAAGGTGTAACTGTATTTGCTAATCCAATGACTTTATCACTAGGAAAATTTTTACCTGAAAAGTATAAGCCAAGTTATTATACAACAGCAAGTTTTAGTTGCCACACTATGAATGGATTATTTCCACATATCGATGCATCAGAGTTATTTGTATTTTTAGGTATAGCAAATGGTATAAGTAAATTAGGATTCCAAACAGGTGATTTAGCAGTAAGATATTTTTTAGTTGGTATGGTAACCAATTTTTTTAGAGGTTGGATAACTGATTTTACAACTTCATTAGTTGAAAAACAACAAGGCGTTAAACTTAAAACAGAAGTAGTTATGGAATGATAATGTGATTTTATTTAATTAAAATATTATTTATGGAGGCATGAATTATGAGCTATAACAAAGTGAAAATAACTAAAGGTTCAAGTGGATGGGGGGGGCCCAGTAATAGTTTCACCTACGGAGACAAGAAATAAGATAGTTTACATTACTGGAGGAGCTAGACCTAAAACTGCAGAAATCATATCAGAATTAACAGGGTGTGAGCTTGTGGATGGTTTTACTAAAGGAGTTAAAGACAGTGAAATAGCATGTGTAGTTATAAATTGTGGAGGAACTTTAAGATGTGGAATTTATCCACAAAAGAAAATTCCTACAGTTAATATTATGTCAACAGGGAAAAGTGGACCAATGGCAATGCTTATGAAAGAAGATATTTATGTATCAGCAGTTAAACCTGAAAATGTAGAAAAACTATAAAGGAGGATATTTTTAATGGGATACGATTCAAAAAAAAGATTAGTGAGCAAAGCAGCAGTATTTTCGCGACTATTGGAATAGCTCTTGGAAAATTTACAAGCATACTTTTTCAAGCAGGTAGGGACACAATAAATACAGTTATCGAAACGATATTACCGTTTATGGCATTTGTTGCAGCTCTAATAGGTATAATTAACGCATCTGGTATAGGCAATTGGATTGCTCATTTGTTAACACCTTTGGCAGGTAATATATTTGGGCTGGTTATTCTATCACTTATTTGCTCTTTTCCATTGCTTTCTCCATTCCTAGGACCTGGTGCTGTAATAGCACAAATTATAGGTACTTTGATTGGTGTTCAGATAGCTAAAGGAAATATACCACCAAGTTTATCGCTGCCAGCAGTGTTTGCTATTAATTCTCAGGCAGCATGTGATTTTATACCTGTTGGATTAGGACTTGCTGAAGCAGAACCAGAAACAGTTCAAGTTGGAGTTCCGTCGGTTCTTTATTCTAGATTTATAACGGGAGCGCCTACAGTTGTTGTAGCTTGGCTTGCAAGCTTTGGATTATATTCTAAATAGTTGCATTTAAATAAATGATTTATAGAAAGGACATTTGATTATGAATATAATTTATAAGACGCAAATAACTAATATAGGAAAAATGGCTCAAGATTTTTTAGAAAGCAATATGTTTATAATTTTAAAGATAATGCACCAGAGGAATTAGCTGATTACTGTTATGTTCATAGTGAAAACAATCTTAAGGAAGATATAAAAGCTAATGATACTTTGTATATAGATGATAATAAATACAACATAACTGCAGTTGGCAATGCTGTGAATGATAATTTAAAGCAACTTGGTCACATTACTTTGAAATTTACAGGTGATGAAGAAACTTCACTTCCTGGAACCTTATTTTTAGAAAAGAAAAAAATTGTACCACCACACAATGGTACAATAATAAAAATAATAAGAAATTAAAATATAACCAATTTAATTATAAAAAATAGAAAGTTATTAGTCAACATTAATAAAGCGGATATTGTAGAAATTATGAGTTTAAATATTATAATATTTTAAAATTAATATGGAGGTAAATATAAATGAAAAACTTATGGCAAAGTCGATGTTTTAGTTAATAATGCAGGAATAAATATGCCAAGATTATTGGTCGATGCAAAAAATCCTCACAGTAAGTATGAATTAGATGAAAAAATGTTTGATAAAATGGTAGCAGTAAACCAAAAAGGAACATTTTTATGTTCACAGGCAGCAGCAAGAGAAATGATAAAGAATTATAAATGTAACTTCTGAATGTGGACTTGAGGGTTCACAGGGACAAAGCTGTTATGCAGGTACTAAAGGTGCAGTTTATGCATTGACAAGATCTTGGGCAAAGGATTTGGGAGAATATGGAGTGAGAATAGTAGGAATAGCTCCGGGAATAATAGAAAAAACAGCAATGAGATCCCAGGAATATGAAGAATCATTAGCTTATACTAGAGGAATCACTATTGAAAAAATGAACAGTGGATATCAAAATTCATCAATCCCGCTTAAGAGAGTTGGAAGACTAACAGAATTAGCTGATTTAATTTGTTATTTAGCTTCTGAAAGATCAAGCTATGTGCATGGTGTTACTATTAATATTTCAGGTGGTAAGTCTAGAGGATAAGAAATAATAGAGTTTTTATAAAAAACTTTAGAAGAGGACTTACTATGATAGAATAAAAAAAATAAAAGAAGCCAACGCATTAGCATATTTTTATGTTAATGCGTTAGTCTCTTTAAACAAAACCTTGTTAAAAATCAAAAATTAAGCTTTTATATTTTTAGGATTAAAGATAAGATATTTTACTGAAACTAATATTATGTATGCATAGAAAAATATCTGAATCATAAAAACATAAGTTATTTTCATTCCACCTGCAAACCCTATTAAATAAGTTAAAAATGTAGCGCCTAAATTATTAAAGATTGCTATAATTGATGACGCAGAAGGTATATCTTTTTTTGAAACATGCTGAATAATATAACCTTGAATAGCAGGGTATATTAATGATATGGTTATACCTATAATTGCAACACCTGTAATAGCTTGAAGTTCAGTTTTACCAGATAATATTACAAATATGCCTATAATTGATATTAATGGTGAAATAGATAAAAATTTAAGTTGACCAACTTTGTCCAAGAATTTATCACCCAAAGCTCTTCCAAGAGTAAATAAAATCCAAAATCCTAATAAAATATTTGGAACCTCTGCTTTACTTAAACCATAATATTTTTCAAGGAAGTTTCCAGTCCAGTTTGTTGTTGAGATTTCTGCTCCAACATAAAAGAATATCGATATTGATAGTAATAATACCATTGGATTCTTTAGTATCGAAAAAGTACCTGTATTTTCTGACTCATTTTTTTCTATAGGTATACTATCAAGTTTAAGTGTTAGAAGTAGAAATAAGCATACGGTTACAATGTGCATTATGTAAGTGTAGCTAAACCCTATTTGATTTCTCAAAACAAATCTGTCAATTGGCTGTATTAAAATTCCACCAAGACCAAAACAAGCATTTGCAAGACTAAATTTCTGATAATCTTTTGGCAGCATTGAAATATAAGTATTTAGTATTAAAGAACCCATTCCAACTGCTAAACCAGATAAAAAATATCCAACTAAAAGTACATAAAAGGATTTTGAAAATAAAATTGTCAAACTTGCTAAAATTGCGAAAATAAAGCCTAGACGAAGACTTTTTTTAAGTCCAAGGTCTATCATAAGTTTTGCACCCAATATACTCATAATAAATGACGCACAGTATACAACAGATGGCAGTATTGCTATAAGATCGTTTGACACTTTATAGGTGGCTTTTATTGTCGTTATAAATGGGGATAGGGTGTTTGAAAATAAAGACAAAAAAAAGAAGCCTATAAAAATTATTATCATGTTTTTTAAGTTTTTGTTCATAATTTCCTCCTTGGGGGTTTTATGTTGCCATAAGGAGTAAAAATACGAGCTATTGTAATAGTATACAAATTCCTCAGTTGAAATTGGTCATAATGGCTATATTATATCATATATAGAGTACGGTTAAAACATTAAATTTTAGTGCCAACTTAAAAAAGGTTTAGAACTTTCAATTTGTTTCAGATGAAGCGAGTTATTGAAAGTTCTTAGGATTTTTTGAAATTGACACTTTAGATTTACTAATATTATTTAATATTTCAAAATAATATTACTTAACCGGTATTAGTTTGAATTTCTGATTATCTAGTCCTTTAAAATGTTGTTGTACAATACATGCAAAATCACTTAAGGTATTTTTATTAACTTCTAAGCATTTTTGACTGTGCTTAGCTACAATATTATAGTATCCATTTCCACATGGAATAAGCTTAAATCTTTTATTATTTTCAGTTTTTTTAAGAGAACATTGTAAAATAGGAGTAGAGTCATTTGTGTCATTATTCTTAATGTGTAAACATTTTTGACTGTGTTTAGCTATTATATAGTAATAACCATTACCACATGGCATAAATCTAAATTTTTCACTGTCACTTTCATCTTGGTGAAATTGAATTACTTCAGCATAATCTTTAATATCATTATTTTTAACTTTAATATATTTTTGACTATGCTTAGCTACAATATTGTAGTATTTATTTTCTTCTATATAGGAGTTAATAAACCATATTGTTCTTTCAGTTTTTTTAGATATAGTGTTTAAATAAAAGTTTCCATTAAGATATTTATAGTAAGACATATAAGGTTGATTTGAAAAATATTGATTTTCTATATAAACTGAATCTCCAGACCTTATTATATCATCAATTGAGCAATCTACTTTTTCAATTTTCCATTTCTGCTTACTCATATTAAAATCTTTTTTGTAATAATAAAATGATAGCTTTGTCCATGCACCTAAATAACAATATTCACCTGTGGTATGATCGCTTGTTTTGATTTTTACAATATCTCCTGATCTTAGAACATTATCATTTGGCTTTATAATTAATAATTTTGCAACTGTGCTTCCTAATTTGGGATATATTAAATAGTCATTTTCTGAGTTTCCTATAAATTTTCCATTTTTATTTTGAACTGTTACATTTAAAATATTTTCTTCTGGAAGTTCATCTATAAATATTTTATCTTTCTTCAAAATGTTTTTTACAAAATCAAGATGGTTTATAGCAGAAATATTAAAATTATAATAATTAGTTATTGTTTTATTAGAGCATATCTCAGCATCTTTAACCCATTTGTTTTCATCATAATCCTCAGGAATTTCAAGGTATTCGTTGTTTATCTTTATTTTTTCTATATATTGCTTCCAAGCATTTGTTTGATTATGAGTTTTTGTTTTTAATATTTTCTTTATTATACTTTCGGTTGTTTTATCTAAGGTTTCATATACATTAGTAGAAAAAGGTTTTTTGCTTCTAATGCATTTTAAAGCAGAAAGCATTTGTGTAAATGCTTTAAAGAAATCTGAAAAATTATCGCATATTAAAAATTCACTAGACCATTGAGGTTTATACTTATATTTAATATATGGATAATCTGGTATATGACCTAAACGCCTATGACCAAAATAAACATAAGAGTTGTAGGATGGTTTGCTTGGACTTGCCTCTTCACAACCTTCGTATTTGCTTACTGTAGTTAAAGGCCATGAGGTTGTAAGCTTTATTGAACTAATACTGCTATCATCTATTTCGTATATACTGCTTGCAGTATTATTAATAAACCATGCAGGTATTCCTACAAAATTTGAATGTGACCAAGTATCACACATCGCATGAAGCCTTAAGCCTATAAGCTCTAGAATATATGGCTTTTCAGTATGATTGTATATTATATCATTTATTATTTCAGAAACTAAAGTACTATTTGGAAGACAAAGAAGTTTAAACTGTTCTTTTGCTTCATCATCATAATGAAAATTGTAATTAATATGGCTTTCATCAATTTTTTTACCGGTGTATGCTTTTTTATTTAAGTTAGAACCATAATTACCAGGTAAAAAGTGAAATGGTATATATATTCTCGAAGTTTCAACAAGGTGGGTCTCAGACCAATTTCTATCAAGATCATATTTTGCAATTTCATTATAAGTTTGAGAGGTAGGTATTGGGTCTAGACCTGGAGTCAAATTCTTATTTAATTTATCCTTGTTGTAATCGTTAACATATTGAGAGGCATAAGCAATTATCTGAGAATCGTTGAAGTTATATCCTGCCAATCTTGCGGCAACATAAGTGGCATAGTAATGAAAATCCATGTTCATGAAAATTCCCCCTACATTTAGGATGAGCTCCTCATATTTATTATATTTGTTACATGAAGAAAAAATTACAATTTTATATCAATTTAATACCGATAGGATATTACTGATGTATTTTAATATACAATTATATATATACTATAAAGGGTGGTGTAATCAATTGAACAGTAAATACAATTATAAGGAAGTTACTGAAAAAATATTAGAAAGCAAAGAAGAGTTTGACGATATAGAAGAAGAACTTATACACGAGCTAATACAAGGCAAAGTTTCCAAGGATACTAATGTGGTTGATCAAAGTAGATTAAGTTTTGGAGATAAGATGTCCGATAAAATTTCATCTTTTGTTGGAAGTTGGCCATTTATAATGGTTTCAGTGTCGCTTATTATCATTTGGGTAATCATTAATGTATCGTATATAATAAAACCATTTGATCCTTATCCGTTTATTCTTCTTAATTTATTCTTATCTTGTATTGCTGCAATACAGGCGCCTATAATTATGATGTCTCAAAATAGGGAAGGAGATAAAGATAGGATAAAGGCTAAAAATGACTATAAGGTTAATTTAAAATCTGAAATAATCATAGAAGATTTACACTTAAAAATGGATGAAATTATAAAAAGTCAAAAGTTCATAATGGAAAAGATTAATGAATTGGAGAAAAGTAAAAAATAAATATATAATTAATGCAATACTCTATTATAATATTCTATGGCTTGAAACAAATGTTCTTTTGTAAAATCTGGCCATAAGGTTGGTGTTATCCATATTTTTGCTTTGGCAGATTGCCATAAGAGAAAATTGCTTATTCTATGTTCATTACTCGTTCTTATGATTAAATCTACATCTGGAAGTCCGCGAGTAAATAAATGATTGCTTAAAACCTCATCATTTATATCATCAATTTTAATTTTGTTTTCTTTAATTTGACATAGTAAGTCCTGAACAGAATTTATTATTTCTATGCGTCCACCATAATTTAATGCAATGTTTAAGGTCATTCCAGTATTATTTTGTGTAGATTCTTCTGCTTTTTTTATTTCATTTAGTAGTTCATCTGAAAGATTGTTCTTAACACCTATATGACGAACTTTAATATTATTGGAAGAAGCATTTTTGTGTAGTTTTTTAAAAAATTTCACAAAAAGCTTCATTAAAAAATTAACTTCTTCTTTTGAACGAGACCAATTCTCTGTTGAAAAAACATAAAGAGTAAGCACCTCAACACCAATTTTAGAACATATTTTAGTTATATTTTCTACTGGTTCAGTTCCTTTTTTATGTCCATATGATCTAGGCAAACCTTTTTGAGAGGCCCATCGTCCATTACCATCGCATACTATAGCTATGTGATTTGGTATTGAGTTGAATCTATTATTCATAATTTAAAATCCTTTCATTTTTGTATATAATGCAGACTTGTCAATTAATTTTGTTTATCAGTAAAATCCAATCTAATGAATTTTTTCATGTTGGGCAATAAATACTCCTCAGAAAAAATTAAGCTGTAACCTATTGTATTCATAGCTTTTACAAGAGAAGCTTTTTCTATATCTTTATGTAATAATGAAATTTCATCAAAAGACTTAATATAAGGCGAATCTGATACAAAATTAATATCAGGATTTTTTTGAATTACACAAGACACATATTGTGGGAAGTTTTTTGATAATTGTTTTATAAATATATCAATGCCTATATATTCGATAAATAGATTTGCAATTACAATATCTACTTTAGGCAAATCATTTGATAAGTTAGACAAGTCTAATTTTTTAAGCACAAGGCAATCTTTTAAGTTTTTATATTTTTCGTTACATATATCTAAATAATTTTTGTTTATATCGATTCCATAAACCGTCTTAATTCGTGAATTATCTATAAATTCTAAGCCATTACCTCCTGCTATGCCTAAAATAGCAATTGTTGAAATTTTATATTTATATATTTGTGATTTCATAATTTTATTTAATTTCTGTAATTGTTGTACTGATGGTAATTTCATATGATTCTCGTAGTCTTGAAGAGGAATTCTTTCCCAAGGATTGCTCATTTTTTCACCTTCTCATTATATAAATAATTTCTATTTTTTAAGAATTTGTATAAAGATAATATTTTATAAAATATAGCATTAATTAAACAATATAGCAAGTCCAAAGCAGATTAAGATTATTCCTACAGCATAATCTGTTATCTTTAAAAGCTTTAAATTAATAAATTTTTTTATAGAACTTCCAAAAAAACTCGCTGCACTTAAAAATACAAAGGTTGATGAAATGCAACCTATAGAATAAATAAATATATTTGAAGTCTTATTTGTGGTGATAATAGAACTAAAAGCACTTGACCAAAATACTATTGTAAGTGGGTTTATAGCTGTTAATTCTATTCCATAGATAAAACTATTTTTTGAACTTTTAGAAACTGAAGTTTTTTGTTTTCTATTAGCATTTTTTATATAATTTATGCCAAATAAAATTAAAATTATTGTTCCTAAAAATTTTATTATAGTATTTAAATAGTGCATTTTTAATAATTCGGATATAGCAGTAAAAGAAATTAATATATAAATTGCATCTACAAGGGTAACACCCAAAATCATTTTTAAGGCTTCTGAAAATCTATCGTTGATTGATTTATGAAGTACTGCAAAAAAAACTGGGCCTACAGATATCTGAAGCAGCATTCCAAAGGCAAAACCATAAAAAAAGTTCATAAAAATTCCTCCTAAGGATTTATTTCTTCTTTAATGCTTGAAAGTGATATTATTGTATTTGTTTTTTGAACTCCAACTATTTTCTTTAATTTGTTTAAAATGAAATCTTCTAGAGTTTTTGTATTGTTAAGTGCAACTTTTAGCATATAATCGTATTCTCCTGCTAGGTGATGACATTCTAGTACAGAAGAAAATTTTATGATTGAGCTTCTAAAACCAGATATGTGTTCTGGCTTATCAATATTTACAAATATAAAAGCAAGCAAGCTGCAGTTTGTTTTTTCTCTATTTATTTTTATTGTATACTTTTCAATAATGCCAGTTCCATCTAATTTTCTTATTCTTTCTGAAACCGCAGGAATAGAAAGCTTTATGCTTCTGCTTATGTCTGAAATCTGAATTCTTGAGTTCTCTTTTAATAAGTCTAATATTTTGTAATCTAAATCATCCATGAATAAACACCTACCTTAAATATTAATTTATATTATAGAATATTATTTGAGTTTGTAAATAACTTGATAAAAAATACTTAAATATTAAAGATAAATACTATATATACCTAAAATAATAATTGCAATAAAAAGTTTTAGACAATATACTTTAATATTTAAAGTGATATTTTATGAAAGGGAAAAATATTAATAATGTAGAGATGTATTATATATAGACAACCTAAGATATAGAAATTGCATATATAAAATTTATCCTGTTAAATCAGAATTTGTGAAGTAACAATGCTTCGTCGCGTTAAAAAAATCCTATAAATCTAAGGTTTAAAAATCATAAAATACTAAGATATTTCAATAACTCGCTATCGCTCAGACAGATTGAAATATCTAAGTATTTTACAATTTTTGAACCAAGATTTATTAGAATTTTTTTAAATCGTTCCTTCAGCATTGTTACTTCACTTCCACAGTAGTGCAAGGAAAAAATTCCTCCGTGCCTACGGAATTTTGGCGTGAATCTTTATAGTTCATTATTTAAACAATTTATCACTATTTTTATTGTAAAATGTCGCTAATAGTGTATTTTTTGTAGAGAAACGGAGAAAAATATTCCTTGCCTTTCGGGCCCAGTGAAGTAATGTTGACTTGGGATGGTTTAAATAAAGCTTTATAAATCTTAGATGATAAATCGTAAAAGTCTTAGAACTTTCAATCTGTTTGAGCCAAAGGCGAGTTATTGAAAGTTCTTAGAATTTTAGGATTTATCATCTTAGATTTATTAGCTTTATTTAATATCCCAAATCAATATTACTTCACTAAATTCCAGTTTGTCGAGATAAACTTGAAACTTATGATTTTTAAGTTCTAAGCTGCTCATTATATTAAGTGGGGTGATAATTTGATAAATTACATATGGTTTTTATTCATAGTTTTTGGCGCTATATTTGGCATTATAAGTGGTAGAGGAGAAGCTTTATCAAAGGCTATAGTAAATTCTTCTGGTTCTACTGTCGAACTTGTAATATCACTTGCTGGAATAATGTGCTTATGGTGCGGAGTTATGAGAATCGCACAACAAAGCGGACTTACGGACAAGCTATCAAAGATATTAAGACCAATATTAAAGTTGATTTTTAGAGAATCCAGTAAAAATGATAATGTTATGGGACCAATGATAATGAATATAACTTCTAATATGATGGGGCTTGGCAATGCAGCAACGCCTTTTGGCATAAAGACTATGCAGGAAATGGAGAAAGAAAACCGAAACAATGGAACAGCAACTAATGATATGGCAAAATTTCTTGTGCTTAATGCAGCATGTATTCAATTTGTTCCAACCACAGTTTTATCTGTGAGAGCGGCTTGTGGGTCAAAAAATCCAGCTATTATAATCCCGTCAGCTATTGCAACGTCGGTTACGGCGGCAGTACTTGGGATAATTTACTGCAAAATACTAGAGAGATATTTTTAATAGTTCACAGTGCACAGTTCACAATTTACAGTGAAGGATGATTTATCTTCCTCTCGTCAGATAAATCTAAAATTATATAAAAAACTGATATGATGTTCCAGTAGGCTGAATGAACGCAATAAAGCATTATATCAAAATGGCGTCAGCAATAAGTTTTAGATTTTCTGTAGAGAAACGGAAGAAAATCATCCTAAACTGTGCATTGTGAACTGTGAATTGATTGGGGGGATTAATTTGGATTATATTATAAAAGCCTTGATTCCAATTATAATAGTTACAATAGTTTTATATGGAATGCTTAAAGGAGTAAAGGTTTATGAGTGCTTTGTTGAAGGAGCAAAAGATGGAATTAAGATATGTATTAATATATTTCCATACTTATTGGCTATGATTTTAGCAGTTACTATATTTAGAGAGTCAAATGCTATGAATTATGTTATAGATTTTGTTAGACCAGCAGCAGAACTTGTTGGTTTTCCACCGGAACTTGTACCTCTTGCTATAATAAAGCCATTGTCAGGGAGTGGAGCATTAGGAGTTTTTGCAGAAGTGTTAAAAAAATATGGGGCTGATTCGTATATAGGCGTTGTAGCTTCTATAATGATGGGATCAACAGAAACAATTTTTTATACAATAACCGTTTATTATGGCGCTGTAAAAATAAAAAAAATAAGACATACACTTTGGGCTGCTATAATGGCAGATATGAGTGCACTCATAATGGCAACTGTAATGGCTAAGTTCATAGTATTTTAATTAGGTTTTGTTTTAAATGAGTGTTGTAAAGCAGAGACTTTAATTGAAATTTATTATACCAAGGTATATTATGTTATTTAATGTAAAGTATGTAATAGTAGCGTTATAACTTAGTCCAGCTAAGAAATGTCAATAAGAATTAAAAAAATAATTAATATTTTTATTATCTTAAAAAATGGCGACCTTAATAAGCTTTTGTTTGATTAACAAAAAGCGGAAATTATATTTATGGAATTATACTACGCAGCAAAGCCGCATTTCGCTTTGAGATAATTCTTTTGGTGTTCTTCTGGTGTAATTATTTCAAACCCTTTTCCATCACGAAGAATGGCAAATACCATATTACAAACTTATGCATAATAGCTCCAAGGGCCACCATTTTAGGCTTACTCTGGCATTTCAAAAGGTAATAATCCCTTAGAACTGGATTTTTGGCGGAGCCGTTTTTGTTTTTACTAATACTGATTAAAGCAATAGTGTGCAGGACTCTTCTGGCAATTCGAGATCCTCGTTTTGACATACTAATTTTTGTACCATTAAAGTTGCCGGATTGCTTTACTGCTGGATCTAAACCAAAGTAAGCAAAAAGCTGTTTTGGTGAGTTGAATGCAGAGAAATCTCCGATTTCGCTCATGAGACTCACGGCAGAGAGAAAACCTGCACCTTTAAATGTTTCAATCAAGTGAATTTGCTTTACAAAATCAGTATTTTCATTTTCATCAACAAGCTTATGCATTTCAGAGAGTATAGAAGAAATCTCTTCATCATACTTTCGAATGAAACTTATGTATAGTAGAATACGCTTAAAGTTACTACTTACGGAATAACCGAAGGTCTTTGCATCATTGGCAGCCTTTATAATGGCATTATACTTATTATTAGCATATGTAAGCCCAAAGCGAGCTGTATGTCTTATAGAATTAATAATATCTTCCTTGGAAGCATTTAAAAATGCATCTGGAGATGTGTATGTTTCTAATAAGTTCAACGATGTATTAGTAGTTATTTTCGAGAAAATTTTTAGGTATTGAGGAAAAACCATTCGAAGTTCACTTTGAAGCTTATTAACATAAGCAGAGCGGTTATCCATCAAATCATAATACTCCCTTGAAAGATTTCTTAAATCAAGAGCGAGGTCTGGTGGAATAAGAGATACTTTTAAATCTGGCTTTAAGCCTATTAAAGCAGCCTTTTTCGAATCAAAACGATCATTATGCACTTTTCTAATATTAATGTTTGTGCTATTCTTAGTGATGATAGGATTAATTAGGTTAACATTAAATCCAGTATCACGAAGATAGCAGAAGAGTGGGTAATGATAAATTCCCGTGGATTCCAGGAAAATGCGACTTTCCAAAGAATACAGCTCTTCTGCTTCTTTTATTTTAGAAACAGCGAGTTCAAGGGAATCAATGTTGGAATGTAGTATTTTAAAAGGTTTTCCAACAAAGGTCTGGTTAGGAAGTGCGATAGACATCCAACTGAAGTCTGCACCGACATCAATACCGACCGAAATAAATAAATTTTCAAATAAAATGTTTGACATGAGCAAAAGCTCCTTTCTGATAGGAATCCATTTCCATCTAATGAGTACACAACCTTGCGAGTTATACAGGTATAGCCTGAGGCTCCCAACCAGCCGAATCATAAAACCTCATTGAATGGACTAATTGACTAAATCACGGGTATGAGTCAGCTGATACTGACTTCCCAAGGAGGCGAACATTATTTGTCCTATCCTTGAAGATTATACTTTATGAAAAGTCTGGAGTCTATATAGGAGCCGTCAAGCATGATAATTAAATAAGATAACATCTGATAAAGGAAGAAATCCTTCTTCTGTTATCTATTGTAGAAACAATTGAATTGAGATGAGTAGTCTTAATGACTACATCATCATTATACAAGGAGATGAAAGAATGGAGAAGAGCTTAAAACAAATCAAAATGGAAGTAACCAAAGTTTTAACTATTATTTTTTCGGTCACTTATCTTATGGGAATAATATTATTTTTGGTGTATAAAAATTTAGATAAATCTGCTGGTCAATATTTTGCTTTAGTTCAAATGCTTTACCCAGCGTTTGCGGCTATTTGTATGAAATTATATTATGAAAAGAGTAATATGCCCAAAGAACTTATCAAATTTTTTAAAGAGTATATTGCATTTTTTATATTGTGTATAGTTATTTTAATTGTTGGAATTTTTGCATATAGGAAATATGTAGAGTTAGTATTAAACATGGTAGTGGGAATATTTAGCTTGATTGCTTTTGTTAAAATTATAGATGACAAGAATAAATATTTTGAAAGAATAAGCATGATATTAAGAAAAAATATAAAAATTACTATGTTGTTATCATTAGCTTTTATTGTAATTAGATTAATTGAAGTTGGAACTTCGGGAGTAATCTGTGGATTTTCAAGCAGAGAAATAAAAAATGTTATAATTACTATTTCTTTTTTACCAATAAGCCTATTAATAGGTATTGTAGCAGCTTTTATGCCATATTTTGGTGAGGAGTTAGGTTGGAGGGGATATCTCCAGCCAAGGCTTCAAGTTTTATTTGGTAAAAAGGTTGGGATTGTTGTGCTGGGAGTAATATGG
This sequence comes from Clostridium guangxiense, assembly GCF_021043395.1. GTDB lineage: Bacteria > Bacillota > Clostridia > Clostridiales > Clostridiaceae > Clostridium_S > Clostridium_S guangxiense. The sequence continues at coordinate 32,907 of NZ_JAJNKE010000002.1, forward strand.
GGGATGTGGCATTTACCGCTGTGTATTACATTGTATGGACCTAAAACACCTGTCTATAGCATAATATCATATCCTTTTTTTTGCACATTTCTTGCTATATTTTTTGGTTTTGTATATATGAAAACAGGAAATTTGTGGTCAACAATAATTCTTCATATAATAAATAATTCTTTAGCTTCAGGAGCTAACGGAGGACAATATGCTCAAGTATTAACATTAAAAGATTTAGTAATAGGAATAGCAATAGAAGGTGTTTTATTTGTACCATTCATATTTACTAAAGAATACAAGAATAATGAAATTAACAAAGTTTCTCAATCATTATAAAATGAGTGGCGATTATAGGTAGTAAATATTTTTTTACAAGAGGAATTTAAACTTTTTATCTAATGTCTATATATAAAGAAGAAGAGGTTTATGAGCCTCTTCTTTATTGTAAGTTGGTGTTCAAACTAAAAGTTTCTTTAAGCAGTTCATCTCCGCTAATTAGATTATCTAGTTTTGGAAGGGATATACCTAAGGTTTCCTTTAAAACATCCTCTACGGTTTCAACAGCCTTAATCTCAAGACTGTCTTTTACTTCAGAAGGAATGTCCTTTAAATCAACTAAATTATCCTTTGGTATTAATACTTTTTTTATTCCAGCTCTATCAGCAGCTATGAGCTTTTCTTTTAATCCGCCTATAGGTAATACAGCACCTCTTAAGGTTATTTCACCAGTCATTGCAAGTTTTGAATCTACTTTTATTCCAGTTGTAAGGGATGCAAGAGCAGTAAACATTGTTATTCCGGCAGAAGGACCATCTTTTGGTACAGAGCCAGAAGGAACATGAATATGAATGTCTTTTTCCTTAAAATTAAAACTATTTAAAGGAAGTCTTGATTTTAAAAGACTTAAGGAAATTCTTGCTGATTCTTTCATTACATCTCCAAGTTGTCCTGTCAATATAGTTTGTCCACTACCTGGCATGTGAGTTGCTTCAATGAATAATATTTCACCACCAACAGATGTCCAGGCAAGTCCTGTTACAACACCAGGAGGGTTATCATTTTGAGCTTTTTCATGGTTAGAAACTTGTCTACCTAGCAGCTTAACAAGATCTTGTTTTTTTACTAAAAAAGTATCATTTATTTCTCCTAAAGCAATTTTTTCGGAGGCAACTCTTGCAATGGCCGCTATTTGCTTCTTTAATCCTCTTACTCCCGCTTCTAAAGTATAGTCACTTATTATACTTTTTAATGCTGAATCATCTATGCTTAAGTTATCAGGTGTAAGTCCATGATCTTTGAGTACCTCGGGAACTAAATGCTCTTTTGCAATGTGGAACTTTTCATTTGCAGTATAACTTGAAATTTCAATAATTTCCATTCTATCTAGAAGTGGACGAGGTATGCCGCTTAGTGAATTAGCTGTAGCTATAAAAAATATATTTGACAAATCATAAGGAGCGTCAAGGTAGTGATCTGTAAATGTATCATTTTGCTCTGGATCGAGAACTTCAAGTAAAGCACTAGCAGGATCACCATTATAATCACTTGTGAGCTTATCAACTTCATCTAATACCATAACAGGATTTTTTTCGCCGGCTTTTTTTATGCTTTGGATTATTCTCCCTGGCATTGCTCCCACATAAGTTCTTCTGTGTCCTCTTATCTCAGCTTCATCTCTTACTCCACCAAGGCTTAATCTTATATATTTTCTTTGTAGAACTTCTGCAATACTCTTTCCAAGGCTTGTCTTACCAGTTCCAGGAGGACCTACAAGTAGAAGAATAGAACCACTTTTATCTTTTCTTAGCTTCATAACAGCAAGATGTTGAATTATTCTTTCTTTAACCTTTTCCAGTCCATAATGTTGTTTATTTAAAATAGCCTTAGCTTCATTCAAATCAATGTCCTTTTCTTCTGGATTTTTCCAAGGAAGTTGTACTAACAAATCTAAATAGTTTTTTATTATACTGTAATCAGAATTACTTGGATTTTGATTTTTAAGTTTATTAAGTTCATCCATAGCTATTTCTTTTATATCATCTGGCATTCCAGAAGCTTCAATTTTATCTAAGTAGTCTGTGTCCTTTGAGGAAGCTTTATTTCCATTTTCATTTAGTTCACTTTGTATTGCCTTTAGTTGTTCTCTCAAAACAGATTCTCTGTAACGTTTATTAGCCTTTTCGGAAAGTTTTTCTGCAACTTCAAATTTAAATTTAATTGATTCTTTTTCCTTTAAGAGGTAATCCAGAAAGTTTAGGCTTCTTCCTTTTAAAGATTGAATGCTTAAAAATTTATATTTTTGTTCTAAAGAAAGGGGCATAAATTGTGATATATAGCCTATTAATTTGTTAATATGTTTTATCTTATTTATTTTATCAAGATATACTTCGGCTCCATTAAAATTCTTTGCTAGTTCATTAATGGTTTTTTTGATAGAGGAAAGCATTTCGTTTATGCTGGCTTGTGATAAGTCTATAATATCAGATGCTTTTTCGTATTCACCCATAATAAATCCATTTTGAAATTGAAGCGATGTTACGCTTACACGATCAAGTACTTTAATCTTTAAATCGTGACCTTTAAATGTTTTTTCTATATTTAAAATCTTGAAAGTAACTCCAATTTTATAAAAATCATCTTCCGATAGATTATCAAATTTGTTTTTTAAAGAAAGTGCTATATTTGAAGTATTTTCATTGCCTAAATAATTTAACGATACTTTATTAAGATTATTTAACTTTAATGTATATTCCATACCCGGCAGCAAAACGATGTCTAAAATTGGGATGATTATTGCTAAATTTATATTTTCCATAATTATTTCTCCTTTCTTAAACTTTAAATGAATATTCATTTAATAATTATTAAAATTTTAGTAAACAATTTGTAATTCATAGATGTTAAATAACTAAGGCGTCTTGAATAATTTTTATTAACTCCTCTAATAGTTTCAATTTTTTATCGATACCAATACACTTATTCATGCATATAGATTTTACAGGAGAAAATATTAAGGAGATAATTGTATTATTGCTATAATCTTTAATAATTTTATTTTTCTTTATCTTGTCTAGTAAATTATCAAAATCTTTTGTACTTTTTTGTGCTTTACAGCTATTTGTTAAAGCGGGACAACTAGAAAATTGTTCTACGAATAAGAATATTTCTTTATTATCTTTTATATAATTATAGTAACTTTTTATAAGAGTGTCTATAAGTTCTAAGCCTGTCATGTGTTCTGAAACCTTATTTAGCAAATGATTTAGTATTTCTTCAGAGTATTCAAAGTAAATTTCATGAAGCATTATATCTTTATTTTTGTAATAAACATATACTGTAGCAGGTGATACTTCTGCTTCCTTTGCTATTTTAGAAATAGATGTACCGTGAAAGCCTTCTTCTAGTATTAATTTAATTACTGCTCTTTTTATATTTTCCTGCTTTTTGTCGTCCTTCTTTCTCATTTGCCCACCTCTTTATACATATAATAAATGATCATTCGTTTATTGTCAATAGAAAAAATTTATTTAAAAATAATAATTTTTAGCGTATTATTATAAATAAACCTAAAGTGTTGGAGGAATAGCAATGAAAGTTAAGTTAACTATATTAGAAAGTAGATGCCGAGGAGGATACCATAAAGCTGGAGATACTTATATTGTAGAGGATATTTGCCCTTCTATATGTCATGAGCTGTGGCAATGTATATATCCAAGTGTTTATGTACTATTAAATAATGGAGAATTAGATTATGGCAGCACAAGAGAAAAGAAATTTCAATTTAGATGTCCAGACCAAGGAAGAGTTTTGATTCAAGGAGAGGTTATTAATGAAAGTGAGTCGGAATTATGAAATTTAAAAGAAATAGATCAATATATGGATTAATCATAGTAGTTATAATTATATTTGGAATATACTCAAAAAGAGTTAATAATTTTATTCCTGATTCTTTGAATGATTACTTAGGGGATTCACTTTGGGCAGTAATGATTTTCTTTGGATTTGGTTTTATTTTTAAGGATATGGACACGAAGAAGATTGCATTAAGTTCAATATTATTTTGTTATATTATTGAACTCAGCCAATTATATCATGCTAATTGGATAGATGATATAAGAAGGACAACTTTAGGTGGGTTAATATTAGGATATACATTTTCCTGGAGTGACTTAATAGCTTATGCTGTAGGGATAGGTACAGCTGTAGTTTTGGAAATGATTTTGAAAAAATATTGTACGTAAGGATATAGAGAAGGTGTTTTTGTGAAAATTTTATATGGTACAAAAAATCCAGCAAAAATCAAATACATGAAAAAAATGCTTGAAGGACTGGATATACAATTACTCAGTTTAAATGATATAAATTTAGATACTCAAAATATAGATGAAAGCGGAAACAATCCATTAGATTCGCTTTCTGTAGATATAAATTCCAGGAAAATACTACATAGATATTAGAACGGTTTAAATAAAATCTAATAAATATTAGAGCCAAAATTTTAAAATTATAGGAACTTTCAATAACTTGCTATTTGCTTATTTTGTTTTAAGTCTCTTAAGATTTTAGCTCCTAGATTTATGAACTTTATTTAATGTTATAAAACACTATTGCTTAGCCAGCTGCTTTAGGTGTAACGTTAAAGTCTTTTTCTCCAGATGCAGTTCTAGCCCTTATTCTTAAGGTGTTTCCTACGCCTGTGTTATATAGCGCTTCTCTCAAATCAGTTACAGTTTTGACATCTTTTCCATTCATAGAAAGAATAATGTCACCTTTTCTTATTCCAGCATTATAGGCACCACTTCCACTTGATACGCTATAAATGTAAATACCTCTATCAAAGGTTGTATTTAAATATCCGGACATTGATTTGTCGAACCCAACTATTCCTATTACTGGTGTAGTAAAACTCCCAGTTGCTTTTATACTTTTTAATACTGGCTTAATTATATTAGTTGGTACAGAAAAACCTATTCCTTCTGCACTTGTAATTTTAGCTGAATTTACACCTATGACGTTCCCATTTATATTTACAAGAGGTCCACCACTATTTCCAGGATTAATTGAAGCATCTGTTTGAAGCAAATCCTCCATGAAAGTTCCTTCACTAACTTCTATAGTTCTATTTACGGCACTTATAATTCCGGAAGTGACAGTTCTTTGGAAGTTTAAGCCTAATGGATTGCCTATAGCTATAGCATTTTCACCTACTTTAACTTTTGAAGAATCTCCAAATTTTACGGTAGGAAGATTTGCAGCATTTATTTTGATTATGGAAAGATCTAAGCCTGCTTGAGCCCATACTGGTTTTGCGGAGATATCTTTTCCATTGTACAGCGAGACAGTGATGGTTTTACTGTCTGCATTGGCAACATGATTGTTTGTAAGTATGTAACCATTACTATCAATTATCATTCCAGAACCTACACCTTGTACTGTATTACCGTTATTATCAACATAAGTCGCAGTGATACTTACTACTGAAGGTATTACTTTTTCAGCAGCAGTTGTTATTTGCGAGCCAGCTGAGGAAGTAGCATTTTGAGCATTTGCAGTTTCTTTATTATTATTAATTTTAGAAGTAGTAGTTTTGCAGCCAGTAAGTCCAGAGACAAGTAAAGCGTTTATTAAAAATGTACTAATTATTAATTTGAATTTTTTCATGACATCACCACCATTATTTTTTATTATTTTTTCACAAATGTACAAATAATATTCTTGCTTAGAAATTGATATCTATGTGGTGTTTACACAATAAAGCAGTTGGTATAAAATGATTGAAAAGGAAATTGAATAAAATAAGTTATTTTATACGAGGTGTTGTAAAAATGTATTATGGAGAAAAAGTTTGCTTAAGGGCTTATAAAGAAGAGGATATAAAGGTGGCAGCAGAACTTGTAAATGATGAGGAGCTTAAAAGATTTTTGACTCCAAGAATTCCATTTCCAATAAGTCCATGGGAGGAAGAGGATTGGATAAAATCTCAAAAAGGAAATCAAAGTGGACAGTTTAATTTTGCAATAGAAGATATGAAAACAAAAAAATATATTGGAGGCTGTGGTATTCAAGACGTAAACTGGCTTGCTCGTACAGCTACAGTTGGAATTATGATTGGAGATAAAGATTACTGGGGAAAAGGTTATGGAACTGATGCAATGAAGATTCTTATAAAGTTTATTTTTGAAAACATGAATATTAACAAAATAAAGTTAAGTACATTTTCATTCAATGAAAGAGCTAAAAAATGCTATGAAAAATGTGGATTTAAAGTAGAGGGCATTCTAAAAGATGAGATATTTAAGGATGGAAAATACTATGATGAAGTACTTATGGCAGTATTTAGAGAGGAATTTCAAGAATAGGTGATGTTATTATGATAAGTGTGGTCAGAGCAAATACGAATGAGGCATATGAAATTAAAAAGTTGTTATGGAAAAAACAATTCACAATAATGGAGGAAAATAAGTGTATTATGGAAAAAAGGTATGCCTGAGGGCGTACAAAGAAGAAGATATAAAGTTAGCAGCTAAATATATTAATGATGAAGAAATGATGAAATACTATGAGGATGAGATACCTTTTCCTGTAACCTTGTGGGAAAAGGAGAAATTAATAAAATCTAAAGGTGGTATTGGAGAATATAATTTTGCAATTGAAGATAGGGAAACTAGAAAGTATATTGGAGAATGTAACATTCAAAAAGTTAATTTAATTACAAGGACAGCCTTAGTTGGAATTATGATTGGAGATAGAGAATACTGGGGCCAGGGCTATGGAACGGATGCAATGAGGGTGCTTTTGAAATTTATTTTTCAAAATATGAATATGCACAAAGTAAAGCTAAGGGTCTTTTCGTTTAATGAAAGAGCAATAAAATCCTATGAAAAGTGCGGCTTTAAAGTGGAAGGTATTTTAAAAGATGAGATATTTAAGGATGGAAAGTATTATGATGAAGTGCTTATGGCGGTTTTTGAAAAGGAGTTTAACCAATAATTCTCTTGCAATATTTTCATAAATTGCGAAGCTTAAAGTGGCTGAAGTTAGTATACTTTTAATTTTTTCCTCTATATATTGAATTTGATATTTATATTTAATTATGATAAAATTAAACAATAATTTTTAATTTTTAGGAGGAAGAAATAAATGGAATCTGACCCCGATCCTGCTACTATAGTTCCGCAATTAATTCTAATTGCAATATTAACATTAATAAATGCTTTTTTCTCTTCAGCAGAAATGGCAATTGTATCTCTGAATAAAACGAAGTTAAAGCTTTTAGTTGAGGAAGGAAATAAAAAAGCACAATTACTAGAAAAGTTAACTGAGGAACCAACTAAATTTTTATCGACTGTTCAAGTAGGAATTACTTTGGCAGGATTTTTTTCTAGTGCATCTGCAGCTACAGGACTTTCTAATACATTTGGTAGTTATTTGGAAAAAGTACATGTTCCGTATGCAAATCAAATTTCCTTAATTGTTGTAACGATTATTTTATCTTATTTTACACTTGTATTTGGTGAATTATTTCCAAAGAGAGTTGCACTTCAAAAATCAGAGAAAATTGCTATGGCATCCGCAAGGCCAATACTTTTTGTTTCGAAAATTGCAGTGCCTTTTGTTAAATTACTTTCAGCTTCTACTAATATTCTTATAAGAATTGTTGGCATGAATAGTAGTGATTTAGAAGAAAAGGTTTCGATAGAGGAAATAAGATCTGTTGTTGAGGCTGGTCAGGAATATGGCGTAATAAATGAAACTGAAAAAGAGATGATTAATAGCATTTTTGAGTTTGACGATAGAACTGCAGAAGAAGTTATGACACCAAGAACAGAGGTATATTTAATTAATATTGACAAGCCACTTACAGAATATTTGGATGAACTTCTTGAAGAAAAGTATTCTAGAATACCAGTTTTTCAAGATGACAGTGATAATATAATTGGTATTTTATATATGAAGGATTTTATGATTGAAGCACGTAAGGTTGGATTTGAAAATGTAGATATAAAGAGCATTCTCCATCAAGCCTATTTTGTGCCAGAAAGAAAAAATATAGACGAGCTATTTAAGGAACTCCAAAGTTCTAAAAAGCACATGGCTATATTAATAGATGAATATGGGGGCTTTTCTGGAATAGTAACTATAGAGGATTTAATAGAAGAAGTAATGGGCAATATTAATGATGAATATGATGAAGATGAGCCTAATATAAGAAAAGTTGATAATAACACATATATAGTTGATGGCATACTTCCTGTAAGGGAATTAAATGAAAAAATTCATTTAGAGTTAGATGAGGATTCTGAAGATTATGATACTTTAGGTGGTCTTTTAATTAAGCTTATGGGACATATACCAGAAGGTGAAGAAGAAAATGTTATTGAATATGAAAATATTAAATTTAAAATAGAAGAAGTTAAAGAAAAAAGAATAGAAAAAGTTAAAGTTTATATAGAAAAATAAAATACTATAAGGTTATTGACTCAACTATTAATTTATACATGTCTCATAATGTCCTGGATATATTATTTTGAAATGTGTATAAATTAAATTTCAGTACGGTAACCATTTAATTAAGGCTGGATATAAAGGAGGTCACAATGTTTAAATATAATGTTGAACCTATAAAATAAATTTCAGTCTTTATTTTTATATATAATTAATAAAAATATTGGAGGGTAATTATGGCGAGTAGGGAAATATTATTATTAGGAAATAAAAATTTATATAAGACTTGCAGTGAAATTTCAAAAGGTGAAATAGATAAAGCAAAGCAAGTAGTAGAGGATTTACATGATACTATAATGGAATTTAGAAAAGAGCATGGCTTTGGAAGAGCAATAGCTGCACCACATATAGATGAACCATTTAGAATAATATATATGTATTATAATGAAAAATCTATAGCATTTATAAATCCTAGACTTGAGTTTGATGAAGATGATAAATTTGAAATGTGGGATGACTGTATGAGTTTTCCGGGACTAGAAGTAAAGGTATTAAGGCAGAAGAAATGTACGGTTTATTATAAAAATCTAGAGTGGAAGGATTGCAGGCTGGAATGTACAGGAGATTTATCTGAACTTTTGCAGCATGAATACGATCATTTAGATGGAATATTAGCTGTTCAAAGAGCTATTGATGATAAGTCCTTTAGAATTAACAAGGATAAGCTCGGAAAGGATTAAAAAATGATAATAAAAGAAGAACTTATAAAGGGATTTGTTAAGAATACTCATCCTTATGGTTGTAGGCAGGAAGTATTAAATCAGATAGATTATTGTGAGAATTCTAAGAAATTTACGGGACCTAAAAAGGTTTTAATCATAGGAGCATCATCTGGTTTTGGTCTTGCTACTAGAATTTCACTGGCATTTGGAGGAGCAAAAGCAGATACGATTGGATTATCCTATGAAACTGGAGTTACAGATAGGAGACTTGGAACACCGGGATGGTATAATAATATATTTTTTAAGGAATTTGCAGAAAAGGAAGGACTAATAGCAAAAAATTTTATTGGCGATGCTTTTTCAGATGAAGCTAAAGATGAAGTAATTAAATATATAAAAGAAAAGTTTGGAAAAATAGATTTATTTGTTTATAGTGTGGCTGCTCCAAGAAGGAAGGATTATAAAACTGGAATAGTGTATAACTCAAAGATAAAAACCACTTCAGGAGAATTCGAGGGACCAACTATTGATATTGAAAAAGGTGAAATGGTATTAAAAAAAGTTAATAGTGCTACTGTGGATGAAATTGAAGACACTAGAAAGGTTATGGGTGGAGAAGACTGGGAGAATTGGTGTGATATACTCCTTAAAGAAGAATGTTTTTCAAAGGGTGCTCTTACCATATCATACTCATATATTGGTTCTCCAAGAACTTACAAAATATACAGAGAGGGAACTATAGGAGCAGCTAAAAAAGATCTTGAAAATATAGCACACGAAATTAATGAAAAGCTAAAAAAAGAAATTGATGGGAAAGCTTTTGTTTCTGTAAATAAAGCACTAGTTACTAAGGCAAGTGCATATATACCTACTTTTCCGTTGTATGCGGCAGTTCTATATAAGGTTATGAAAGAAAAAGGCATTCATGAAAATTGCATTATGCAAATGCAAAGGATGTTTTCAGAAAAGATATATTCAAGCGGTGAAGTAGAATTTGATGACGTAGGAAGACTAAGAATGGATGATTTTGAACTTAGGGAAGATGTTCAAAGAGAAGTAGACAATATATGGAATAAAATTACTCCGGAAAATTTTAAGGAGTTATCTGATTATGAAGGATATAAAAAGGAATTTATGCAGGTAAATGGTTTCGAGGCTGAAGGAGTAGATTACGATATGGATATTGATGTTGAAGTATTAAAGAAATTAGAATATTAAGTGCGATAATTGTTAGTTGAAGTTCGGAAAATTATGTGAGATATTGTGAAGCTGTATTTAAGAGATACAAAGATAAGGTGAAATATTGGCTTATATTTAATGAGATTAATTGTCTTACCGTACCTTTCGGTTTAAGAAACTAATGGTTGGAATCTGGAGTAATAATGTTTTGAAATATCTATATATAGCGGTTTTAAATAAGAAGACATGTATGTTATGTCTTCTTATTTTTGATTTTATTTAATGTGCCGCAAAGCTTTTGCTTGTATTGTGTTTCTCCTGAAAAAATAATGCAAATGCTCCTGTTAAGATTACAGTTATTATTCCAACAGATGAAAATCCGGCTCTACCACCAAAAGCATTCATAACACTGCCTACAAAGAAATTTCCTATAGGTACTGAACCAGCGTTAAAAAGACTATATATACTCATTACTCTTCCTCGGTACTCATCTTCTGTATTAAGCTGAAGAATTGAGTTACTTCCATTTAGAAAAGCTAGATTTGCAAAGCCAGTTCCAAGAATAAAAAGCGCACACAAATAATAGTTATTTGAAAATGAAACTAAAAGCTGAAATATTGCTGTAGAAAATGCAGCTGTTTTTAAGAGCTTAAAATTTAAATTTTTTTTACGTGTGCTGGCCATTTTAAATGTGCCTAAAAGAGAACCAAAGCCCATGGCTGATAACAAAAATGTATAGCCATTTGCCCCTCTATGCAAAACTGTTTTAGAGAAGACAGGGGAAATGACATCTATATTCATGCAGAAGGTACAAACTATTCCCATCAGTATAAATGTTTTAACTAGTTTTATATTATTGCGAATATATACTAAACCGTCTTTAACCTCTTTTAATAAGTTTTGGTTATGTTTAACTTGCACCTTGTCTTTTGCAGATATGAAAAATAATCCAATAAGTACAGCCGTAAAACTGAGAAAGTTTAAAAAGAAACAAAAACTTGTGCCGAATTTAACCATTATAATTCCAGCTATAGAAGGTCCAATTATTTTTGCAATGTTAAAAATAGAAGAATTAAGAGAAACTGCGTTGGGCAAATCCTCTTTTCCGACAAGTTCTATGAAATAAGATTGCCTTGTTGGCATATCAAGTGTTGTTGCAAACCCGGAGATTACAGCTAAAATAAAAATAGACCAATAGTTTATGTGGTTAGTATAAACTAATATAAACAATATAAAGGCTTGAATCATAAATGTGATTTGAGTGCAGTAAAGTAGCTTTTTCTTTGGAAATCTATCAACTATTGCTCCTGAAAATGCGGAAAAGAGAAGAGTTGGTCCAAATTGAAATACTCCAAGCATACCTAAAAGTAATGGGGATTTTGTTAGCGTGTATAAAAGCCAAGTTTGAGCAGTTTTCTGAAGCCAGGTGCCTATAACTGATATTGCTTGACCGATAATGAAACATCTAAAATCCCTATGACGCAAAGATTTAAAAGTACTTTTGTTTAGTAAAAGCATTAGCATTCCTCCGTATTGTAGATATTGTAATAAATAATTGCTAATGCACATACTTAAGCAAAAAATGTGCCAAATATATTAAAAGTGTTATTTTTAATGTTAAACATAAGTGAAATAAAGCATTGGGACCTAGGAAATCTCAACTTAAGGCATTTATCTCAAAAACAATATGTTGTAAAAATGAAATATGATTTTTTAAAGATTGAGTATAAACCTTTAAATAAAATGGAGATATATGTGTTTCAAAAATGAAACCAAAATATTATTTTGAAACATAATAAAAATATATATCGGAATAATAAGACTAAATAAATTATTCAATTAAAGGAGCAATTTAAATGAGATATGTTTTAGTTTGCAACATAAATGGAGAAGCTGCAAAATTAAACGCAAAGATTGCAGCTGACTTAAAATATAAATTTAACGCTGGACGTTCTAAATTATCAGCACACTTTACTATAAAGGCACCTTTTGAGACTGATGAGAAAAATATAGTGGAACTAAAAAACATTTTAGAAAAGTTTCAAAATGATTTTAGAAGCTATGAAATGAGTATAAATGGATTTGACAAGTTTAGAGAAGATGTTATATACATGGCAGTTAGTCCATCAAAGGAAGCTAAAGAAGTGCATGATAAATTAATTGATGAACTTAAAAGTCTGCCTTGGCTTGAATGGAAAAGGAATGAGAGGAAGGATAAGGTTTTTCACTGTACAATTGTAAGCAAGAGGGTTAAAGAAAATTTTAAAGAAATTTGGGAGTATGTAAATAAATATGAATGTAATTTTAAATCTAACTTTGATAATCTAACTTTGTATAAGTGGGAGAAAAATACCTGGGTTTTAGATGAAGGCTATAAACTTAGCAGTAGATAATAAAGGAAAAATAAATTTAAATAAAATTTATTAAGTTAAAGGTGATGCTGTTGACACTAAAGGATATTATAAATACAAAGATTGATTCGTTAAAATTATTTTTATATTATTGATTTAGGACGTCAATGTTCGAGTATATCGAAGCTTAGTACGATAAAAGAAGGATACATGGAAGTATTGGATATATAACTCCTCAACAATGTGAGGAGTTATCAAGAAAAATTGCATAAAAAGTTAGACTTTTGTGTCTAAAATATTGACGTTAATCCATTATTCAATAAATTCGTCACTTAAAATTGCATAACTTTTTAAATCAACTGGAATACCATTTTTTAGGATGTCTTGCCTTCGAGTACCTTCATATTTCATCCCTATCTTCTTCATTACGCTATATGAAGCAACATTGCTAGCCATAGCTAAAGCATATATTCTATTTAAATTGAGTTCTTTAAATCCAAATTTTAGAAGGGCTTTAGATGCTTCACTGCAGTAACCTTTACGCCAATATGGTACTCCAATCCAGTAAGCCAATTCTGCTTTTCTATGAACATTATTTATATGTAGCGCTGCTGTACCTATTAGCTCATTATTATCTTTTGTTACTATTGCATATACAACTGCTTTTTTATTAATAAAAGATTCTTTATGAAAACTAATCCACGATTCTGCCATACCATCTTCATATGGATGAGGAACATTGAGTGTTGTTTCAGCTATTTTAGGATTGCCTGCCAATTCTTTTACTCTACTTGAGTCGGATAGTTCGAAAGGCCTTAGAATTAGTCTATCTGTATTTAGTATTGGTTGACTATGCATTTTTACCATCTCCCGTTAATTTTATGTTTGATACAAATCTACAGGTATTAACAATGCAATGTTTGGCGTTATTATACATTATTTAACTTGAAAATGATATAATAATTTAATAAATGTGAGGGGAATTATAATGTGAAGAGATAAATTATTAAATATTTTAAGGGCAGTTACTTTATTAATTGCAGTAATATGTTTCATATGAAAGTTTAATAATTCCTCTTTTGAAATTGTATAATTTATTTCCATATTAAAACCCCAATTATGTTTTTCTATTATAAACTAAAGTGGTAAAATGTGACTGATTACACTATATTGCATTATGTGTAAAATTTAAACATATAATAATTATAAAATATTTTAGTTCATATTAAAAAATACAGCATCTAAAAATTTTGTATTTCTTAGATTTATAGAATTTATTTAATATCTCAAAACACAATTACGGAGCCAGTTTCCTCCATAGGGTTGTTCGTCCTATTCCTAATTTTTCAGCGGCTTTTCCATGGTTATTATCACACCTTATAATTGTTGACGCTATTATTTGTTTTTCAACACTTTTTATCATATCCTTTATATTTAAGGATGTTGGAACTTTTAAATTTATAACATCTCTATCTTCAGATTTATTCATGACCATTTCAAGTATTTCACCCCATTTTAGAGGTGCGTTATTTTTTATAAAAAGGGCGATTCTCTCCATTATATTGTTAAGTTCTCTTACATTGCCTGGCCAATTATATGTCATCAAAAGTGGTGTTAAGTTTTTGAACACAGCATCATAATCAATATTTAGTGTGCTTGATGTCTTTAAAAAGTGAATTGCAAGGAGACCTACATCTTCCCCTCTATCTCTTAATGATGGAAGCTTTATGTTAAATACATTTAATCTATAATAAAGATCTTTTCTAAAAGTTCCTTTTTCTATATGTTTGGTTAGATTTTCATTTGTAGCGCTTATTATTCTTATATTTACTGGTATAATTTTATCTCCACCTATATGCATGACTTCTTTCTCTTCAAGAACTCTTAAAAGTCGTGCCTGTAGAGGCTTAGAAAGCTCACCTATTTCATCTAAAAAAATTGTTCCGTTGTGAGCTAATTCAAAAAGACCTTGTTTTCCTTCTCTTTTAGCGCCGGTGAAGGAACCTCCCTCGTAACCAAACAATTCACTTTCAAGAAGCTGTTCTGGAAGAGCTGCACAGTTTATTGCTACAAAAGGACCATTTTTTCGATTACTGCTGTTATGTATACTTTGTGCAAAAAGTTCTTTTCCGGTACCAGATTCACCTTGTATGAGTATTGAGGAATCGGTTTTAGAATATAAAAGAGCTAAATTTTTTAATTCATTCATGTGTTCATTTCTAGTTAAAATATCATCAAAATGATACTTTGCAATAAAGCCTTTTTCATGAATTTTTTTTCTTATCATCTGCTCTAAAGTTTGAATTTTTGTAACATCTTCAAAGGTGTTTACAACACCTATTATTTTGTCTTCTACCTTAATAGGAAGCTGATTTGCAGCAATAGTTAGACCGTGCAAATCTTTAATAACTTTTGTTTCTGATTTTCCGCTTTTTAATATATTATCTATTTTATAATTTGGAATTACACAATGTATGTTTTTACCAAGCATTTTTTCGGATGTTTTATTAAACATTTTATTTGCGGAAGGATTGCTTGTTGTTATTTTTTTATGCTGATCAGTAACTATAATTCCCTCGCCTATTGAATCTAGAATTGCCTTAAAACGTGCAGAACGACTAAGTTCTGATCTTCTTACTTCTATTAAGTTTAAGGCCTCATCCACAGCTTGTCTAAGAGCTTCTTCACCGCTTTCTATAGTTATTCCTATGAGACCTTTAGCTTTTGCTATATCAGTAGAAGCCATTCCGCCTACAACAACCTTAAAGTTCTTTTCTTTTACCCCGGAAATTACTTCTTCAATTTCATATTCAGAGTTGAATTTAAATTCTGTTAGTTTAACTTTAAGCATGTTTTCTACATCTACTTTATTTATTCTAGTTTCTTTGTATGAGACTATAGCTACATTATTATTGATTCCTTTGGCTTTATAAATAGCTCTAAAAATATCCATGGAAGCTATAGGAATTGATACTACAGGTATATTTGCCACTTTTTTAATTAATTCACCAGTTGCTCCTCTGCTTATGATTGCATCTACTTCATTTTCTAGTTTTAATGCAATTTTGCGAGCTTTTGTAAAGGAAGCAGGTTTTATTATTGAATTAAATCCATTTTCTTTAGCAACTATAGGAAATAAGTTTGATAAGGTTTCATTTTGAGATATAAGTGCTATAGTTATTGGCATTGAATCACCTTCCTTTAGTTGAAGCAGTTTATATATAAAGATGTAAATTTTATTAACATTGTTTTGAAGCATAGTTTTCAATAAAATCATAAACTTTTTCATCCTCATATCTTGATATTTTTACATTGCCAAAACTCTTTTCTTTCGAGGTAAAATCAAGATATTCTTTTAAAACGTTGTAATTTTCTTTTCTGTTAATTTTAACTTTGCTTATTATTATTTTTTGACAGCAAGGTTTACTATTTGCATCTGAGGGTAAGCACAAAAGGGCTATTCCACCAACATATTTACTTTTATTTAAGCTTGGTTTAACCATCGTTATGTAAGCGCAGCCATCCTGTGAATTGTATAAATTAAAAAATATAAGATTGTCAGAAATCGTGTAACTTCCCTTAAATTCTTTAATCACAGTAGAAGAACCCAATATTGTAAAATTGACATTGCTTTCTGAAATTTTAAGAATACCCTCATGTATATTTTCTTTTTTAGATGAATTTGTGACTAGAAAGTAACAGTAGTAATTTTTTATAAATATACAATTAGAAGTATCGTCACAGTTTATAAATTTTTCAAAGTAAGATGAAGATAAAGGTACGTTTAAAAATGTGTCTATACTAATATGGTAAATTGAGCAAATATAAGCGATGGTTTCTATTGAAGGAAAGGCTTCAGAGGACTTATATTTTGAGAGTAAATCTTCTGAAACTCCTATTTTTTGAGCTAATTTTTTTTGAGTTCCTTCAAGTTGTATTAATTTTTTTAAATTATGAACAAAAATTTTTGAGACTTTTTCATATATGTTATTCTTTATTATTTTTATTTTAAGGTTATTATCTTTCAATTTATAATATCCTCCCTTTACGAGTTGAATATTTTTCAAGTTTATATAAGAAAATTATATTTAAAATAGTGAATATCTCAAGATAGTTTTTAAATTTGATATATGTATTGAGTTTGAAAACTAAATCAATTATTATTTTAATAATATTTTATGACTTATGTCTAAGCAAAGTCAAATGGTTTATCCTTGAGGAGAGATAATATGAGTGAAAATAAAATACCCGAGGTTGCACGAGCAATACTTGATGAGTATGTGTTTAACTTAAGAATATATTTTGGAAGTAAAGTATTTGGTGTGTATTTATATAATTCAATAGCACTTGGGGCGTTTGATGAAAATAAGAGTGATATTGATTTTGTTACGGTTTTGAATAAAAGATTTACGGATAGAGAGATACAGGGGTTAAGAGAACTGCATAGGAAGCTTACAAAAACGTTTAAGTTTGCTAAAAGAATGGAAGGAATGTACATAACAATAGATGAGGTTGGAAAATGTGATTTTGAATTAGATCCATATATATATTTTGCAGGAGGAAAACTTCACAGTGGTCACTATGATGCCAATTATGTTACTTGGTGGACATTAGGCAAATATGGGATTGGGGTTGAAAGCCCGGATATAAGCAAACTTTCTATAGAAACTTATTTTGATAATGTGTTGGAAAATATGGATTACAATTTAAATTGCTACTGGAAAAGTAAACTTAATTCAAAAATTGTTTTCTTTTCGGATGGATGGATTGAATTTTCAGTTTTAACCATGTGTAGAATAATGTACACAATTAAAAATGGAGATGTAGCATCTAAAGTTGAAGCGGCAAAAAATATAATTGAAGATTTACCTAAGGAGTTTAGAATCATTGTAAAAGAGGCACTGAGAATAAGAGAGAGGAGTGATTCAAAATCCCTTTATACCTCAAGGTTTAAAAGAGGAAGAGAAGCAAAAATATTTATAAAGTATGTAATAGGGTGTTTCAATAATAATTACTTTACAAATGTTAAATGGAACTCAAATGTATGAAAGTAGGTTTACTTTAGAATGGAGTTGATATTTTGAATCTTCAAATTTTACTTGTGCTAATATTTAACTTTATTATTTCGCTTATAGGGACACTTGCATATTCAGTTAGGCTCGTTGGAGTTAGAACAGGTAAGATAGCTATTTCATTTACTGTATTTAATATACTATCTTTAATATCTAGAATGGCAGTAACTTTTCAAGAACCATTACTAACTAATTATGTTGAGAAAAACTTATATTCTAATAACCTGCTGCATATATTTAATTTAATAATATTAGTTTCAGGTGCAGCGGCAGCTTTTGGAGCGTTTTTAATACCAACTTTTCAAAAGATTTTTTCTAAAGGTGTTATGGTTTTTTCTATAGAAAGGTCTATTCCAAGACTAGTCATAGATGGCATGTCTAAAAGAGGAAGATAAAAAACTGTTAAGGTTAAGCTGCACAAAATATTTACAAGAAATTTACTGTAAAATCCTTGTAAAAGTATATAGAATAGATTAAAATATTCCCTAAGGTTTTACTGCACATATATGGAGGTGTTTGCATGATCAAAGCTATTTTATTTGATTCTGGCAAGGTTTTAGATAAGCCTGTATCTGGACATTGGTTTATACCGCCGAATTTTTTTGAATATGTTGACAGAGAAGCGTTTGACTCCGTACCATCATCAAACAAAAGAGCGGCATTTACTAGGGCTGGAAATTATATCAGTAAGAAAAAACTTGTTATTAGCGCAGACGAGGAATATAGCAATTTTGTTGAATACTATAGAATACTCGGAGAAGAGCTTCCAAGGCTTAAATTAAGAGATTCAGATGCTAAAGCTATTGCAAGAGATTTGGTTTATAATTATGATAAATATAGTTTTTATGAGGATGCTGTTAGTTTAATACCAGAACTAAGTAAAAAGTATAAACTGGCAGTTGTAACAGATGCATGGCCATCATTAGAAAATGTTTTTAAGCAGGCAGGCTTTAGAGACTACTTTTCATCTTTTATTATATCATCTATGATAGGAGTAACAAAGCCAGATGAACTTATGTATAAGGCTGCACTTTCTGAACTTAAGGTTTTGCCAGAGGAAGCAGTATTTATTGATGATCATGCAAAAAATTGTGAAGGGGCTAGTAAACTTGGGATTAAATCTATTATTCTATCTAGGGAATTTAAATTTTATGTTTATAATAAATTGGTTAACCCAGGTTATCAGATAATTAGGAGTTTAAATGAGTTAAATGATGCAATTTATAATGAAGTAAGCCATACAAAAGATTAAATCTTTGTACGGCTTCACTTTTTATTATCTGTGTATAACTTTAATTATATAGCATATTTCATCATCTGTTATTGATACATCATATTCCTTTTCAAGAATAGCTGCAGCTCCTCTTACTGTATTAAATTGTTCTAAGTTTTTCAATTTAAACTGTTCTACATTTTCAAATTTTGCAAAATCACCATGAACACATCTATCGAGCATACAGCCCATATGAACTATTAGGTCCACAAGGTTATCTTCAGAGTTTTCCTCATTATTAAGATTTAATTTTTCAATGAATTTTTTTATAACGATTATGGCAATTTTAGGGTTAACATACTTTACGTATTCATAAAGCATATCTCTTGAAATTTCATAAGCGTTTTTTGGCAGCGGGTCTTGAGCAGCAGTTTTATCAGATGAAGAAATTAATTTTGTATCTATAAATTTTATAAATTCATGTTGAAAGTTTTTGGTTAAAAGCTTGTTTATAGGGAAATAAGGTATATCTGATTGAGGTCTTAAACTTCCTATGCAGGCGATAATGTCGTATTTTTCTTCTAAGCTTTTTAAATTATTCTCCATGTCAAAATAATTTATAGTTATTATTTCAACAGCTTTTTTATGATCTTCGTCTAATAGTTTTGTAATAATATCTTTGGATATAAGTCCTGCACCTTGGCCAGTAACACATACAGTTATTATAGCCTTTTTCTTTTGTTCTCCTTCTGTTTGTGGTGCTGTCATATTAATTATAGAATTATAGATAGTGTCTATATCAGATTTTTGATACAATACGCTCCTAAGGGTGTCAAGAGCAATAAGTGTGGAAATGTTACTTATAGTCCTTACCTTTATGCCGGTTTCACTCATTATTTTTTCTCCAAATCCAGATAGGGATCCCATATCTACAAGCAATAAAACGCCTTTTCCAGTATTTGAGTTTAAAACCGCAAGCTTAACTTTTTCATAGGTTTCAGGTATTTTTGCACTTAAAGGCATATCTACGGATATTATGTGCTCAACATTAAGGAGTTTGTTTGCTACATTTCCCATGCTTGTTGCAGTGCTGTCGCCGTGGCATACCAGAACAATTCCTATAGTATTATCAGTAGGATTACTTCCAGATTTATTGTTTGCAAGTAGAATTGATAAAAATCCTTTTTCGTCTTCTGGAATTGAAATGCTAAATTTGTCACTTAACATTTTAACCAGTTCTGAGGCTACTTTGAATTCCTCTTTATATTGTCTTCTAATGATTGCCAGATTAGGGTTCTTTATTGGTTTATTTTCCTCAAGTCTTTTTAGTAAGGAATAAATATGAAAAGTAAAGCCAAAAAAGAATTTATTATTAAATTTGGTATTTAGTCTATTTTGAGCAAGCTGAATTAAACTTGCAGATGAATCAACTAGTTCTTTTGGAATAATATTATATAGCTTTCGTATATTCAAATTGTCTGAACTAAACTTATTTATTACTGTGTTAAAGTGATTGTCAAGTTCGGAGTTTATATGGCGCTCAATTTCATTACTATCAAGTCCTTTACTTCTTAATTCCTCCATTTTTTGGTTTATACAATCATATAAATCTTCCTCATCATCTATATTGGAAGTTAAAATTTCATTTTTATCAAAAGAGGAAAAAGGATGTATTATTAAGTTTTCAGTAAACATGCTTAAAAAGTTTTTTACATCTGGTGGAATAGTGAGATTAAAAAGGTTTCCTTTGATTTCCTCGTTAAGCATTTTGAATTCTATATTAAGGGCCTCATTATTTTGAAGGTGTTGAAAGAAGGCTTTTGCGCAAACAAGTTTTATTTCCGAGCTAAGTTGACATATATTTCCATCTCTAAATTCATATAAAGCTAGAGCTTTAACGACCTCTGGAGAAATACTTATTGGTATATTAAGTTTTAGGGCCTCATAATAAAAAAGTTTTTCAATAACTTCAAGTCTTTCGTCTATAGTTTTCTCTCTAAAAGATGGCAGTGTTATAGTAACTGGGCTTCTTCTTAAAAATGTATTTAAGAATGTATCGTTTGGGTCTTCTGTGGTTGCTGCAATTATAAGTACATTGCTTTTTCTAGGTTTTGAGGTTTCACCGAGTCTTGAAAATTCACCCTTATCCATAAGGTAAAAAAGCATTTCCTGACCATCTGGAGGGAGTCTATGAACTTCATCCAAAAATAAAATTCCATTATGAGCTTTTTCTACAATTCCTATCTTATCACTGTCAGCTCCAGTAAAAGCACCCTTAGTATGCCCGAATAATTGGGAAAGTAAAAGTTGTGGAGCATTATAATAATCGGAACAGTTAAAAGATATGAATGGAAAGTTGTCTGAATTTGTATTTTTATTTAGCAGTACATATTTATAAACCGCAGAAGCAAAAGTAGTTTTACCTACCCCACTTTCCCCTAAAATTAGAGTATGAAGACCATGAGGCGGATACATTACAGCTGCCTTTGCTTGCTCTATCTGATGAATGAGACTGTTGTTAAAACCTATTAAAACTTTAAATGGATCATCTATATCTGATTTTTTATTGTTTTTTTCAACAAGAGTTTTAAATTCTTCAGGTGAAAATACCCTGCTAGTATTGTTTATTTTTAATTTATTTAATATAGATTTTGGTATAAAGGTTACAGGTCTGCTATTTATTTTAATAAGTTTTTCTTCTTTTAAAAGATCATTTAAAATTGTACTTGCATTATTTCTTATGATATTAAACTTTTCTTGTATCTCAGAAGCATCAACTCCAAAATTGGCTTCTTCTTGTAAACGCTTTAACAAATAGTCAGTAGTTATCTTGTCACATATATAATTATAAACAATTTCAGATTTTTTCAAGAAAATCACCTACTTAAGATTAGTGTATATTTGTTTGTAAAGGTTTAAATTAGTTTTTTGAAGTATTATTTAATTTACTAAGAACTAGCGCTGCTATAAATATAAATGTTGCAAAATAAATATTTCTGTAAAATAATGATATAGCAAAGAACAAAAAGCTCAACACTATAAGTAAGTTTAAATATAACTTTTTCATAAATCATCCTCCTAATTCTCAAAAGATAGTATTTGGGTACAAATTAATTTTCAAGTTTCAAGTGGTTTATATTTAGAAGGTTGAGTGAGACTAATAGGAATGAAAATTGGAGTAAGGATAGATATTAATATAAAGAAACTAATCTATATTATTACTTTATTATAAAATATATAAAAAATCAATATAATTTTTAGGGTTATGCACATAGTAATTGTTGATATAGATGTAATTTAAAGGAACACTTTGTCTTTTATAAATGAAAAATAATTAAATAAAATAATAATTGTCTAAAAAGTAGTAATATTTGCATATAAAAATTATGCACTAATATAAAATAAAAAAAGTAGTGCATAATTTATTTTTTGGAAGCTTCATTTATTGATGTTTTTCTCATTATGCACTAAGTTGGCACGCTAATTGCTATATAAAATGGTGTAAAGGTTTTAAAGAATAAGCAGCACTTTAAATATTAAATACAAGGCATTTGAACAATCAATAAAAATTATGTCTGATATTAAAGACATACTTACTAGGAGGGGAGAAGGTTGGAGGATAATTTATTACATGAAGAACTAATCTTTCTAAATTATGAAGCAAGCAGTAGGGAAGAACTCCTTAGAAGTTTATCATTAGAGTTGGAGAAAAGGGGGTATGTAAAGGAATCATACGTAAAAGGAATCTTAGATAGAGAAAAAGTTTTTCCAACAGGGCTCAATACAGAAGGAGTAAAGGTAGCACTTCCACATACTGATGCTGTACATGTTAATAAAGCAGCAATAGTTATCGCAAAGTTAAAAAATCCAGTTATATTTAAAGAAATGGGTTTTGGTGAAAAAGATGTGGAAGCAAAACTTATATTTATGATGGCTGTAAAAAATCCAGCAGAACAGGTTACAACTTTAAGCAGGCTTATGTCAATTCTATCTAATAAAGAAACACTTACAAACTTATATAATTGTACAACTAATTCAGAAGTAATAAAGATATTAACAGGTGTTTTATACGGTAACTAAAAAATTAAAATATAAAATTATTTAAGGAGGAATTTATTATGAGTAATGTAAGAAAAAATATTTTTGTAGCTTGTGGATCGGGTGTTGCAACATCACAAACAGTGGCATCAAAAATTGCAAGTATGTGCGAAGATGAAGGACTTAATGTAAACGTTGAAGCAGTTGATATTAAATCTCTTGAAAATATAATAGACCAATGTGATATATACGTATCAATAGTTTCAGCAGGACATGATTTTGGAAAACCTACAATAAATGGAATTGCATTTTTAACAGGTGTTGGTATTGATGAAGAATTTGAAAAGTTAAAAGAATATGTCAATTCATAAAAAAGTTTCCCAATAGAATACCTAAAAATTCTATTGGGAAGATGTTGAAATAAGTTATTATAATACAAATCAAGTTTATCACAAGTTAGAAAAAATTAATATAAAAATAAAAAAATAGGGGGAATTAAAAATGGCTGTTATCAATTATATTTTGGGCTTAGGTGCTGCAGTATTTTTACCTATAATCATGATAATCTTAGGTTTAGCTATGAGAATGAAACCTAAGAAAGCAATAATAGCGGGTCTTACACTTGGTATAGAATTTACAGGCATGAATGTGGTACTTGGCTTTATGTTCAATGCTATAAGTCCAGCAGCTACAGCTTTTGTTAATAATACAGGAATAAAATTGACTTCTATAGATGTTGGTTGGTCTCCTATGTCAGCTATAGCATGGGCATGGCCATATGCATTACTTGTTTTCCCACTTCAAATAGGAATAAATATAGTTATGCTTGCATTTAAATGGACGGATTGTTTAAACGTGGATTTATGGAATGTTTGGGGTAAAATTTTTACAGCAACGATGGTTGCAGCTGTAACGCACAGTGTTCCTTTAGGTTTTGTAGCGGCAGCAATTCAAGTTGTTTTAGAACTTAAAAGTGCAGATATCTCTCAAAAGGAATTATATAGAATTACTAAAATACCTGGAGTTGCATGTTCTCACTATATGACTATACAGGCAGCACTTCTTGCACCTATAAATAGAGTATTAGATTTTATACCTGGAATAAATAAAGTAAATATTAATGCAGAACAATTAAAAGCTAAAATAGGTGTTTTTGGTGAAAATAGTGTTATGGGGTTCATTGTTGGAGCGCTTATAGCAGCATTTGGAGGATATGATTTAAAAGGAATATTAACTACAGCTATGGAAGTTGCTACAGCTCTTGTTTTATTCCCAATGGTAGCTAAATTATTCATGCAGGCGCTTGCTCCAATAGCTGATGCTACAAGTGCAGTTATGAAGAAAAGATTCAAAGGAAGAGAAATTTATATTGGACTTGACTGGCCATTCCTTGCAGGACAATCAGAAATATGGGTTGGTGCGATACTTTTAGTTCCAGTTGAACTTGTTCTTGCAGTTGTAATGTCAAAAATGGGTTTAAACAATGTTATTCCGCTTGCTGGTGTAATTAATGTAATAGTATTTGTTCCGGCTTTAATCGTAACAGGCGGAAATTTAATAAGAATGATAATTTTAGGACTAGTTGCTACTCCTATATATTTAGCAGTTGCAACAAGCTTCTCTCCTATAGTAACTAACCTTGCGAAATCAGTTGGAACTATAAAAGTACCAGCAGGACAGTATATAACTTACTTTGGTGTAGAAATGCCAGAATTAAGATGGTTACTTGCTCATGGATTTAATGTATTAAGAGGTGAAATAATTCCAGCGGTTTTATTGGTAGGATACTTTGGATTATTTTACTGGTACAGCAGATATATGAAGAAGAGAGACGAAGCAGCAGAAGCAAAAGAAGCTAAATAATCCTACGCGGGGTTTGGGCGGAGCCCATTATCCTTCTAGAACCCAAAGCGAGCACTGTTTAAGCAACAGGTAAAAACAAAAAGTAATAAGAGATGAAGATCGCGGGGTTTGGGCGGAGCCCATTATCCTTCTAGAACCCAAAGCGAGCACTGTTTAAGCAACAGGCAAGAACAAA
>NZ_JAJNKE010000002.1:58055-265213 GCF_021043395.1 Clostridium guangxiense
GATGAAAATCGCGGGGTTTGGGCGGAGCCCATTATCCTTCTAGAACCCAAAGCGAGCACTGTTTAAGCAACAGGCAAGAACAAAAAGTAATAAGAGATGAAAATCGCGGGGTTTGGGCGGAGCCCATTATCCTTCTAGAACCCAAAGCGAGCACTGTTTAAGCAACAGGCAAAAACAAAAAGTAATAAGAGATGAAAATATATGAATGGAGTGATATTAATGTTAGAAGAATTAAAAAAAGAAGTTGTTAAAATAGCTAAAGAGGCTGATAGATCTGGATTATGCAAACATAGATCAGGTAACTTCAGTATAAGAGATAAAGAAACGGGGTATGTTGTTGTAACTCCTACAGGTGTAGACAGAGAAATATTAACTTACCATGATATATGCGTTATGGATTTAGATGCAAATGTAATTGAAAACGTTACAGGTTTAAGACCTACAAGTGAGGTTTTAATGCATCTTGAACTTTATAAAACAAGAGATGACATATTTGCAGTTGCTCATACACATTCACGTTTTGCAACAGCTTTTGCAGTTCTTAACAAGCCAATACCAGCAATAATATATGAGTGTGCAAATCTTGGACTTAAAGATGCTGTAATACCTGTAGCACCATATGGAAGACCAGGAACAAGAGCTCTTTCTGACAGCGTTATAGAACCTATAAAAAGAGCAGATACAATACTTCTTGAAAAGCATGGAGTAGTAGCTGTAGATAAAGATCCTGAAGAAGCACTATTAAAAGCTCACTATGTAGAAGAGTTAGCAGAGGTTTATTATAGGTCACTTACAATAAATGGAGGGAAAGAACCAGCTTCATTTGCACCAGAAGAACTTCAAAGATGGGAATATCCTTCAGAAATTAAATTAAAAGGATAAGAGAGGTGAATTACTATGAAGAAATTAATGAATAAGGCAGAGGATTTTTCAAGGGAAACTATAGAGGGAATTATCCTTGCACATTCAGAAAGTTTAAAAATGGTTAATAATAACTTCAGATGTATAGTTAGAGCGGATGAAAAGAGGCCTGGTAAGGTTGCAATTGCTACAGGTGGAGGTTCAGGACATCTTCCAACCTTCCTTGGATATGTTGGCTATGGGCTTGCTGATGGGGTAACTGTTGGAAATGTTTTTGCATCACCAAGTGCTGAAGCTATGTACGAAGTGGACAAAGCTATAGATAATGGAGCTGGAATTCTTCACTTATATGGAAGATACGGTGGAGACATAATGAATTTTGGAATGGCAGCAGATCTTGCTTCAATGGATGATATAAGAGTTGAAGAAGTTTTGGTTACAGATGATGTTGCATCAGCACCAAAGGGTGAGGAAGATAGAAGAAGAGGAGTTGCAGGACTTTTCTATGCATATAAGACAGCAGGAGCAGCAGCAGAAAAAATGTATTCACTTGATGAAGTTAAAAGAATTGCTCAGAAAACTGTGAATAACACAAGAACTATGGGAGTTGCTTTAAGTCCATGCACAGTTCCAGAAGCGGGAAAACCTACATTTGCTATTGCTGATGATGAAATGGAAATAGGTATGGGTATACATGGAGAGCCAGGAATTGAAAGAACAAAACTTAGAACTAATGATGAAATTGTAGAAATCATGTTAAATAAGATAATTGAAGATTTACCATTTGAAGAAGGAGATGAAGTTTCAGTTCTTGTTAATGGACTTGGAGCGACTCCACTTGAAGAACTTTATATTGCATATAGAAAAGCTTATGAGATATTAAATAAAAATGGTATAAAAATATACAGAAATTATATAGGAGAATTTGCTACTTCAATGGAGATGGCAGGTATGTCATTAACTCTTCTGAAACTAGATGACGAGCTAAAGGAAATGCTAGATTTTGAAGCTTATTCACCATTTTTTAAACAAGAATAGATTTAAATTACTTGTATAATATTAGACTTATTAACTTGAAAGGTTAAAATGACTAATGCCAAATTAATCCTGTTAAACTGGAATTTAACTCAGAGTACAAAGTACAGAGGACAGAGTACAGTGAAGGATGATTTTTCTCCGCTGTTGCTACAAAAAATCTTAAACTTAATACACGCAAAGCGCTTAAAATATAGTGTTCAGCGCAGCTGACACTATTAAGTTCTAAGATTTACCTGAGAGTAACGAAAGGTAAATCTACCTTTACTGTACTCTGTACTTTGTACTCTGTGCTCTGAATCAACTTCCAGTTTGTCAGGATAAAGCTGGAACTTATAATTTTCAAGTTTCACGTTGTCTATCTATAGCATAATTAATTGGAGGGTGAAAAATGAATAAAGAATTTTTGAAAAAAATACTTGGAGAAATAACTAAGGTCATGAATGAAGAAAAAGAGTATCTTATAGAACTTGATGGTGCTATGGGCGATGGAGATCTTGGATTAACAATGTCAACCGGATTTAAAACTATGTATGATGAAGTTAATAATGTAGATTCAGATGATATAGGTACGGTAATGATGAAGCTTGGAATGAAAATGAACTCAACTGTGCCATCTACTATGGGAACTTTAATATCGATATGTTTTCTAAAAGCAGCTAAAGAAGCAAAAGGAAAAGCAGAAGTAGATCTTTTAACTGCTTCAAAAATGGGAAGGGCCGCTGTAAATGGAGTTATGGAAAGGGGAAAGGCTAAAGTAGGACAAAAGACAATGCTTGATGCTTTAGATCCAGCAGTAAGAGCACTTGAAAAGGCAGCAGAAGAAAACCAAGCTGCAAAAGCAGCTTTTGAAAAAGCTTATGAAGCAGCAAAACAGGGTGTCGAAAATACAAAACAAATAAAATCAGTTCATGGAAGAGCTGCATACTATGGAGAAAAGTCCCTTGGAAGACCAGATTCAGGAGCAGTTGCAGTTATGTTTATATTTAAAGGAATTGCGCAAAGCTTTTAAGTGTGAAGTAACAATGCTTCGTCATGTTAAAAAATTCTATAAATCTAAGGCTGAAAAATTTATTAGAATTTTTTTAAAATCATTCCTTCAGCATTGTTACTTCACTTCCACGGTAGTGCAAGGAAAAAATTCCTCCGTACCTACGGAATTTTTGGTGTGAACTTGTCCACTCATTTATTGATTAACAGTGATTATAGAGTATTTTTCGTAGGCAACCGTAGAAAAATTTACCTTGCATTTCCGGTTTAGCGAAGTAACAGTATTGAAGAGATGATTTAAATGAAAGCTAATAAATCTTAGGCAATGATTGTTAAAAGGCTTAGAAGCTTCAATTTGTTTGAGCCACAGGCGAGTTATTGAAACTTCTTAGAATTTTGACAATCATCGCCTTAGATTTATAGTTTTCATTTAACATCTCAAGATACTGTTAGTTCGCAATCTTTTTAATTTGTGTGATAAAGAATTGGGGGTGAGAAAATGGACGGTGATATGATTATTGGTCTTGCCAAGGTTACTGAAGCGGCGGCAATTAGATCGGCAAAGCTTGTTGGTAGAGGAGATAAAAATGAAGCAGATGGTGCAGCAGTAGATGGTATGAATGATGCATTTGCCTCTATGCCTATAAGGGGAACTGTGGTAATTGGAGAAGGTGAGCTGGATGAAGCACCAATGCTTTATATAGGACAGAAGGTAGGAAAATGGGAAATGGATATGCCAGAGATGGATATAGCTGTAGATCCAGTAGATGGTACTACCTTAATAGCAAAAGGATTGTCTCATGGAATAGCTGTTGTGGCTATGGGAACAAAGGGGACTCTTCTTCATGCTCCAGACATGTACATGGAAAAGATAGCAGTAGGTAGAGGTGCAAAAGGCGCAATAGATATAGGAAAATCTCCAATGGAAAATATGATAAACACTGCAAAAGAGCTAGGTAAGGATGTAAGAGAACTTACAGTACTGCTTCAAGATAGAGATAGACATAACTATATAATTGAAGCTGCTAGAAGAATAGGTGCAAAGGTAAAAGTATTTGGCGAAGGTGATGTAGAAGCTATTTTAACATGTGGACTGGAAAGTTTAGGTGTGGATATATTTATAGGAACAGGAGGGGCACCAGAAGGAGTAATAGCTGCTGCGGCAATAAAATGTTTAGGTGGAGATATGCAGTGTAGACTAAAACCATATACTACTGAAGAGATAAATAGATGTTTGAAAATGGGAATTAAAGACATTAACAAGGTACTTACCTTAGATAATCTTGTTAAAGGTGAAGATATATATTTTTCTGCTACAGGAATTACTAAATGTGAATTTTTGGATGGTGTAATTTTTAATAATAATCAAGCTATAACTCATACTATGGTAATGAATTTAAAAGATAGGACAACAAGGTTTATAAAGACAATGCGAAGTAACATAGTGTCTTAAAAAAATAAATAAAATTAATAAATTCTATTTAAGTTATTATGTTACTAAAGATATATTAATGTGAAACTTAAAGTTCATGTATATCAAAATTCGATATTTAGGGTATTTTGGTATATATGAATTTTACTAGTTTCAGTACTAAAAGGCAAGGAGGATTTTCTGTGAGAGGAAAATCTTCCTTTACTATTAACTTATTGTTAGTAGCTTGCAGAATACCGCAAGCAGTAAATATTATAACTTTTTAAGCATTAGGATATTCATCTAAATGTTGGCAAAAAATAACAAAATACTTATATATTTTAAGCTATCTTAGGCTGTAGATTATTGTACTAAGAATTAATATAAATTAAAATCATAAAAATATATTGAATTTATCGTATTATATGCTATAATTATTTATATCTACCATACAAGTATGGTTGTATGGTAAGCCAAAAGGAGAGTTAATAGATGATTTTTGAAACGGGAAAAAAATTAACAAGCAAAAAATTATATCAAATTTTGAAAGAAGAGATTATAAAATTAAATTTAAAACCAGGTCTTAGCATTTCTGAAAAGGGTATCTCAGAAAAGTTTGATGTAAGCAGAACTCCTGTTAGAGAAGCATTTTTACTTCTTTCTCAAGAGGGTCTCCTTGATATCTATCCTCAAAAGGGTACATTTGTTTCATTAATTGATCTTTCTCAAGTAGAGGAAGCAAGATTTTTACGTGAGCATATGGAAAGAGCCGTAGTTAAACTAGCTTGCACAACAGATTTTTCGGAAAAGAAGCTAATATCTCTTGAAATGAGTGTAAAAGTTCAAAAGATGTGCATCAAAAATAAGGATTATATAGGAGCTTTTAAAGCTGATGAAGATTTTCATAGGACTATCTTTGAAGGCTGCAATAAGTTAAGAACCTGGAATACGATTTGCCAGGTTGAAATGGATTTTCAACGTATTCGTATGCTGACGCTGGCTTCTAATTTAAAAGTTGATGATATAACTTCTCAGCACTCAGCTCTCATCGATTTAATAAAGAATAAAAAGCCTGAGGCTGCTGATGAAATTATGAAAAACCATCTAACAATGGTTAACTACAATTTAAAGAAAATAAAAGAAAACTATCCTGAGTATTTTAAATAATAATTGGTTTAAAAGAGGGGTGTTAAAATACTTCTGCAAAAGTATATAAAAATAACATCTCCTCTTTCAATAAATAATAATCGTTTTAATTTTAACACAACTACAAATTATATGCTATTAATTATTATTGGTGTATTTTAAATGAAATGGTTTACTAAAAACATTAATTTATGAGGAGGTAATTTTATTATGTTAAATTTAAGTAGTAAAGGCATTAAAGATAAAGAAGCATGGAAAAGTGCAGATATTGAACTTCCTAAATTCTCTTATGAAAACATGGCTAAGGAAACTAAAGCAAATCCAGCTTGGGTGCATTTTGGTTCAGGTAATATTTTCAGAGGTTTTATAGCTGCACTAGAACAAACACTTTTAAATTCAGGAAAAGAAAAATCTGGAATTGTTGCTGTTGAAACTTATGACTATGAAATCATAGACAAAATATATACACCATTTAATAACTTAAGCTTACAGGTGATTATGGAACCCAACGGAAAATTAAAGAATGCAGTAATTGCAAGTATAGGAGAAAGCATTGCAGCAGATACTGAAAGAAAAGAAAATTGGGCTAGATTAAATTCGATATTCGAAAATCCTTCACTTAAAATGATAAGCTTTACTATAACTGAAAAAGGATATAACTTAAAGAGTTTATCTGGAGATTTCTCAGCTGAAGTAGCACAGGATATAAAAAATGGACCAGCTAAGCCAAATAACGTTATGTCAAAGGTTACTTCTCTTTTGTACACTAGATTTAAGGCTGGAAAACTTCCACTTGCAGTAGTTAGTATGGATAACTGCTCTCACAATGGAGAAAAATTATATGCTTCAATAAACACAATAGCAACTAAATGGGCTGAAAACAAGCTTGTCGAGAAGGAGTTTGTTGACTATTTAAACGATACTACTAAAGTAACCTTCCCTTGGAGCATGATAGACAAGATTACCCCAAGACCTTCTGATATAGTAGAAGAAAAATTAACTAAGCTTGGCCTTACTAATTTATCTCCTATTATAACAAGCAAACATACTTATATAGCACCTTTTGTAAATGCTGAAGGACCGCAATACTTAGTTGTTGAAGATAGTTTTCCAAATGGAAGACCTGCTCTTGAGGATGCTGGAGTATATTTCACAAACAGAGAAACCGTTGAAAGAGTTGAAAGAATGAAGGTTTGCACATGCCTTAACCCTCTTCATACATCTTTGGCAGTTTTCGGCTGCGTACTTGGATATACTCTTATTGCTGATGAAATGAAAGATGACTGCTTATCAGCACTTGTAAACAAAATAGGCTATGAAGAAGGTATGCCTGTAGTTATAGACCCTAAGATACTTAACCCTAAGGATTTTATAAAAGAGGTTATAGAAGTAAGACTTCCAAACCCATTTATTCCTGATACTCCTCAAAGAATTGCCACAGATACCTCACAAAAGGTTGGTATAAGATTCGGAGAAACAATTAAGGAATATGTAAAGAGATCAGATTTGGATGTAACGTCACTTAAATATATACCACTTGTTATTGCAGGCTGGTTACGATACCTTCTTGGAGTAGATGACGATGGTAAAATTTTTGAAATTAGCTCTGACCCACTTCTAGAAAGTTTAAAAGAATATTTATCAGAAGTAGAACTAGGCAAAAAATACATCAAAGGTTCCTTAAAACCTATACTTTCAAATAAAGCCATCTTTGGATCAGATCTCTATGAAATAGGTCTTGGCGAGAAAGTTGAAAATTACTTTGAAGAAATGCTTGTAGGACCAAAGGCAGTAAGAAATACACTAAATAAATATTTAAAATAATGAAGAAAGAGGTGTTTTTATGAAAATGACATTTAGATGGTTCGGTGAAAATGATGACAGCGTCACACTTGACCAAATACGTCAAATACCAGGAGTTACAGGAGTTGTAGGCTTTTTATCAGATATTCCAGCAGGAGAATTATGGCCACTTGATACAATAATGGAGTACAAGAAGAACATAGAAGCTCATGGATTAGAGCTTGAAGTTATAGAGAGCGTAAATGTACACGAAGACATAAAGCTTGGCTTACCTTCAAGAGATAAATATATAGAAAATTACAAAGAAACAATCAAAAACTTATCAAAAGCTGGAGTAAAGGTTATATGCTATAACTTCATGCCTGTATTTGATTGGCTTAGGACAGACCTTGCAATGAAGCTTCCTGATGGTTCTGAAGCTATGGATTATGATGATGCTAAATTAAGGGGAATGGACCCAGTAAAATTAGTAGAAGCTACAACAAAAAATTCTAATGGCTTTACACTTCCTGGTTGGGAACCTGAAAGACTTAAGGAATTAAAAAGAGTTGTTGAACTTTATAAAGATGTACATGAAGAAAAATTATTTGAAAACTACAAGTATTTTCTTGAAGGAATAATACCTACTTGCGAAAAATACGACGTTAAAATGGCAGTTCATCCAGATGACCCTGCATGGGGAATATTTGAACTTCCAAGAATAGTACATTCAAAGGAAAACTTAGATAGGATAGTTAAGCTTGTGGACAGCCCATACAACGGACTTTGTCTATGCAGTGGTGCACTTGGATGTGAAAGAAAGAATAACATTCCTGAAATTATAAGACACTTTGGTGCTATGGGAAGAATACACTTCGGTCATGTTAGAAACATAAAATTTGTAGGCGAAAGACATTTCCACGAGGTATCTCACCTTTCAAGCGATGGAGACTTCGATATGTTTGAAATAATGAAGGCATATCATGACGTAGGCTTTGAAGGCTATATAAGACCTGACCATGGAAGAATGTTATGGGGAGAAAAAGCAAGACCAGGATACGGTTTGTACGACAGAGCTCTTGGAGTAGCATACTTAAATGGATTGTGGGAAGCAATTAAAAAAACGAGTAAATAAATTAATTTATTTAAATAAAAAAAGACATTTCACAATTTGCTATTATAAGGACTACCATCCGAATATAACAAATTATGTATGAAATGTCTAATATAAAATGTTTTCAAGGCTTAATATAACACAAATTAAATTAATTAACAAATGCATTTAAAACAGTTTTTTATTTTTTAATATGCATAAAAACGTTTTCTAGTACAAAAGTTTAAGGTCATATTTAAAATATCAAATGTTTACTAGATATTGACGTTTTTTATTACAACAGATTTTTAATAAAGTTTCTAAGTTAAAATTATTAATTTGGCTTTATTAATAAATAAAATTTTACGAAATTAACACAAAAATAGGAGGAAAAAGTTATGAAAATTGCAAGAGTTTATGGGAAAGACGATCTTAGGGTGGAAGAAGTTGAGATACCTAAAGTTATAAAATCAGATGATGTTTTGATAAAAACAAAGAGAGTTGGCATTTGTGGGTCTGATGTTCATCTATATCATGGTGAAAATCCATTAGCTGTACTACCAAGAGTTATGGGACATGAAGTTGTTGGTGAAGTTGTTGAAATAGGCAGCGATGTAAAAAATCTTAATGTTGGTGATCATGTTGTAATTGAACCAATTAACTATTGTGGAAAATGTTACGCGTGCCGTCATGGTATGCCTAATGTATGTAAGGATCTATCTGTATTTGGTGTTCATGAGGATGGTGGCATGCGAGAATATTTCACAGTATCTGAAAAACAATGTCATGTAATGAATAAGGATTTGGATTGGGATACTGCAGTATTAACTGAACCATATACGATTGGTGCTAATTCAACAGCTCGTGGTAATGTTGGTGTCGGAGATACTGTACTTATTCAAGGAGCAGGCCCTATAGGGGTATGCATACTTAAATTGGCTAAGATAAAGGGTGCATCCGTAATGATAACAGATGTTGTTGAGGATAAGTTAAAATTTGCTAAAGAAAATGGAGCAGATAGAGTTGTCAATATTGCTAAGGAAGATATTAAAGAAGCAGTTAAAGATTGGACAAATGGTGAAGGCGTAAATAAAGTTATTGATGCAGTTGGATCTACAAAGACATTTGAAGTTAGCTTTGATTTGATATCACCAGCTGGTACAATTGTTGTTTTGGGATTTTCTGAAAGAGCATCACAAATTCCTCAACTTCCTATTACTAAAAATCAATTAACTGTTGTTGGCACTAGACTACAAGCATATCAATTTGCTAATGTCATTCGTTTAATGGAATCTGGAATGTTAAAAAATGATGGATTAATTACGCATAGATTTAAATTTGATCAAATTCAACAAGCTTTTGATTTTATTAATGAACACCCTGAAGAGGTTAAAAAAATGATTCTTACTTTTGATGATTAGTTAAAATTGCTTTTTGTTTATAAACATCTAAGGTTAAGTGCGGGAAGATAAAGTTAATTTTTGTAAATAGTAAGGAAGGTGTATTAAAAATGCAGAAAAATGGTAATGATACTTATGAAATTGAAACAAAAGAATTGGTTAAAGTTGCTGCAAGTGGCTGGCTTGGAACAGCAATGGAATTCATGGATTTTCAGTTGTATTCTCTTGCAGCTGCTATTGTTTTTAATAAGGTATTTTTTCCAAATGCAAGTCCTGCCATAGGTTTAATAATGTCGATGGGAACATATGGAGCTGGATATATTGCTAGGTTAGTCGGAGCATATATATTTGGAAGAATTGGTGATAAAGTAGGCCGTAGAGCAGTTCTTTTTATTACTATAACTCTTATGGGTCTTACATCAACACTCATAGGTTTCCTGCCTACTTATCAAAAAGTTGGTATATTAGCTCCAATTGGATTAGTTATACTAAGAATTTTCCAGGGTTTAGGTGCTGGAGCAGAAATAAGTGGTGCCGGTGTTATGGTTGCTGAATTTTCAAAAGTGAAAAATAGAGGTTTAATTGGTAGTTTAGTTTGTTTAGGAACTTCATCTGGGACATTATTAGCAAATTTAATTTGGACTGTCATTTTGACGAATATTAATGAAAAGGATTTATTTGCGTGGGGATGGAGAATTCCATTCTTTGCATCTTTTATTGTTATGATTGCAGCAATTTTAATTAGAATTTTCGTTAAAGAAAGTCCGGTTATGGCAGAGAAGAAAAAGCTGCTTTTAGAAGAAAGACAGGAAATAGGGAAGAATGGCAAATCAGTTGAGGCTGATAGAAAAGGAAAAAAGAGTTTTTTAGTTGCACTAGGATTACGTTTTGGACAAGCTGGAAATAGCGGTATTTTACAAACATATTTAGCTGGTTTTGTTGTTACTGTCCTTTTGATGCAAAAAACAATTGCAACAGATGCAAATATTATTTCATCCTTAGTATCTTTTATAACTATTCCTGTGGTTGGATATCTTGGCGATAAATTTGGAAGAAGAAAAATATATATGATTTTGTCATTGGCAATGGCAGTTTATTCAATCCCAATGATGATGTTGATTAATTCAAAAAATGTTGTTTTACTGACTATTGCACTGGTAATCGGTTTGAATGTTGGCTGTCAAGGAATATTTGCTTTGGAAAATGTAATGCTAAGCGAATTATTTGGATCAAAAAATAGAGTTACTTTGGTTTCACTTGCTAAAGAAGTAGCAGGAGTTATAGCTACTGGTTTTGGTCCCTTAATTGCAGCTAGTTGGGTATCAGCAATGTCAGGTAGTTGGATTCCAGTTGCTATAATGCTGATTATTTTTTCTTTAAGCACCTTCTTTAGTTCTTATGTTTCTGAAGACGTTACCGGAAGAGATTTAAACGATTTAGATGATGCAATGTAACTTTAGATATATTTGACATGCACATTTTAATATTAATTAATATTTAATTTTTAGCTAAATTGACATATTAAGAAAGTTCGTGTGAAATAAAAAAACTCACATGAACTTTCTTAATATTTTTAGTAATTTGAGGAGTTATAGTATAAGTAGCAAATTATAAGTTTTAACATTTTAAAATATTAAAGTTTATAATTTGTCATTCATAGTATCAATAAATTCTTTAATTTTAATTATGTGGTGATTTTTTATGTTATCATATATTTCATTTTCTGGAATTTCAATTATAGGATTAATTTCCGTCTGTTATTGATAATACAGCCTTTGATAATGATTTTATTAAACAATAACTAAATTTTCTGCTATATTATTAAAAAACTATGCTATAATTATAACATAATGAGGCAAAGCTAATTATGGATAAGTATTAAATACTTAGTGTTAAAAGGATGGTATTATGAACAATTTTGAGGAAAAAGCACCTAAAGTATATTTAAAGAAATCTATGGTAATAGAACTTATAAGTATAACTTTAAGTATCTTTAATAAGGATGAAGAATGTAAGGGTTTAGTCCAAAAAGTATATGGAAAAACATTTGTGGACGAAGTGACAAGCAAATATAAAAATTTAGAAGTTTTAATAAAGTCTCTTAAAGATGGTGGATATGGAATTTTTGAGTTTTTATATTTAAATAGAGAGTTTGATGACGTTGAAAAATACATAGAAAGCGTAAAGAATACTACAAAAGAATCATTTTTTTATAATTTTTGGGGACTTGAAATAAACGAGGAAAAAATCAAAAAGGTTTTAAAAAATGACAGAAATCTAGAAGAATTTTTTTACGGATACAAATATTTATGTGATGATTTGGATTGCTTTAAATTTATAGTTAATAATAGGCAAGAGTTTTTGGATATGATTTTAAAGTGCACTTTAGAATTTTATACAGATGAATTTAATAAGCTTATGGATAATTTATATGACAGCTATAAAAACGAATTCATAAAATTGGAAAATGAGTTAAAATCAAATGAACCTATTGAAATATCTCAAAACATAATGGGTAGAAATTTTAGAAGAAAAGATCCATATGAAGAATACATATTTATACCATCATATTTTTTAATTGGAAGGTATGTAAGGTATATGAGTGATATTCAGGTTTTAGCATATAAGATGATAGAAAGTGCAGAAGTCAAAGTTGATAAAATGTTTCAAGTACTTAAGGTTATTTCTGATAGTACACGTTTTGAAATATTGAAACTTTTAATGAAGGAACCAATGTATGGTAAACAAATTTCTGAAATAGTAAATTTAACAACTCCAACAATATCACATCATCTTGAATTGTTGAGAAGCGTTGGAATAATAAGTGAAGAAAGAATAAAAAATATTAAA
The DNA here is from genome assembly GCF_021043395.1 of Clostridium guangxiense. Classification (GTDB taxonomy): domain Bacteria; phylum Bacillota; class Clostridia; order Clostridiales; family Clostridiaceae; genus Clostridium_S; species Clostridium_S guangxiense. The sequence continues at coordinate 70,624 of NZ_JAJNKE010000002.1, forward strand.
TATTTTAGTGCAAACGGCAATGAAATTAAAAAATTTTTAAGCTGGATTGGTGAGAACCTTGATATAAGTCAGCTTCCTCACGCCGAAAATAAGTAGAATATTTTACAGGGAAAAATTAATATAAGTCTGTAATTGCGAAGTTAACATCAGTAAGCTTACTGGTGTTAATTTTTTTGAAATATTTGTGAATACTTCTAATATTATTTATTTTGTATGTTATAATGTTCTATATAATTATGAGGAGCAGAAAGGACAATATTTTTATGGAAATGAAAGATGAATTTTTAAAACGTATAGATCATTTTAAGAGCGAGGAAGCTAAGAATAAAAAAAGTTATGGATTAATAAGTTTACTTAGATTTGCAGCTTTTATACTTGCAGCATGCTTTACATACCTTGTCATAAAAAGTCTATCTATATTTATGATTTTCGGAACAGTACTATCTTACATATTATTTATATATTTATTAAGTATTCACAGTAAAATATCTTATAATCTTTTAAGAATAAAAAACATGATAGAGGTTAATGAAAAGTACTTAAAAAGGCTTGATGGTACATGGACTTCATTTGAGGACTGTGGCATTGACAAGGTCGATGAGGAAAAACCATATCTTACTGACCTTGATATACTAGGTGAAAAGTCTCTTTTTCAGCTTATAAATACTACAAAAACCTTCTTTGGTAGAGAAAAATTAATAGCAATCTTGAAAAATCCTGATAAGGATATTAATAAAATAAAAGAAAGACAGGAAGCTGTAAGAGAGCTTGGAGAAAAACTTGATTTTACCCAAAAAATTGAAGGCGAAGGTATTATAAATAAAAACACAGTTGAGAATCCAACGCAGCTATTAGATTATGTTGAAAATTTAAAAAGGGCTTTTTCTAGCCCTATAGCTAAAATAATATCATGGGTGGTTCCAGTTATAACAATAATAACGTCTATTATTATTGTTTATTATAAATTAGATAGATATTATGGTTATATAGGATTGTTTTTTACAATTCATCTTCTCATAAATGGAATTGGATATGCTAAGATATCTCCAGTATTAGGACCGATATATAAAAGAAAAAACGATTTAGAATCCTATTTTAATATTTTGAAGCTAATAGAAAATGAGGAATTTAAAAGCTCATATTTAAAGGAGCTCAAAGAAAAACTCATATTTGATGGAAAAAGTGCTAATACAATTCTTAAAGAGCTTACCTCTATAGTTGAAAGAATTGAATACACAAGCAATATAATTGGATATGTAATATTGAGCGTTATATTTTTTTGGGATTACCATAGACTTTTTGAATTTGAAAATTGGAAATCTAAATATGGAAAATACATAAGAGAGTGGCTTGATGTAATAGGAGAGTTTGAGAGTTTATCTAGTCTTTCTGCTGTGTTTCATTTAAATTCAAAGCTTACATTCCCAGAATTCTCAAAGGAACAGCTAGTGTTTTCTGGAAAAGAAATTGGGCATCCATTAATCGATGAAAAAACTAGGATATATAATGATGTTGATATGACAGATAGTATTTTTATAATTACTGGTTCAAATATGTCTGGAAAAACTACTTTTTTAAGAACAGTTGGAATTAATCTTGTTCTTGCATATGCAGGAGCACCGGTATGTGGCAAAAAGCTTACTTGCTCTGTTGTTGATATATATACCTCTATGAGAATAACTGATGATTTAAACAGGGGAATGTCTACTTTTTATGTTGAACTTATTAGAATGAAAAAGATGATAGAAAATATAAAAACAAAGCATCCAATGATTTTCTTAATAGATGAGATATTCCGTGGTACTAATTCGAATGACAGGATAGTAGGGGCAAAAAGTGTTCTTAAAAGTCTCAATGAAAAATGGGTATTTGGACTTATTTCTACTCATGACTTTGAATTATGCAATCTTGAGTATGATGATAAAAACAGAATTAAAAATTACCATTTCTCAGAAAGCTATGAGGGAAATAAAATAAAGTTTGATTATAAACTTAAAAAAGGACGTTCAGATACCACTAATGCTAAATATCTTATGAAAATGATTGGAATAGATATTATAGAGTAACATTATCATTTTCAGATATAATAAAATTTGCAAAAATCAATAGTGTTTTGAAAGATTAAAAATTTAGATCTATCTTTTAATGGTAGGTCTTTTTTTATGGAAATTAATTATAAAAAGCATTATGTAAAGAAAATTCTAGTATACATATAAGGTGATATTATATAAATTATTTATCTAGGAGGATTTTATGTATAAAGAAAGAATATCAGTATTCAAAGTTCTTTCAAATGTTATTTCTATCGGAGCAGGTAATATAGCGAAGTTTGTTTTGGCTATGCTTATACCATCCTTAGTATTTTTCATTATATGCCTTTTTTCGGGATTAATAACTGGCAGTGTAACTATACTATCTGGATTTTCTATAGGTGAAGTTTTACTTTGCATAATTGTATATTTGGTAATGATTTTTGCAATTTGTATACCGCTGAGTGTGGGAACTTATTATATAGCAAGAAATTATCAAGATACACATGAGATTGTATTTTCAGATATACTTGTTTGTTTTAAGAAGAATATGGTATTAAAATCAATAGGATTAAGCTTACTTATGACAATAATACTGATTGTAGGTTATATATTGCTTGTAATTCCAGGTGTAATACTTACTTATATGTTTATATTTGCATTTATCGTTATGATTGATAATCCTAAACTTGGAATTTTAGAAGTTATTAGCTTAAGTGCAAAGCTTTCTAAAGGATATAAGCTTAAAATTTTTGGATACAATATACTTTTAGGGATTATACCTGCACTTGTATATGTTTTGCTTAGAGGGAGTATAGTGGGAATTTTAATATATTTTATAATTTGTTTAGTTATATCAGCTTTCAATTTATTAGGTTTAGGCTTCTTTTATATGGATAGTTTAGACTGGTTGCAAAATCAGGTGAAGTAATATTTTGAAACACCATTACTTTACTTGGAACATATAGTTATACAGTATGTATTTTATTTAAATCACTTCTTCAATAATATTATTTCTTTTAAATATAGAGCAGTGCCAATCCTTGACATTGAGTATATTTAGCTATATAATTTAACTAAACATATAAGAATACTATAAATTATCTTATCAAGAGTGGTGGAGGGACTGGCCCTGTGAAACCCGACAACCGGCATTAAAGAGAAATTATTGTGAAACTTAAATTATACATTATAAAAGGATGGAATTGGTAGAGATTTTTATGATGTATAAGTTAATAGTTGAATTAGTTTCACTATTGTATGCACGGTGTTAATTCCTGCAAAGTAATTTGGAAGATAAGAAAATGGTGATAAAAGTCTGTTATAAAAGCTGTTTTCTTTTAAAAGGAAAACGGCTTTTATTTTTGGAGAGGTGAATAATTTGAACGGAAAAGATAGGATAGATATTGTAAAAAAACAAAAATTAATTTTGAAAAAGGATATAGAAGGAGAAAAAATTTTAGATATTGGCGGCGGCGGTGAAGGTGTAATTGGCGGTTTATATGGAAAAAGAGTAACAGCCATAGATAAAAGGCAAGATGAACTTGATGCTGCAGCAGAAGGACCGGTGAAAATGATTATGGATGCTTCAGATCTAAAATTTGAGGATAAATGTTTTGATGTGGCAACATCATTTTTTACAATGATGTTTATTGATAAAGATGAACATAAAAAGGTATTTAATGAAATATACAGAGTGATAAAAAGCGGTTCGAGTTTTGTATTGTGGGATGCGGTTATTCCAAAGGATGATGATGGTAAAAAGGATATATTTATCATAGAACTTGAGATAGATACACCTAATGGTCTAATTGAGACATCATATGGTGTGATGAAAAAAAATAATGAGCAGGATTTAAAGTATTTTAAAAGACTAGGAAAAAAAGCTGGTTTTAAAATTGAAAGTGAAGAACAGTATGATAAGATATTCAAAATCGTATTTAAAAAATCATAGTAAAAAAAATTAAGGAAGCCTAAATAAAAGATTTTAACACCTATATTGTTGTTAAAATCTTTTATAAATTATTTTATAAATACAGCATTTGTGTCTTTACAATTTACATTTTGTTTATTATATGTAAAATTTCTCTCTTTTAAATCTAAAAATATTATAGGAACAACTAAAGATTTTACTTTATCTTTTATTGAGGCTATATCAACGCTTAATATAAGATCTCCGGCCTTAACTCTATCTTCACTTGAGACGTGAGCGGTGAAACCTTCACCTTTTAAGTTAACTGTATCAAGTCCAAAATGAATTAATACTTCTATACCATCACTATTTTTAATTGTAATTGCGTGTTTAGTTGGAAAGATGCTTGTCACTATACCATCGAAAGGAGAAAATACATTTCCATCTGAAGGTATTATTGCAAAACCATCACCCATCATGCGTTGAGAGAAGACGTCATCATCTACAGTATCTAAACTTATTATTTCACCAGATACTGGTACTAAAAATTTGGTGATTTTTTCATTTTTTTTGTTTGTTATTATATTTTTTAATTTGCTGAACATTTTAATCCCTCCTGATTTTTAACCTAAATTATTTCTGATTTTTAGGATTTGTTTTAGCTTTTTTTAAATATTGACTAAATATAACTTCAAATAACATAAGTACATTAGGATAAAAAGAATTTGGTATTTTATTTCTATCATCCATAACGTGCTTATCATATATTTTAAAATTAATAAAGGATAAGCTTGCTAAAGTATTATTTGTTTGATTTGTAAAAGATACTATTTTAATGTTGTTTTTTTTGGCAAGTTTTGCAGCGTTTATAATAAAATCAGTTTCTCCGGATTTTGAAACTACAATTAATAATTTAGCATTTTGTGCATTTACATCGTAATTTTCGTATGCATCACTTAAAATACATCGGAAACCAGATATAAGTAATTTTTTATTTATGTATTCTATTATTGGTATAGAAAATCCTTGACCACAGGTATACATTATTTCATGCTTATTTTTTTCAAGTAAGTTTACAAATTTGTTTATATTGTCGATGTCTATTAGTGATAGCAATTCATTTACATTTATGCCGAAGTATTCGTTGGTAACATCATTATTTTGCGGAATATTTTTAGCTTTTAGAGTGAAAAATAAATTGTAGTACATATCTAAGAATCCTGAATAACCTAATTTTTTAGACAAATTCATTATAGTTGAAGTGCTTGTATAATGTTTTTTGGCGATTCCCCTTACTCCAATTTTTTTAACAATTTGTATATTATTTATTATGTATATTAATATGTTTTCTTCTATTTTGGTAAGATGGTTTTTGTAAACTATTTTACTTATATCAATTTTAGCCATGATTCAATTCACCTCTTATATAAAGTATATTAAATAATTTTTTTTTATACAAGAGTGTTGAAAATAAGGAACTGCCATGTGGATAATTACTATATTGGGACAGCTCCTTATTATTATTTTATTATTTTAATTCTGGCCAGTAATCTTTATTTGCCTCGATTAAATCATCTAATATTTTTTTTGCAACGGTTGCATTTGGAACAATTTTTGAAAGTGTAAGTGCTTGCCATAATTTTAAATAAGAGCCTTCAATCCAAGCATCTACAACTAATTTTTCAACAGATACCTGTTCTTCCATGAGTCCTTTTTGGAATTGAGGTATTTTGCCAACAGAAAGAGGTTCAGGACCAGTACTTCCGACTAAACAAGGTATTTCAACCATTGCTGTGCTATCAAAATTTACTATTGCGCCATTGTTTGGAACTATAAGAAGCATTCTTTCTTTTGTATTAAAAGCTATTGCAGTTGCAAGATCAACGATGAATGAAGCATGGTCTTCAACTTCAAGTTTTGAATTTTTAAAAGTTCCTTCTTTAACTATTTTTCTACATTCACTAAATACGAATTTTTCTCTACCATCCATTACTTCATTAGCTCTTGTGTAGTTTTTATTTGAATGTTCTACAACAAAATCAGGATATAAATAGTATTTTAAATAAGTATTTGGGATTGTTTCTGGATCAAGAGCATATACATCTTTTGCTTTCTCATAAGTTTCAAGCCAACTAGCTTCATCACTTTTACGTTCTTCCTTATTTACAACATATCCATATTTTGAAATATGTTCTTTAAGTTTAGGCATTAAATCGTTACCAGATTTGTCCCTTACATCTGTCCACCAACCAAAATGGTTTAAGCCATAGTAGCGAACATAAAGATCTTTAAGGCTTTTTAGTCCTACTATTTGAGCCATACGATTTTCTAGTCCAACTGGCATATCACAAATATTTAGTATCTTTGAATTAGGTCTTAATCTTCTAGTTGCTTCTGCTACTATTGCAGCTGGATTTGAGTAGTTAAGCATCCAAGCATTTTGAGAGTATTTTTCCATATAATCAAGTATTTCTATAACTCCGCCGATAGATCTCATTCCATAAGCAATTCCTCCGGGTCCACAAGTTTCTTGTCCAACTACGTCATATTTAAGCGGTATCTTTTCGTCAAGTTCACGCATAGCATATTTTCCAACTCTTATATGTGCCATTACAAAGTCTATATCAGTAAAGGCTTCTTCAGGGTCTGTAGTAGCCTTGAATTCAATTTCAGGAGCTTTTTCTTTTAGAATTATTTTGCAAGCTTCTGCTACAATATCCTGTCTCTCTTTATCGTTATCGTATAATTTCAGCTTCCTTATTGGAAATCTTTCTGAATTATCGAGAAGCATTAAGACTATTCCAGCGGTAAATGTACTTCCTCCGCCAGCTATTGTTACTGAAAATTTTTTCATAGTATTTCCCTCTTTCTATCTTATTTTTATATATAACAGTTCTAAAAATAAAATTTTATATAATTAAAACTGAATACTGACTGAAATTTTTAGTTATTATCAAGGTATTTGTCTACCTTATTTCTTATATTACTTACTTTAGGACCATATATTACTTGAATGTTATTACCATTTTTTATTACTCCAGAAGCACCTGTGCTTTTCAATGTAGTTTCATTTATAATACTTGGGTCTTTGACATCTACTCTAAGTCTTGAAAAACAATTGTTAACAGTTTCTATGTTAGTTTTACCACCTAATGCTTCAACAATTGTAAAGGCTATGTCGTCACCTTTTTCATTTGTGCTTTTAGTAGATTTATTTATTTTAGCTTTATAATCAGCCTTTGTGTGAAGTTTAACGTCTTCTGTAGCATCTTCTCGACCAGGAGTTTTTAGATTCATTTTCTTTATTAAGAAAGTAAAAAGAAAATAAAAAACAACGATTTCTATGAGACCTACAAGTATAAATACAGGATATCTCGTTTTAGATATTCCTGCTGGAAGATTATAAGCTAAAAAGTCTATCATTCCTCCAGCTGCATAGCATCTTGCTCCAAAGATTACTGCTACTGTTTGAAACAATCCATCAAATATAGAATATATCACCCATAAGATAGGAGCTACAAATAAAAATGTAAATTCAAGAGGCTCAGTAATTCCTACAAGAAAAGAAGTTGCAGCAGCAGGTATAAGTAGGGCTTTTACTTTTTGTTTATTTTGTGGTTTTGCAGTTTTGTAAAAGGCAAGTGATGCACCAATTAATCCAAACATTTTGACCATTCCATATTGAAGATATTTTGCAGATGGATCAAATAGTTTGGAAGATGAGTTACCTAATTCCGCTAAGAATATATTATAGGCACCATAGTATGTTTTGCCACCAATTGTTAAGGTGCCACCTATATTTGAGTAAGAAAATGGAGTCCATATTAGATGATGAAGTCCTGTTGGAATGAGGACTCTGTTGAGGAAACCATAAATAAATACTCCAATATAACCAGAAACATTAATAAAGTTTGTAAGACTGTTAATAGCAATTGCAATAACAGGCCAAATGTAACTTAAAATTATAGCGAGAACTAGAAGGATTGGTACTAGTACTATAAATACAAATCGTGTGTTGCCATAAAACGAAAATGCACCAGGAAATTCAGTGTTGCAAAATTTATTATGAATAATAGCTATTAGGATTCCTAAAATTATTCCTAAGAATACACCCATATCTATTACTTGAAAACCAAGTATGACGGTTTGACCAGTCCCATATAAGTCTGAAGTGGCTTTATATTTTACGAGCTTTCCTGTGAGTTTTAACCATTGATTATCTGCCCCAAGAAATACTAAAAAAGAAAGCAGTGATATTAATGCTGATTCAGCTTTTTTTTCTCTTGCAAGCCCCATTGTTATACCAACACAAAGAACTAAACTAAGATTGTTCATTATAGGCCATAAACCACTTGAAATAAAATTTCCTATGTTTATTAAGAAGTTAGTATGACCGACAATTGCAGGATTGCTTAAAATTGATGACAATGCAATTATTATACCAACGATTGGAAGAAAAAGTACTGGAACAATAATTGCTCGTGAAAATGTTTGCATGCCGTTTAATATTTTTTCTTTCATAATTATCCCTCTTTTATAAATATTATTTAACAGGTTTATATTTTTAATAATGCGTTTTAAAAAATTTTAGCAGCTGCTAGTAAATTTTGTTTACTCTTTACAGTTTTAATTTATCAAATATTTTATAAAAAAAAATACTTTTCGGACATTATGAAACTTGTTATGCTTAGTTGTAACATGTTTTAAACGTTTTCTATATTGAAATGTATTTTTTAAGCTATATTTTAAAATATAACTTTATATGGCATATACGAATTTTAAGAGGAAGTTTTTGAAATATTTTTTGTATTAGGCTAAATATAAAAACTTTTTATTACTTTTTGTAATGAACAATTTATGCTAGAGTAATAAAAAAGAATTATTATAATAATTGAAGTTATAATGATTGGAGTTGAAATGTTTATGTTTAAAATTTTTGAAGGAATACTTTAAGAGTATAGTCTTTTGCTGCCGCTTATTTGGACTATAGGAGGATATGAAAATGGAAATACAAGAGTAGAGGCTCTAAAAAATATAAATTTAACCGTAAATGAAGGAGAATTTGAAGTAGTTGTAGGACCAAGTGGTTCTGGCAAAAGTACTTTTCTTCATATTGTTGGAGGGGGTGAAAAAGCAGTGGACAAAAATTATCTTGAAGCAATAATGGATATTTTAGGTATAAAGGATAGAAGATTTAAGATCTTATTTTCAAAGTCCAAATGAACTTAGAAATAATTTTATAGTTAAGATTATAGTATTTTTAGTAAGCATAATAGTGGTATCTAGTGCTGCACTTATATATAATTCTTTTAATATATCAGTTATGGAGGGAATAAAACATTTTGGAATTTTGAGATCTATAGGTGAAACTCCAAAGCAAATAAAAAAGCTAATTATTAACATAGATTTATGGAGGATTTTTTTGTAAATAATACATAAATCTTAATCTTAAAATGCATAAATATTTAATTTAAAATGTCATAAAATAACTGGTACAAACTTAAATCGCAGTGCAATTTTCCGTAGGTACGTAGGAAAATGTTCCTTAAACTACCGTGTAATGAGAAGTAAAAGTATTGAAGAAATAGTTTAAATAAAATTTTATAAATCTTAGGTAGAAAACTTAAAAAAACCTTAGATGTTTCAATTGTTTAAGCATTTTTTTAGCGAGTTATTGAAACTTCTTAGGTTTTTAAAGTTTTTTATCTTAGATTTATTAATTTTATTCAATATTTTAAGATACTTTTACTTCGCATTATTCTATTAGTATTTTATCTATTGCTAAGCTATTTTCCGATAATAGATTTACAAAATATTTTTTGGATTTAATGACTACCTGTATAACTGGACGAAGAGGAAAACCCTTATTTTGCATAATTACTTTTCCTTCAATGCCATTTGTAAGTGAAACTCTAATGCCATTTGGATAACAATATATTGAAGCAGTAAAATCTTTATATATTGTAAAATCATATTTTTGGTTTGTATCAGCAGTTATTTTTTCAATAATTTCTAATGGAAAATATGCATTCTCTCCGTATGTTAAGTTTGCATATTCATCACATATTGATATAATCTTGCCAAATTCATATATTTTATCTTCTTCTAATCCTTCTGGATAACCTTTACCATCTACTCTTTCATGATGATGAAGTATACCAATTGCAGTTGTGGAGGGAAAGTCATTCGTCTTTTTTAATAGCTTGTACCCTGCATTCACATGCTCTTTACCTGGCTTGAATAATTTGCCAACATCATGAAGAAGTGCACTTATGCATAAGTTTAATAGCTTAGAACCGCTGTAATTTTTATTTATTCCAACCATTAATGTTAGTATAGCTACATCAATTGAATGAATCTCTAGATTTAAGCTATCATCTAATTTTCCTATGTTATTAAAAAGAAAGGCGTTCTCGGATAAATTTATGTTTTCAATTAATTCATTGGCGATGCTTTCAATTTCACTGTATTTAATTGCTGCTTCTTTTTTTGCAATTTTAAACTTTTCATTTAATTTTCTTATAATAGTTATTTTTTTAGATGGATCTATAACTTGCTGAAGTGTAAATTCATCGCTGCCATCTTCTACATAAACAGTATTTATGCCCATTTTTTGAATTTTTTTGATTGCAATTTCATTAAGTATTACGCCTTTATTCATGTATAGGATACCATTCGTATTATATAATGCTACAGCTAAAGTTTCTCCATCTAGTTTCTTATTTAGTACGACTAATTTCATAAAGTATTTCGTTATTTGAAAATATTAAAATATTTGTATATTCTAATAAAGTGATAACGACTTTCACCATCCTTTATTTTTATATTTTATTATTGAGTAAATAAGTTCAATGCAATTAGAGGTGTAAGCGCTTATAGTTGCCATATTTGTAGAGATAGAATTATATTTTTATTGTTATAAAAATAAGAAGATGAAGTTGGCGTGTTAAACATGAAATGACTCCCTAGAATACCTGCGTTAATCATAATTAATGAAGCTTTTGTATAAATATAATTATATATTTATTTTACATAAAATTACTTTTATTAGTTTAAATCTATTTTTAAATTCTCAATAAAAATTCTCACATAAATTATTAATTTACCAACATATTTTTAATAAAATAAAAATTCTACATAAAATTTTAATCTTCTTTTAAAAGATTAACTTTATGGCAACCTGACGATCATGGCATGATTGCTTTAGACTCATGGCTTTGCGCCGTCATCTTTCGATGATTTTGCCCATAATTAGCAAAAAATTATAAATATATATTAATAATAGCATTATTATTACAAAATGTCCATTTAAATTAAAAGCTATTTTATGATGTAGAAATAATTAAAAAAATAATATATAATAAAATTTAAGAAGTAAGTAAACGGTTAACATACCGTTGAAAACGATTTATAAAAAAGGGGATTTAGATATGAAGTATATTCTAGAAAGAGTACAGAAAACATGTGATGAATTAAAAGGTTATGTTTATTCACAAAAAATACCAATAACTAGTTATAAAATTCACGATGGTAATTTTCTTGGAATGAAGGAAATGGATAAAATCAAAGAAGGCTGGCGAGATTTTAAAACAGAAGATTTATGGGGAGGAAGGGATAAACATTCATGGTTCAAAACTAAAGTTGAAGTGCCAAAAGAATTTGCTGGCAAGACCATTGCATTAAATTTTTATACTTTTGAAGAGGGTTGGGATGCAGTAAATCCGCAATTTATAATCTATATAAATGGCAAACAAGTACAAGCATTGGATATTAATCATAGAGAGGTAATGATATCTCATAAGGTCCAAGGTGGTGAGATTTACAATATAGACTTACATGCTTATGGGGGTATGCTTAAGGATAAAAAGGCTACACTTAATGGCGAACTAGTTATTATAGACAGTAAAACAAGAGAATTATACTTTAATCTACAAGTTCCTGCATTGGTCTGCAAAAATTTAGATTCTCAAGACAAAAGAAGAATAGACATGCTTAATGTGTTAAATAGCGCAGTTAATATACTTGATTTTAGAAAAGTATTTTCGGAAGAGTACTATAGCAGTATTAATAAGGCAAATCAATATTTAAAAAGTGAGTTCTATGAAAAACTTTGTGGTGATAGTGATGTTACTGCTACTTGTGTAGGTCATACTCACATAGATGTTGCATGGATGTGGACAGTGGCACAAACAAGGGAAAAGGCTGGAAGAAGTTTTTCAACTGTTTTAAAGCTTATGGAGGAATATCCAGAGTATATTTTTATGTCTAGCCAGCCTCAGCTTTATAAGTTTGTGAAAGAAGATTATCCAGAAATATATTCTAAAATAAAGGAAAAGGTTAAAGAAGGGAAATGGGAACCAGAAGGTGCTATGTGGCTTGAAGCAGATTGTAATGTGACTTCAGGAGAATCTCTTGTGCGTCAAATATTATTTGGCAAGAGATTTTTTAAAGAAGAATTTGATGTCGAAAGTGAAGTACTGTGGCTTCCAGATGTATTTGGATACAGTGCAGCACTTCCGCAGATACTAAAAAAGTCTGATGTTAATTATTTTATGACAACTAAAATTTCTTGGAATCAATTTAATAAAATACCTTATGATACATTTATGTGGAAAGGTATAGATGGAACTGAAATTCTCACACACTTTGTAACAACTAAAGATATATCCGGTCCGTTAAGCGATCATTTTACGACATATAATGGGAATATACATCCGGAAGCTATTATGGGAGCGTGGGATAGATACCAGCAAAAGGATATAAATGATGATGTTCTTGTGTGCTTTGGCTATGGAGATGGTGGCGGTGGAGCCACATATGAGATGCTTGAAACTGCAAGAAGATTAAATAAAGGAATTCCAGGGTGTCCTAAGGTTAAAATGGGGACTTCGAAGGATTATTTTAAAAGAATTGAAAGTAAGGTTAAGGATAATAAAAGGCTTCCAAAATGGGTAGGCGAATTGTATCTTGAATATCATAGAGGAACATATACTTCAATGGCAAGAAATAAAAGAGATAATAGACTTAGTGAAAACATTTATATTACTGCTGAAAAGTTAAATTCTATGGCTGCATTTTTGAATAAAGATTATTGTAGTGAAAAATTAAATAAGGGTTGGGAAAACATACTTCTTAATCAATTTCATGATATATTACCTGGTTCATCCATAAAAGAGGTATATGAGGTTACAAATGAAGAATATAAAGACATAATAAGTTCTGGTAAGGAGGTTTTAAAAGATTCAGCTGAATTTATAGCATCAAGGATAGGATTAAATGAAAAATCAGTTGTGGTGTTTAATTCATTGTCTTTTACAAGAAGTGATATTTCTAAGTTTGAAGTTCCTCTTGATATAAAAAATCCAGCTGTTATTGATGAAAATGGACTGGAAATAGTTTGCCAGAGAATTCCACAAAATAAAGCTATTTTCTTTGCAGATAGTGTCCCTGCAAATGGATATAAAGCTTATTCTGTAGTAGAAGCATCAAAAGACAATGTATTACCTGAAATATTATCTAGTACTAGACTAGCAGAAAACAAATTCTTTAAGATTGTATTTGATGAAAATGGAGAAGTAAGCTCATTATATGACAAGAGAAATGAAAGAGAGGTTATAAAGGTAGGTTCATTAGGAAATGAACTTCAGGCATTTGAGGATAAGCCTATGAATTTTGATAACTGGGATATAGATATATACTATTCGGAAAAGATGTGGAAGGTCAATGATGTATCCAGTATAAGTATTGTAGAAAATGGATCTGTTAGAGCAGCTTTAGAAATAAAAAGAAAGTTTGTCGATTCAACTATAGTCCAAAAAATATATATTTATAGAGACATCGCAAGAATTGACTTTAATAGTTATGTTGATTGGAAGCAATCTCAAGTTCTTCTCAAAGCAGCATTTCCAGTTGATATTAATTCAAGTAAAGCTACTTATGAAATTCAATATGGAAATATAGAAAGACCAACGCACGAAAATACTTCCTGGGATATGGCTAGGTTTGAGGTTTGTGGACATAAATGGGCTGATTTATCAGAAGATGGTTTTGGCATAAGTTTGCTAAATGACAGCAAATATGGATATGATATAAAAGATGGTATTATGAGACTTACACTTATAAAGAGTGGGGTAGATCCCAATCCTGATGCAGATAAAGAAGAGCATTTTTTTACCTATTCACTTTATCCTCATAAAGGAGATTGGAGAGAAGGAAATACTGTCCAAATGGCATATATGCTTAATAATCCTCTTTATACTGTTTTAGAGGAAAAGCATGATGGGATTTTACAAAGAGAAATTTCTTTTGCAAAAATTGATAAAGATAATGTAATAATGGAAGTTATGAAAAAAGCAGAAGATAGTTCTCATGTAATAATAAGAGTATATGAGTGTTATAATAAAAGAAGTAATGTAACTATGGAATTCTTTAAGAATATAGAAAGCGTATGTGAGTGTAATTTAATGGAAAGATATTTGAATGATGTGGAATTTATAGGAAACAAAATTAGCTTTGCAATTAAGCCTTATGAGATAAAAAGCTTTAAAATCAAGTTTGACATTTAAGAGCATCTTTGGTAACATATAAAAAATAAATAATTAAAGGCTTTGAAGAGAAAGAGTAGGTTATCTAGGGTTTCTACAGAGAAATTCCGTTGTATATAATTCACAAATTCTAATGCAGTCTGCTTTTTAAGTTATCATAGGATTAAACAAATTTAGCATTGATAATTTAAAAGTTATAATGCAAGAAATTTAGCGTTATATCTTGGTGAGAGGAAAATGAAAACAGGATATTCTGAATACGTCTCTGAGCTTAACACTGAAAATATTAGGTGTCTACGGAAGCTTCAACCGTTAAAATGATAGAGTATAAACAAAGTGGGAATACTGCAAAACTTAAATTAGTTATGTTCCAAAATCTAAATATTCAAGAAATTTTGGGGTATATATAGTTTTTAGTTTAAAGCGGTTCTACTATTTATTGTTGTACTTGAAAAGAGATTAATATTGCGAAATATTAGTAAATTAAGGTGGTACCGCGGGAATATAACTCTCGTCCTTGTGAATTTTTCATGAGGACGGGAGTTTTTTATTCATAAAATTACCTGGAATTTTTAAATTAGATAAAAGTAATTTGGGTAGTTAAAAAAATATATAAAGGTGGTAATAAAAATGTTAAGTGTAAAAGATCAAATAAAAATTATAAATAAAGGAACTGTGGAAATAATAAACAAAGAAGAACTTGAAGAAAAACTAAAAAAATCTATTGAAGAAGGAAAACCTCTTACAGTAAAATTAGGACTTGATCCTACAGCACCAGATATACATCTTGGGCATGCAGTGGTACTAAGGAAGATAAAGCAAATGCAGGATTTAGGACACAGAGCTGTAATAATTATAGGTGATTTTACTGGAATGGTAGGAGATCCAACTGGAAAATCAAAAACAAGAAAGCAGCTTACAAGAGAAGAGGCAGTGGAAAATGCAAAAACTTATGAAAAGCAAGTTTTTAAGGTGCTAGATAGAGAGAAAACAGAACTTAGATTTAATAGTGAATGGTTATCAACATTGAGTTTTAAAGATGTAATAGAGTTGGCATCAAAATACAGTGTCACAAGGATGCTTGAGAGAGAAGATTTTAAAAAGCGTTTTAGTAATCATATAAGCATAGGCATCCACGAATTTTTCTATCCTTTAATGCAGGCATATGATTCTGTTGCAATTAAAGCTGACATTGAAATAGGAGGAACTGATCAAAAGTTTAATGTGCTTATGGGAAGAAATCTCCAAAGTGAATATGGTGAGGAAAAACAAATTGCACTTTTTATGCCGATTCTAGAGGGAATAGATGGGGTAGAAAAAATGAGCAAAAGCCTGGGAAATTATGTTGGAATAAATGAAGATGAAAATACAATGTATGAGAAAATAATGAAGATACCAGATAATTTAATAATAAAGTACTTTGAACTTGCCACAGATATACATCCAGATGAAATTGATAATATAAAAAATGATCTTAAAAGCAAAAATCCAAGGGATATAAAAATGAGACTTGCAAAAGAAATTGTAAAATTGTATCATGGAGAAAAAAATGCAGTTAAAGCAGAAGAACACTTTAAAACAATATTTCAAAATAATAGCGTACCTGAGGATATCAAAGAAATAAAAATTGACAAAGATGAAGATATAATATCCTGTATTGTTAAAGCAGCGTTTTCAAATTCCAAAAGTGATGCAAGAAGACTTATAAAACAAGGTGCAGTAAAGGTAAATGGAAATAAGGTATTTGACGTTAATTTATGTTTGAAACAGGACGATATATTGAAGGTTGGTAAATCAAAAATTGTTAAACTTATTAAATAGAATTGCAAAAAATATGAGATTCAAAGGATAGATTGTAAAAAAATTATAAAATTCTACTCTTATATGGTATAATAATCATATATTTATGCATACTTATTGGGGAGGGGGATAATGTGTGGGTAGTGTTATGATAAGGGATATGAATAGCGTTCAGTTAAAAAAATATATAAAAAACACTAAGGAATTAATAGAACAGCAATTAGCGGAATACGTAAAACTTAATAATGAAAAATTAATGGATAATGAGCAGATAAATAACTTGAGAAAAAGAGCCTATAACATTAAAGAAATTTTTGAATATGTAGATTGGGCTAACAGTAAAATGCAAATTAATGAGAATATAGCCGCAAGCATAAAAACAATACCAAAGCGCGGAGAAATTTGGACCTGTCAGTTGGGGAAGAATATAGGCTCGGAAGAAAATAAAGTAAGACCAGTAGTGATTATACAGAATAATACAGGAAATGAAAAAGGACCTACAACAATAATAGCCCCAATATCAAACAGAAGAAAAAAAATAGCAGCGCATATAGAAATACGGGAAAGTGATTACACGCTTGTAAAGGGAGAGGAAAATAAAATTACAGGTACTGTTTTATGTGAGCAGATAAAAGTTGTATCAAAGGCAAGGCTTGGAAGACATATTGCGACATTAAATGATGAATTTATCAATAAAATATTGAATTTAAAATTAAAGTTATCTATAGATGTTTAATTTGTTGGTTTAGGTCATATAATAGAAAATTTATATAAAAAAATGTTGATTAAAATTCAAATTAGTAATATAATAACTTTGTGAGTGATTTACATACCTAGTCTTGTCTAGGAGATTATATCCCATATTTCTTTTATCATGTTATCATACCTGGCATTGGCCGGGAGACTATATATCATATAATACCATTAAAAATGCTTCCAAAGTGCAATCAATGATTACATTTTGGAAGCATTTTTTATTTATATTAAATTATCATATAGTTTGTAGTTCTACAAAAAAGCTTATTTTATTTTCTTCGCAGCTAGCGTTTATTTTTCCGCCATGAAGATCAACTATACTTTTTGCAATTGCAAGCCCAAGACCGCTTCCACCAGTTGAAGTTGAACGGGATTTTTCAATTCTATAAAATCTTTCGAATATTTTTTCTAGGTCGTTGTGGTTAATGTGATTTCCTTCATTTTGGATACAAAATACAGCATAAATATCTTCTCTGTAAAGTTTTATAGTTATTTCACCTGGTTTTACACTATACTTTATTGCATTAGTAATTAGGTTTTCAAATACTCTTAATATTTTATTGGTGTCTACATCTACAATTAATTTTTCTTTTGAAATTTCTTTTACTAGCTTTAGATTATTTTCATCAAATATAGGAATCATTTCTTCTATAAGCTGTTCTATAAATTCATTTAATGCAACACATTCCCTGCGAAGCTTTATATTTTCGTTTGTAAGTTTTGTATATTCGAATAAATCTTCAAT
The DNA here is from genome assembly GCF_021043395.1 of Clostridium guangxiense. Classification (GTDB taxonomy): domain Bacteria; phylum Bacillota; class Clostridia; order Clostridiales; family Clostridiaceae; genus Clostridium_S; species Clostridium_S guangxiense. The sequence goes on from NZ_JAJNKE010000002.1 coordinate 88,411, forward strand.
AAGTATTTTCAATTTTTCTGATTTATTATAGGCTATATTTAAGTATTCCTCCATTTGAGATTGATTTTCATATTTTTTATTTTTTATTAGACCAAGATATCCCATAATGGAAGTAAGAGGTGTTCTTAAGTCATGCGATACATTAGTTATAAGCTCACTTTTAGCCTTTTCAGCATTTCTTTCCCTTTCAATCTTAGAATTAACCTCACAAGCCATGTAATTTATGTTAGTTGATAATTTTGAAAGCTCATCATGGCCTTTGGCATTTACTCTATAGTTTAAATTTCCTTTGGATATTTCAATCAAGCCACTGGATATTTCCTCTATATATTTCATCTTTTTTCTAGTGAATAAAAGAAATAATACTATAAAGGATATTATTCCTAAAATTATGGATAATAAGCCATCACTGGAGTGACTGTATACAATGACACCTTGAGGAATACCATTTACTATTAAAAATCCCTTTTTATCCTTTAAATTAACAGGATAGAATGAATAAAATTCCTTGTTATAAGCATTAGAAGTATATTTACGATTGGTAGAATCGTATTCCTCTAAAAATTTGTTGGTGGAATTCTTAATGACATCATATAAGTTTATCTTTTTTAAAAAGGAATAGGGCTTAGAATTAATAATTACATTTCCCTGTAAATCTGTTATTACTGCGTTTAAATGAGAATCCTCATATAGGTCATCCATAACATTTTGTATATTAGATGAGGAGCTATTTTTACTATAAATATTATTGAGTTTATCTGCGGCTTTTTTTGTGGCATTATCTATTTTTCTAATTCCATAAGTGTACTCTATGCTTGCATTTTTTTTAGCGGAAATTGAATTTAAAATTCCGTTAAATAAAAATCCAATTACTATAGATAAAAAAAATGAAAGTACAAATACAAAAATAAGTTCCAGCCTTAAACTTCTTCTTGCAATACTCCACAACTTTATAACTGGGCTTAAGAGGACTTTTAATGGTGGAAAGTTAATTTTCAATTTTATAGCCTACCCCCCAAACAGTTTTTATATATATCGGCTTTCGTGGATTTTGCTCTGTTTTTTCACGAATTTTTCTTATATGAACCATTACTGTATTTTCAGATTCCATAAAGGATTCCTTCCACACGATTTCATAAATTTTTTCTATACTGAATACTATGCCTCTATTTTCGGCTAAAAGTCTTAAAATATCAAATTCCCTAGGGGTAAGTTTTATATCTTTATTACCTACTTTGACCTCATGAGTATTGACATTTATTATTAAGTCATCAACCTCGATGAAACCATTTTTACTATCTGGTTTTTTGAATTCATTAAGTTTTAAATAACGTCTTAATTGAGACTTAACTCTTGCAACAAGTTCAAGTGGATTAAATGGTTTCGTAATATAGTCATCAGCTCCTGTTGTTAATCCCATTATCTTATCTATATCTTCGCTTTTAGCTGAAAGCATAATTATAGGGGTGTTTTTTTCTTCACGTATTTTCATGCAGGTTTCAATACCATCCATTTTAGGCATCATAATATCAAGCAATATTAAATCAATATTATCATTATTTAAAATATTAAGTGCTTCTATGCCATTTTCTGCCTTTAAGGTTTTATATCCTTCATTTTTTAAATATATATCAATTAAGTCTCTAATTTCTTTTTCGTCATCCACAATAAGAATTGTTTCTTTTTCCATGCGATAAATCTCTCCTAATCAAATTTGAAAACAGGTTTTGTAACTGTTTCAACTAATAATATAGCACATAATATGTCTAAAAGCACATGTTGCTTCAAGAATAATGTTGAGAGTATTATTAATATACTTATAGAGTATGTTAATAATTTTATATATTTGTTTTGCAGATTTAATTCTGTTATAGATTTCATTATTATATAACATCACAATAAATGAAAATTTCTTTACATTTTTAAGTCGGTATAATTTAGATTAATTAAAATAACTTTTCTTCATTTTATTATAAAGTTTAATTAATGGTTTACATATACTATTTGAAATTGCATTTCCCATTAAGAAAGCTAAAGCGATTATTATTAAATTAATTATTAACAATAATATAAGTAAATTTTTTAGTTTATTATATAATAATGTTAGTGGAATAGCTAAAATTGCTTTGTTGTTGTAAAATAAATTATCATATAGCAATAAAAATTTATTCTTATAATCGATCCAATACTTTGGGTTTGATTTCAATGAAATTTCTTTTTTTAGATAATTATCGAGATAATCTTCATTTCTATGAGAAAGTATCTTAATTGTATCAATAGATATGTATATTCTAGAATTATTTATAAAACCACTATTATTATCTAGAAATAGGCTGTATAAATAATTTGGATCTATATCAATACAAAGAAAACCTAACATTTTTTTATTTTTATCAAATATCTTTGTCATAAATGTAATTACACCAAGTTTTTCATCATAAATGTTTCGGTTGTAATATTCTGCTGTATAGTTATCCCGGATGAACCAAAATGAATTTTTTTTGCTTGAAATAAAATTGTTTATATCCTTATTATACCTTAGCACAGTTAGAGAAGGGTAATATGATACACTTTCTGATAAATATTCATTTCCATAAGAATTGATTAGAACAACCCCTAGTATTCCTGAATAAGAGTTTTTGGGCAAATTTAATACAGAAGTAATATCTGTATTGTAATCATTAGTTCTTAAAACCTCTAAAACTGTGTTGTTTTCCATCAATAAATTTGAGGATTCTTGAATAAGCTTCATATGCGTGGAAACGTTATCAATACTTTGAGAAAAACTATTTGAAGCTAATGATATGAAATTATTTGTTATAAAAAACTTTAATGCTATATACGAAGTGATGCTAATTATAATGGAACTTATGACTAATATTAGCATAATAGTGCCCTCAATTTTAAGTTTCAAATGCTTAAACATAGAATTATCCCCCTACATATCTTAATAATTAAATTATAATAATTTTATTATAGATTACAAATATCTATGCTAAAAGAAAAACAATTTAGTAAACGTTTTAACAGCATTGTATACTTTTATACTAATTATACCTATGATAACATTAAAATATCAAATCCGGATTTTGAAAAAATGAAGTTGGGGGAGACTTTAATGAAAAAGAGAATTTTAAGTTTACTTATGTGTTCTATTGTTATTGCAACTACTTTTGCAGGATGTGGAAGTACTAGTAGTGATAAAATTAATGGACATAAACAAGTCACAATAAATGTTGGTATGTGGCCACAGGATAATGATAAGGCAGGGCAAGCGCTATGGAAGGGTTATCAAGCTAAGATGAAGAAAAAGTACCCTTATATAACTTTAAAACCAGATAGATATGAATTTTCTCCAGATACTTTTATGCCAAAAGCAGCCAGTGGACAGCTACCTACGGTATATTATGCATACTATACTGAAGCAAATAAAATTATGTCTGCAAATTATGCAGCAGATATAACAAAATATGTTCATGAATATGGATATGATAAAGCATTAAATCCTACTATTTCGAAAATATATCAAAGTAATGGAAAGTATTATGGACTTCCTTATGATGGTTATGCTTTAGGCTTGTATATGAATATGAATTTGTTCAAAAAGGCAGGACTAGTAGATAGTAATGGGCTTCCTAAATATCCTAAAAGTTTTGATGAATTAGCTCAAGATGCAGTAATAATAAAGCATAAAACAGGTAAAGCAGGTATGTTCATTCCTACAAAAGACCATGTAGGAGGATGGCAGTTTGTTCAATTAGCATGGAATTTTGGAGCACAATTTGAAAAGAAAGTGAATGGAAAATGGGTGAATGGAATTAATAGCCCAGAAACAGTTGCAGCTCTTCAATACGTAAAGGATTTAAAATGGAAATACGATGTATTATTACCTAGTACATTATTAGGTTGGGATGATTGGATTAAAAATTTTGGAACTGACCAAGTGGGAATGGTAATGGCTGCTCCAGATGCAATTATCAATCCTGTAAATGATTATAAGATGAGTAAAGATGCTATAGCTATGGCATCAATACCTTCTGGATCAAGTGGACAATATTCATTACTTGGAGGAGATGCATATCTAGTTGCACCTAATGCTACAGCTGATCAAATTGATGCTGTATTTAAGCTTTTTCAAGTAATGGGATATACACCAAAGGCAGATACAGAATCACTTTCTGGTTTGGAATCAGATTTAAAGTCAAAAGCAAGTGTTAATGAACCTACTGGTCTTCCAGGTTTACCAGTTTGGGTTAACAAAGATAGAGTAGATGCTCAAAATAACTTATACAAAAAATATAGAAATGTAAATTATGATTTGTTTAAACCTTATTACGATAGTGCATTTAATAATGTTAAAGTTGAAGAACCATATAATACACAAGATTTGTACGGAGTTTTAGATTCTTGTTTACAGGTTGTTTTAACAAATAAAAATGCAGATCCAAAATCAGTTCTTGATAAAGCAGCTAATGATTTTCAGACAAGATTTCTTGATAAGGTAAAATAATTATTTTAAAAGGAATAAAGTAGTGTATACTTTGTTCCTTTTAAACAGGATTAAATTTGAAAAGAGGTGCGTAAATGAATAATACTCAAGTTGTTAATTCTAAACTTAGTATTCACCAAAATACACTTAAAAATAAATTGAAAAAAATTATAAGTAAAAACATTGTAGGTTGGTTAATTTTATTACCTAGTGTAGTACTATTTGCTTTTTATATATGGGAACCTCTTGTTTATGGAATCAAATTGTCTTTTTTTGAAACTAGAGGTTATAATGCAGTTAATTTTATAGGACTTCGAAACTATCTTGATATTTTCAGTGATTCTATATTTAAAAAAGCTGTAATGAATACCGTTTCTTACACTCTATGGTCATTATTGATTGGATATTTAATACCAATTATTGTAGCAATAATACTAAATGAAGTTATACATTTTAAAGGCTTTTTTAGATTTGCTGTTTATTTTCCTAATATGGTTCCAGGAGTTGCAAATCTTTTATTGTGGGGCTTTTTATTTGACCCAAGCCAAGGAGGATTACTTAATGCAGTATTGAGTGCATTGAAACTTCCACAATCACAATGGCTTCAAAATCCTCATCTTACTATACCACTTCTTGTAGTTACAATGACTTGGAAGTCATTTGGTGCAACTGCTCTTGTATATTTAGCAAGTTTGCAGGATGTTAATCAGGAGTTATATGAAGCAGCAACATTAGATGGAGCAGGTATATGGGCGAGAATAAGGTATGTAACAATACCATGTATAAGTAATATAGCAAAGTTACTATTAATGATGCAGATAATTGCAGTCTTTCAAGTTTTGTATGAACCAATGGTAATGACAGGTGGAGGACCTAATAATGCATCCATTTCTCTTATGGAATTAAACTATAATTATGCTTTTATAGATGTTGCAGTTGGAAAAGCAGCCGCTGTTGGAGCAACAGTGGGATTAATCTTAATTGTGCTTACGATTATATATCTTAGATTAAATAAAGAAAGTGAAACTGCATAGAAAGGGTGGATAGTATGTTTAAATCGAGGAAAAAGGATTTTGGAATTATAAATTATCAAGATCTCAAGAGTATTAAGGGTAAAATATTATACTATAGTATGTTAGCTTTGTGCATTTTAATTGCATTTATATGTATTGTTCCTATTTTATGGGTTATGCTTTCAAGTTTGAAGGATATAAAAGAATTTGTATCTATACCGCCGACAATCATTCCAAGAAGCTTTCATCCTGAAAAGATAGCTAATATATGGCACGATTTAAATTTTGGAAAGTATTATCTAAATTCATTAATATCAGTTAGCGGAAGTATACTATGTTCTGTAATATTTAATGGATTTGCAGGATTTGTAATTTCTGTATTAAAGCCTAAAGGGAGTAGAGTTATATTTTATCTCATACTTGGAAGTTTGATGGTTCCTGCAACAACAAACTTAGTACCTATTTTTAAAAATATTGTAGGAGTTCATCTTACAAATTCTTTTATACCACTATGGCTTAGTTTCGGAGCTAACGCTTTCAATGTACTTTTATATAAGAGTTTTTTTGATGGTATACCTCGATCATTAATTGAAGCTGCGAGACTTGATGGTTGCAATGATTTTCAGATCTTTTATAAATTAATACTACCATTAAGTAAGGCCGTAAATATGGTGGTAATAATATTTTCTTTAAATGCGGCTTGGTCAGATTTTTTGTTACCAATGTTAGTGCTAAAAGATACAGATAAATACACTGTAATGCTAAAGATATACTATATGTCTACTGGAAATAACGCTTTTTCAGTGGATTATAGATTACTTGCTTTAGGATTTTCAATAATACCACCAGCTATACTTTTTATCTTCTTCCAAAAGTATATTACAAAAGGACTTGCACTATCTGGAATAAAAGGTTAGTTTTAAGTTTTATTTCATTATTCATGCTACAAGTGGCATAGATAAAATTAATGCGGGTATATGTTAAAAAAATGCTTTATATAGAAAGGAAGTTTAAAGTGGGTAAAATTGCAGATAAATATATTAAAATTGATAAATGGAAAATCATTGAGGACGGATTTAATGCTTATAACGGAATGGTATCGGAATCCATATTTTCGTTAGGAAATGAATATATGGGTGTTAGAGGATATTTTGATGAAGGATATAGTGGGGAAAAGCTTATTGGCAGTTATTTGAATGGAATAATTGAAAAGGATGAGATAAAGCTGTCAAATAGCTATAAAGGCATGGTAAAAAACAAAACTTATATGGTTAATACTGTAGACTGGCTTTATACAAGGATTTCTATAGATGGGGAAGAATTAGATTTAAGTAGAAGTAACATAAGAGAATTTAAAAGAATTCTCGATATGAAACAGGGTATACTTACTCGAGAATTTATTTGGGATACATCAAAAGGGAAAAGTATTAAAATTACTTTCGAAAGATTTGTAAGTATGGTTGAGTCTAAGTTAGGTTGCCAAAAAATTGTTTTTGAACCTTTAAATTTTTCAGGGAATATTGAAGTAGAAAGTGGACTTGACTTTTCAAGATGGCATCAAGCTGAGAAGAAAAATCTATGGGCATGTCCTAAAAAAGGAAAAGAAAAAAATATTATAGCGATTTTAGGAGAAACATTAAAGAGTAAACAGAAAGTGTTGTCGGCTTTTGAGCTTAAGGGAGTACCAGAAGAAATAGTTAGATATTTTATGGAAGAAAAATTTGTAGGAGTAAAATTTTCACTTTTTTTAGATAAAAGTAAAAAAAGAAGGTTAGAAAAAATTGTAGTTAATTATGCAGAAAAAAATATAAGCAAAACTATTGAAGAAGTATGGAAAGACGGAATGGCTGTAGCTAAGAAATTATGTAGTATTGAATATGAAAAGGCATTTGGGCAGCAAAGAGATTATTGGGAGAGTGTATGGAAAAGTTCTGATATAGTCATTGAAGGCGATGAGGAAAATCAGCAGGGCATAAGATATTGCATTTTTCAACTTTATCAGACTTATCATGGGGAGGACTCTCGTTTTAATATTGGAGCAAAGGGGTTAACAGGAGAGGCATATAGTGGAAATACCTTCTGGGATACTGAGACATATTGTTTACCTTTTTATATATTTAACAATCCAAGGGCAGCAAAGAATTTAATTGAATTTAGATACAAGACACTACCAGAAGCCAGAAAAAGAGCTGCTGAACTTGATTGTGAAGGAGCATTTTATCCTATTGCAACTAATGATGGAAGCGAAACTTGTGGATTATGGCAGCATGCTAGTCTTCAATTACAAGCAAGTACCGGAGTGGCATATGCTATATGGCATTATGATAAGCTAATAGAGGATAAGAAATTTTTGTATACAAAAGGTATAGAAATGCTTATAGAAATTAGTAGAATGCTTGCAAGTAGAGGGCAGTGGGGGCAGAAAAATAATAAATTTGGATATTTTGCAGTAATGGGACCAGATGAGTTTCAAATGATGGTTAATAATAATTTTTATACCAATATAATGGGAAAGAAGACATTAGCTTATACACTAGAAGTTCTAATAGAAATGACATTAAAAGCGCCTCAACAGCTAAATGAAATAGAAAAAAAGTTGAAACTGTGTTCACAAGAATTGGAAGACTGGAAGCTAAAGGAAGAAAATATGTATATACCATATGATGAAAAAACAGGAATATACGAGCAGCACGATGGATATTTTGATTTGCCACATATTAATATTCATTCAATTCCGGTTGAGCAATTTCCACTTTATCATAGTTGGTCATATGACAGAATATATAGAAATGATATGATAAAGCAACCAGATGTGTTGATGTATATGTTTTTGCATAATCAAGAATTTTCTTTTGAGACTAAGAAAATAAATTATGAATATTATGAACCAAGAACTATACATGAATCTTCATTATCTCCATCAATTCACTCTATATTAGCTTCTGAATTAAAGAAATACGGCGAAGCTTTTGAATTTTTTAAATTTGCAACTAGAATGGATCTTGATAACTACAATAGAAACACAAATGAAGGTCTTCACACTACATCGATAGCAGCGGCATGGATGAATATAGTTTATGGTTTTGGTGGAATGAGATCTGATGGAAAAATATTGGCATTTAAACCGTCAATACCAGATACTTGGAAATCATATAGTTTTAATTTGCTATACAAAGGTACATTGTTGCATTTTAAAATAGATAATAAATTTGTTACCGTTTACAGGATTAACGGCCCAGTAGTTAAAGTTAATATTTATGATGAAGACTATTTATTAGATAGTAATGAAGTTAAGATTGCCTTACAATAAAACTTTTGGAGGTGAGAAAAATAAGCTGGATAATTAAAGATGAGAATTTTGATAAAAGTAGGATTGAATTCAATGGCAATAAGTATATGCTTGGAAATGGATATATAGGTTATCGTGGAACTATGGAAGAATACTCAAAAGAAGGGCTGACTGCCTGTGTTCTACCATCAGTGTATGATAAGGTTGAAGGAAAATGGAGAGAGCCAGTTAATCTACCTAATGGTTTTTTTCTAAAGCTATACTGTGACGGGGAACCTCTGAGTGTACTTTCCAGTAAGATAGAACAGCATGAGCAGGGTATAGATGTAAGAAATGCAGTTCATTTTAGAAAAACTATCTTTCAGACTAAAACTGGGAAAAAAGTACAATTATTGATTGAAAGATTTTTAAGTTCAGATAATGTGCATATAATGTGCATGAAATGCAGCTTTATTTGTAAAGAAGATTCGAAGATTATAATTCAAATAGGATTTGATGATAATATATGGGACTTGAATGGTCCACATCTTAGGAAAGTGAAAGTAGATAAAAAGGATGAAATATTAATATTAGAGACAGTTACGAAAGAACTCGGTGTAAATATATTTGAAGGAGAAGCAATAAAATGCGATTTTCAATTTATTGAATATACTGATGAAGCAAATACATTAAGAGAACTTGAGGTAAACGCGAAAGCTGGAAAAGAATATGAGCTTACTAGATATATTTCGATATATTCAAGTAAAGATTGCTATAACCCAGAAGAAAAAGTTATTAAAACCTGTTCAGATGTCTTAAAAGATGGATATGATAAGCTTTATGAAATTCATTCTCAAATATGGAATAATAAATGGGAGGCTTCAGACGTAAAGCTTACAGGAGACGATGAGGCTCAACTAGCTTTAAGATACAGTATTTATCAGCTTTTATCAATTGCGCCTACCCATTCTGATAAAGTATCTATACCTGCTAGAGGACTTTCAGGGCAAGTGTATAAGGGAGCTGTATTTTGGGATACAGAGATGTTTATGCTACCTTTTTTTAATGCTACAAACCCAAAGATCGCAAGAAATCTTTTAATGTATAGATATTATACACTGGATGGTGCAAGGAGAAAAGCAAGTGAATATGGATATAGAGGAGCATTTTATGCATGGGAGAGTCAGGACACAGGTGATGACGCATGTACGTTGTTTAATGTTGCAGATGTGTTTACAGGAAGACCAATGAGAACATATTTTAGAGATAAACAAATCCATATTAGTGCTGATGTTGTCTATGGAATATGGGAGTACTATAAGCATACTGGAGATTTTAGTATATTTATTGATGGTGGCGCAGAAGTAATATTAGAATGTGCTAGATTTTTTTATTCTTATGCATACTATAAACCAGAAAAAAGAAGATATGAACTGTTAGATGTTACTGGTCCAGATGAGTATCATGAGAGAGTAGGCAATAATGCATTTACAAATGTAATGGTTAAACATACGCTTGAAATTGCAATTTCAGTTTTAGAGCTTTTATCCAATAAGAAAAAGGAATTTTTTGATAAGCTGATCATAAAGCTGAATTATTTCAAAGATATTGAAAATATAAAAAACATGAATGAAGCTTTGTATATTCCAAAACCAGATGCTGAAACTGATTTAATTGAACAGTTTGATGGATACTTTAAACTTGAAGATTTGAGTTTAGACAAGCTAAAGTCAAGAATGTTAAATAAAAATGAATATCTTGGTGGAGGTAATGGAATTGCCACAACCACTAGGATATTAAAACAAGCAGATGTTGTTACTATGCTAAATTTATTTAAAGATAATTATTCTTCAGAAGTGAAAAAAGCAAACTGGGAGTATTATGAAAAAAGAACCGAACATGGTTCAACTTTAAGTGCCTGCATGTATGGCATGCTTGCAGCCAATTTAGAAAAAACTCAATGCGCATATAATTATTTTATTAAAACAGCTTTTGTCGATTTAAATGGCAATGCAAAACAGTATGTAGGAAACTTGTATATTGGTGGAACACATCCTGCAGCCAATGGTGGGGCTTGGATGGATGTAGTATATGGTTTTTCAGGTATAACGATTGATGAGAATAAAATATCCATTAATCCACATCTCCCTTTAAAGTGGCAGGAGGTTAATTTTAAATTAGTATACAAAGGAATTAAATTTAATATTAAAATAACAAAAAATACTATTATTATAGATTGTGTTGGAAAAGAGCCTAAAAAGATTTTGGTCAATATTAAAAATGAAGACGTTTATATTAAAGCTGGAGATACTATTGAAGTTTCATATTAACTATAAATGGAGTGATTTTATGATAGAAAGTATTAAGGGAGCAATATTTGATTTAGATGGAGTAATAGTTGATACTGCAAAATATCATTATATTGCATGGAAAAAACTCGCTTGTGAGCTTGGTTTTGAATTTACAGAAAAAGATAATGAAAGATTAAAAGGTGTAAGCAGAATGAGATCTTTAGATATACTTCTGGATATTGGTAATATAAGTTTAGATAAATACGAAAAGGAAAAGCTTGCGGATAAAAAAATAGATGGTATGTAGAATATATTAAAGCTATGGATGAATCGGAGATATTGCCAGGAGTTAAGGAGTTTCTATATAAACTTAAGTCTAGTGGAGTAAAAATAGCATTAGGTTCTGCTAGCAAGAATGCCCCAATTATACTTCAAAATTTAAATATTACAAATTTATTTGATGTAATTGTGGACGGAAATCAAGTCTCAAAAGCTAAACCTGATCCTGAAGTATTTCTGCTGTGTGCAAGAAAACTTAAATTAGATCCAATTGACTGTGTTGTTTTTGAGGATGCAAAAGCTGGAATTGAGGCTGCAAAAAGAGCTGGCATGAAAGCTATTGGAATTGGTACTAAAGAAAATTTACCTAATGCTGATAAGGTTGTTGAAGGTTTATATGTACTTTAATAAGAAAAATGAGGAGCTTGGCATTTATTGCAATAGCTCCCTTTTAAGTCATAAAACATTAAATTAATCCTAATTTTATTTTTACACAGGTCCCGTTACCAACAATGCTTTGTATGCTTATACCGCAATCTTTTCCGTATTCAAGTTTTATTCTTTCATCAACATTTTTAATTCCATATCCACTAAATTTATTATTATTCTTATTTTGAGTAAGTGCTTCTGAAATGTTAAAGCCTATACCATCATCTATTACTTCCAGCAGCATATAATTATCTTGTTTTTTTCCTGTCACTAGAATATGACCTTTTTCATCTTTAGGTCCAAGACCATGTTTTATAGCATTTTCAACTATAGGTTGAAGAGTTATTTTTAATATTTTATTATCAAGTATATCTTCATCAACATTGAAATCTATATCAAATTTATCTGGAAAACGAATTAATTCAATTATTACATAACTTTTTATTAATTCTATTTCTTCCTTGAGGCTTATGAATTTATCACCTTTATGAAGACTTATTCTGAAAAATTGTGCTAGGGCAAGAACTAGAGATTCTATGTCTTTTTGCTTTTTCATTTTTGCAATCCACCCTATGGCATCTAAAGTGTTATATAAAAAATGTGGATTGATTTGTGCTTGAAGAGCTGTTAGCTCTAGTTTTCTTTGCTTTTCTTTTTCCTCATTATTTTTTCCTATTAAATTACTTATTCTTGAGGTCATTTCATTGTAGCATTTTTCAAGTTCCCATATTTCATCTTGAGGTTGTCGGTATAATGACGGATTTATTGTATTATCTTCTCCAAAGTTTTTAAGTTTATTCTTTAGTAGCCTTATTGGGTTAACGATTCGAGAAGAAATGCTTATGGAAATAAATATCGTAACTATAGATATTATTAGTACAATAATGATAATATAAGTATTAATTTTTTTGACTATACTAAATAGCTTGTCTTTATTTATGATACTTACAATTTTCCAGTAACAATTTAATCTACTAATCTTATCATCAAAATTACTAATTGTTATTATAGCAGGTTTACCATTAATTGTTTCTGAATCATGTGTGAAGTCAGAAGTTGTCCTAAAGATATTATCATCGAATATTTTATCTCCAATCTTTGATTTATCATTATCAGATATTATGTAGTTATTATTTGATATTAAGAAAGAATAACCACCATATGGAGTTTTTTTGTTATAGATATCATTAATAACACTTTCGCGTATATAAAGAATAAGACATCCTATATCCTGACCGGTTAGAAAATTTCTATATCTATTTCCTTCTAAAAGATATGCATTTCCATCAGCATCTTTTTTTATAGCTCCCCAAGCTATAGTTCCTTTAGTATTTCTAATTTTGTTTATATAATTTTCATCTGGCTTTTCTATAGTATCTTTTGGATAATTTATATTAAATTGTTCACCGTTATTAGTTATAATATAAATTTGAGCAATAATTTGTTTGTTAATTGACATACTATTAAAAATAGTATTAAGATTATTTTCTTTTTCCCTGTGAGATAAATTATTATCTTGCAATAAACTATAGATATCATCATTTGATAATAATCTAATATTTGTTGAATTTACTTTGTCTAAGGTGTACTCAAGGTCTACACCTATTTCTCTTTGAGTGAGTTCTAAATAGCTAAAAAGTTGGCTTTTTATAAGGTATTCAGAAAATTTACCTGAAGCATAAAGTAGAATGCTTGAAAACAGGATTATTCCTATTAGCAGGGATGCCATTAATCTAAATTTAATACTAAATTTTCTTAAAGCTTTAATATACATCATTTATCACCATATATTAAAATTGAGCTTTAATATATTCACTTGGCGTCATTCCAGTAGTTTTTTTAAATATTTGACTAAAATATTTTACATCCCTATAACCTATTCTTGTGCTCACCTCATAAATTTTATATTTTCTATTTAAAAGCAACTTTTTTGCCATTGTGATTCTGTAATCTGTTAAACATTCATTAAAGGTTTTTCCTAAATCTTTTTTTAATATATGCATAAGATATGATGGACTAATATAAAGTTCTTTTGCTGCATGTTCAACAGTTATATTATTATTATAATTATCTTGTATATATTTAATAGTTTCTTTGATTTCACGCCTATATCCATTAAAAGAGATATCATTTATGTGTATTATGGTACTGGTTTCTTCTGAAAGTTTATTTTGACAAGCAGTTAAAGCATCTTTGTATGTTTTATTAATTTCAAGGACGCTAGTACATAAATTACTTATTCCAATGGAAATAGTTTCTTTAAAGTGTAATTTTAAATTTTCAACTATTTTAGTACAGCAAACCTTAATTAGCTGAAGTTCATTGCTATTATGAAGTTTAAAATCTATAATAATTAGAAATTCTTCTTCAGTTCTATTTATAAAAATTGAATTAAAAGCACTATTCCCTATAAAAATGGTTGAGATAAGTTTATTTATATAATATTTAAACTTATTGAGTTCTTCAATGGAAAGCTTATGCATTATATTCTGATATTTATTTATTTTTAAAACTACAATATAGCAATTATTAAAATCAACTGAAATATTTAAGAAACATATTTTTTCATTAATTTTTCCAATGTCAGTAATATCACCAGATACCAAGTCTGATAAAAATTGTTTTGTTATTGCGGGAATTTCATCTTTTAAGGTATCAATATATTTTTTTGTGTTTTTTTCATTTGTGATTTTATTTATAACATCTTTAATAATGTTAGTTAACTGATTATTATCAATTGGCTTCAATAGATAGGCAACAGCTCCATTATGCATGGCCGTCCTAACATAATTAAAGTCTTCATAACCACTCAAAATTATTATTTTTGGATTTAAATCTTTTTCTTTAAGTTTTTGCATAAATTCAAGACCGTTCATTATTGGCATTTTAACATCGGTTAAAATAATATCAGGTTTTAGTTCTTCTGCTAAAGTTAATCCTTTAGTTCCATTGGAAGCTTCTCCAACTATTTGAATTCCAAATCCTTGCCAATCAATTGTTTGGCGTAAACCTTTTCTTACTAAAAATTCATCATCTACAATTAGTAAATTTAACATAGTATATACCCCCCTTAAAATATTTTACTATAAAATATCTAATTAGAGAAATGCATATGATTTGAAGTAATTAAGCTTATTTTAGTGATGCAAATTTTTATTAACATTTTTTAAACATAGCTTAATTTTAATATTATCATGTTAAGTTTGAAAACTATAATTTCAAACTTAAGTTATATTTCAAACCATTTAGCAGTATTACGCACTTTTAATAAAAAGTAAAGTAAAGTAAAATATAACTAATTAGACAGTATATTACTACTTGTTTGCCATAAATGTCTAAGTACTATACCTTAAATTGGAGGGTGTTTTATGAAGAAAAAATTACAAAAAATTAGCTGCTGGATTGTGTCATGCATCATGATTTTTACGCAAGCTGTGGTATTATCAAACAAGGTATATGCCGATTCAACTAATTTAGCTTTAGGTAAACCTATAACTGCAAATTGTAATACGCAAACTTATGTAGCTACAAATGCTAACGATGGAAACGTTAACACTTACTGGGAGGGAGCTTCTAATTCATATCCAAATACTCTTACTGTAGATTTACAAGGTACGGATACTATTAATAAGATTGTTTTAAAATTAAATCCTAATAGTATTTGGACAGAAAGAACTCAAGCACTTTCAGTACTTACTAGTACAGATGATGTTACCTATAATACAATAGTATCAGCTAGTAATTACACATTTGACCCTTCATCAGGTAATACTGTTACAATATCGTTTGAAGATACTAAGGCTCGGTATGTTAGATTGAATTTTACAGCAAATTCTGGCGCTACTGGAGGACAAGTTGGAGAGTTTGAGGTATATGGAACGGCAGATAATTCTGGTACACAATCTGGAAACAAATATGAAGGCGAAGCAGCTGTTCTCTCAGGAGGTGCAAAGGTAAATGTAGACCATACTGGATATTCTGGTACAGGGTTTGTTGATGGAATTCAAACAGTAGGTGCAGATGTAGATTTCAATGTAAATGTACAAACAGCTGGTTATTATGACGTAGATTTAAGATATGGAAATTCAATGGGAAGTACTATGACTGAAAGTATATATGTTAATAATACTAAGATAAGACAAGCAGCCCTTCCTAATCTATCTAGTTGGAATACTTGGGGAGATAAAGTGGATACATTGTATCTTAACGCAGGAAATAATAGTATAGCATATAAATATGATAGTACAGATACTGGCAATATAAATATAGACTATATTACTATTAATCCAACACAAGTATCTTCCCCAGATTTAATAGTAACTGATGTAAACTGGTCTCCAGCAAGCCCTAATGAAGAGGATGATGTCACATTTAGTGCAATAGTTAAAAACATAGGAACGGCAGCAACAATGGATGGAACGATTAATTCTGTTGAATTTGATGTTGATGGAACAATTGTAGATACATCAAGCTATTATAAATCTTCAATTCCAGTAGGAGGTACAGCTACTATTACAGCAAGTTCAAAATGGAGTGCAACTCAGGGAAATCATACTGTAAAGGCTGTGGTAGATAGTAAAAATAATATAGCAGAAATTGATGAAAACAATAACTCTTTGAGTAAAAATATTACTGTTAGTCCATTGCCTGGGTGTGATCTTGTAGTGACGGATATATCTTGGAGTCCTGAAAATCCGACTGCTGGGGACAAGGTAACATTAAGTGCTACAATAAAGAATATAGGAACAATTGCAACACCTTCAGTAAAACATGAGGTGGAATTTTCAATAGATGGAGCACCAGCATCATTTTATTCAGATAGCTATAGTTCATCTTTGGCTCCAGGAGCTTCCGTTACTTTAACTGCTGGTTCAGGAAATTGGACAGCAGTGGATGGAAGTCATAGTATAACTGCCTATGTTGACTATGATAATTTTATAAATGAATCAAGAGAAAATAATAATGCACTTACTAAAAATGTTTTTGTAGGCAGAGGAGCTGAGATTCCATGGATTGAATATGAAGCAGAAAAAGGCACTACAAATGGAACAGTACTGCTGCCAAATAGAAATGTAGGAGATCTTGCAGGTGAGGCTTCTGGGCGTCAAGCAGTAAAACTTACTGAAAAAGGACAATACGTTGAATGGACTAGTCTGAAAGAGGCAAATTCAATAGTTGTTAGAAATTGTATACCAGATGCACAGAATGGAGGTGGAACAACTGCAACTATAAGTCTTTATGTAAATGGAGAATTTAGGCAAAGGTTAACACTATCTTCAAAAAACAGCTGGTTATATGGATCAGAAAGCCAACCTACAAATAACCCTAGTGATGGTTCGCCAAGACGTATATACGATGAAGCACAAGCACTCACAGGAGATATACCAGAAGGATCAAAGGTAAGACTTCAGGTGGATTCAAGCGATACAGCTGCATATTATGGAATAGATTTTATAGACTTAGAAGAAGTCGCTCCAGCAAAGACTATGCCAAATGGATATCTCTCTATTACTGATTTTGGTGCAGTACCAGGAAGTACACAAGATTGTTCGAATGCAATTACTCAGTGCATGAATGCTGTGGCACAGGGAAAAGGTAAAGGGGTATGGATACCAGTAGGTACTTTCTATCAAACAAATAAAATAATAGCTCAAAGCAATGTTACTATTCAAGGAGCAGGAATGTGGTATTCAAAGCTTTATTGTCCAGATACAAATCAAAGTGATTGGGGTAATATAGGATTTAATTTAAATGGTGCCAATAATTTTAAGGTTTATGATCTAGCATTATTTGGAGAGGGTGCTATTCGTGATACAGGTGGAAAGGCATTTTGTAATACGCCAGGAACTGGAGCAGAGTTTGGGGATATATGGATAGAACATACAAACTGTGGATTCTGGTGTGGTTCTCCAAGCACAGCATCAGGTATTAATATATATGGATGGAGAATAAGAGATACTTTTGCTGATGGTATCAATTTATGTAATAGCACAAATAATACTACCATTCAAAATTGTACGGCAAGAACAACTGGTGATGATTCTTTTGCAATTTGGTCAGCTACGGATATGAGCAGTGCGCCATGTCAGAATAATGTAATAAGGAATTGTTCGGCTCAACTTACTTGGAGAGCTAATGGATTTGCAATTTATGGTGGAGCAAATAATACAATAGAAAATTGTACAGCAGCAGATACATTGACATATGCAGGTGTAAATATTAGTTCTTGTTTCAAACCAGTACCTTTTAGTGGAACTACTACTGTTGAAAATGTTACGCTTACTAGATGTGGAGGAGCATTTTGGAATGGTATACAATTTGGTGCTTTATGGATATATGCAGTTGATTCTCCACTGAATGGAATTAAAATAAATAATATAGATATTAATGATTCCACTTATGCAGGACTGGTATTCCAAAGTGAAACTTACAATTATCCTAATCCAGCACCAATTAATAATGTATCTTTAAGTAATATAAATATTAATAACAGCGGTACAGATGGAATTTGGGTTAAACCAGGAACGATAGGTTCAGCTACTCTTTCCGATGTACATGTAACTAACTCAACAGGATTACCATTAAGGAATGATGCAAACTCAACTTTTACAATAAATAAAAGTACAGGGAATAGTGGCTGGTAAATGATTAAGTTTATTTATTGATGATAATTGTTTAAAAGAGTATTATAAATTTAGCTAAATAATATTTAGGGCACATCGAAGCTAATGAAGATTGGTTTTCGCAGTGCCCATATTTTTTCATAAATTGTTTTTTGAAAATATTAATAAATTAACTCTTTAAAATCACACATTTTAATGTATACTAAAATTACAGAAACTACTCTGTCTTTAAGGGGGTACAGCATGAATAAAGTAATTGGAATATTAGCACATGTAGACGCTGGAAAAACTACATTTTCTGAGCAAGTTTTATATCACACTAAAAGTATAAGAAGTAGAGGAAGAGTTGATCATAAAGATTCATTCTTAGATAATAACAGTATAGAAAAAGAAAGAGGTATAACAGTGTTTTCTGAACAAGCTGTTTTTAATTATAAAGATTCTACATATTATTTAGTAGATACCCCAGGGCATAATGATTTTTCAGCTGAAATGGAAAGATCAATAAAAATTATGGATTATGCAATTGTAATAATAAGCGCAGTTGAAGGGATTCAAGGACAGACACAGGTAATATGGGAACTTTTGCGAAAGCACAATATTCCAACGTTCTTTTTTATTAATAAAATAGATAGGATTGGTGCAGATGTTAAAAGGGTAATTAAAGATATACAGGAGAATTTAACTAAGGATGTCTTTTTTATTAATGATGTTAATCTTAGTAATGAAGTTATGGAATTTGTTGCTGAAAGGGACGAAAGGCTTCTAGAAATATATTTGGAAGATGGATATGAAAAAGATTTATGGATTTCTTCTATGAGAAGATTAATAAGAGAAAATAAAATATTTCCATGTATGAGTGGGACAGCGCTTGAAGATAAGGGAATTGAAGAATTTTTAGAAACTTTTGATTTATTGACTTTTACTGAATATGACAGCAAGGATGCTTTTAAAGGTAGTGTTTACAAGATAAGGCATGATAATATTGGAAATAAAATTACATATATAAAGGCTCTTTCGGGAAGTTTAAAGATTAAAGAAGAATTAGAAATTGAAGATAAGTTTGAGAAGATAAATGAAATAAGAATTTATAATGGAGATAAATTTAAAAGCATTAGTGAAGCATTTGCAGGGGAAATATTTGGTGTTACAGGACTTATGAGTTCAAAGGTTGGACTTGGAGTAGGAAAATTTCATGAAAAAATCAATTATGATTTAGTACCAACCTTAAAATCAAAAGTTTTGTTTTATGAAAAAATAAATGCAAAAGATGTGCTTAATTATTTTAAGATTTTAGAAGAAGAGGATCCAGCACTTAATGTAATATGGCATGAAAAGTTGAAAGAAATAGAAATTCACATTATGGGTAAGATTCAGCTTGAGGTTTTAAAAGAAATAGTTAAGGATAGATTTAATTTAAAAGTCGAGTTTGGACCATGTGAAATATTATACAAAGAAACAATAGCAAAGGAGACAATTGGATGCGGACATTTTGAACCATTAAGACATTATGCTGAAGTTCATTTAAAATTAGAACCTAGTGAAAGAAATAGTGGAATTGTGTTTTCAAGCGAATGCAGCTTAGAAAATCTCGAAATTAACTATCAAAGGCTAATAAGAACACATATTTTTGAAAGAGAGCATAGAGGAATACTTACAGGTTCTAGCGTCACAGATCTTAAAATTACGCTTATAAATGGACGATCTCATATTAAGCATACAAGCGGGGGAGACTTTAGGGAAGCTACATATAGAGCTTTGAGGCAGGGACTTGAGAATACGGAGAACATATTGCTTGAACCATATTATAAATTTAAAATAGATGTAGATGTAGACCATATGGGAAGGATTTTGTCAGATATACAAAAGTTAAATGGAAGTTTTAATCCTCCAGAAATTTCTCAAAATAAGGTCACTATAGTAGGAAGAGGACCTGTAGCTACATTTATGAATTATGCAATGGAAATCACAGAAATAACAAGTGGAAATGGACATATAAGCTTTAATTTTGACGGTTATGATGTTTGTCATAATGCGGAAGATGTAATAAATAAAATTGGTTATAATAAAAATAGTGATATGGAATATACATCAACTTCAGTTTTTTGTTCAAAGGGCCAATCATATTTAGTTAGCGGAAAAGAAGCAAAAGAATATATGCATTGCAAATAAAGTGCAAAATGAGAGAATTTATTTAAATCAAAGGCAAAGAAAAAAGGAGTGAGTACTTTTAGTGAGTTTGTATGCTTTAAACAAGCTCGCTCACTAAAGATAAATTATGAAAGAAAAGGATATTGAATTTATGAAAAAATTAATTGAGGAAAAAAAGAACAAGGGATTGAAAAAAGGATTAAGGGAAAAAGCACATAAGAGCATTGGAGGCAAACAAAAAGGTTTTAACAATAAAAAATCAGGTGGCTTATTTGATAAATAGTTAACAAAGTTATACTATATAATTATATAGACGTATTTGGAGGGATTTCATGAAAAAAATTATCAAAAAATCAATTGTAATATTTACCACTTTAGTATTCATACTTGCTTTAACAGCATGTGGAGAAAATAAACAAAATAGTACAACTAAAGATATAACTAAAAAAACTGTTATGAACATTGCTGCTCTAAAAGGTCCAACTGGAATGGGAATGGTGCAGTTGATGGAGAATCAAGATGAAAAAAAATCTGCGTTAGATTATAAGTTTACACTTTCTGATAGTCCAGATGAATTGGTGGGTAAAATAGTTAATGGTGAAATAGATGTTGCAGCAGTACCAACTAATTTGGCTCTTTCGCTATATAATAAGACAAAAGGTAAGGTTCAATTTGCGGCCGTAAATACTTTAGGTATTCTTTATGTGCTTGAAAATGGTAGTAGTATAAAAAGTGTTTCAGATCTTAAAGGAAAAACTATTGGTGCAAGTGGTAAAGGAACTACAGCAGATTATGTATTGCAGAACATATTAAAGAAGAATAACTTAACCATTGGAAAAGACATAAACGTAGAGTACAAAACTCAGCATGCGGATTTAGCTACAGCACTTGCAGCTGGAAATACAAACGTAGCTGTATTGCCGCAGCCTTTTGTAACTACAGCTATGATGAAAAATAAAAATTTGAGGATTGCACTTGATTTGACTAAGGAATGGAACAAATCAATGGGCAGTGATAGTAAACTTGCTATGGGCTGCATAATAGTTCAGAAAAAATATATAGAAAAAAATAAGAAGGATTTCAACAAGTTCCTTGATGAATATAAAAAATCTGTGGATTTTGTAAATAACAATGTGGATAAAGCTTCAACTTTGATAGAAAAATATAAGATTGTTCCAAAAGCACAAGTTGCCAAAAAAGCAATACCATATTCTAATATAGTATATATAGATAGTAAAGAGGCAAAAACATTTATGAATCAATTTTATAAGGTTTTATTTGCTTTTAATCCTAAGTCTGTAGGGGGAAAATTACCAGATGAAGGGTTCTATTACGAGAGATAATAAAAAAATACTAAATAAATTTGTAGTTTTATTATTCTGGATTGGTGTATGGCAGGTCATTTATCTATTAATTAATAATGAGCTATATGTTCCTGCACCAATCAGCGTTCTTAAAGCTTTAAAAGTATTTGTTTTTAAGTTAGAATTTTGGAAGTCTGTTGAAGCTTCAATGCTTAGAACTCTAGCAGGAATTGTGATATCTATTGTACTTGGCATTATCTTTGGTATTATATGCAGTGTAAATAAGTTTATTTATGAATTAATGAATCCAATGGTAATTGCTATAAAAACCACGCCAATAATGTCTTTTATAATAATAGCTTTAGTGTGGTTTTCTTCTAATAATGTGAATGTATTTATATGTTTTTTAATGTGTTTTCCACTCATTTGGACTAATATCATTGAAGGAATAAGAAATGTTGATGAGAATATTTTAGAGATGGCCAAGTTATACAAAGTAAAAAAAGTAATGATTTTTAATAAAATTTATGTGCCTTGTGTCATACCTTATTTTTCAGCAGCTTGCATTAGCAGTATAGGTTTGGGATGGAAAGCAAGTATTGCAGCAGAAGTTTTAAGCAATCCTAAATATAGCATAGGTGGGCAGCTGTACAATGCAAAATTATATATGGATTCAGATGAACTTTTTGCGTGGACCTTTGTTGTTATAGTTATTAGTATCGCACTTGAAAGTTTATTTAAATTAACGCTCAAGGATAAGTTTAAATATTAACGTGCGAAGTATATATATTATGTTAAAAGGGGTGATGAGTAAGTATTGGAGATAAAACTTGAAGACATTAAAAAAAAATATAACAATTTAAAAGTAATTGAAAATTTTAATATGAGCTTTTCATCGGATAAAGTTCATTGCATTTTTGGACCTTCAGGCTGTGGAAAATCAACTTTATTAAACATAATTACAGGAATTATAACTTCATATTCTGGCAAAATAGAAGGAATGGAAGATAAAAGCTTTTCATATGTTTTTCAGGAAAATAGGCTACTTCCTTGGCTAAGTGTTGAAGGAAATATTATGTTTGTTCTTGAAAGTAATTATAGTAAAAGAGAAGCTGAAAAAATTTCTGAAAAATATATAGATTTGGTTAAACTATCTAAGTTTAAAAATAATTTTCCAAGGGAACTCAGCGGTGGTATGAAACAAAGAGTGTCAATAGCAAGGGCACTTGCCTATAATGGAGATATTATAGTTATGGATGAGCCTTTTAAGGGGTTAGATATGGAACTTAAAACAAGCTTAATGAATTTTATAGTTAACCATTGTAAATATAATAACAAGCTTTTTATATATACAACTCATGATACTTTTGAAGCTGCATACATGGCTGACAATATATATGTTTTTGAAGGACCACCTTTAAAAATCAAGAAATATATGACCATTGATATTCCATTTGAAGAAAGATGTACAAGAATAAGCGAAGTGAAAAATTATGAAGAAATTTTGAAAAATAGGGACGAAAGTAAGGAGCACAGTTAAGATTAATTTTTAATTGACAAAATACATAACTAAGTTTATTGTAAAATTATTCAGAGCAAATAATGGAGGGATACATAGTATGAAGATTTCGGTTATTGAACCACTTGGACTTTCTGAAAAAGAACTCAGGGATATTGCAAAACCTATTACTGATAGGGGAAATGAGCTTGTAATTTACAATAATAAAGTTACAGATGCCAAAACCTTAAAGGAAAGAGTTAATGATGCGGAGGTTATTGTTTTAGCTAATATGCCTCTTAAAGCAGAAGTAATAAATACAGATGCTAAACTTAAAATGATGTCAATAGCCTTTACAGGAGTAGATCATGTTGAACTTGCAGCATTAAAAGGCAAAGAAGTAACAGTTTCTAATGCTGCAGGTTATAGTACTAGTTCTGTTGCTGAACTTACTTTTGGACTAACCCTATCTGTACTTAGAAATATAGTTCCACTTGATAAACTTACAAGGGAAGGGAAAACTAAAGATGGATATTCTCAAAGTGATTTAAGTGGAAAAACTTTTGGTGTTGTTGGCACAGGGGCCATAGGTGCACAGGTATGTAAAATTGCAAAAGTTTTTGGATGTAATGTTATTGCATATAATAGAAGTCAAAAAGAAGAACTTAAAAAAATAGGTGTAAAATACGTAGGCTTAGACGAGCTTCTTTCACAAAGTGATGTTGTATCAATCCATCTTCCACAAACCAATGATACAAAAGGCTTAATAAGCAAAGAAAAAATTGCTATTATGAAGAAGAGTGCTGTATTAATAAATGTAGCAAGAGGACCAATTGTAGATAATAATGCTTTAGCAGAAGCTTTAAGTAAGGGGGAAATTGCAGGAGCTGGAATTGATGTATTTGATGTAGAACCACCTCTTGATAAGGAATATACTATTCTTAAAGAAAACAACGCAGTTCTCACTCCTCATATTGGTTTTGCGACAAAAGAAGCCATGATAAGAAGGGCACATATTACGTTTGATAATATAATTAAATGGATGGACGGAGAGCCTCAAAATATAGTGGAATATTAAAAAATTTTATTTATAAAAAATTAATATGTGGCTGTCACACTGGATATAAAAAATTACGAACTAATTAAAGTGAAGAGGGGGGTAACTTCACTATTATGATTGTTTTGCAATTTTTTAGTGGGACAGCCACATTTTGTCTTAAGCTGCTTTCAAAAAATATATAATGAAATAAAATTATGGCAAATTGCACTATAGATTACGTAGAATTTTGTGTATTTTACACATTATAATAAATAATTAAAAATTGTTAGATATATACTGGCAGTATATATTATAATTGAACGTGGCAGGTTAATATATAGCAAAAATAAGATTAAGAGATAAATTAGAAAGTATGGGGTAAGGGATATGTCAACAAAATATGTACATGATATGACACAAGGAAATGAAATTTCACTTTTGATAAGGTTTTCTCTGCCGATGCTTATCGGCAATATTTTTCAACAGTTTTATAATATAATTGATTCTATTGTTGTAGGAAAATATGTTGGCGCTAATGCTTTGGCAGCAGTTGGTGCTACTGGTTCCTTAAACTTTTTGTTTTTTTCTGTGTGTTTAGGGTTATCGGTTGGAATAGGAATCATTATTTCACAGTACTTTGGTGCTAAACAAGAAGAACATGTTAAAAGAGCCATTACCAATGCAATTTATGTTATTGGAACAGCAGGAATAGTTATGAGTATATTAGCTGTTATTTTTGCACGTTTAGTTTTACAAATCATGCAGACACCACCTGAAATTTTAGATGATGCTACTAGATTTTTAAGAATTGTATCTGGCGGTATGATAGCAGTGGCAGCATATAATGCTATAGCTGCGATACTTAGAGCTTTAGGGGATTCAAAAACACCTCTAATTTTTTTAGTTGCGTCTTGCGCAATCAATGTTGTTTTAGATTTGATTTTTGTTCTTAAATTTGGATTCGGTGTAGTTGGGACAGCTTATG
Organism: Clostridium guangxiense; assembly: GCF_021043395.1. Lineage (GTDB taxonomy): Bacteria > Bacillota > Clostridia > Clostridiales > Clostridiaceae > Clostridium_S > Clostridium_S guangxiense. The sequence continues at coordinate 113,780 of NZ_JAJNKE010000002.1, forward strand.
CTACTGTAATTTCTCAAGGAACTGCGGCTTTTGGCTGTGCTGCCTTTGCAGTATTAAAAAATCCGTATTTCAAATTGAAAAGAAAACATTGGGAGGTAAGCTGGCCAATTATTAATAAATGTATAAAGATTGGTATTCCTGTAGCAGTACAAAATTCTATGATTGCTTTGTCTTTAGTGGCATTGCAAGGAGTTGTAAATCACTTTGGAGAGATAGCTGTTGCTGCCTATACCGCAACAAGTAGAGTAGAGCAGCTTATACAGCAGCCTTTTAATTCCTTAGGTGCAGCAATGTCTACTTTTGCAGGACAGAATATGGGAGCTAATAAACTAGAGCGAGTTAAAAAAGGATATCATAAAAGCATTTTAATAGTGATTGTGTTTAGCATCGTGGCACTTATTGCAGCTCAACTTGGTGGACATGCTATTATGCAAGTATTTGTTAATGATAAAGCTGTAATAGCGCTTGGAGCTAAGGCAATTAAGATTACTAGTTGCATGTATTTTCCACTTGGAATGATTTATATTACAAGGGGATTATTAAATGGTACAGGAGATGCATTTTATGCTATGATTAATGGTTTTGTAGAGGTTATTGGAAGAGTTGGGTTTTCAAGTGCTTTGGCTATGGTTCCTGCTTTTGGAGTTTGGAGTGTATGGCTCACTACAGGGCTTACATGGCTTATTACAGGTACTGCGAGTGTAGTACGTTATAAACAAGGTAAGTGGAGAGAAAAATCAATAGTTGTACATAAGTAAAAATAATATAATTATTTAGTTATGTTTTAAAAGAATACTAATAAAAATTTATGAAATTATGTATTACAAAATTTACTTAACATGAAATTTGCTATTTTTATTAGTTATATCCTATATAATACAAATTTATTTAAGTTATACAGGATATATTTGACATTTTTGATTTTAGTGATAATATGGAATTCATATGAATTAATGTACATAATTTACAAAAACGATATGGGGATTTTTTATGAAAAAATTTTTGATTTCATCGATTTTATGTGCTTCGCTAATTACAACTTTGGGAATGACTATTTTTGCAGCAAGTATTTTTTCATCTAATTCACATACTGGTCACTTACCAGGATCAGACAACTGGAATAGATGAATAAATTTCAACTTATATGGGGCAAAAAAATAGATAAGACAAAAATGGATACTCACTAGTTTTTATCCACTGAAAATATTTGAAAAATATAAATTTAATCAACATTAAAATGAACGCTGAAAAGCATGACTTTGACGAAATTTATATAAGGTCAGATATTAATGATACACTTAGTTGATGCATTAAAAGGTCTTTAGGTATATATAAAAATATCTAGAGACTTTTTTATTTGACACTACATAAAAAATTAGGCATAATAAAAAAATTTATATATATTAAAAAATTGCATATGAATGAAACCTTTTGAGAGTAATTCAAGAAAAATATAAACTTCAATAGGCGTGATTTTTGTTATTTTTTTAGGAAAATGATGAAATAAAAAGTATTTAAAACTTTTATAAAACAACTAACAAATAAATATCAATATTTGGAAATTTGTTGTATACTTTAATTGTTATATATAATAAAAATGAGATGGAGTAAAAGAAAAAATGAAAAGGTACAAGCAAGTTACAAAAAGAGATTTGGTTTTATCAATGGCGGCCGACTTATTATTTATATTAGTATATTGGATTTCATTTTATGAACTATACACTTTATGTAGATTTGGAAGAATCAATAATAATATAAGTATATTGTTTGGGTGCATGGTATTCTTTTTGGCTTGGTTTATAATTCTAATAATTAGAACTGTGAAAAAGCCAGAAGCTGCACTAGAGCAAAGTTTAGATAGAAGTGAGTTCTATTCGAAGTGTAAGACTAAGTGGATTTGTGTAGTTATAATAGGAATAGTTCTCATAACATGTTTTTATGGAGTAAAAATATATCATAGTGGAACAAAATACAATGGAAAACTAGCATGGGTTTTAGAAGATTTAAAGAATAAAAGAACTGTAAAACTTGAGCATGATAATATATATAAAGATGGCATAGACGGGATTTTTACAGATATCAACTCTAAAGTAAATATGCCTAAGAAGCTGTATATTTCAAATAATTTTAGTCTTAAATTTGATTCTAACGGAAAAATTATATCTTTTGATACATATCTTTATGGAAAAAATGATAAAGGTAAGCTCCAGAGTTATTTAATTAGTTATGATAGCATTAAGTCAGGAAATGTAACTGTACTTTTAAATGGTTATGTAAATGCGAATTATAGCAAGGATAAACTTTTAGCACCATTAATTGAGACAATGAAGGTAATTCCACTTAAGAAGACAGTTAGCAGATGGAATGAAAAACAATATGGCATTCTTTATTATGGCAAGCGAAGCTTTGGATATAACACAAATGGCATTGTTTATATTGATTCAAAGAGAAATATGAATTCAAATGTTAATGCCTACTCAGAAATAATAGGATATATTGTTTCTGTATTTGTGCCAGGGAAAGAGAGTATAGATACTCCTGTAAGATATAATTTAGTAGATAATATATATAATACTAAAACATCACAATCTTCAAAGGGAAAAGATGATATTGCTGATGAGTCTTATAATGCTACAAATCAATTTTATTTATCCAAAAAGGTTGGATATCGTTTAAAAGTAACAGCAGTAGCATTAGGAAATAGAGCTTATTCACTAAACAAAACTACTGATGGGGGAGTCACATGGAAAACTATAAATGAGGATCCATTTTCAGGAGTTATAGGTTCGGCAGCTGGAATAACTTTCTTGAATGATAAACTTGGATTTTTATGCTTATCCTATAATGGTGGAGGTAATGGACAATTATATCGTACAGAAGATGGAGGGATATCTTACAAAAAGATTGATTTTCCAGAGGTAAAAGTATCGTTAAATAATGGTCAAACTTATAATCCTTTTGATTTACCTGGAATGCCTTATAAGAAAGATGGAAGTCTTAATGTTTTAGTGGGACAAGGATCCGATGGAGATTATAATGCAGGATGCAAGGCCTTGTATCAATCAAAAGATGATGGAATAACATGGCGCTATGTAAAAGAAGTTCCTAAAGCTTAATATCTAAAATTATAAAATATTAAATATATTTTTTATATGAAAAATGGAGATAAAGGCAAAGAAACTTAGAAATATATAAGCTGTATAAAAATGGAATAAAGATTACAGAGTTTTTAAATGAATATAGCCTTTCAGAAGACAGCATAAGGAAAATTGTGTTAGACTAAGTGATATGCAACTGCTAGTTGTCAGAGTTGTTATGTTAAATTGGTAGAAATATGCTGATAGTAATAGTATACTGATTTTAGAGGTGAAGAAAAATGAGTTTTCAGAAACAGCTGCAAGCACTCAGAAAATCAAGGGGATTATCGCAGGAAAAGCTAGCTGAAGTTTTAGGGGTATCCAGGCAGGCAGTTGCAAAGTGGGAAGCTTCTCAGTCATATCCTGATATTGCTAGATTAATTGCATTAAGTGAGTTCTTTAATGTAAGTATTGATGAACTAGTGAATGATTATGAGGAAAATTGTCGTTTAAATATAGAAGAGAACAAAGTTAGTTTTACTGATGAAAAGGTAATAGATTTTTTAATAAGGGCTAAAAAATCAACGTATGCAGGAAAAGGCGATGAAACTAAACCTTCAAGGCCTAATTCCCATGACCTTGAGTATATAGAAGACGATTTGAAATATATTGATACATATTTAGGTGGAGAACAATTTTCAGGAGAAGAAGCTTTGTGGAAAAATAATGTTCCTTTTTGGGCCATGAATTATACAGGAAGAGTTTTAAGTGAAGAATTTTCTGGAAATTTTTTAAAGGAAGTATTGAGATTAGTAACTAAAGCTAATCCTTATCGCGGACCAATTATATATCAAAGAGGGCAGTATAAATATCACTGTATTATTAACGGAGATTTTAAATGGTTTCAAGGATATGAGGAAATTTACTATAATAATAGTAAGACCTATGAATGTTTTTTTCATGGTGGAAAAATTGAATAATGGAGATAATATTATGAAATTAAGTAGAAATGATTTATGTTGGTGCAGAAGTGGATTAAAGTATAAGAATTGTCACTTTGAATTTGATAAGAAGTTAAAAAATTTAAAGAGACAAGGAGTCATAATACCAACGAGAAAAATGATAAAAAATAAAGAACAAGTTGAGGGAATAAGAAAAAGTGCAATAATTAATAATGGTCTTTTAGATTTAATTAGCGAGAATATTAAAGAGGGAATGACAACAGAAGAGATAGACAAATTAGCATATGAATACACAGTAGATAATGGAGGAATCCCAGCAACTCTTAATTATGAAGGATATCCTAAAAGCATTTGCACATCTATAAATAATGTAGTATGTCATGGAATACCAAATAAAGATGTGGTGCTTAAAAGTGGAGACATAGTAAATGTAGATGCGACAACTATACTAAATGGATACTATTCAGATGCATCAAGAATGTTTATGATTGGTGAGGTAAGTAAGGAAGCTAAAAAACTAGTTGAAGTAACTAAAGAGTGTTTAGAAAAAGGACTTAAAGCAGTTAAGCCTTGGGGATTTTTAGGAGATATAGGGGCTGTAATTCAGGAGTATGCAGAAAGTGAAGGTTGCTCAGTAGTTAGAGAATTTGGCGGTCATGGAGTTGGAATAGATATTCATGAAGATCCTTATGTTTGTCATGTAGGAAAAAAGGGAACTGGAATGGTTTTGGCACCTGGAATGGTGTTTACAATTGAACCAATGATAAATGCTGGAGGACGTGAAATAGTTATAGATGAAAGCGATGGATGGACTGTTCTAACAGCTGATGGCTCGCTTTCAGCACAGTGGGAAAATACTGTTCTTGTAACTGAAAATGGCATAGAGATAATTGCAAAGTAACAATTTAAAAAACTCTAATAAATCTTGGTGAAAAAATCACAAAATACTTACATGTTTCAATTTGCATTTTTTCACTTTAGATTTATAGAATTTTTTTAATACAACGAAGCATTGTTAATTCGCAATTATTTTATTTACCTAGATCATTCCAATGTTCTTTTGCCGAACTTAATTCAATTAATGCTGAGGATTTATCTTTAGCAGCAATAGAGGCTTTAAGACGGGCAATATTTAAAGAAATATTATTTATTTCAGTTCTTTCAGTGCTGAATTGAATTCTCTTAATAACAATTTCCCAAGCAGAATCTAATTTTTTTGTGTTTTGTTCTGCTAGTTTCCAATTCTCTGATAATACTGCTTTTGTGGTTATATCAATATTTTTTATGACATCGTCGTAGCTTCCTCTAGGTTTCTTAAGAAATGGACCACTAAGCATGATTAGTATAAAAAAGATTAAGATTAAAATAGGAATTAACATAGCAAATAATTTTTTCATTATTGCACCTTCTTTTATAAGAATACATCAATTTTCAAGTTTGAAATAAGGCGAAGTTCAGTTAGAGTATAATTTTAATATGGACCTTTAAAGTCATGATTTTTTTGTATTTTATCTTTAAATTTATCTATGTATAGAGAATCTGAGGCTTCATAAGTAGCTAAAAAAACATCAGAAGGGTCATTTACGCCTTGTTTCTTTAGTTCTGACTTAAGCCATTGGCGATTGCGATTAATTTGTTTTAAATTTAAATCTACAACAACGCCATCATAAATTAAATCTATACCTATTCCAATTTTAGTTGATGGGATATTCATATCGTTTGCAGTTGCAGGCTGTAATCCAGGTTTTTTTAAAACAGAAAGCTCACCGTTTGCTTCTAATATTGCAAAATGAACTTCGCTTATGTCAAATATATTCTTGCATCTTAATTGCTGCTGTAGATTTGCAGCAGTGTATCTTAACTTTTGCATATTTTTTTCTAATATTTTACCATTCATTATTATTATAACTGGTTCTCCTTCTATATATCTTGCTGCAGTTCTTGATTTTGTTGTGAGAAAATCAATAGCTAATCCAGCAGCTACCCAAGTAAAAAGTCCGACCCAATGAGGCCAAGCCATGCTTGATAAATCAGTTGTCATGCTGCCTGCTATAGATCCAATGGTAATTCCTAATATGTAATCAAATGAGGTAAGTTGGGATATTTGTTTCTTGCCCAGAAGTTCAGTAAATATCAATAATGATAAAAAAGCCATAATTGCTCTTACAAATACTACAAGCCCTTCGTTCAATGATATCACTCCATATTTAAGTTTTACTATATTATAGTAGGATAACACAAAATTGTCATGATTATTCACGTAAAATTATTATTAGTTTACATAAAAAGAAAAAGACAATATACTGACTTTATTTTTGCGCAGATTTATAATAAAAGTAAATACATTGTCTATATAAAAAGTCAAATTTATTGCTTTGGCTAGAACTATATGCACAAACTTTATTTTTGAGACGTAAAAAATAGCCTGTATATTAGTGAATGAAGAAAAACAATAAAAATATTTGACAGTATATTGACTTTTATTAATTAAGATGATACTATTAATTTAGACAGTAAGCTTACTATTTTATAGGAGGATTTTTATGAGTAAATTTGAAGAGATGGATAATTACAGAGAAATATTTTTAATACAGCAAATTTATACAACAATATTTTCTCTTACAAATAAGATGCAGGTGCATGAAGCTAAATATTTTGATAAATTGTCTTCTAGGCAACTCATGGCAATAATGGCAATTTACCATTTACCAGAAGGGAAAGCAACACTAAATAATATTGCTAAAAAGCTTGGGACTACTAAACAAAGTGTAAAGCAAATTATAACAATATTAGAGAATAAGGGTTATGTTATTACGATGCCTAGTGAAAGTGATAAACGGGCGGTTAATGTGAGTGTTACAGAGGCAGGACGTGAGGCAACTATAGAAAGCGGAAAAAAATCTACATACTTTTTTGCAGAACTTTCAAAGTCTCTTACAAGAGAGGAAATGGAAATATTGTGGATGCTTTTAAAGAAGATGTACCGATTTGATGGTGAAGAAATGGACGGTTTTGAAGAAAATGCAAATGCAAATATAGGAATTGAAGAGAAGAAACTAGAAAAGGAAAATGAAAAGTTATTAAAAGAGTTCGGAAGAATAAGAAATGGAGGAAATAAAAATGAATAATACGCTTACAGTTAAGAATTTAGAAAAAATTTATGATGGCAAGAAAGGTGTTAAAGGAATAAGTTTTCAGGTGAAGGAAGGTGAAATACTTGGTCTGCTTGGGCCAAATGGAGCAGGAAAAAGTACAACTATTAATATTTTAGCTACAATACTAAAAGCGGACAGCGGAGAGGTAAATATACTTGGAAAGGACTTTAGAAGGGATGCAAAGACTATAAAATATGGAATTGGAATAGTTCCGCAGGATTTAGCTATTTACGAGGAAATTTCCGCTGAAGCAAATGTGCGATTCTTTGCAAGCTTATATAAATTAAAGGGTAAACAGCTTGAAGATAATGTAAAAGAAGCACTTGAATTAGTAGCACTTTATGACAGGAAAGATGACAAGCCAAAGACTTTTTCAGGAGGAATGAAGAGAAGACTTAACATAGCTTGTGCTATTGCGCATAAACCAAAGCTTATTATTATGGATGAGCCAACAGTAGGCATTGATCCTCAATCGAGAAATCATATATTAGAATCTATTAAAAGGCTTAGGAAAAATGGAGCAACTATAATTTATTCTACACACTACATGGAAGAGGTAGAAGCAATTTCAGATAGAATTATAATTATGAATGAAGGGAAAATTATTGCAGAAGGTACCAAAGAGGAACTTAAAAAAGAAGTTGATGATCAGATAACCTATTCTATTAAGGTCAGCGATGTAAGTAAGTTAAAAGATGATGAATTTGATAAAATAGAAGGTGTATTAAAAACAAAAATATCAGAAAATTCAGTAAAAATAACTGCAAAAAAATCTAAAAATAGCTTTAATAAAATAATATCAGAAATAACTAAAACAGATTGCACCATTGAAGGTATGACAAGTACAGAAGCCTCTTTAGAAACTGTATTTCTAGAACTAACAGGAAAAAAATTAAGAGATTAGGGGTGGAAACATGAATTTTATAAATATAGTTAAATTTGATATTAAGAATACTCTCAGAAATCCAATGCTATTAATTATAAATACTTTACTTCCTATAATATTGCTTGGAACTATAGGTTTTATTGCAAAGGAAGGTTATGGTTCGGAAAATGTAACTTCTTATGACTATTATGGAATTACACTTATGATTTTTATGGGTATGATGCTTTCTATGACGGCAACAAATGTATTTATGGAAGAAACCGTGAGAAAGGGAAATACAAGAATTGTATATGCACCTGTTTCTAAAACAGAAATATATTTATCTAAAATTATAGTTAGTTATATTGTTGGTGCAGTTTGTTATAGTCTTATAATGCTTGGTGAACAATATCTTTTTCACATCAATTTTGGAGGAAAAAATATTTTATATATTTTACTGTTAATAAATGCACTAGGATTTTTTGGCAGCTGCTTAGGTGTACTATTTTGCTGCATTTTTAAAAGTGAACAAGGAGCAAATGGAGTAATGCAAATTCCTATTTTAATATTTGTATTTTTGGGCGGTGTATTTTTTCCTATAGCAAGCCTAGGGAAAACCGTAGAGGCATTATCTAATATATCACCTCTAAGATGGATTACGCAGTGTGCTTTTCAAGTAATTTATGATAATAACTTTAGCATATATTTGCCAACCATAGTTATAACATTGCTTGCAGCAATAATCTGCATTATTCTATGTCAAATTATTTTTAAACCGGAGGAATATGTATAATGAATTTAATTAATTTATTAAAGAATAATTTTAGAAGAATCATGGCACAGAAGGCTGTTATTATAGTAGCAATTATAGTTGTACCAATTATGATCGGGCTTGGAGTGCTATTTTCGGCAAAAGCACAGCCTAAAGCTCAAATTGCATTAATAACTAGCAGCAGCAAAGCTTTTCCTAAAAATGATAAGGTTCAAATTGATGTGATGACTAAAAAACCAGCAAAATCTAAATTGCTTCTTGGTGAGTATGCGGCTATTGTAGAGGAAAAAAGCGATGAAAGCTATAAAATAACTACCTTAAAAAATAAAGAAGATAAGAAAAAAATAGAACAATTTTTAAAAACAGATAAAATTACAGAAACTGAAAAAGATAGAGAAAATCAAAGAGGAATTGGAACTAACATATTAGGCTTTGTTACAATGATTATTTTAATGCAGGGAGTAGCTTTGACTTTACTTTTCTCAGAAGACAAGCTTTTAAATACCTTTAGAAGAATTTTAACGGGTCCAGTAAGTGAAAGACAATATATTTTAGCACAAGGAATATTTACATTTGTATGTTTATATGTTCCAAGCTATATTGCAATTGTAATAACAAAGGTATGTTTTGGAGTAACGATGGGCTTTGATCTTCCAATGCTTGCTGTATTAATTGCAATTTTAAGTTTACTTTCTACATCTCTTGCCTTATTTTTTACAGCAGCTATTGAAAGAGAAACCTAAATGGCAGCGACTGGTATTTACACGATAACATCAATACTTGCAGGCTGCTTTATTTCCTTCACTGGAAGCAATAAAATTCTAGATACCATATGCAATGTAATACCTCAAAAAGCATACATGACTATGAGCCAAGGAATAGAAAATGGAAGCAGCATTTTTAAGTTTAAGGGTGAACTTATATATTTATTCGTTTGGATTGTAGCTCTTTGGTTTATAGGAAGTTTTATTACTAATAAAAAAGTGAAAAAAGGTGTTTATTAAAGGAATTAGTTAAAAAATATGTTACAATAATGTAGTAAATACTAAAGTGAAAATGGAGAATTATTATAATGACAAAAGATATGACAATTGGAAAACCAACAAAGCTAATACTTCAATTTTCTGCACCAATGCTAATAGGTAACATATTTCAGCAATTTTATAGTATGGTAGATAGTATTGTAGTAGGAAAGGGAATAGGCGTTAATGCTCTTGCAGCTGTTGGTTCTACGGGATCTATTAATTTTATGATTATTGGATTTATAATTGGACTTGCAAATGGTTTTGGCATATTGGTATCTCAAAGATTTGGAGCGGGTGATGAAGCTGGAGTAAGGAAAACAGTTGCAATGTCTGTATATTTATCGCTTTTTATTGCTATTATTGTAACTATTTTAAGCTTGTTAACCTCAATGCCACTTCTTAAATTACTAAATACGCCATCAGATATAATAAAGGATGCTAATCTTTACATAAGTATTATTTATGCAGGCATCATAGCAACTATATTTTACAACTTGCTTTCTTCAATCTTAAGGGCGTTTGGAGATAGCAAAACACCTTTTTATGTAATGATTATTTCATCCCTAGTTAATATAGTGTTAAATATTATGTGCGTTATGGGATTCAAATTGGGTGTTGCAGGATCGGCTATTTCAACTGATATTGCACAGGTTTTATCATGTATTCTTTGTTATAGAGTGGTTCGTAAACATGAAATGCTTAAAATTGCAAAGAAGGATTGGAAGCTTAATCTTAAGGTGTGCAAGAAGTTATTTATTTTAGGGATTCCAGCTGCAATTCAAAATTCTGTTACTGCGGTTGGAGGCATGATTTTACAAACAATTGTAAATGGTTATGGTTCAGTATATGTTGCAGGATACACTGCTGCTATGAAAATTGCGGCGTTGGCAGAACAACCCGGGGTTACCTTTGGCTTTGCCATGTCCACTTTTACAGGACAAAACTTAGGAGCTAAAAAGTACGATAGAATTCGTATAGGAATTATAGATTGTATTAAAGTATCTACGACAGTAAATATTTTTATTAGTTTGTTTTTATTTTTCTTTAGACATCAAATTGTCTCATTATTTGTAGCATCAAATCAAATAGGAGTATTTAAGGTATCTGGACAATTTTTAGTTGTTATGTCCTTGCTTATATGGGATTTAGGTTTGTTATTCATATATCGTTCTGCACTACAAGGAATGGGGAATACCATGATTCCTATGATATCAGGTGTGCTTGAATTAGTTATAAGATTATCTGTAGCTATTATTTTACCAAGGTACTTAGGTTTTTTAGGAGTTTGTATTGCAGAAGTATCTGCTTGGGCAGGAGCGGAGTTATTACTCATGATTGCTTATTATGTAGCATATCATAAATTGAATGTTAAAAGTATTACAGCTAGTGAACAAAGTTGTATTTAAGATAATTTATTACTATGTTTTAAGTTTAAGCCGCATAAGCATTAAGTTTTTCTGATGCGGTTTTTTTTGTGTGTGCAGAAATTAAGGAAGAAGGAGAATCTATGTTAAATAGTTAAATGAGTTTATTGATAGATATAACCTAATATGTTACCTATTGGTAACCATTTAGTAACAATTAAAATATTATTAAGGTATATAATATCAATAGTCGCTATATGCATTTGGAGGGATTAAATTGCTTAAAAAAAATATAATTTTATGTATGGCCTTGACTGCACTCCTGTCTGGCTGCATGGGAGTAAATCAAAATGCAGCAAAAAATAATAAACATACGTCTGTTTCAAGTAATAAGGGGATAAATAAAACTCTTGATAATAAAAGATTAACAGAGCCAAAGAAAGTAACATCTACACCAAAGACATTTACACCATTAGTGATATCTAATACATCATCGCTTAGCACTAAAGCTATATTTTGGTCATGGCTTTATTCAGCAAGGGATAGCGCAGCGTTGCTATCTAAATATAAAGGGTATGGATTTGGAGATACTTCAAAAAAAGTTATTTATCTTACTTTTGATGAAGGATATGAAAATGGATATACTCCCAGCATTTTAGATACTCTAAAGAAAAATGATGTTCATGTTACTTTTTTTGTGACTAAGCCGTTTGTAACTGGCAGTTTTAAAGGAGTTGCAGATGCTGATTTATTAAAAAGGATGATTAAAGAGGGGCATCTAATAGGAAATCATTCTGTACATCATAAATCTATGCCTACATTTACGAATGAGACTACTTTTGATGCTGAAATTACTGGAGTAGAAAAAGCTGTAAACAGTATCCCAGGCTGTAAAATGTCAAAATATTTTAGGCCGCCAGAGGGTACGTTTAGTGAGTTATCACTTTATTATACTCAAAAGCTTGGGTATAAATCTATATTTTTTACTCTTGCACATGAGGACTACAATGCAGATAAACAGCCTGATCCAGAGGCGGCTAAGAAAATGCTTCTAAAAAATACCCGTGGTGGTATGATTTGTTTACTTCATGCAATGTCTAAAACCAATGCCAATATTTTAGATAGCTTAATTAAAGAATGGAAAAATAGGGGATATGTATTTAAAACTTTAGATGATCTTCCAAATTAACAAGATAGGGGAGTTTTTAAATGAATCAAAGGCACAGTATATATAAAATTAAAATTGGAAGTTTGGCTTTTTGCTTATTGATGATTTTTTTATTATCTTTATTAAGTACTAATAATAGAGGGATTAATTTATTTAGCAGTAAAGTCAGAAGCACTAATAAAATTCATAAGGCTATTAAAATAAATAAAAATTCAGTATTAGCTGAGTCATCAAAGTCATTAAAGGTATTAAAGCAAAATTTTGTTGTATGTATTGATCCTGGTCATGGAGCATATGATAATGGAGCTAAGGGTATTAATGGCATATATGAAAAAGACGTAGCTCTTAAAGTTGGACTAAAAGTCGGACAAGCACTGGAAAAGAGCAATATAAAAGTCGTATATACCCGTAAAGATGATAAGACAGTTTTAGGAAAAAGTGAAATACAAGATTTACAAAAAAGAGTACAGATCTCAAGTAATAATAAGGCTGATGTTTTTGTTTCCATTCATTGTAATGACTTTGTTAATCAATCAATTAGGGGAATTGAATTATGGTGTAATTATCCTAATACAAGGGATGAAGAGTTAGCAAAAGATATTGAAAATGAACTTTGTCAGTTAAAATATACTAAGGAACGCAAGGTTAAGTATAAAAGCAATCGTGGAATATACGTGCTTAAAAATAATAAGGCTATATCTACACTGGTAGAGCTTGGGTATTTAAGTAATAAAGATGATTGTAGTTTTTTATCTTCTGATAGTGGACAAGCTAAGTGTGCTGAGGCTATAGCAAAAGCCATTCTAAAATTTAAAAAAGACGTGCGGAAATAATGTGATTTGTACATCTATAGAAAAGAAGCAAAAATAACTTTAAGGTGCTGTCGCACTAAATATAAAAAATTGCGAGCTAATTAAAGTGAAGGTTTTTAACTTCACTTTGCTCGTTAAAAGACTAACTTTTTCATATAAATGAAAAAGTTAGTTTTTTAATGCGCAGAGCCAGTTAAAACCCTTCACTATTATGATTGCTTCGCAATTTTTTTAGTGCGATAGCTCCTTAAAATATATATTTGGAATAGTATTATCTATTTTCCATACCTAAAGAATTGATAATCTTACAATCCAGTAAGTTAACTACTTTTTATTGTAAGCCATAAGTCATGGAGATAAGGGTGCACAGCGTATATAATAAAACCAAGTTATGTTTTAATAAGTGTAAAAATTAATACTTATTTAAAATATATCCTAAAATTAAAGAAAAACAAAACGGCTTTGAAAATATGTGAGGAGAGTAAATATGGAGATTTTAAAAGTAGAAAATTTAAGCAAAACTTATGGAAAAGGAGCAAATAAAGTAGAGGCACTTAAGAATGTTAACTTATCCGTTAATAAAGGAGAATTTTGCTCTATTGTTGGTGCATCAGGTTCAGGAAAAAGTACGCTTTTGCATTTGCTTGGAGGGCTTGATAGACCAACTAATGGTAGAGTCATTATTGATGGTGAAAATATTTATGATTATAAGGAAGAGAGATTGGCGATTTTTAGAAGGAGAAAGATAGGTTTTATATTTCAGTTTTTTAATCTTATACCGGTTTTAGATGTAGAAGAAAATATAGCTCTTCCAGCACTAATGGATAATGATAAGGTAGATAAGGCATATTTAGATGAAATTATTGATGTGCTTGGATTAAAGGAAAGAAAAAATCATTTGCCTTCGGAACTTTCAGGAGGACAACAGCAGAGGGTGTCAATAGGAAGAGCGCTTTTGAATAAGCCGTCTATAATATTTGCAGATGAACCTACAGGAAATTTGGATAGCAAAAATTCAAGAGAAGTGATAGAACTGCTTAAATTTACAGCAAAAAAATACAACCAAACTTTAGTATTAATTACCCATGATGTAAATATAGCAGCTTTATCGGATAGGATTATTACTATTCAAGATGGTGAAATAGTCTCAGACGAGTATTTAAAGAATAATTAGAGGGGAGAGATAGAAAGTAATGATTAGCGGTTATAAGCAGCTTACGGGAAGGTATCTAAAAGCTAATAAAAGGAGAAGTATACTTACTATTATTGGTATAATTTTATCTGTGGCATTGATTTCTTCTATAGGATTTTTTCTAAAAGGGCTACAGAAGGCGGAAATAGAAAGTATGGAAAGTCAGTATGGTTCATGGCATGTAGCATACCAAAAGGTAGATAATAATTTGTTATCTAAGATAAAAGGTAATCCTAAAGTGTCTATGAGTGGACTTTTTGAACAAGGAAAAGAGATAAAGCTTGAAAAAGGAGTTTCAATTGTTCCAGATATAGCAACGGATAGGGCGCTAGAACTTTTACCATATAAATTAAAAAGTGGAACCTTTCCAAACAATGAAAAAGAAATTGCCGTGGAAAAATGGATTTTGAAATATTTAAAAAAAGGTGCTAAGCTTGGAGATACAATAGAATTAAATAATAAAAAGTATAAATTAGTTGGAATTTTACAGGATAATGCTCAAAGCCAGGATGAAAATAAAGGAATAATGCTTTGCAAAAGTAATAATATAGATATAAGTAAAGCAACGTTACTTGTAAGAATAAATTCTAAAGCTAACCTAAAAAAAGCAGTTAATGAATTAAAAAGTTTGGGAACTAAGAAAGCAGTTATAGATAATAGGCATGTTGTTGATTTAGAGGGGGGAGGAGACGATGCAAATACTAAGGCTATGTATAGCGTTGTTGCTGTAATTATTGGAATAGTACTAATTGCAACAATTGCTGTAATATATAATTCATTTCAAATAAGTGTTGTGGAAAGAATAAAGCAATTTGGGCTTTTAAGAGCTGTGGGTATGACACCAAGGCAGCTTAGGGTTATTGTTTTAAGAGAAGCCTCTATTTTAGCTGTAATTTCTATACCAATTGGATTAATATGTGGAATTATAGCTATTAATGGTATTAGTATCGCATTTAAATTAATAGGTGCAGATAATTTTACATTGATGAAAATTTCTATATCTCCATCAGTAATATTAATAAGTGCAGTAATAGGAATTATCTCTGTTTATTTATCAGCCCTGCTTCCAGCATACTTTGCAGGAAGAATTTCACCACTTGTTGCAATAAGTAGTAAAGCATCTATAACGAAAGAAAAAATAAAAAGAAGAAAAAGCACAATATTAAAGACGATTTTTGGTTTCGAAGGCAATTTGGCATCAAAAAATATCAAACGAAATAAGAAAAGGTACAGAATAACAGTATTTTCTATAGTAATAAGTGTGGTTTTATTTGTAACTTTTAAATCTTTTATGGATATGGCTTTGAATTTTAATAGCACCTCAAATGAGTTAAGCAAAATTCATTTTTCTGTTGAGGAAAATGGCAAGAATTCTACAGGAAAGACTATAGATGATGATATTATAAATTCTATTAATGGTTTAAGCGTCGTAAAAAAAGTTTACAAAGTATATGATAAGTCAGTTTTTAAGGAATATGTAGACACTAATAAAGAAATAGATGATGTTAAAGATCTTGGAAAGTTCTATGAGAGAGAAGAGTTAAATGGTAAGGAAAAAACAGTACTTGAGCAGGGAACTGTATCTATATATGATGATAATTCCATGGAAGCAGCTAAAAATTATCTAGAGAAAGGCAGCATTGATGTAAATAATGAAAATGGAGTTATCGTTATAAACAAAAATATTATATTAAATCAAAAAACTAAGAAAAACTATAAAGGAAAAGTTTTAGATATAAAGCCTGGAGATGAAATAGATCTAAAATATATAAACAATGAAAAAGGAATTGGATCAACAAAGAAGGCTAAAGTAACTGCGGTTTTAAATGATGACCCATTTGAACCTGATTTAGCCTGTAAGGGAGTAAAGCTTATAACAACTGAAAAAGTGTTAAAAAACTTAACAGGTGCTAATAGCATTAAACCTGTGGCGCTAAATATTGAATTAAAGGATGTAAAGTCAGAAGAAGAAGCTAAAACTCAAATTCAAAATGTAGTAGCAAGTAATCCAAATTTGCAGGTTATAAACTATATAGACATGAACAGAGAAGTAGGTTCTGCATCGTTAATGGTTAAAATATTGATATATGGCTTTGTAATTGTAGTATCTTTAATAGGAAGTGTAAATATAGTAAACACTTTAACTACAAATATAATTTTAAGGAAAAGAGAATTTGCAGCTTTGAAGGCTATAGGTTTTACACAAAAGGGACTTAAGAAAATGATTGTATTAGAAGGAATCTTATATGGAGTAGTTGGTACTGTATACGGTTCAGTAATATCATGTGGACTTTCGTATCTTATGTATAAAGGTATGAGTGGGATACAGGAATCTCAGTGGAGTATACCTTGGACAGCGATTGGGATAGCGGGTTTGGCAGCAATAATAATAGGGTATCTATCTGTACTTTCACCACTGGCAAGAATAAACAGAGAAAATATAATAGAGACAATAAGAGAAGACAGTTAAATAATAGGGAGTGTTTCATTTAAAAGAATAAATGGGACACTTCTTATGTTATAATCTAAATTAGGAAAAACTGTAGTCTTTACTTTAAATTTGAGGTGGTTAAAATGTTTAAAATACTATTAGTAGAGGATGATGAGGCTTTAGCACTTGGAATAGAATTTACACTTCAAGAAGAAGGATATAAAGTTTTTAGGGCAGGAACCCTTAAAGAAGGAAAAAGTATATTTGAAACTGAAGCGTTAGAATTGATTATTTTAGATGTAAGTTTACCAGATGGAAGTGGATATTCTTTATGTAAATATATAAGAACGAAAAGTGAAGTGCCAATAATGTTTCTTACTGCTCTAGATGAAGAAGTTAATATAGTGCTTGGATTAGAAATTGGTGGAGATGACTACATGACAAAACCCTTTGGAGTGAGGGAATTTTTGTCTAGGATTAAAGTATTAATAAGAAGAAATAATAAAAATCATACTAATAAGAATAAACTCACTAGTGGCGATATTACTGTGGACGTATCTACAGCTGCCGTTAATAAAGGTGAAAATAAAATTACACTTACTGCTCAGGAATATAAACTACTTTTAATATTCATGAATAAGCCCAACACACTTCTTAAAAGAAGCGAAATACTGAAAGAACTTACAGAAGATGAGGAGGTTTTTTTTGACGAAAATACACTTTCTGTTTATATTAAGAGAATTAGAGAAAAAATAGAGAGAAATGACAAAGAACCTAAGTATATAATAACTAAAAGAGGCTTAGGGTACATGTGGAATAAGCCAGTTGCTAAGGAGTAGATGAAATGGGAAAGTATTTTGTAAATCCGGAATTAAAAAAAAGCTCAATTATTCTTCTTTTTATAAACTGTATATTTTTAATTACCACTTTAGCTATAATAAAAATAAATAATGATAATTTAAAAGAGGGATATATAAAGAGTATTGGAGTTATAACTGAAAAAATAAATGAAAAAAATCCTGAATTACTGCAATATATAATTCCATCAGTAACAAAAGAAGCTCAAACCAAAGATGCAGAAAGTGGAATAAAAATTCTTAAGCAATATGGACTTACTAAGGATTTAGAAGATAGGCTTTTTCCTTATGTTAATAAAGCTATTTTAAATAATATATATTGTATTATTATTTTATTTTTTATTATGTCAGCATTGCTTTTTCTTATTAACTATTTTGAGTATGCTTATTTTTATGAAAGAATACGAAAAATTACAAAAGCAGCTAAGAAGGTAATAGAAGGTCAGTATGATATTGCAATAGATGAAGATAAAGAAGGGGATTTTTCAAAACTTGCAAATTCTTTCAACTCTATGAAGGGGGTAATAAGAAATAATATCGATTCGTTAAATAAAGAAAAACAATTTTTAGTTAATTTGTTGTCAGATATATCTCATCAATTAAAAACTCCACTTTCATCAATGATTTTATACAATGATATTTTACTTACCAAGGAACTTTCAAAAGAAAAAAGACAGTTATTTCTGGAAAACAATAAAAAACAGCTGTACAGAATGGATTGGCTTATAAAAAGTATATTAAAGCTTGCAAGGTTAGATGCCAGAGCAATAGAGTTTTCAAAAGAAAGTATAAGCTTAAATGAAACTATTGAAAATTCAATTGATGCGCTTAGAGAAAAAGCAGGTGAAGCAAAGGTTTCTGTGATTTTCAAGAAAACAGATGATATAAATTTTGAGCATGATAGAAGATGGATGGAGGAAGCTTTTATCAATATAATTAAAAATGATATAGAGCATACACCAGGTGGTGGAGAAATAAAAATTGACATAATAGAGAACTCTATTTATGTAAGAATTGAAATAGTTGATACAGGGGAAGGTATAAGTAAAGCTGATTTACCCAATGTATTTAAAAGATTTTATAAGGCGAAAAATTCAAGCAGCAATTCGGTAGGAATAGGGTTATCTCTTTCAAAGTCCATAATTGAAGCACATAATGGTATAATTGAGGTACAAAGTAAGCTTAAAATTGGAAGTAAATTTATTATTACTTTTCTTAAGTACTAGATTATGCTTTAAAGGAATATCAATAAAAATTTATGTTGTTAATGGATTCTAAGGATTATATGATTAACTCAATGGCATTTATGGAAAGATTATTAATTGAAATTTAATTTAAAGAAAGGGGAAAAACGTATGAAATTTGGAGTTAATACAATAAAAATTGGAACAGCGGATGCAGTTATAGTTCCTGTAACATACAAAAATTTTGATAAAGCAAAAGGTTTTGAAAATACAGTTAGGCATTTGTTTGACACTGAAAGATTCAAAGCAGAGTTTAACGAAATATTTACTTTGTCTTGTTTAAAAGATGATAATTACCAAAACTTAGTGTTTATTGGACTTGGTAAGGAAAAAGAGGTAACAAGTGAAAAAATAAGAGTTGCCTTTTCAACAGTAATTAAGAAATGCAGAAAACTTAAAGTAGAAAAAGTATATGTAAACTCTATATATGTTGAAGGATTAGGCTTTAATGAGTTAGTAAATGCTATGATAGAAGGCATTGGTTTTGGAGACTATAAATTCAATAAATATAAAAGTGATAAAAAAGAGCAAAAGGATATAGAAATATGCATAGGAAATGTGCCTTCTTCAGAAAAGGGAAAAGAGGTTAAAGAGTACATTGCAGAAGCTGCCACTTTAATTGAAACGACTTTATTTGCTAGGGATCTTGTAAATGAACCAGCTAATATTATGACACCGAAGGCTCTTGCAGAAGCAGCTAGTGATGCAGGTAGAAAGTGTGGTTTTGAAGTAGAGGTATTTGATAAAGCTCAAATTGAAGAACTTAATATGAAGGCATTTTTGTCTGTAACTGCTGGCTCAGAAAATTCTCCAAAACTTATAGTAATGAGGTATTTTGGCGACAAAGATAGCAAAGAAATATTGGGTTTTGTAGGAAAGGGGCTTACTTATGATTCTGGTGGATATTCCATAAAAACTAATAGTGGAATGGTAACAATGAAATCAGATATGGGTGGCGGAGCAGCAGTTATAGGAGCAATAAGCGCAGTAGCTAAAAGAAAGCTTAAAGTAAATGTTATAGCAGTAGTTGCAGCTTGTGAAAATCTTATTTCTGGAGGAGCGTATAAACCAGGAGATATTATTAGTTCTATGGCTGAAAAAAGCATTGAGGTTTTAAGTACAGATGCAGAAGGAAGACTTACTCTTGCTGATGCTGTCTATTATGCAGTTTCAAGGGAAAATGTTACTAAGATTATTGATATAGCAACGCTTACGGGAGCAGCCTTAACTGCATTGGGTATAACTACTACAGCTGTTGTAACTAATGATAAGGATTTTTATAATGAACTTGAAAATGCTTCTTATAAGTCTGGAGAAAAAGTATGGATGCTTCCAGCTTTTGATGAATACAAAGAGCTTATAAAATCTGATATAGCTGACCTTAAAAATGTTGGAGGCAAATTTGCAGGAACAATAACAGCAGGACTATTTATAGGCGAATTTGTAAAGAAAAAACCATGGCTTCATCTAGATATAGCAGGAACAGCATGGAGAGACAATAAAGAAGGCTATTTTTCAAAAGGTGGAACAGGTGTAGGAGTTAGAACGCTTTATTATTTAGCTAAAAATGAATAAATAATTTGTGAGCTATAGAACTAATCTATAGCTCCTTTTTTATGAGAATTTTAAGTTCAAATGCAGATAGGCTTTGGCTTTTGTTTAAAAAGGTAATTTATATAACTTGTTAAAAAATACCATAATATATAAAGTTATATTATTATATATTTTCATACAGAAAATTTCATGAAAGTATATAGTAATTTTATTATTTGAGATTTGGGTTCTTCTTTATTAACTTCATCTAAAATTAGTTAAGAATTTTCTTCAATTATTTCTTTTAAGCCTTATTATCTATGCACATTTCATTTATACGTGAATGAGGAAGTAGAAATACAATAATAATTGCTACTATTAAAATTAAAATTCCAAAATAATAGGTATCTCTTTGTGCAAGTAGATAAATTTCTTTATGATTCAAATTTGTAGATTTGTTGTAGAATAGTTGTCGGCATGTTAAAATCACAGTACTGCAAGCAACTCCTAAAACTTGTCCTAGATTACGCATAGTTGCTAACATTCCAGAAGCAATACCTGCATTTTTTCTAGGAGCTGAATTTAAAATAGCAGTATTTATAGATGAAACACTAAGACCATTCCCTATTCCCATAAGGAGCAATGTGAAAATCACCATAATATAACTAGATGATTGCTTTAATGAACTCATAATAACACAACTAACGCATATAAAAACCAAACCAATACCTGCGGGTAATCGTGTACCACGTTTATCAGTAAGACTTCCTCCCAAAGGGGACATAACCATCATCATAATTGGAGATGCTAGCATTATCATTCCAGATTGATCTGATGGTAACTTTAGTATATCTATTAAATAAAATGGTACTAAATAAGTAATCAACTGCTGCACCATATATGAAAGCATACAAACTACATTTGCCATGGAGAATATTTTATTTTTAAATAGGCTTAAATAAATTAAAGGTGACTCTACACGTTTTTCATGAATTATAAGTAAATTTAAGGTTAAGATACTAAAAATCATACAACCTAAAAAATAAATTGACATCAATCCCCAACTGCTACTAAAATTAAATCCAATTGAAAAGATGCCTACTGATGTTGCAAATAAAATTGCACCGAGCCAGTCCATATTTTTTCTTTTAGAATTTTCATTTCTATCATCGTCCATAACAACACATGTTAAAATAAAACCTAAAATGCAGAATGGTACATTAAAATAAAAAATTGAATGCCATGAAAAATGAGTCAATAAAAATCCACCAATAGTAGGACCTGCCGCTAATCCTATAGAAATAAATACAGAATTAATTCCAAGAGCCTTACCACGATCAGTTGAATCAAAAGTTCGACTGATAATCGCTTGAGTAATAGAAATCATAATGCTATAGCCGATTCCCTGAAAACATCTAAAAAATATTAACAAGCTTAAATTTACTGATAATATGGGAGTTATTATACATATTGTACCAAAAAAGAAAAAGCCAATTTTAAATTGTTTTTTATATCCATAGAGCTCTGCGGTTCTTCCAAAAATCAATAAAGTGCAACAGGGGATTAGAGAATATACTAAAGATAACCAACTAATACTATTTTGATTTGTACCAAATTCTTTTGCTAGTATTGGAAGAGCAAGATTCAAACTATTTATAGAGAATGATACAACCAAATTTGCCATACTAGTTACAGCAAAAATAAACCATTTGTTTTTGTGTAATCTTTTCAATAAATGCATCTCCTTTTTAATACTTCATTGATTTATTATAGTATACATGCTATTATTTGTTAAATAGATGTTATTGAGGATATTAATTCGATTTTCGAATTGTAAAAGGAGGCTTAAAATGGATACACAAAATTTACGTACTTTCATTCTTCTTTCAAAATTTAAGAATTTTACTATTACTGCTGAAAAACTATTTGTAGCACAATCAACTGTTACAAATCGTATTTCCGAATTGGAAAGAGAGGTTGGTAAAAAATTATTTATTCGAGATAAAAAACATATTCATCTTACTGAAGAGGGTACTTTATTCGAAAGTTATGCAAAGAGAATTTTAGAATTGGAGGAAAGTGCCATACAAAAAATAAATGAAACAAATTTTTATAAAAATATAATTAGAATAGGAAGTGCTAATACTATTTATGAATGTCATTTATATCCTATTATTCAATCCTTTTTGATTTCGAATAAGGATACTTCAATTAAAATAGTACTGAATCATTCCCAGGATTTGCTTCAAATGTTAGAAGATCAAATGCTTGATATAGTTTTTTCATATGCATCCTACGATAAGTATGGGTATCAATGTATAAATTTTGCCGTAGATGAGTTGATTTTGGTTACTAGCCCTGAAAATATTGAGTTTACAAATGGCATATATAAAAAAGATTTGTTGAAAATAAATTACCTAATGTCTGACCTCGCCTTACAAGAAACAGGACACTTCATACGATCGTTGTTCCCTCCTTATTATCAATTTAAATTTGAGATTGATAATAGCACAAAGCTATTACAATATTTACTTAACGGTATCGGTTATAGTTTTCTGCCTAAAAGTATTGTAAAAATGTATATAGAAAATCATTCTTTAATTTCAGTTCCCTTAATAGATTTTAATACACCGCTGATTAACAATTATTTAATTTATAGGATTAATGATAATGTAGCAGAAAAGTTTTTGTCAATGTATTTGCCTTAACGTGTATATCTCTACTTTGAATTTTAGTGAAGCAATTCTTTTTGCGTTATAATAGTATATTACAAATACCTATTATCGAGGAGAAATATAATGAAGGTAAATAGTATAATTACTGCAGCAAACACCTTGCTGCCACTTTTTATAAGTTTTTAGATGAGCTTGCTCGGCAGTCTGAATTTAGGAAGAAATCCTTACATAAGGTACCAAATTTAGTGGCAAAGGATAAGAAGCTTATGGATTTCATTTCGATAAATCGGGAAAAGATGTGGTGCATATCAATTTAAATTTTTTACCATTAAGTTGATGAACAATATACAAAAAATTAGTCTTAACTGCAAATGCGGATCATACTCATGCCATCGCCAATATATTGAAATTTGCATTACTGTTTATGGAAATCCTTTATCATGAAAGAAAGTATCGCTGCAATAGTACAAAATATCACATCTACCAGCCATATTAAAGTATAACTTTTTGTAGCTAAAATACTAATACCTCCAAACCATGAACTGAAAAAACTTCCTATCTGATGAACAAAAAAGGAAAAACCTAATAAAGTTGATAAACGTACGGAACCAAATTCTTTATTAACAATTCCTGCGGTAGGTGGTACAGTAGAGTTTCCTGTCATACCCATAACAATTATAAATACACATACCGTTAATATTGTTTTAGGTGCAATCAAGAAAAGTACAACTGCTATGGCACGAAGTCCATACAAAGCAGAAAGCACATTTTTCATCTGCAACTTACTACAAAGTACTCCGCTCAATAATGCTCCTACCATAGTAGCAATACCATAGATTGAAAAGGCATATGCAGCAGTGCTTTTGGAAATGCCACATGAAACAATTTGAGAGTATAAATGTGTTTCTATGATAGTCATGTTAAAACCACATGTAAAGAAAGCAATTGTCACTAACAAATATGTACGACTGTGAAAAGCTTCTTTAAAAACTACCAAAACAGAAACTTTTTCCTCTAACTTTTTTTCTTGATGTCTTAATGGCTTATTTTTATCATAAAATATCCAGATGGAAATTGGCAAAAGTATAAGTGCTGGTACGCTTAAAAATATCATTGTTCCCATTAAACCTGATACTATAAGTAGACTTTGAATCAATGGCGAAAAAATAGTACTGCCAATGCCACTGCTTGCTGTAACTATCCCCGAAACCGTAGGTGCAATTTTATCTGTAAGCTTTGGAGTAATAGCTCCCATAATAATTCCAAAGGAAAGTGCTCCAGAACCTGATGGAAGCAGGATACCTAGAAAAAGTATTAACATCCATATGGACTTAGCGAATGGAACTCCCAACAATCCAATTACTATTAAAATAATGCCACATCTGATTACAAAGGCACTTGATTTCTTTATTGATATAATTCCAAAAACTGGGGACATTATGCCATACATCAATTGTGCGATTGCTAAAACAAAACTAACTGTGGAATAAGAAACACCACTATTTTCAATAATGGCATTAATCATGATACCATAGTTACTTCTAATTCCACTGTTGACAGCAAAAAGACCACAAGCTGCTATTGTAATTATTACTACTGGAAAAATTCTTTTCTTTTGTTTAAGTATTACGCCCATATGTTCTGTTTTCCTCCTTAAAATACTTGCTTATTGAACTACATTCTATCTTTATTTAATACTTTTTCATAGCAGTAGAATGACTTTTCCTTTCCTAAAAAGCTCATTTCTCCAACTAAGTTATAACTACACTTTTTAAATAATGCGTTCATCTTTGTATTTATTGAATAGGTATCTGTTTTTAAATATCTTATATTGTTTTGTAAAGCTAATTTATCAGCAAATTTCATTAATTCAGTACCAATTCCACTTCTTCTATAGTTCGGGTTTACCGCCATTCTATGGATAACCATACAAACCTCATTTAATGACCAGTTTAATCCAGTATATTCAACTGGTTCTACTTTATTAATGCATACGAAAGCAACCAACTTTCCCTCTCTCTCGGCTACATATAAATCACCTTTTTGGATATCATTAATAAAATCTTTTTCCCGAGGGTAATTTTCATCCCACTGAGTATTGTTGTAGTTTTGCATTTCTGTAATAGTTTCCTTTATAATTTGCATAATTTCTTTTATATCTTCCATAACTGCTTTTCTCATTCTAAAATCCTCCTAAGAATTTTTTATTTCTTTCCAATCATTTCATGATTCAATAATTTTCTGTATAGCCTTAGTCGTTGTAGTCTTGTCTACTTTTAGAAGCTTTGATAAACCAATTTGATTAACTCCTTGATTTTCACATATTCTTGTTAAAAATGTAAATTGACCTTTTTGTAAGTTTATTCCTTTAAATTTTATGTCACTTATAGAATGAATACATCGTGAAAGAGTTCCTATTTTCCTTAATATATGGTATCTAGAGTTTTGATAAGTCACCACTTCCTATAAATATAGTTGAAATTTCAACTATATTTATAATAGCATACAATAGTTGAAATTTCAACTATATTTTTCAATGATAGAGGTAAATAATTCGTAGATTCTTTTTTACCATCATATTTTATGCTAAGTTAAATGGATTATCTTGATTTATATTCAATACTATGGATTTTAGTGAAGCAATTCATTTTGTGATATAATAATGTATTACAAATACCTATTATCAAGGAGAATACAATGAACAAAAATGAACTGCTCCAGATGTTTAACACCCAAACTAGTGGAAAGAATGGTACTAAGGGAATTAGAGTTTTAAATAACGATTTAGTTTCAGCCTGTGATATTCATGATGAAGATGATTTGATATATGTAAGTGGAAAGGTTATATCGGAAAGCCTTTTTAATGAATATGACACTGAAATAGAAATAGATGCTTTGAACAAGAAAATAGTGTCAACCTACTGCACTTGTATGGATTATGAGAATAATGAAGGTAAAAAGGATAATTACTGCTGTAAACACCTTGCTGCCACTTTTTATAAGTCCCTAGATGAACTTGTTCGGCAGCCTGCATTTAAAAAGAAATCCTTAACTAAAACCCAAAATTTAGAAGATGCCCTTAGTATACTTTTGGGGGATGAAGAAGGAAAAGAAGACTTAAAAATAGAGGTTTATATAAATAGAAATGAATGGAATAGTCAGCTTTCTTTTGAACTAAAAATAGGGCTTCACTCAATGAATTCTGGCGCTTTGTATGTATTAAAGGATATAAATAGTTTTTTTGCAGCTATTTATCACAATGTACCAATAACCTATGGTAAAAATCTTACATTAAATTTGAAGAAGCAAAAGTTAGAGGCAAAGGATAAGAAGCTTATAGATTTCATTCAAATGCTTGTAAACATTGATGGGAGTTCTGGTTACAAAAGCAGAAATAAAAAGCTTGCTGTTGATGGAAAATACGTACATATACCAGATTATCTTGTAAGAGAATTTTTTGAAACTATAAAGGAACATAGAGTTTATTTAAATGAAGGTTTTAAATTTAGAACCATTGAAGCTGAGATAGTAGAAGGTAATCCGGATTTGCCTTTTCAAATAAATAATAAAAATGATGAGTATATTTTAGAAGTGCCAGGAGGAATGCCTCTGACTTTAAATTCAAAAGGCACGGCATTTTTATATGGACTTACCATATATATTCCAAGTTATGAATACTGTGAAAAATTAGAGCCATATTTTCGTGTATTTAATAAGGCTAACTCTATAATGCTTCCAGCAGCAAGAGAAGATACAGTGCTCAGAAAGCTTATCCCAAAGTTGAATTTATTATCTCAGAATATAAAATTATCTAAGGCTGTAAGAGATAAAGTAGTCATGGCGAAAAGTGAATTTAAATTTTATTTTGATAAATCGGGGAAAGATGTGGTGCTTACTACAAAGGTTAAATATGGAGAATTTGAATTTAACATATTTGAAGATTGCACAGAAAAAGTTATATATAGGGATTCTAAAAAAGAAACTGAAGTGTTAGAAACCGTAAGGACGCTTGGTTTTGAAAGAGAAAAGAATAAATTCCATCTTAAATGGGGCGATGATTACATTTTTAGATTTTTTAAAACTGAAATAGATAGGCTCCAAAGGCTGGGAGAGGTGTTTTATTCTGAAAATTTCAAGGGAATAAAAAATATCAATTCTAAAAACATAGTTGGAGATATAAGAACTGGAAAGTACAATTATTTTGAAATGGATTTTAAAATAGATGATGTACCTCCAGCAGAAACAACAGCAATACTTAGAGCTTTTAGGGATAAAATTAAATATTACAGACTTAAAAGTGGAGAATTTCTGGATTTAGAGCAGCTTGAACTTAAAAAATTCCTAAAGCTTCTAGATGCGGTTTCACCAAAAGAAGTAAAGGATAATCACATAGAAATATCTAAAAGCAGGGGAATATATCTTGATGAGTATCTTGAAGAAAATAAAATTAGATACATTAAAGGTAAAGGTGAACTTAAAAAAATAAGAGATAAGCTAAAAAATATAGATGAATTGACTTTTAAAGTTCCTAAAAATTTAAAGGGCAGCTTAAGAAAATATCAAGAGGTTGGTTTTAACTGGTTTAAAACTCTTGATTATCTTGGTTTTGGAGGAATACTGGGAGACGAAATGGGACTTGGAAAAACCTTTCAAACCATTGCATTTTTGCTATCTAATTTAGGAAAAAAGTCTTTAATCGTAGTTCCAACCTCCCTTGTATACAACTGGAAGCAGGAATTTGAGACCTTTGCTCCTGACATGAAGGTTGCAGCGGTAAATGGGAGCAAAGGGGAAAGAGAAGAGATACTCAAAAATATAAAAAAGTATGATGCAGTTATAACCACCTACAATCTTTTAAAACGTGACCTAAATTTATACAGCAGCATTGAATTTGATTACTGCATAATTGATGAGGCACAGTATATAAAAAATTCACACTCTCAAAATGCATTGACAGTTAAAAAAATAAAATCTAAAAATAGATTTGCATTGTCTGGAACACCAATAGAAAATTCTGTTATGGAGCTTTGGTCTATATTTGATTTTTTAATGCCAGGATATTTATACGATGAAAAAAGATTCAGCGTTAGATACTACAAAAAACTCAAAGAAGAACCAGAGGTTATCGAGGATTTAAATAGACTTATAAAGCCATTTATTTTGAGGAGAAAGAAAAAGGATGTTGTAAAAGAACTTCCAGATAAAATAGAAAAAATAATGACAGTTGATATGGAGGAAAAGCAAAAGAAGGTTTATTCCACATATGCAAAGCATGCAGTTAATTTAATTCAAAAGAAAGTTAAGGAAGAAGAATTTAAAAACAGCAAAATAGAGATACTTGCTTACATAACAAAGCTTAGAGAAATTTGCCTTGATCCATCGGTTGTTATGGAAAATTACACAGGAACAAGTGCTAAAATTGAAGCACTCACAGAGCTTCTACTTCACAGCATAGATGAGGGGCACAGAGTTCTTGTATTTTCGCAGTTTACCTCTGTCCTTAAAAATATAGCTAAAAGAATAAAAGTAGAAAATTTAGATTACAGTTATCTCGATGGAAGTGTACCATCCGAGAAGAGAATGGAAATGGTTGAAGCCTTTAATTCTGGGCAAAATTCTGTTTTCCTTATAAGCTTAAAAGCAGGGGGAACTGGACTTAATTTAACCTCTGCCGACGTAGTTGTGCATTTTGATCCTTGGTGGAATCCAGCAGTTGAGGATCAAGCAACAGATAGGGCACATAGAATAGGACAAAAGAATGTAGTTGAAGTTATAAAATTAATTGCAAAAGGCACTATTGAAGAGAAAATTGTAATTTTGCAAAAGGAAAAGAAAAAGCTTGCGGAAAGTCTTTTAAGTGATGATCTTTCTAAAGGTGAGAATCTTTCAAGTTTAAATGAAGAAGAAATTTTAAAGTTGTTTAAATAAAGAGAGCAGTAATAATAATTTGATATGTTTAAGCCAATGCACAATTCACAGTTCACACTGCACAGTGAAGGTTGATTTATCTTCCTTACGTCAGATAAATCTAAAATTATATAAAAACATAAAGACTATGTTCAGCTGACTGAACGAGTCAATAGGACTTTATTTTAAACTGGCGTCAGCAATAAGTTTTAGATTTTCTGTAGCAAAGTGGAAGAAAATCATCCTTCATTGTACTCTGTGCTCTGTACTTTGTACTCTTAGTATTTTTTTGTTACTTGTAAAAACTAAAAAATAGCTAATATAAAAATTGCAAGCATTATTATATAGAAAGTGAGCTGATTTAATTGAGAATACTCCACACTTCTGACTGGCACCTTGGTAAAAATTTAGAAGGCTGCAGTCGTATGGATGAGCAGGAAGCTTTTCTTAAGGATTTCGTTGAAATTGTGCAGGAAAATAATATAGATATAGTGGTTATTGCAGGAGATATTTATGATAATTCAAACCCTCCAGCAAGGGCGGAAAGAATGTTTTACGATACACTAAAGAAAATATCGGCAAATGGTGAGAGAACAACTCTTGTTATAGCTGGAAATCATGACAATCCAGAGAGGCTTGTTGCGGCAGGACCTCTTGCAAGAGATCATGGGATTATAATGGTTGGCACACCAAAATCTATAGTCCAGGTTGGTGAGTATGGAAACTCAGAGGTTTTAGAATCGGGAGAAGGATTTATTGAATTACAAATAAAAGATGAAAAGGCTGTAATTTTAACAGTTCCATATCCAAGTGAAAAGAGATTAAATGAAGTATTGTACGGAGAAATGGATGAGGAAGAGGAAAAAGCTAAAACCTATGGTGAAAGGATAAAGGCATTATTTGATAAGCTTGGTTCCAGATTTAGAGATGACACTATAAATCTTGTTGTGTCACATCTATTTACAATGGGCAGTGAAGAAGCTGGTTCAGAGAGAAACGTTCAGCTTGGCGGAAGCTTTATTGTAGATGGAGGATGTTTTCCAGAAAAGGCTCAGTATATTGCACTTGGACATGTACATAAACCTCAATTAGTGCCAGGAACAAATAAAAAAGCTAGATATTCTGGTTCACCACTTCAATATAATAAGAAGGAAATCAATTTTAAAAAGAAATGTTTTATTGTAGATGTAAAAGCTCATGAAGAATGCAAAATTGAAGAAGTTGAATTTAAAGTTTATAAGCCAATAGAGGTTTGGAAGTGCGAAAGTATAGAGGCGGCTATTGAAAGGTGTGAAGAAAATAAGGATAAGGACTGCTGGGTATATCTTGAGATAACAACGGATAGGTACATAAGAGAAGATGAAATAAAGAAAATGAAAAGCACTAAAAAAGACATACTTGAAATTATGCCTAAAATAGTTGGAAAAGACGATGAAAAGTTTGATGTAAATAGCTTTTCGGAAAAATCCTTTGAAGAAATATTTAAAGAATTTTATTTGAAAGAAAGAAAAGTTGAGCCGCAGGAAGAGGTAGTGGATTTGCTAATGTCTATTGTAGATGAGAAGGAGGGGGACAATGAAGCCAATTAAGCTTAAAATAAAAGGATTAAACAGTTTTATAGAAACTCAAGAAATTGATTTTGAAAAGCTTACAGAGAAAGGTCTTTTTGGCATATTTGGACCTACTGGAAGCGGAAAATCATCAATTTTGGATGGAATTACTCTTGCACTTTATGGTGAGGTGGCGAGAAAAAGCTCAAATTACATGAACACTAATTGCAGCAGCTTAAACGTAAGCTATGAATTTCGAATATCAGGCAGTGAAGTGAAGAGGTATGTAGTAGATAGAGAATTTAGAAGAGATAACAGAACAGGAAGCGTAAGAAGCAAGTCTGCGAAAATAGTTGATATAACGGATGGAGCTGAAAACATACTTGAAGAAGGTGCAAAGCTTGTAACTGAAAAGTGCGAAGAAATAATAGGACTTAAACTAGAGGATTTTACAAGAACTGTAGTGCTTCCACAGGGAAAATTCAGCGAGTTTTTAAAGCTAGAGGGAAAAGACAGAAGAAACATGCTTGAAAGGCTATTTAATCTTCAAAAATATGGCGATGAGCTTTCGTATAAATTGATGTCGAAAATTAAAGCAGAAAGACAAAAATCAAATGTACTTGAAGGTCAGTTTAAAGGCTATGAAGATATAAGCGAAGAAAAACTTGAGGAGATCAATAAAAAACTTTCTGAAAGTAAGGAAAACTGTGAAATCTATAAAAAGGAACTTAAAACTGCGGAAGAAAAGTTTAATGAGGCTAGGGAATTGTGGCAGCTTCAACATGAATTTAAGGCTAATACTTTAAAGCAGGAAGAACTTAAAAAGAAAGAACCTGAAATTAAGGAAAAGCAAATTAAAGTCATTAAGGGTGAAAGTGCACTTAAAGTTAAGCCTTATATTGACAGCTATGAAAAGACTATTCAGGATATAAAAAATTCAAACAATAAAATTGAAAGCTTAAAAAATAAAATAGTAATTATAAAAGAAAACAAGCAAAAGATAAGTGAAAGTTTTAATTACATAAGTGAAAAGAAAGATAGAGAACTACCAGAATTAAGTGTGAAAAAGCAGAAAGTTATTGATGCTATAGCTGAAAAAAGCATATTAGATAGATTATTAAATGAGAAAATTGCCTTGGAAAAGGAAGCTAATAATCTTGAAAATTCAGCACAAAAGACAGAAAAAGATATTGATGACAATAAAGCTGCTATGGATAAAACAGCTAGTACTATCGGCAGAGGAGAAAAAAAGTTAGAGGAATTAAAGATTTCAGAGGACTACAAGAAAAAGGTTAATGAAGGTATAGTTATTTTAAATGATTATAAAAATGGCTTTAAGAGAAAAAGTAGTTTAGTTAAAGATATTGAAACTGCTAAGCTTACTATAGAAAATTCAAATAAGAAATCTGAAATTTTATCTAAAAGCATTAAGGAAAAGGATGAAACTTTAAATACTATAAAAACTAAGTTAGAAAAGATAAATGCAAATTGCCCGGGAAATCAAGATACGCTTTTAAATCTTCAAATAAAGCTGGCAGAGGTAAAAGATAAGTGGAACAAACATGAAGAGTACAGCAAAAGCTTAAATAAGTCTGCTGAAAATATAGGCTCTTTTAAAGAAAAGCTAAGTAAATCGAAATTGCAAAAGGAACTTATAGAAAATAATATAAAAGAATTTGAAGAAGCTATTCATAAAATAGAAACTGAGAATTTAGCACAAACTTTAAGAAAAAATTTGATCGATGGTGAACCTTGTCCTGTATGTGGAGCTGTTCATCATATTACAGAAAACATAAAAATTGTGGATTTAGGCAAGCTTGAAGAATTTAAGAATAACTTAGAAAATAGTAAATCACAATATGAAAGCTTAAATTCTGAAATTATAAAGCTTGAGGCTAATATTAAAATAGAAGAAGAAAATTCACAGGGTTATAAAGAAAGAATTAATTTGCTTGGAGAAGAATTTAAAGCTTATTCTGTATCTGAAATTGAAGGCGAATTTAAAAAGTTAAAAGATGAATTAGAAAAATTCAATGCAGAAAAAGCAGAACTTGAAGGCAAATTAAATTTATTAAATAAAGAAAAGAACTCACTTGAAATTGAGTACAGCAGAGAAGTTACTATTAAAAGTGAAAATGATGCTCAGTTAGAAAAATTAAATGGTGAGCTTGAAACAGTAAGTAAAGAGGTAGAAGAAACTCAAACCAAACTTCAATTTTTAAAGGATGAGCTTAATATTGATGATTTCAATGAAAAAAATAAAGAAATTCTTGAGAAAGAAAAAGAAAGAGCTAAAGTTGAAGAAATCTTAAAAAAACTTAGGAATAATCTTAATTTGATGCAGGAAAAAAAGGAAAGCTTGAATAATAATCTAGGAAAGCTAAAAGAAAAACTAAGTGAAAATAAAACTGCTGTTTTGGAAAGAAATAAAAATATAGAAGAAAAACAGGCAAGTATAATAAGCAAGGTTGGAAATGAAACGAACTTAGAAGGACTTCAAATACAAATAGATGAGGCAATAAAATTAATAACTGAAAATTATAGAGCCGTGGAAAAGCAGAAAAATGAGATAGAGGAACAGTATAATGAATGTAATAATGATATAGTATCTGTTCAAAGCAATCTTACAAATTTAACAAGTAGAAGTTTAAATGACAAAGAAAATCTTAATAAAGTACTTGAAGAAGAAAAGTTTGAAGATGTACTTGAGGTTAAAAACAGTATCATGAGGAAAATTGAAATTGAAAAGCTAAAGCTTGAAATTGAAGAATACAAAAATGTAGTTTTAAAGCTATCTGGTGCTTTGGAAAATCTCAAAAACAAGATAAGTGGAAGAAATTTAACAGAGGAAACCTGGCTTGAAATACAAAATGCAAGGCTTGAAAAAGAAAGTAAATTAAAAGAGTTTGAAGCTGCTGCGGTAAAATTTCAAGAGGAAGTTAAAAGGATAAATGAAAAGCTTACAGAATTAAAGGAGCTTGTTAAGCAAAGACAGGAGCTTGATCACAAATTAAGCCTTTTGGATGATCTTGAAAAGTTATTTAAGGGAAAGAAATTTGTTGAGTTTGTGGCTGCAAATCAGCTTAAATATATATCCATAGAGGCAAGCAAAAGACTTGAGGAAATTACCTGTGGCAACTATGGATTAGAAGTTGATGACAACGGAAAATTCATAATAAGGGATTATAAAAATGGCGGAGCAGAGAGAGATGCTTCTACATTATCTGGAGGCGAGACTTTTGTAACCTCACTAGCTTTAGCACTAGCACTGTCCGCACAAATACAGCTTAAAGGAACTGCACCACTAGAACTATTTTTCCTTGACGAAGGTTTTGGAACTCTTGATGATAACTTACTTGAAGTTGTAATGGATTCTTTGGAGAAAATTCATAATGACAAGTTATCTATAGGATTGATAAGCCATCTTGAAACAATAAAGGAGAGAATGCCAGTAAAGCTTATTGTAAGCCCAGCTGAAGCTGGTATGGGAGGAAGTAAAGTTAGGATAGAGACGAATTAAATTTGCATTGAGGTTTGAATTAAAATATAATCTACTTAACACAAATGGTAAGTTACTTGAAACTTTTCTAAGTTTACTTGAAACGGGGAAAGGAGGATTAATCTTATATGAATACTAAGATGTCATTAGAAGAAATTATAAATATTGGTGAAGGCCAGTACTTTGATAGAAAATCATCAAAAATACAAATAAATAAGTTAGCAGAAACAATAATTGCATTTGCTAATGCTGATGGCGGAACAATGGCTATAGGTATTGAAGATGGCAAAGTTGTAGGTATAAATAGTCAGGGAAATATAAAAATAAATGATTTTATACAGTGTAGTTTTGATAAATGTATACCGGCTGTTAAAGTAACTTATGAGTTTATTGGTATAACTAAAGAAAATGGAGTTAAAGACAAAATACTTCTTATAAATGTTGAACCAAGCATAGATAAGGTACATAAAACTACATCAGATGAAGTTTTATTAAGAGTTGGAGATGAAAATAAAAAGCTTAATTTTGATCAAAGATTAAATCTTGAATATGATAAAGGTGAAAGACTTTTTGAAGATAAGATAATAGAAGAGTGTACTATGGAAGATTTAGATGGAGATGTACCTAAAAGTTATGCACAAGCAGTTAAATATTCAGGAAATGATTATGAAAAACTTCTTTATGCAAGAGGATTAGCTAGGAGAAGCAAAAATGGACCTAGAATAACTATTGCAGCGGTGCTATTATTTGCTGAGAATCCAAGCATATTTTTACCTAATGCAAGAATTAGATTTTTTAGATATGAAGGAAGCAGTGCTGAAGTAGGAGTTGGCATGAATATTGTAAAACAGGAAACAATAGAAGGAACGATTAAAAAAAACTCTAATAAATCTTGGTTAAAAAATCATAAAATACTTAGATATTTCAATTGTCTGAGCATTTTTCCAGCGAGTAAACATGCACGGGGCATGGGCTAATATATATATATGCGTAATACAAGTTAAAGAAGGATAATGGGATTATATCCCAAACCTCGTGTATGATCGTTATCCTTCTATACCCTGAGCAGGTACTCACTTAAATTCACCACTTAGATTTATAGAGTTTTTTTAACGCGACGAAGCATTGTTACTTCGCATTCTTTATATTTAGTGAAACAACCAGTAATATTATCGGTTATCTATTTTCTCCGGGTACATATCATGATAAAATAGTCTCTTCTCCGCCATTTTTTTCCACTTAGTGCCTTCCATACCGTAGTTAGCATAAGGGTCAATAGAAATTCCACCTCTAGGTTTAAATTTCCCTTGAACTTCGATGTATCTAGGATTCATGAGTTTAATTAAGTCTTTCATTATTATGTTTACGCAGTCCTCGTGAAAGTCGCCGTGGTTTCTAAAGCTGAAAAGATAAAGTTTTAAAGATTTACTTTCAACCATTATTTTATCAGGAACATAGGATATATAAATAGTACCAAAATCAGGTTGACCTGTTATTGGACATAAAGTTGTAAATTCAGGACAATTGAATTTTACAAAATAATCATTGCCAGGATGCTTATTAACAAAAGTCTCTAATATCTCTGGGTTATAATTGTAATTGTATTTTGTGCCTTGATTTCCAAGAAGGGTTATTCCTTCTTTTTCTTTTTCAGTTCTACCTTCCATATAAAAAATCTCCTATCTATTTAAGTTTGGTATTCTTCAATGCTGTTACCTGGCATTTTTTAAATTTTGTCTTTTAGCTGCTTTAATAAAATAACTCCTAAAATTGCAGGTATAATTTGACCTATACACAAGCTTATAGCTAGTACGGTATAAGGAACATTAAGTGTAAAAGAAAGCCAAATTGGAACTAAAAGTCCGGGACCAAGTATTATAGGAAGTATTATAAACCAATCATTCATTCCAAGTCTTTTTATAGCATATACGATGCTGCTGGTTATTATTCCAACAAGACATCCACCTATAATATCGTAAATCCCCATACCTCCCATAATAGTATTGGATATGAGGTTTGCGAGACCTAGCGGAACTATTAAAACTGGAGTTATTGCACTAAGTGAATACATAGCTGTAGCTAGTCTTATTTGATACTGACCAAAAGAAAATCCTTGAGTAAAATACATAATAACTGTATAAAGAGCTATTACAAGTCCAGAAAATGCTATTTTTTTAGTTGAAGAAAAATTTTTGTTTGACATTTTTGCCTCCTAAGTGCAGCGTTATAACATCCTATACACAAAAAAGGCAAATAAAAAAGCGCATAAGCGCTCTAAATAGACATAATAAATTATTTTGTCTTAAGCCCTAGTTTTGTTTATAGACAGGATGGTACGAACGAACTGTCTTTATTAAATTATTACCTCAAATATTATAATATAAATTTAAGATAATTACAAATGCTTTATAAAAATTTTATGCATATATAATTATTATCAGGAGCTACAATGCAGCAGTGAATAGATAGTCCTCATTTTCATCTATTGAAAAGGAAGCACAACCATCAATATTTCCTGAGCTTAATACAGAATAAAGATGAGTATTATTTTTATTTATAATTAGGTATCTTGGATTTTCAAGTTTTGCTACTAATTTTAGATTTTTAGGCTTGCCTAATAAAGCATCAAAGTTAAAACTATAGATGCCTTTACTTTTGCCAAAAGTATAGGTCCCAATATAAGCTGTAAGCTGTGTTTTAAATCAATTATAGAAGTTATATAAGCAGTTGATTTTTAATTTTTAAAGTGGTAAGCTAAGAATTGTGTTATCAATTTGTTATCAGTTTGTTATCAATTTGTTATTAATTATGTAATCTTTAATTCATAAATATAAAATAAAATAATATTGGGCTACATAGGATAAAATTTTTAAACCATAAAAAGTCATAATTTAAATATTGATGTAGAAATTAGGTGTTTAATTTGCAATTTAATTCATTAGAGTTTTTAGTATTCTTTTTTTTAGTAACTACTGTTTACTACATAATACCACATAAAGTAAGATGGATATGGATTCTTATATCAAGCTATTACTTTTACCTTCAAACGTCTCATCCTAAATATATCATATTACTTTTGGGAACAACATTTATCAGTTATTTAAGTGGATTGCTTATTGAAGCATCGGATAAAAAGCAAAGTGAAAAAGTAAAAAAAAGTGTTTTAATAGGAAGTATTTTATGTAATATAGGGTTCTTATTTTTGTTCAAATATTATGATTTTTTTATGGATATTGCCAAGCAAGCACTTGCTTCAGTGCATATTTATATAAATATGCCTAAATTAGGACTTGCATTACCTGTAGGCATATCATTTTATACCTTTGAGGCAGTAGGATATATTATAGATGTGTATAGAAGGAAAATAAAAGCAGAAAAAAATTTGGCCAAGTATGCACTGTTTATAGCATTTTTTCCTCAATTGCTTGCAGGACCTATAGAAAGAGCAAAACATATGCTTAGTCAATTTGAAGCAAAACATTCATTTAATTATGAAAAAGTAAAAAGTGGGTTACTTTTAATTTTGTGGGGTCTTTTTCAAAAATTAGTAGTTGCAGATAGGTTAAGTAAATTAGTAGATACAGTGTTTTCTAATCCGGATACTTATAAGGGATTCAATGTAGTTATTGCATCTATATTCTTTACATTTCAAATTTATTGCGATTTTTCAGGATATTCAGATATGGCAATAGGAGTAGCAAGAGTTTTAGGTTTTGAGCTTACAAGAAATTTTGAAAGACCATATTTTTCAAAATCAGTGAGAGAATTTTGGAGGAGATGGCATATTACACTTTGCTCATGGTTCAAGGATTATCTTTATATACCACTTGGTGGCAATAGGTGCAGTAAAATAAAAAATTATAGAAATATTATGATTGTATTTATTGTTAGTGGACTATGGCATGGAGCTGCTTTAAATTTTATAGTTTGGGGAACTTTACATGGAGTTTATCAAGTTGTAGAAAAGATTTTAGAGCCATTAAAAAATAAAGTGGTACAAAAATTAAAAATTAATGATCAGGCTATTTGGTATAAATGTTCTCAAGTTTTAATAACTTTTATACTTGTGGACTTTGCATGGATATTTTTTAAAGCTAATACCCTTTCAACAGCTGTTAAGTTAATAAAAAATATGTTTTATTTTAATCCTTGGGTATTTACAGATGGTTCTCTTTATAATTTAGGACTTACTTATAAAGAGTTTATCATTTCTTTGCTTGGTATAGCTGTAATTCTTGCAGTGAACTTTTTACAGAGGAAGAATATTTTATACAAAGAACTGAAGGATAAAAACATAGCAGCAAGATGGTCTGTATATTTAGCGATTGTGGTAATTATAATAATATTTGGAGTTTATGGACCTGAATACAATCCTCAGCAGTTTATATATTTTCAATTTTAGGAGGAATACCTGTGGTTAAAAAAGTAATTATAAAAGGTTTAACTTTTGTTGTATTATTGATTTTTATTATGATTATTGTAAATTCTATATTTGTGGTAAAAACAAGTCAAAGAGGTAAATTAATTGATGGATTATACAAGAACACTAATGATAGCTACGATGTAGTGTTAATGGGGTCAAGCCATATGAATGGCGGTATTGATCCAAATGTTTTATGGCATCAATATGGAATAACAAGTTATAATTATGCAACAGGTGGTCAGCCTATAGATGTTACATATTATTTATTAAAGGAAGTTTTAAAAGTTCATAAAAATCCTATAGTGGTAGTTGATCTTTACTATTTAGGATTGACAGATGAATATGGTGATGAAGGTTATATAAGAAATGTACTTGATAATATGAAATTTTCTCGTAATAAGCTTGATGCTATTGAAAATTGCATACCATTTAAGACAAGAATTAGTTATATATTTCCAATACTAGAGTATCATGAAAGATGGAAAGAACTAACTTCAGATGACATAAATTATGATGCCTCTAAATACTATTATGAGAAAGGTTTTGAGGCTGGAACTCTTAGGTATGGAAAAAATAATTCAAAGGTGGTAAAAACTTCTGAAACATCAGAAATACCGGCTAAAACGGGAGAATACTTAAACAAAATTATTGAATTATCCAAGTCTGAAGGATTTAAACTAGTTTTTATTGATACTCCTTATGATTACCAAAGCGTAAAAGAAATGAAAAATTGGGTGCAAGATCCGCAGAAGATGGTTAATAAGGTGAAGGAAATTGCCCAAAAGAATAATATTCCAGTTGTAGATTACAATGATGAGGATAAGTTAAAAGCAATAAACTTTGATTTTAAAAATGATATGAACAACTCCAGTCATTTAAATATATGGGGAGCTGATAAGGTTACTAAAGATTTTGGTGCATTTTTAAAAGAAAACTTTAAGCTTGTAAATCATCGCAATGACAGCAAATATAAGCAGTGGAATTTGGATTATAAAAAATCACAGGCGGCTTCGATTTTATACAAAAATGATAAGAAATGAGTTACATTCATTAGAGTGTAACTCATTTCTTATTTGAAAATTAAAATATTATTTTTTTACCATCCTTATAAACTTCAGCAACATTCATTAAAGTATCAATGTTAAGAAGAGGATTTTCGTTTAATACAATAAAGTCAGCAGTTTTTCCAGTTCCAAGAGTACCAAAATCAGCATCAACTCCTAAAAGTTCGGCAGCAGATTTTGTTGAGGCAACTATTGCTTCCATAGGAGTTAATCCAGCTTTAACCATTAGATTTAATTCAAAAGCAGTTTTTTCTGGTCCATTAAATGGAGTGCTTCCATCAGTTCCCATAGCAATTTTTACGCCAGCAGCCTTTGCTCTTTGGAAGCTTCTTGTATGATCTTCAATAACGCGCTTTGATTTTTCTACCATGTAAGCTGGTATGCCGGCTTCTATACCATTTTCAACAATAAAATATGGAGCATTCAGTGTAGGAACTAGATATGTTCCTTTTTTTAACATAAGATCAATAATTTCATCGGTTAAATAAATTCCATGTTCTACAGAATCAATGCCAGCCAAAACAGCATTTTTTATTCCTGTAGCACCTTGTGCGTGAGTTGAGGTTTTCTTACCTACTTTGTGAGCTTCTATAACAGCAGCTTCTATTTCATCTTGGTTAAGCTGTGGTGAACCTGGTTCTACACCTGGAGTCATAACGCCGCCTGTTGCCATTATTTTTAGAAAATCAGCGCCTGCTCTAAGTTGTTCTCTTGCAGCTTTTCTTACCTCGTCTACGCCGTCACATTCTCTTCCCATTTGCCAGCCATGTCCACCTGTCATGGTTAAGCATTTACCACATGCAAGGATTCTTGTACCTTCAATAAGACCACTGTTAACAGCATCTCTAATATCTATGTTTATAAAATTTGGGGCTCCCATATCTTTTACATATGTAACACCGGCTTTTAAATATTTTTTCGCATTTGCAGCTGCATGAAAAGCAATTGTAGCATCAGATTGTTTTTGCGCGAATGGATCACCAACTGGTTCCATAGTTATATGTACATGACAGTTAATCATTCCAGGCATTATGGTTTTTCCGGATAAGTCAACAATTGTTGTATTGCTTTCTAAATGAAAGTCATCAGCAGAACTTACCTTTTTTATTTTATTATTTTCTATAAGTAAGCCTGAATTTTTTATTGCAGCACTTCCTGTTCCTGATATAAGGGTAGCACCTTTAAAAAAAGTTTTTGTACTCATATTTTTGCCTCCTTAGTTTTTTTGTGATATATTCTTAAATAATCTTTTGAATTTTAGATGATTTAGCTATAAATTCGTGAAACGACTAAAAAATTATTAATTATCCTTATAATAGCATAATTTTTTTTTGTGTACAATCATATAATTCACAATTATTTATTTTAGTCCTTGTTTTAAATAGGGACAAAAGAAATTACTTATTTAAAACAAAGCTCATCTATAATGACATAAATTTTTATCAACATTTTTTTTATCTAGCTTTATTTTAAAAATTTATAGGAATAATAACTGTATAAACTTTTAAGGAGTAATGTTATGGAAGAAAATTATAAAAATCTTAAAATTGCGCAAAGAGGTGCAAGCATTAGTTTAATAGTATATATAATTTTATCAGCCTTAAAGCTTTTTATGGGATATCTAACTCATTCAAAAGCTCTTACGGCTGATGGACTCAACAATTCAACAGATATAATATCATCATTGGCTATCATAATTGGTCTCAAGATAGCTAGAAAGCCTGCTGATGAAGATCATAGCTATGGTCATTTGAGGGCTGAAACAATAGCAGCCCTAGTGGCCGCTATTATAATGATAGCAGTAGGTATTGATGTAATTTATAATGGGATTTATTCAGCTGTTTTTTTCAAGGCTAAAGCTCCTGAGATAACTTCAGCGGTAATTGCGGTTATTTGCGCTGCAATAATATATTTTGTCTATGTGTATAATAAAAAAACTGCAATTAAGATAAATAGTCAGGCCTTAATGGCAGCAGCAAAGGATAATCTTTCAGATGCCCTTGTAAGTATTGGAGCTGCCGTTGGAATAATAGCTTCACAATTTGGATACCCATGGATAGATCCAGCAGCATCAATAATTGTAGGAATTATAATATGCAAAACTGGGTATGAAATTTTTAAGGAGTCTGTGCATAATTTAACTGATGGTTTTGATAGGAATAAGCTAGATGAAATGGTTAAAAGTATAAATTCAATTAAAGAAGTTAAAAAAGTTAGAGACATAAAGGCTAGGGTTCATGGAAATAACATTTTGACAGACATTGTAATAGCTGTCGATCCAAGGCTAACAGTTGGTGAAAGCCATAAGACAACAGAGCAAGTAGAAATGGTTCTCAAAAGAGATTTTAATGTAAGACATGTTATTGTTCATGTTGAACCGGAAGATAGATAGTTTATTTGATTTTCATTGAAGTGTTTTTTATTTCTTAATCGTTATAATAAGTGTAAGGATAAAAAAGGCGGTGATAATCATTGAAAATGAACAGTTTGCAAACTATATAAAAAAGTACGAGCGGTTAATCATTACTATTTGTTTATCCTTTACTAAAAATTACTTTGATGCTGAAGATTTAGCCCAGCAAACTTTTTTAACTGCTTATAAAAACTATGAAAAGTTTGATGGTGAAAATTTTAAGGCTTGGATTACTAAAATTGCTGCAAATAAATGCAAAGATTTTCTTAGAAGTCCTGCAAGGGCAGTACATAACTTGTCTGATGATGATTGTGAGTATTTGGAGGATTGTGGAGATCTACCTGAAGATATTGTTATGAAAAAGTATGATGCAGACAAAATAAAAAATTTATGTAACAAGCTAAAAGAACCTTACAAGACGGTGGCGTTAAGTTATTTTTGTGAAAATATTAAGCTGTCAGATATATCTAAAAATACAGCTCAAAATCTAAAAACTCTTCAAACTCAGCTTTATAGAGCAAAAAAATTGCTTAAAGCTTTATGGAAGGAGGAAGTTATATGAAAAGTACATTATTTGATGAAAATGGTCATTTAAGTGTAGTGACTATAGAAAAATTAAAAATAGGAAATTTAAGTGATGATGATATGCTTTTAGTATCTGAACATATTTGTGATTGCGAAAAGTGTGCAGATTGCTTTGCAAATAGCTTTGATGATAATGAACTTGTAAATGTTCCTTTAGGTTTTGAAGAGGAAGTTCAAAGTAAAATAGAAAAAAATAAACAAGTTAGAAGGGATTTTATGTTTTATTCGTTTAAAGTGGGAATTGCAGTTTGTGTTGCAATTGTAATTACTTTTTCAAATATATTTAACATTGTTAGTAATGAGCACATGAAAAAATATGTGAATACTCCGAATTTAAATATAGTAAGTTCCATTAATACTAAACTAACTGATTTTTCTCAGAAAATAATTAATATGGAGGTTTTTAAGCATGCAAAATAAAAAAAGTAAATTTTTGGCTTTCATTTTTTCGTTTTTTCCAGGGGCGGGGCACATGTATTTGGGATTTATGAAAATAGGTATTTCGTTTATGGCAGAGTTTTTGTTCGTTGTATTTCTTGCAAATATTTTAAATATAGGCTCACTTCTTTATATTGCTCTTTTGATTTGGTGTTATGCATTCTTTGATTGCTTAAATAAGTGTAATTTAAGAGAAGAGGAATTTTTGAATATTAAGGATAGATATTTATTAAATGCTGATGATATGCTGAAATTTGACAATAATATACTTAAGAAAAGAAGATTATTTGTAGGAATAGTGATTTTAATTTTAGGATGCTATGCGTTGTGGAATACTTTTATGAACACTTTAAGCCAATTTATACCACAGGAAATATATGAGGTTATTTTTAACGTGTCAAGAATTGTCCCTAGAATAGTAATAAGCGCTGCAATAATTATTATAGGAATAAAGCTTATTATAGGAAAAAAAAGGGAGAGCGATAGTGATGAATAGAAAACATAGAGTAGGCACATTTACGACGGGATTATTGCTTATAATCTTTGGTGTATTGTATTTGCTAAAAATATTTTTTCCTAGCATAAATTACTATTTTATATTATCGCTTTGGCCTCTTATTTTAATCTTTATAGGAATTGAAATAATTACTGCTTATATAATGAATAAAGATGAAAATATTAAATATGATACAGGAGCTATAATTTTATCAGTGTTTTTAAGTTTTTTTGCAATGGGTATGGCATTTATGCAGTTTATAGCCGAGCATGCTGATAAGTTTATAAGCATTAATTTTTAATGAACTAAAGGAAGCTGTGTTTGTAATTTATCTTTAGTGCTAATACATCAATATCTGGTAAAAGAATTATTTTTACCAGATATATTATTTTTTTGATTAAATAAACGAAAAAGTAATTAGTAATGCCATTTGTTATTTTATGAAAATATAAAGAAGGAGACTTTACATGTATAGAAATGTTCATATTGTTGGAGTAGGCACATATCATCCTAAAAGAATAGTTGAAAACGAGTATTTTAAAAAACATTTTGAAAAATACGGAATGTCTAGACAAGCCGAAATTTTAACTGAAAGATTAGGAAGAAATACTAGGACTTTAGGAGAAAAGGATGATACCAGTTTAAGTATGGGATTAGAGGCAGCGAAGAAAGCTTTAGATAATGCAAATTTAACGGCACTTGATATTGACGGGATTATATCAGTTTCAGATACTCCGGAGTATCTTTTGCCTTGTTGTGCAGTTTTGATTCGAGATGGTCTAGATGCTAAAAATGCAACAAATGTGTTTGATGTGAATAGCAATTGCATAGGAATGATAACGGGAATAGATGTTGCTTCAAGGTATTTAAAGACTGATAAAAAG
Organism: Clostridium guangxiense; assembly: GCF_021043395.1. Lineage (GTDB taxonomy): Bacteria > Bacillota > Clostridia > Clostridiales > Clostridiaceae > Clostridium_S > Clostridium_S guangxiense. The sequence continues at coordinate 158,171 of NZ_JAJNKE010000002.1, forward strand.
TATAAAAGATTCTTGGTTGTTGGCGCAATGTTAATGAGTCCATTTGCTAGAGAAGATGATATAGTTGGCTATGCATGTTTTTCTGATGGTGGAGCTGCTGTGGTTCTAGAGGTAAAGGAAGAAGAAGAAGAAAGAGGAATGCTTGATTATAAAGTTTTAACTGATTCATCTTTTAATAGATACACGAGATTCCCAGTATGTGGATTATCTAAAATTACAAAAAGCGAAATCAAAGAATATGATAAAAAGTTTATGTGGGAACCATTTGACTTTGATATTTTATCCGATGAATGGGTAAAACTCTTAACTGGATTGCTAAATGATAATGATTATAATCCGGAAGATATAAGCCATTACTTTATGTCACAATTTTCAAAGGGTGACTTAGATTTAACATTGGAGAAAATGGGAGTTGAACTTTCAAAATCTACTTTTGTAGGCTATAAGTATGGTTACACTGGCTGTACAAGCCCTTTTATGGCATTAGATGATAGATTAAAAATAGAAGGCTTTAAAAAAGGAGATCTTATTATATTCTGTTCAGTAGCTGTAGGATATACAATGTCTGCTGTTTTATACAAATGCTAAGAGTTTGGAGGATAATTTATGGAAAATAGTACAAGGCTAGTAGTCAAATATCAAAAAAAAGTTTTGAAAATAGTAGTAATATTGTATTCAATAAGTGTAATTTCAGCTGATTTTTTTCTTATGCTTTTAAGGCTTATAGGCGTTTATAGTGGAAGAGAAATGAAATGGAATAATCTTTTTATATTTGCAGGTGTTATAGCGATAGAATTAATTGTATTAATTTTTATGTATAAACAAACAACCAAGCCTGAAAAATGGCAAAAGTATTTTAAGGCTTTAAATATGATATTAATTTTAATATGTTACATAAATTATATATTTTTAAGCGTATTGACACCATCGAAAGAGATTTGGGTTTTAGTGTTCTACTTTATTGTTTTAGCAGCATTGTTTTTAGATGTTAAGATGGTAGTATTATCTATTGCACTAAGTTTAATATGTAATGTTATTTTATTTAAAATAGATTCTTTTTTTGTACCAGACAAGCAGTTTATTTTAAGAGAAACTGTTGTAAGATCTATTGTTATATGTTTTGTATCATTTGGAATCTTGCTGCTCACATATCTAGCAAGCGATATACTTAAGAAAGTTGATGCTGAGGAAAAGGAAGTAAATGAAAAAAATAAGAAGGTTTCTGGTCTTTTTAATAAAATATCACAATTTGCAGAAATTATATTAAATTCAAGTGACGCATTGGCGGCTGCTATTGAAGAGGAAAATAGCGGAATACAGGAAATCGCATCAAATAGCCAATACATAAGTAATAGTACCAACGGAGTATTAGAAAAATCAACGAAAAATACAAAGATATTGGATGAACTATTAGATGTAAATAAGGGAGTATCTTCAAAAACTAAAATGCTTCAAGAGCACTCATCAAATTTAATTGATATGTCAAACAAAAATGAAGAGGCTTTAAAGAAGTTGCTTGAAATAATTGAGATCATAGATAAAAGTTCAGGGCATAACTATGCTTCAGTTGTAAAACTTGAAGAAAAGTCCAATGAAGTCTATGGAATAATATCTAATATAAATGATATTGCAGAAGAGACAAATTTATTAGCACTTAATGCGAGTATAGAGGCGGCAAGGGCAGGGGAAGCTGGTAAAGGATTCGCAGTTGTAGCTAATGAAGTTAGAGAACTTGCTGAGAATACAAGAGGATCACTTGAAAACATAACAACTATAATTAATGAATTCAAAAATGAAATAGATACAGTTAAACTGTCAATTTCTAAAAATAATGAAAAAGTATCATCTGGTAGAGAAATAGCAAGTTCAACTGTAGATGATACAATGAAAGTAATAGAAAGGCTGAAACAGATCGGAGAAAATATAAATGACATGAATGATTTAATGTATATATTACTAAACAAGACTGATAGTGTGGCTAAATTTAACCTGGATGTTATGGACTCAGTAAAAGATACTATAGGTAAATTTGATACTATCACGGAAGCTATAAATCAAACTGCAGCTACTAGTGAAGAAATTATAGCAAGCTCAGAAGAGCTAAAGGCGACAGCCGCAGAAATGAATGAAATAAAACAAAATTAATTAGATAGATGTAAGGGTTACATTCCAAAAGCTTTGTCATTTGGGAATGTAACCCTAAATTTTATTTGAAATAATGTAGTTTGAATATAATATAGGCATATTAAAAACAAGTTAAATATATAAATAGTATAGATGTATCATTAATTTATGGAGTAATTATGAGTGTAAATATCAAAAGTCAATGTCCAATGATCAAAGAAAAAGAGTTAAGTGCAAAAAGTCTAGCTCAGGAAGCATCAGCGTTAATTAATGATGGCCAAGTAAAAAAGTTAAATGCCATGTGGCTTGAAGTGACTGGGTGTTCAGGAAATATCATTTCTTTTTTTAATAGCGAAAATCCAGGATTAGATTACATTTTAAAACAGTTAGTTAATTTAACTTATAACAATACACTGATGACTTCAGAGGGAGAATTTGCTTTTGAAACTTTTTTAGATACACTAAATACTGAATTTATATTGTTGCTTGATGGTGCTGTATCTACTAAGGAAAATGGTGCCTATAATATAGTGGCTAATTATAATGGAAAATCCATTACGGCATTAGAGGCTGTAAAAATGGCTGGAGAAAAAGCAAAGTATGTTTTAGCTGTGGGAACTTGTGCATCTAATGGAGGCATTTCCGCAGCTAAACCTAATCCATCTTTAAGTAAAAGTGCAGCAGATGTATTAAGTCGTGAGGTCATAAAATTGCCAGGATGCCCCTGTCATCCAGATTGGGTTGTTGGAACTATTGCACATTTAGCTGCTTTTGGAATGCCTAAGCTTGATAGTGAAGGTAGGCCAATCTTATTTTATGGGTCAACTATTCATGACAATTGCACAAGAAGAGGATATTTTGATAGAGGAATTTTCGCAAAAAAATTTGGTGAAGATGGATGCATGTTTAAATTAGGCTGTAGGGGTCCTGTAACTAAAACAGATTGTCCAAGAAGAAAGTGGAATGGATATGTAAATTGGCCAGTTCAAGATAACACCAATTGTATTGGATGTGCGAGTTCAAGATTTCCTGATGGAATGGAACCGTTTATAAGACAGAGTAGAGAGTAGAGTGAAGCTGAGCATTTTAAATTTAAAGCTTTATCCAATGGAAGGAGGATAAAGCCACATTCATTGTACTCTGTATTTTGTACTTTGTTCTCTGAGATAATGGAGGGTTATATGAAAAAGACAATTACAATTGATCCTATAACTAGAATTAGTGGATTCTTAGAAACTAAGGTGAAAGTTGAGGAAAATACAATTATAGATGCTGAAACAAGTGGTCTTTTATTTAGAGGCTTTGAAAAGATGCTTAAGACGAGGCGGCCTTTAGATGCGATATATTTTACTGAGAGGATTTGTGGAATATGCTCTACAGCACATGCAATAGCATCTACAATGGCATTGGAAGATGCATTAAAGGTTCAGGTAAGTCTAAATGATCTATATATAAGGGATTTAATTCATGGGTTTGAGTTTATTCAAAATCATTTGAGGCAATTTTACAATTTAACAATTCCAAGTTACGTAAGGATGCCTCAGGTGAGTCCGCTTTATTCAACTCAATACAATGATTATAGAATTCCTGAAGAAGAAAGTAAAAGCATTGCAACCCACAGTATTCAAAGTATTAAATATAGTAGATTGGCACACGAGGGGTTAGCAGTACTTGGGGGAAAGGCTCCTCACTCACATGGCATTTTTGTTGGTGGAGTTACAGTAAATATAGATTCATATAAATTAGAAAAGGTTAAATCAATAATATTAGAATTAAAAGAATTTATTAATAATATTATGATAGCTGATATGGAAGCCATTTCTAAGTATTACTCAGACTATTTTAAAATGGGTGAAGCCTATAATAATTTTATGAGTTATGGTGTTTTTGATAATTATACTGATTCTGAAATAAGTTATGTAAAGCCAGGAGTAATAATTGATGGGAAAAGCCAAGTTTTTGATAAAAATAAAATAACAGAAAATATACTTCATAGTTGGTATGTCAGTGATAAACAAAATGAGAATCCATCGGAAAATAATGTCGATGAAATTAATTTAACTAAGGAAAAAGCATATAGTTTTATTAAATCACCTAATTATGCTGGATATTCTATGGAGGTTGGTCCTTTGGCTAGATTGAAGCTTTCCGGTGAATATAATGGTGGAAGCTCCTGTATGGATAGAAATGTGGCAAGAGTACTAGAAACTAAAAAGATAATAGGAATTATGGAAGCTCTAACAAAGAGAATTAAATTACTTTCAAATGATCAAGGAATATATGATATTCCAGATGAGAGCTTTGGCATTGGCTTAACAGATACTACAAGGGGAGCTTTGGGGCATTGGGTTAAAATAGAAAATAAGCTTATAAAGTATTACAATATCATAACACCAACTGTATGGAACATGAGTCCAAAGGATGAAAAAGGCAGATTTGGAGTTGGAGAGAAAGCCTTAATTGGAACAAAAATAAAAGATATAAAAGAGCCTGTGGAAGTTGGAAGAATCATGAGATCTTTTGATCCATGCGTTTCTTGTGCAACTCATTTGATAAGTGATAAATATGAGCCAATTGATATAAAGGTAATAGTATGAAAATCAAGGTTATTGCAGTGGGAAACACTTTGATGGAGGATGATGGTGTTGCTATTGTGGTTTTAGAAAAACTTAAGAAAAAACTTATAAAAAGAAATATAGGAGTTGTAATAGGAGAGACAGATCTTGGATATGCAATTTCTTCAATAGAGGATGGTGACTTTGTATTTTTTATAGATGCAGTTTATTATGGCACAAAACCAGGAGAAATAACTGTAACTTCATTAAAAAAATATGAACATAAAAAGAAGAATTATAGCCAACATGGTTACAGCGTAATGGATTTAGTAAAGTTATACTTTAAAGCTGTTAAGGGATATATTATAGGTATTGAAGTAGCAGAGATTGATTTCAAGTATGGCTTAAGTATTATACTTAAAGATAATATTGATATAATTTCAAAAAATGTTTTTAAAGAAATTACTTCTAGAATCTAGGAGGGATTGGCTTGAAAAAGATATTAAACAAAATTGACCATTATACATCGTATATGATGAAGACATCATGCCCATATCTAAAAAATTACTATGGAAACCTTATAAGAAATGAAGTTGAAAAATTAATGAACTACGATAAATTAAGACAAAATGAGAGGCAATTTACCTTGGAGGAACTTTCAAAATACAATGGGACTAATGGAATTCCTGCATATGTAGCTGTTGATGGAATAGTATATGACTTAAGTTTGGTTCCATCCTGGGGAGGGGGAACTCATTTTGGCTTATATGCTGGAAATGATTTAACCAAGCAGTTTAATTCTTGTCATGAAGGCGGAATAAAAATATTAGAGGGACTACCTAAAGTAGGAGTAATAAAATAAATAAGGAGATGGTTTTATGCATGACACTATATTGTTAAGTAAGATATCACAGGGACTTGCCGAGTGCTGCAAACGGGGAAAAATTACAAAAGTAAATAAAATGGCTGTTATTGTAAACAAGGATAGTCACGTAAATTCTAATAATCTTTTTGAATATCTTAGAAGTTATAATGATGGTCTAATAGATGCTTGCACAGAGATAAAAATAGAAATTGGCGATTTGCCAGATGAAACTGCAATTATTAGAAATATAGAGGGTGACTTAGCTGAAGGATAATCCAGAAAAAAGATATTTAATAAACATATACGGAATAGTTCAAGGCGTTGGTTTTAGACCATTTGTATATAATGCCGCTAAAAAATATGGAATAACTGGATGGGTAAATAATTCTGGTGGAGCTGTTACTATTGATTTAACTGGAGATATATGTAATGTCAAGAAGTTTGTAATTCAAGTTGTCAAAAATCCACCATTTCCGGCGGTTGTAAATAAGGTAAGATGTGTATCCTTACAATATTTACATTATGATGATTTTAATATAAAAAGAAGTTCTAAGGAAAGTGATACAGTAAAATTTATACCACCAGATATGGGTACTTGTGAAAATTGTCTTAAGGATATTATGGATAAAAGGGGAAAGAGATATAGGTATGCTTTTGCAAATTGTACTAAGTGTGGTCCGCGTTATTCTGTAATAAAAGAACTGCCTTACGATAGAAGAAGAACAACTATGAACAGTTTTGAAATGTGCAGCAGCTGCAAGGATGAATACACTACTCCAAGAGATAGAAGATTTCATGCTGAGACCAACTGCTGCCAGAAATGTGGTCCTTCATTGGTTATTATTAATAATAAGGGTGAAATTCAAAAATGTGAAGATGTAATTGATGAAACTATTGAGCTCATAAAAAATGGTAAGATAGTCGCAGTAAAAGGAATAGGAGGTTTTCATTTAGTTTGCAGTGGAAGAAATAAAGTAGTTATAGGTGAACTTAAAAATAGGAAAAAGAGACCAAGTAAGCCTTTGGCAGTTATGATGAAGGATATAAATACCGTAAGAGAATTTTGTGAGGTAAATGAAAAAGAGGAAGAGATTTTAAAGAGCAGCAAGAGACCAATTGTAATTTTGAGAAAAAAAGAAAATATAGATCTCCCAGAAAATATAGCACAAGGACAAAAAAAGCTTGGTATTATGCTTCCGTATACTCCAATACACTATTTACTGCTAGAGCAATTAGATGTGCTCATAATGACTAGTGGAAATATAAGTGGATGCCCAATTGAATATAAAAACAGCAGCGCACTTAAAAATCTTAAAAATGTAGCAGATTATTTTTTAATGCATGATAGAGAAATTTATGTTCCAATTGATGATTCAGTTGTAAAAGTATTTAATGGGGAAGAATGCATTATAAGAAGAGGAAGAGGCTATGCACCATCGGCAGAACATATGGAGGTACAAGATAATATTGTTGCCTTAGGGGCACAAGAAAAAAGCAGCATTTCCATTTCCAAAAATTCTTATGTTTATACAAGCCAATATTTGGGCAATTTGCAGGACTTTAATTGTTATAGAAACTATCAATATGTTATAAAGCATTTAACTGGAATATTGGATGTAAATCCTAAGATATGGGTGTATGATATGCATCCTCTTTATGTTTCAAGTGCTTATAAAAAAGAAGGAATAAAAATAAGGGTACAGCATCATCATGCACATATGGTTAGTTGTATGGCAGAACACAATATTTCAGAAAAGGTTATTGGAGTTATATATGATGGAACTGGTTTTGGACTAGACGGAAATATATGGGGAGGAGAATTCTTCATTGGGACAAGAGCGGACTTTAATAGGGTAGGACATTTCGAATATGTAGATATTCAGGGAGGGGATGCAGCAATAAGAGAGCCTTGGAGATGTGCTGTAAGTTATTTGTATTTTTGCGGGTATGATGGTAAATTTATAAAAAATATTGATAAGAACATACTAGATGCGGCTATACAGGCTTTAAATTCATCACTAAACTGCTATAAATCATCGAGTCTAGGAAGATTTTTTGATTGTATTGCAGTTTTAATAGGCCTTAAAAATTTTATTACATACGATGCGGAAGCAGCCATAGCTTTAGAGAATATAATAGATGAAAATGTAAAGGAAACTTATAAATACAAAATAAGAAATGAAAACAATGTTTTTTTAATAGAAATTAAAGATATACTTCAAGGAGTACTTAATGATATAAATTGCAAACTTAACGAAGGTACTATATCGGCTAAATTCCATAATACCATTTCAAAACTCACTTGTGATTTAGTTTTAAAGTTGTCTAAAATATATAGTATATCAAAGGTAGTTTTAAGTGGAGGAGTATTTGAAAATGAGCATTTGCTTAAGGCAGTATATTATGAACTAAAAAATAACGGACTAGAAGTTTTCTTCAACTCAAAAACGCCAATAAATGACGGCGGTATTTCATTTGGGCAAATTGCAGTAGCAGAAGCAGTAACTAAAAAACAGAGTAGAGAGTAAAGTGAAGGTTAATTTTCTGCTGAAGCACAAAATTTAAAATCTAATGGGCTTAAGCCCAAAACCATAGTATATTTCTTTAGCGAAGCTAAAATTATAAGTTTTAAGACTTATACGACGTAAGGAGGATAAATCATCCGTCATTCTACTCTCTACTATCTGCTCTGAAGTGGGGTGATTAAAGTGTGTCTTGCAGTACCAGGAAAAATTAAATCTATTAATGAAAATTTAGCAAAGGTTGATATTATGGGAATAGAAAAAAGTGTAGACATTGAACTTATAGAAAATCCGCATGTAAATGACTATATTTTAATACATGCGGGTTTTGGAATAGAAAAAATTGATAATGAGTATTTTGATTATCTGGAAAAAGTATTCCAAGAGGAAGTGGAAAATGAACAAAAAAGAAATTGTACTTGACCTTGTTAATAAAATTAAGAATTCTAATGTAGAAGAATTTAATATAATGGAGATATGCGGTACACATACACAAAGTATATCAAAAATGGGGATAAGAAATTTATTTTATCCAAAGATAAATTTAATATCAGGACCAGGTTGCCCAGTTTGCGTTACTTCGGAAGGTTATATAGATGCAGCAATTGAACTTCTAAATAAGGAGAATATTATATTAACAACCTTTGGAGATTTGATGAAAGTAAAAGGCAGCGAAGAAAATTTAATAGATAAGAGGCAAAAAGGCAAAAGGATAAAAATAATATATTCTCCTTTAGATGCGCTTAAAATTGCAAAAGAGAATGAAAGTTTTGAGGTTGTTTTTTTAGCTGTTGGATTTGAAACTACTGCTCCATTAATAGGACTTGCTGTGAAAAGAGCAAAAGAAAGCAATATTAATAATTTCTCTATTTTAAGTGGCTTAAAGATTATGAAACCAGTTATGAAGACTATATTAAATGATAAAGAGTGTGGAGTGAATGGAATTATATGTCCAGGACATGTAGCAGTCATAACTGGAGCTGATTACTTTAAATTTATTAAGGAACAATATGATATCTCAGCAGTCGTAACTGGTTTTGAAAGCTTAGATATTTTATCTGCAATATATTTTTTAATAAGTCAAAAGCAAAGTAAGTTTGAAAATTTATACAGAACCTGTGTGACTTCAAGTGGAAATTTATTTGCAAAGGAAATTATTGAAAGCTGTTTTTTAAAAGATGATTGTACATGGAGGGGAATTGGAAAAATTAATAAATCTGGTTTATATCTAAACAAAGGTTACGAAGAATTTGATGCGTTAAAAAAATTTGAACTATCAATAAAAGAAAATCGAGAAAACAGCTGTGTATGCGGTGAAATTATATTAGGGAAAAAGTGTCCAAGTGATTGCAGCTTCTTTGGTAAAAAGTGTACTCCATCTCATCCAATTGGACCATGCATGGTATCTTCAGAGGGATCATGCTCTATTTATTTTAGATACAGGGGGGAAAACTATGAATAAAACAATTAAATTATTTCATGGTGATGGTGGTAAATATACAAGTGAATTAATAGAAAATATTTTTTATAAGCACTTTAATAACAGCATATTAACTAGTGGAATAGATTCTGCTTTATTTAATGTAAATAGTGGCAAAATGGCATTTACTACAGATTCATTTGTTGTAAAGCCTTTATTTTTTTCGGGAGGCAACATTGGAAAGCTTGCAGTTTGTGGAACTATAAATGATTTATCTGTATCTGGAGCAAAACCATTATATTTAAGCGCAGGATTTATAATAGAAGAAGGCTTCTCAATAGAAATCCTCGATTTAATAGTTGAGGAAATGGCAAAACAATGCAAACTTTTAGGTGTCAAAGTTGTAACGGGAGATACAAAGGTGGTTGAGAAAGGCTCTGCAGATAGAATATTTATAAATACTGCTGGAGTTGGTGTTATACAAAACAATTACGAAATGAAGAAGATTGAAGCTGGAGATAAAATAATTGTAAGTGGAAATATAGGAGATCATGGCACAGCTATAACGCTTGAAAGATATGGTGTGGATGTAAAGAGCAATATTAAAAGCGATTGTGCTTCAGTTTACGAGATTGTAGAGGCAATTAAAGAATATTATCCTTTTGTGAAAATAATGAAGGATCCAACTAGAGGGGGAATTGCTACAATATTAAATGAAATTTCAAGCATATCGGGGTTAGGTATAAAACTTGTAGAGGAAAATATTCCAATTTTAAGAGAGGTACAGGGAGTAAACAAGATGTTAGGTTTAGATCCACTTTATATGGCATGCGAGGGACGAGTTATAATTGTAGCGAAAAGTGAAGTTGCTAAAGAGATTTTGGGCAGGCTGCGCAGCTTAAAACAATGCAAAGATGCAAGTATTATAGGAAGTTTTACCGAGGATTCGGAACGTATTGTGTATGTAGAAAATTCATTTGGTGGCGAAAGAATTCTAAATACTTTAGACGGTGAGATGTTGCCGAGAATATGTTAATAAGGTTGATTAATTTCTGGTTACGTGTTTTTCTGGAATAAACTTTATAAAATTAAAGAAAAAGAGTATAGTGAAATTAAGAAAGAAATTAATACTCTTAGGTGTTATATAGAAATATTCAACGTGTAGGTGGATATAATTGGAGGAATATATTGTGAACAAAAGTTTTATAATCAGTGCTAAAGTTAAAAATATCGATATGAAGTTTAAAGTGGTACCTGAGCTTTTTTCACCTCAAGGTATTGATAAGGGTACTTTAGCAATGTTGTCTGTAGTAGATTTTACTGAAGGTGACAGGGTATTAGATTTAGGATGTGGTTATGGCGTAGTAGGTGTTTTAGCGGCCAAAACTATAGGTACTTCTAATGTAGTCATGTTAGATAAGATGAGTGCAGCAGTTAAATGCGCCAAAGAAAATGCTTTGCTAAATGGCGTATCTGAAGTTAAAGTATACCAAAGTGATGGGTTTAGAGATTTGCCAGAAAAAGATTTTTCATTGATACTATCCAATCCACCGTATCATGCAGATTTCAATGTCCCAAAGGAATTCATTGAAAAGGGCTTTAACAGGCTAGTCATTGGTGGAAAAATCTATATGGTCACTAAAAGAAAAGACTGGTATAAAAATAAATTGATATCCATATTTGGTGGAGTGAAAATATGGGAAATAGAAGATTATTTTGTCTTTATGGCGGTGAAAAAAGATAGTCACTATGCTAATGCAAAGCACCGCTAAAATCTTTCACTTTATTTTAGGTATTTTCAATGGATTTAATGGACTTATTGCATTTTTGATTATTTTAAATGCAATATCTTCTTCTGTAGATATTTTAAATTTATTGGTTTTATAAACCGATTTTTTAATCCAGTTTTTAACTTGCTGATTATCAAAATTACTCATGGCTGCAAATCCAGAAAGGACTCTTGATTTTGGGCATTCTTTCTTGATGTTAATTTGAATTTGTCCCAAGCCACCACCGCCATGAGTGCAAAATGGAATAATGGTTTTCTCATGTAAATCAACGTCTTTTAAAAAACTTAATATAGGTGGAGCAAATGATTTAAACCAATTTGGGGTTCCTAAAAAAATGTAATCATAGGAAGCAACTGATTCATTGCCGGATAGTAGTTTAGGGCAATATAGCCTATCTCAATTTCACGCCTTACTTCCTTTGTTGCTGTATTATAATTGAAGGCATAGTGTTTTTCAGAAATTAGTTCCCTAACATCTCCTCCAGTTTGTTTGGCTATTTCTTCTGCTAACCTTCTTGTTGTATTAGAAAAGGAGTAAAAGACCACTAATATTTTACTCATGTTTACCTCCAAAATTCTTGTCTATATGGGTATTTCACCTTTGATTTATAGAAATTTTTTAATGTGAATAAGCATTGTTACTTCGCAATTTTTTTAGATTATTGAAGTTATTTCAATTAAATCATTGATTTTGTAATCTGCTTCAGTTTGATTAGCATAATAATCTTTTTGTGCTAAAGCTGCTACAGTTAAACCAGCTGATTTTGCAGAGCGGATTCCAAGCATAGAATCTTCAACGGCTAGTACTTCTTCTGAAAGTGAATTTAAAGCATTAGTAGCCAAACGGTAAATTTCAGGATCTGGTTTGCTTTTTTTACACTCATCTCCACTTATTACAAAATCAACATAAGTTTTAAGTTCACATTCTTTCAGCATTCTTAAAATTTCACTTTTAGCTGAAGAAGAAGCAATAGCTATTTTTATTTTTTTATCTTTTAATTCTTTAAAAAGTTTTTTTACAGAAGGATTTAATAATTTGGGAAAATAAGCTGGATGCTCATTGCAGTATTTAACATATTTTTCTTGCAAGGTTTTGCGTCTTTTAGTATCTTTTGGAACTAGCATTTCCCAAATCATTGAGTTGGTTAAGCCTATGAAATCATCAATTTGTTTTGAACCTGGGCTTATTTCAAGTTCATTAAAAAATTTCATCCTTCTTTTAAAATAAAAGTATTCGGTATTAACTAGAACACCATCCATATCAAAAACAACTGATTTTTTCAAAATATTTACCTCCATTTAATCATTAAATACGATATCACAAATTAGACGAATTTCCAAATCTGAAATTTTTATAGTATACTCCTTTTCAATTTCGTTAAAGGAAAAGTGAATAATCTCCATTTTTCTTTTTTGTTTTTGCATGAATTCTTTAATATCTTCTTGCATGTCAACTTCTTCTTTTCGGAGTATTCTTTCAACCATGCAGGAGCAATGAATGTACAATAAAAATCGTTTATTATTAGATAATTTTATATCGAACTTTTCTTCCATTTTATCAACAGCATCTTGTACGAAAGTTAGTACCTTATTTACATCTAATATTGTGAGCTTTCCAATAATTCTTTTTAGTGAAAATTTAAATACTAAATCCTTTTTCAATTGTGTTTCGTTAATTTTAAAATTACAATTTAATATGTTAATAAAATCCTCAATATCTTCCCCGCTGATTAGATGGTCTAAACCAATGTAAGGAACCCCTTCAATTTTTGGATCAGCAGTTCCTATGATAGCTAGTACTTCATAGATTTGAAAAGGCAGCTCTTTTTGCTTATTCTGTTTCAATCTACGATAATCATAAGGTACAATAGAGACTAAAGGACTCGAATGATTTAAACTATTATGAAGTATTTCTTGAATTTGAATTGCACTCCCCATGCCAGTATAACAGCATGTCAAAATTGCTTTTTTCTTTTTTTCTGCTGGATAAACTAGTTGTTTGTTAATTTTAATGCCCTTCAAAAATTGCTCACTAATTTCGCCTATATTTTTTTTCTGCAGAAGTAAACTGCCAATTTCTAAGACTAAAGGAGTGGAAACAAAATCTATCAATAATAAAGGTCCTTTAAGCTTGTTTTTTAAACGAACATTTAGTTCAGATAGGGAGCCCATATCTACTAATAAAATTAGTCCTTTTTCTATGTTGTTATTATCAATGAAATCCAATATTTTACTTTCAATATTATCAATTGTAGTATCAATTGGCATATCAATAGCTTGAAAAAAGTTTTTCTTTAACATTCTATTTGCTACATTTGCTATACTACTTGCTGTCGAGTAGCCATGAGCTAGAATAATGCTTTTGATTTCATTTTTTACATCCTGTATATTCATGCCGTTTAAATAGAAAGAAATTAAAATTAAATCTTCATCTAAAATCGGGAAATCTAATCTATCGCTTAAGTGTGACAGCATACGTTTAGCTAGCCATAAACTATTTCCCATATGCATATCAATAAAATTAATGAGTTTTGGACGAATACTATACCATTCTGAATGGTTGATTAAAATTTCACGTTCTTCTTTAAAATAAAGCAAATGTGCTATTGATATAATTTTATTTCCATCTTGCTCAAAACCGTAGTTTTCTTCCATATATTTAAAGGTTGATCTGATATTAAAAGTTAGTATTGAAAATAAAGATTCATTGTTATTTACTTGTGAATTAAATACTAGATCATCTAATAACAAGTTAACATTATTCATCATATCATTAATGTAATATTCGCTTGTGATTCCACCTGATTCAAGACGCTTAAATCCATCTATAAATTGAAAATAGGTTGATTTAAGATTTACCTGTTCTTTGTTATTAGCTGCTAATAATTCTGGTTTTGTAAAATCATAGGTTCTGTCCTGATATCTATTAGAAATTTGATGATATAAGCTTTCTTTTAACTGATCTACACTGCCGGTTGGCAGATCAGAAATACGGACTTTAATTATTTTTTGATTTTTTATCTTTGCATAACTGCTTCCACAACTGTATTTAATAATATTTTTAATTTTCCCAACATTACCTTCGAAATTATTAAAAAGTAAAAATGAAATTACTTGTTTAGAAACCTGAATGATACGTTGCATAATTTTACTTTCTTGTAAAAAAAAGTTATCAATTAAATGGATCTTTTCATGTTTAGGTCTTTCTGAAAAGCTTGGAATATTGATAATAACAGGTAATCTACGAATAAAAGTAGGTAAAAAAGCTGATTGAATAGATTCAGTAGTAGCAAAAATCAATCGTACTTTAGCTCTTTTTTTAATGCTGTTATCGCCGATAGGAGAATATTCTCCTGAATCCATAAAAGTAAAAAGCTTTTCTTGTCCTTCTTCCGTTAAACGGTGTACTTCGTCAAGAAATAAAATTCCACCGTCAGCATTTTCTATCAAACCTTTTTTGTCTTTATCTGCTCCGGTAAAAGCGCCCTTAGTATAACCAAATAATAAACTAGACAATAGTTCCGGGTTATGGTAGTATTGTGCACAATTTAAAGAAATAAACGCAGAGTTCTTATTAATAATTTTTTGTTCTAAGCAGTAGTTATAGATGCACTTTGCAAGATATGTTTTACCTGAACCACTAGGACCTAAAAGCATTATAGGAAGACCATTACCAGGATAAAGTGCTGCTGTTTTTATTTGCTCGATTTGCTCTTTTAGACTTCCTTTAGAGCCAATTACATTGCTCAAGACATCTCTTTTTTGTGTTTTAGGATCTTCTCCTAATAAATCTTCCAGAGTATTATATTCATTATGAATTGGTGGAAAATATAAATTTGAAAATATAGCTTTGTCCAAGAATATTACTGGATATTCTTTAATCTTGATAATTGTGCCTTGTTTTACCTCTTTATTAAGATAACTACTAACAGTACTTCTATTTAAACGTACGTTTTCAGCGATTGAATTAGCAGAAAAATTTTTAATATCTTTTTTATTGAATTCTTTGGTTAGTTCTTTTAAATAATTAGATATATTTACTCCCATAAATAAACACACCTCCTTATAATAAAAAGTTATCTTCTGTTTAGTGGTTATTGAATAATATATATTATAACAGATGACAATTTTTGTTATAATTTACTAAATATGAAAGTCACCGTTTATTAAAAAACAAAGAAACCGAACAATATCGATTTCCTTGTTTTCCATAATGGTTTTATTTTAATATTGTAATTTCCACATATATCTTCTCTTTGTTAATGGATGTTGACGTGAATATGAAAGTTCTTCAGCATATACACGGAATACTGCTGTAATTAACATTGGATTAAAATAATCTATAACAGTTTTTGGAATTGCTGAAGACAAACCGTAATCTAAAGCATCTACTACTGATACTTTTGCTTTAAAACGTTGTAAGAAGGTTAAAGCACGTGCATCAATTGGACGAGTGCTTCCATCGTTCATTAGTAAAATAAATGGAACATCTTTATCTACTATTTCAAATGGTCCATGGAAGAACTCTCCTGAATGGAATGTTCCAGAATTAATCCACTGCATTTCCATCATTAGGCAAATTGAAGTGGAGTAAGCAACTTCAGTAGTAGCTCCACTGCTCATTACATAAATTTGAGGAGCATCTTTGTAAGCTTCAGCAAATTTTTTTGCATCTGCTATAGCTGATTCTGCAGAAGTTTGTGCTAAATCGTAAATTTTACTAAAAGCAGCTTGCATGTCTTCATAATATTTATAACCTTCAAATTGTTCAAGAATTTCTACTGATAATTCAAGAGCATAGCCCATTTTTTCAAGTTTAGCTGCATAATTCTCACTGAAGCGATGGCAGATAACATAATTAGAATTTTTAGTGAGAGGAGAATTAGCTGAGTGTGTTAAGCAAATTACATGAGCACCAAGTTCTTTAGCTTTACCAGCAGCTTTTACAGTTTCAGGAGTTGTACCACCTAGAGAAGCTGCAATTACAATAGCTGTTTCGTTTACTGATGATGGTGTTGCATAATTAAACTCATTTGCTGTATAGTGACTAACACGTATATTTTTTGCATTGCTATCTAAAAAATATTTTGCTGGGTATAATTCTGCTTTTGAAGCACCACAGCCTACAAAAATAACACTTTTAATTTCCTTTTGGTTTTCTTTAATTTCTTTAATGATTTGTTTTGAAGTCATTATTAATACCTCCTAATATTTTTTATATATAATATATTCTTAAGGAATATTAGCTTAAGCTTATTTAAAAATTCCAAGTGCACTTAGGATAATTCCACCTGCAATACAAATAACAAGCATCCATCCTGTTGAAACTTTCTTTTTTAAAAGCCAATACATAAAGAAAGTTAATCCTAATGGAATAATTTGTGGAGCAATGCTGTCTAATACAGTTTGTAAAACAAATTTACTGCCATATTTAATTGGTGTTGTTATTCCAATCATACTAGCCATCATTGATCCTATAACCATTAAACCTACAACAGAACACATGTACATCACCTTATCCATAAGGCCTTCATTATAAAGTTTTGTTAAATATTTATTTCCCATTAAGTAACCAATTTTACCGCCATAATAAGTAACAATGTACGATGGAATAATGGAAATGAGCATTGCTAAAATAGGACCTAAAATACTTCCTTGCTTTGCTAGATTAATACCTAAACCAAAGGCTAATATACGAATAGTTCCCTGAAAAAAAGAATCGCCAATTCCAGACAGAGGTCCCATAAGTGAAGTCTTTATTGCACTAATTGATTCAGGATTAAAGTTTTCCCTATCTTCATAATATTGCTCTTCCATTGAAGCAGATAAGCCTAAAACAAATGAGCTTGTCTGAGGAGTGCAATTATAGAATGACATATGACGTTTATAAGCTTCTTTTTTCAATTCATCATCCTTTGGATCCTTATAAATATTGTCCAATATAGGAGCAATTCCATATAGAAAACCCATATTCATTTGCCTTTCATAGTTCCAAGAATCTTGAATTGCCCATGAACGCCATAAAAATTTTCTGTATTTCCACTTATTTGGATCTTTTTGTTTTGCTAGTTCTGTTTTATTACTCATTACAATTCCCCCCTTATCATCAAAGATCTAATGAGTCCTTAACGTTTTTATTATTGTTGAATTTAAGTTCGGCTAAAACAAAAGCAACTACACAAGCAAAAATTGCAACACCAGTTACACTTAATTTTGAATATGCTGTAATAAAGAAACCTGTAAGTAAAAATGGCAGCATTTTTTTAGAGAGCATAGTAGTAAGTAACAAAGCAAAACCATAGGCAGGTAAAATTTCACTTGCTAAAGTTAAACCATTTGTCAGCCATGAAGGAATAGAGGTTACAATGTTTTTAACTAAATCTGTGCCAAAATAAGTTGCTAAGAAAATAGGTACAAAGTACATTAATGAATATAAGATTGTTCCCCATACAATGTGTATATTGCATGCTTTTCTATACTCACTTTTTTCAATAAGCGAATCAGCTGTATGCGTTAAATTGGAAAGAATAGTTCTTAGTAATATTCCAATTAATTGTCCCAACACTGAAATTGGAACTGCAATAGTTAAAGCCGCTTGTGGATTTGCTTTTGATAAAATTGCAAATGCAGTAGCAATGATAGATGCCATGTTCATGTCTGGAGGTGCTGCAGCACCTATATTTACAAGACCAAGTGAGATTAATTCAAGAGAAGCTCCAACCATTAATCCTTTTTGAAGATCCCCTAGTACAATTCCTACTAACGTACTAACTATTAGTGGTCGCTCTAAGTTTGATCTACCCAAGAGTCTAGAATCTAGAATGCATATTATACCAATGATGCCTAATAAAATTGATTTAATTAACATCTTATTTACCCCCTTTTATTTAGTTTTTATATTTTAGATGTTAAATCTTCATTTTTGGAAGTAGGTACTTGCTGCATATACAAATTTATTCCCATTTGTTTTAGTTGCCTTGAATCTTCCAGTTCATCATCATTTAAGAAAATAGCATTGCTGTACTTTTTAGAATTTCCTTTGTTGGCAATTCCACCATAATTGATTTCAGTAATTTTGGAATAACCCTTGCAAAAATTCAAGGTATCTTTAGTTCCTCCAAAAACAAGCATAATATTTTCGCTTAATTGTTCTACTTTTTCAATTTTAGATAGTAATTGTTCTACTGAAAAAATGTTTAATGTTACTCCAACAGGTTTTGATAAGTTCAATGATATTTTTTTAAATTCATCCTTAGCAGTTGCGTCATCTACAACAATAATTCTTGAAATACCTAAACTCTTTGTCCATGAAAAAACTACTTGTCCATGTAATAAACGATGATCAATTCTAACTAATTTAATCATAAATTTACCTCCTTGTTTGTTTATATTGTTTAAGCAATTGATTGCAATCAATTATGCTTTGCTTACTTTCATAAATAATTTGTTTTAAAGATTCTTCAGAAATTTCATCGGTTTGTGTAGTGAGAGAAATAACTAAAGATAAATTCATTCCTGAAAGAATATGCAGTTTAGGATAATCCTCTAATAAGGAGATCATTGCTGTGTTAACACTTCCTCCAAAAATATCTGTTAATATGAAGATATTATTTTGATTATATTTTTCTTTAATTGTTTTTTCTACTTCACTTTTAATAGTTGTATGTTCATCTCTATAGGATGAGAAAGCCTCAATCATGGATACATCTCCGATAATCATACTTAGGGTATCTTTCATACCTTTTGCTAGACCACCATGGCTGGCTAAAATAATATATGTCATTACTTAAAACCTCCTTTGCTTTATATTATTAAATATAGCAAGAACCATGCCAAAAAACAGTGGATTAAGGAAAACACTGAAACATCAAGGAATGTAGTGTAAAACAACAGAAAGGCAACACTTTATGATAAAAAATATTAGGTGTTGAAAAAAGTGTTGGTAAATTTGTAGAAAATAATATTTATCATAAAAATTTATTGTTTGAGGTATAAATGGTTAGACTATAAATAAAATATTTGTTTTGTAAGGGGACTACATATGATTATTTTATTGAATATCATAATAGTGTTTCTACTGGTATTTATGAATGGATTTTTTGTAGCAACAGAATTCTCAATGGTTAAAGTGAGAAAATCAAGAATAGAGACACTAGTGTTTGAAGGAAATAAGAATGCAAAATATACTCTTAAAGTAATTAGTAGGCTAAATTCATATTTATCTGCATGCCAGCTTGGAATTACCCTGGCATCTTTGGGATTAGGTTGGATAGGAGAGCCAGCTGTTGCAAGCTTGCTTATGCCTATATTCCACTTGTTTAATATCCCAGATGCTTTAGTGCATTCAATTTCTTTTGTATTGGGCTTTATAGTTATAACAGGTTTTCATATTGTACTTGGTGAACTTGCACCTAAATCCTTGGCAATATTAGGTACAGAAAAAATAGCGATGTACACAGCACTGCCGCTTATTACCTTTTATAAAGTAACTTATCCTATAATGTGGCTTTTTAACCATAGTACAAATTTAGTTTTAAAGTTATTTGGGCTTACTCAAGTAGAGGAGCATGAGGAAGCTCATACAGACGAGGAAATAAAGCTGCTTGTTGAGGAAAGTTATAAGCATGGATTAATAGATCAAACCGAACTTACTTTTGTGGATAATATATTTGATTTTTCAGAGAAAACAGCAAAGGAAATAATGATACCGCGTACCGATATGGAATGTATATTTATTGAAGATTCCTTTGATGAAATAATAGAAACTACTTTAAAATCTCAACTTACAAGGTATCCAGTATGTAAAGAAAGCAAGGATAACATAATTGGTTTCATACATATTAAAGATTTATATAGGCAAAAAATTGAGGGGAATAATAAAGGTATTAAGGATATTATTCGTGAAATTAAATTTGTTCCAGAATCTATTTCAATAAGCGAACTTTTTAAGGATTTTCAAAAAGAAAAAATGCAAATGGCAATAATAATTGATGAGTATGGTGGAACCTCAGGCTTAGTTACAGCAGAGGATATATTAGAGGAGATTGTTGGAGAGATTCAAGATGAATTTGATGAAGAAGAAGGAGAAGAGATAAATAAAACAGAGGATGGTAATTATATTGTTGATGGAAAAGTTATTATTGAGGATATAAATGAGCTTCTTAAAATCAATATTGAAGAGGAAAATATTGATACTATAGGTGGATGGGTTTATTCAAAATTAGATTCGTATCCCCAAGTTAATGATAAGGTTAGCTATGAAGGACATGAATTTATAATACTTAAATGCAATAGAAAACGAATTAGTAAAATATTAATTAATAATACTTCAGAAGATTAAATGTAGATAGACCACTTGGAAGGTTGAAATTGTTAATACTAAGTTCATCTTGATAAATTGGAATTTGTCGAGCTGAGTGAAGGGTTTTAATTGGCCCTGCTCATTAAAAAACTAACTTTTTCACTTATGTGAAAAGTGAAGGGTTTGACATAGCTTTGCTTGTCAAAGGTGAAGGTTTTTGCCACGGCAAAAGGTTAAGGAATATTTTTCTCCGTTTCTCTACGAAAAATAAATAATTTAAATACGTTAAAGATTTTCCGTAGGGAAACGGAGGAAAATCAACCTTAGCTTTTTATTGAAGATAAAAAAGTTCACCTTTTACGTGCACAGCACCGTAAAACCCTTCACCTTTCGCATAGCGAAAACCTTAGTCTTTTAACAAACGAAGTGAGTTAAAACCCTTCACTATAGTGCTCGACAAATTCCAGTTTGTCAGGATAAACCTGGAATTTACTATTTTCAAGTTCCAAGTTATTTATCCTTAATAAGGATTAAGATAGCAACTTAAAATAACTGATAGTATATTTACTATAATGCTTATTATAAATTTAATTAGAATACCGCTAAAAATAAAGGGCATAAATATAGCAAATACTAGCCAGTTAGCCCCAAATATTATAGCCCCAAATTTTGTTGTGCTTGAGAGTTTTGTGGATGATGTGTGAGCCCAATTGCCTAACAATAAGTAAGTTATACCTATGCAAGTACCCATTAAAAAAGGCCAAATAAAGGCAAAGTATGGTTCATTTTGATACACTATTTTTATAATGCCTGTACAATTAATAAGATAACATCCAATTGAAAATATAATAGAAAAAATTAAAAGAGATAATATTACATTGCTTGGATTAATAAATTTATGTTTAATTCCAATATGATGA
Source organism: Clostridium guangxiense (assembly GCF_021043395.1). Classification (GTDB taxonomy): domain Bacteria; phylum Bacillota; class Clostridia; order Clostridiales; family Clostridiaceae; genus Clostridium_S; species Clostridium_S guangxiense. The sequence continues at coordinate 179,667 of NZ_JAJNKE010000002.1, forward strand.
TTACTTTTGGTTGTAAATTTGCCAAGTAATAATCCCATAATTACAATAGGAACGGCATCACAGACCCCAGTGACAAATTCATTTACAAATGAGTTGCCATAAAGTAAAACGCCTATTAGCATGCCCCATAGCCATAATATTCCGATAGATATTCCATAACGTAAGCCTTTTGTAATGCTTGTTCCTACAAATTTATCTTCATACTTATAAAATATATAAGCTATACTGCCATATGCAATAACATACCATATAATGATTGTTGGAATTAAGCCTAAACTTTTTACAAGAAAGCTCCAATTTGCTGTTTTAGGAGTTGTACTATAATTTGATGCCATTATGTGAAAAATCATAGCAAGTATAATACTAATGAAAACTATAGATATGTATTTAACTTTTTTCATTAATTATAAAAAACCTCCTATTAATCAATCTCGATGCGCATGCAGTTAATGCAAGTGCAGAATTTATCCATATTACATAGTGTATTATTTTGATGCTTATACCTAAATATATTGTGGTATATGCAATGCCGGGAATGGCATAGAAAAGTGCAGCTGATGTTCTTCCTATTAAGTCAAATACAAAAAAATTTTTTGATTTTGTAGATAAATCTTTTTGTGTGAAGGATGTTATGATAAATACAAAAAGGTTAATAAATACAAGAAGTATAAACCATGCAGGTACAACTTTTTCTTTGCAGCACAATATAGTCAATGATGAAAATATAAAAAATGAATCTACAAGTACATCTAAAATACTTCCAAAGACTGTGACGGCATTAAAGTATCTTGCAATTTTTCCGTCTACAATATCAGAAAAGCAAATTAACAAGAAATCAAATACTATAGCTAAATGCATTTTGGTATTTAAACACAATATTATAAATAAAATTGTTAAAAATAGCCTAGCTATAGTAAGAATATTAGGAAGCATTTTAAAATATTTATTTTTCTCCAATTTCGCACCCTAAATTATATGCTTTAGTTTCATCGCCCTTTTTAAATTGCAGTTTTTTAGTGACTTTGGTATTATGAATGGGCTTTCCAAGAGAGTTAAGAGGAACAGAGTCATCATTGGCTCCTGTTACAAATAAAACAACTTTTTTATCTTGAAAATTACCAACTCTTCTAATATAATCACTTAAAACCGAAGAAGTAGTTCCCATATATACAGGTGAACCGAAAACAATTATGTCATATTTGGATATATCAGCTGAAACTTTTTTCCCGGGATAAGTAATAGTAACTTGACAGCCTTTACTGTTTAAACCTTTAGCTACATTATATGATATGTCTTTTGTAAGACTAGACATTTTAGATGGTTGATATACAACAAGTGCTTTGGGGGAATCTGAAATTTTTGCTTTTAAAACATTAATTGTATATTTTCTTTCTGTATTATTAGAATGTGTAAGAGATGAAAATAGTAATATAGCTACAATAATTAAGGCTATAAATCCTAAAAATAAGGAGAATAGAATTTTAAAAAATTTTTTCATGTTAAATTTTTCCTCCGATCAGCCCATTTATTATAAATTGTAAATGATGTTCAATTAGTTTTTTCTCTTGTTCTTTAAGGATATCTTTTTCTATTATTAATCTAGATATAAGACCATAGGTTGATGTCCAGATAATTTGAGCGGTTAATTCAACATCTGTTTTTTTAAATCTACCATTATCAATGCCAATTTGAATTGAGTTACACAAAGAACCTATAGTTTTTTTGTCTTTTGAGACTCCTTCATAAAGCATCTTTATTCTTAAATTTACATCATCTAAATTGTTTATTAAAAATACTTTAGACAATTCTTTTTCTTCTAGCATAAATGAGATGTATTTTCTTAATACATTAATAATTGAATTTTCAGGTTTATTTTTATCAATTGGGGTTTCGTTTATGATTTTAAGAATTTTAGTTTGTTTTCTTTTTATTACGAAACTCAGTATTTCGGATTTATCTTTAAAATAGTGATAAATAATACCTGGAGAATATTCTATTTTTGCTGCAATTTTTCTAATTGACAAATTTTCGTAGCCTTCACTTATCAGAATTTCACTTGCGGCATCTATGATTTTTTTTCTTAAAGTTTCTTTTTCAGCTTCTCGTCTTTCGGAAATTCCCATATTAACACTCCAATGCATTTAAGTACAGTTCAATTATTGAACGCTGTTTAATAATAGCTTAGCATTATTAAATTAGCATGTCAATATTTAAAATAAAAAAGAGAATTCTGTGTACTGAGAATTCTCTTTTTTAATCTTTAACCTATTATAGTGACTTTAACAGAGCGTATTCCCCAAGCATTTGCCTCTGCTTCTGTTGGAAAAAATAAATCTATCCTATTGCCTATAATGGCACCTCCAGTATCGGTTGCAACAGCATAACCATATCCTTCGATATAAACTTTTGTACCCATTGGTATTACTCTTGGATCTACGGCAATAGTACTGTAACCGCCTGGATTTCTTACAGTCTTGCCTCCAGATGAGGTGTATCCATCTATGGAATAACCTGTTGCTATCATTATATTTGAGGATTTTGGAGATAATGTCCCTAATAAGGCGATGCTTGTACTACTATTCGAAGATTTACTAGCATTTGCAGCTTTGGCAGCAGCTTCTTGTCTTGCTTTGGCAGCAGCTTCTTCTGCCCTTTGTTTGTCTATTAGCTGTTTTTCTTTTTCAGTTGCACTAGCAAGAAGAGTTTTTTCTTGTTTTATGTCGCTGCTCAATTTTGATAGAGTTGCTTCATTACTAGTTTTTAAATCTTCTAGTTTTTTATTTGCATAACTTAATATTTGTTTTTGCGCAAGTATATTTTTTTTCTCTTTTTCAACATTGTTAAGAATGTTGTTATCAAAGTCCATTACACTAGTAACAGTATTTACATTTGATAAAAGGTCACTAAAACTTGTAGAAGAGAGCACTAGTTGAAGATAACTGCTTTTTCCATTCATATACATCGCACGTACTCTTTTTTTTAGCAGATCCTGTTGGTTATTAAGTGCGCTTTCTGTAGTTTTTAATTGTATTTCTGAGTTTTTCATTTCGTTTGCGAGTTTATTCATATCTTTTTTATTATTATCAATCTTTTTTAGTACACCATTAATTTCATTGTCTAGAGAAGTAACCTTAACCTCTATGGCCTTTTTATTATCTTGAGTTCTTTTCAGTTCATCTGAAGTACTATCTGCTGGTGAAGCAAGTACACTGGTATTCAGTGTAAACATTAAAGCTAGTACCATAACAATAGATAATGCTTTTTTATTCAAATGATATCCTCCTTAAATATACTTATTATTTTTAATTAAAGTGATTTGAAATTGTATTACTTATAAATACACCCAATTAAAGAACTTTAAAGTTATATTTTGAGCTCTTGTTATGCAAAAAATATTAACAGGTCTTATTATACCATAATATATTGCCAAAGTGTTGTAAAAAATTTACAAATAAAATAAAACTAAATTGAAATTGTAAATTTGTTATTAAAGTTTTAATAAATACTATTCCTTATAAAGTATTAAATTATAAGGTCAATTTAACGTTTTCAAGTTTAGAAAAAAGAAAATTGTCAATTTTAATTTTATCTAAAAAGTTAACAGATTGTTTAAAATTATTTTTTAAAGTTAAAAGGTTATCTTTAAAATATTGAATAAGAGTAGTATTCATATAATTACAATAGGCGAAATAGTCTTTGCGTTCTCTTGAATAGTTTTTACATAAGTAGCTTGAGTTTTCTGATAAATTGCGGCATAAATATAGATTGCATTGATGTGGTCTTAATCTAAAATCAATAGAGCAGCCTTTTGGAGTTATAAAAGAACATTTTTTGAAAAAAAGAGTTTTGTCAAAATTGCCGTATTTTGAGAATTCACCTTCAGTAGAATTTTTTGCAAAATTACTATATGCTGTTTTATCAAAGGTACCTTTTACCTCTATAAAATAGTTATGAGTGATTACGTTTTCTTTAGTAATCAACTTAAATAAAAAATCCTTTTTAAAATTTATTATATTTTTGATATCTATAAGTGAATATTTAGGAAAGTAAAAACAGCAACCACGGTTTATGCCAAGCATATTAGTACTTTCCATACTGGTGCAATTTTTACAAGAGTTACATTTAAAAATTGGAGTATTATCTAATACCTTATAAGAAAGAATTGATTCCATAAAAAGCCTCCTATGTAAAATTTAATACAAGTATATATTAGCACTTTTGCTTGAATAGTTAAAATTTTATTTATGACATTTGTCATGGTGATAATATTCTTCATGTAACTGTAGTATTTGGGGAAAATGATTTATTATAGAAACATAGAAAAACAGAGTACAAAGTACAGAGTACAATGAAGGATGATTTATCTTCCTTACGTCAGATAAATCTTTGAATTAAAAAGCTTCAGCGAAGCTAAAATATATAGGTTTGAGCGATAGCCCATTAAGTTAAAAATTTTCTGCATTAGCAGAAAATTATCCTTCACTGTTCTCTGTACTTTGTCAACTGTACTCTGAAAGAAGGGGTGATAAGGTTGTTATTAGAAGTAAAAAATTTAGTTAAGCGTTATAAGGATTTTTTAGCTGTTGATAATTTAAATATAGAAATTGAAGAGGGAGAAATTTTAGGATTTTTAGGGCCTAATGGAGCAGGAAAAACTACAACAATAAGTGCAATTACAGGCATGAGTAAACTTGATAGTGGAGAAATTAAGATATTTGGACTTGATATGAAGACTCATGAAAAAGAAATTAAAAAGCAAATAGGTGTTGTACCTCAAGATATTGCAGTATATGAGGATTTAACTGCCTATGAGAACCTTGATTACTTTGGAAGACTTTATGGATTGAAAGGTGTTGAACTTAAGGATAGAATTCATGAGGCTTTGGAATTTGTAGATCTTGTAGATAAGGAAAAAGATTATCCTAAAAGTTTTTCCGGTGGAATGAAGAGAAGACTTAATATAGCTTGTGCTATAGTTCACAGACCAAAGCTTATAATAATGGATGAGCCTACTGTTGGAATTGATCCTCAGTCAAGAAATTATATATTAAATTCTATAAGAAAACTAAATGAAATGGGATCGACTATAATATATACTTCACATTACATGGAAGAGGTAGAGGAGCTGTGTACGAGAATTTTAATAATTGATCATGGAAGAATCATAGCTAAGGGAACTAAGGATGAATTAAAATCACTTGCAGCAGTTAATGAAAAAATAGATTTAGAATTGTCGGGGGTGAATTACACTATCATAGAGAAAATAAAGAAGATGGACGATGTGATAGACTGTATTTTAAATGGCAATAAGCTTAATATTATAGCTAAAAAAAATAGCAAAATATTAGGAAGAATACTGGAAATAATTTTGCAAAACAATGTTGAAATTTTATCTTTAAATGTTGAAAAGCCTACTCTTGAAAGTGTATTTTTAACACTTACAGGCAGAACACTTAGGGATTAGGAGGAGATTTAATTGGAGAGTATACTTGTTACAGCTCGTTACACTATAATTAAATGTATAAGAAATCCACTAGCTGTAATTGCCTTTATTGCAGCACCTCTGTTAGTTACGTATATGGTAACAGGTTCTATGGATAATAATTTAAGCGTAAATTTAACTAAATCACAGGTAGAAGAAAGCAAGGTTAACCTTCAAAATAATATAATAAATCCTAATGAAACAGCTGTGTCAACTAATGACAAAGCTGCTATGGCGTCAATAATTTTATTTATTTTTTATGGAGCTGTTTTGAGCACTAATTTGATAATTCATGATTTAAAAAATGGAATTACTGATAGATTAAAGTCAATGCCCACAACAAGGATAAATATTTTACTTGGAAAGTCCTTAGGTAATATGGGGGGCATGGGAATATTTGCATTTATGTTAATAGTTATAACTACTTACTTCTTTAATATTAACTGGGGAGAAAATAAATTGAATATTTTTGTAGCAATGGTACTATTTTTAATAATTGAAAACAGTTTTGGAATTATTATTACTGGACTTTCAAAAAACATATATATATGTGCACTTGTCGCCTTTGCGGTAAACTTCTTTATGGTTGGGCCAGTATATGTAGGGGCTTTTTCACCAATTAAGATAAGTGGCATTATAAAAATTGCGGATACACTGTCTTTTCATAGCTATGTTGTAAAAGCAATAACGGAGGGTTCAGGAGAAGCACTTATAGTATTATGTGCATCAGCAGTTATAATGTTCTTTATATCTTTATTTGTAGGTAAGAAGGTGATATCATGATTATATTTATTAATAGTTTAAAAAGGCTGCTCAAAAGTAAAGTTCAAATTGCAGTGCTTTTAATAATACCATTTATTCCGATTATACCTATAGCATTAAACACAAGTGGTAATGTGGAAAAATTCAATGTCGGAATAGTTGATAATGATAGTACTAGATTTTCAAAGGTTTTTACTCAGAATATGAAAGCAAATCTTAATATTACTAAAATAACTCAAAGTGATATTAAAAATGATTTGAATAATTCGAAGTTAGATTATGTACTTGTTATACCACGTAATTATACTTATGCTATAATAAATTTAAAAAATAAAAAAATTATTGGGTACGAAAAGAAAAATTCTGATTGCTCAGGAGTAGTCGGTGAAATAATTAATAGCTTCATTTATCCAGCTAAAAGTATTGCAAGAAAGTCGTTTGGCAATAACATGGCATTTTATGAAGGTATTAAAAAAATACCAAAGACTAATTTAATGGATAAAGTTTCTAGGGGCACTAGCGGTAAATTAGTAGTGTGGGGCATGGTAATTCAGTTTGTTATGTTTTCTTCCATATTTGCATCAACGATCATATTATCAGATAAAAAGAATAAAACGTTTTATAGATCATTAAATGCACCTATATCTTTAAAGAATTATATGCTTCAAACAACACTTAGCTTTATGGTTATTTCTATAGTTCAAATACTTGTTTTAACTTTGGTGATTGTAAATGGTTTTGGAGTTTATCCGGGTAAATCTATATTTAATATGTTAGGAATATTGATATTAATATCACTTGTTAGTGTGTCTTTTGGAATTGCAGTAAGTAGTATAAGCAAGGATGTAACAAAGGCAATGGTATCAGGAGTAGGAATTGTAACAGTAATGACTATGCTTGGTGGGTGCTGGGGAATGTCACCTTCAAGTGGTGTGATTAAAAATATTTCAAAGGTATTGCCAACAACTTGGGCAATGGAAGCTGTTAAAAAAATAGTGAACAATGACAATTTTACTTCTATAGGTAAGGAAGCAGTAATACTTTTAGCATTTACAGCAGTGTTCTTTTTGCTTGGAACTTGGAGAAAAAGTGAAGCGTTAGAATAGGGGATAGGATGAAACGTGTAAATTGTATATTAAAATTACTTTTTTTAATGTATGTATTTTATGATATGGTATGTTATAGCAAGGTGCATTTTGAAGAAATTCTTATACTCCTTGTTATTATAGGAATAAATATATATAAGGAAAAATATAACAATTCTATATATACAGCTGCAGCAAGTTTTATAGGAATTTGCATAGGAGTTTATGTAAATAAAAATTTTGCAATGTTTCTTCCTGTAGCTGCATTTGATTTTATTGTTGTAAAGAATTTAATTGAAGTTTCTTGTGTATGCTTAGTAGAAATATACTTTCTTTATCTAGGGCAAAATATAGAAAAGGTTATTTTTTTAACCTGTGTGTGCTCACTGTTTGGTTATGTAATTAGAGAAGCTGAAAAAAAGGAAATTAATCTAAAAACATCATTAGATGAGGAAAGAAAGCTTAGATATGAACTTGAAGGTGTTAAAGCTAAACTATTAAACTCATCAAGAGAGGCAGCGCATCTTGCGGAAGTAAGCGAGAGAAATAGAATTGCAAGAGAAATACATGATAGTGTTGGTCATAAAACAGCAGGAGTGCTTATAGAACTTCAAGCTGCATATAAATTAGTAGATAAAAATTTGCCTAAAGCAAAGGAAGTGCTTGAAAGATCTATAGAAGCACTTTCAGAAACTGTAATTATTATAAGAGATACGGTTCATAATATTAAACCAAATGAAAAGCTTGGAATCGAATACATAAAAAATATAATTCATAATTTTAGTTTTTGTCCTGTTGAGCTTAAGTTTACTGGAGACTTTAATAAGCTAAATCCTAGTTATATGGAAATAATAGGAGCAAATATAAAAGAGGCTTTAACTAATGCTGCTAAATATTCAAAAGCTTCAAAGGTTTATATTTCAATTGATATAAATGAGGTATATTTTAGATTGTATATTAAAAACAATGGTGTAAGCTGCAGTAATATAAAAGAAGGACTTGGATTAAGTGGAATGCGTGAAAGAGTAAACAATGTTGGTGGGAGTATTTCTATAGATTCTCGTGATGGTTTTATTATAGTTTGTGTTATTCCCTTTAGTGGAGGTGAAATATTTGAAGGTTCTAATAGTAGATGATGATGAACTTGTATGTGATGGATTAAAATTACTTTTAGATATGGAAGATGATTTTGAGGTTACTGGCATAGCTCATAATGGAATGGAGGCTTTTGCTCTTTGTGAAAAGCTTATGCCGGATATTGTACTTATGGACATAAGGATGCCTGATATAGATGGTGTTATTGGTACAAAGATGATTAAAGAAAAATTTAATCAAGTTAAAATAGTTATACTTACAACCTTCAAGGATGATGAGTATATAAAGGAAGCAATGAAATCTGGTGCAGAAGGTTATATACTAAAAAATCAGAAAGCTGATACTATAATTGAAAGTTTAAGAACTGTTTCAAAGGGGAACTTTGTATTCCAAAAGGAAGTTGCAAACTCTATATCTTCAATGATTAGAGAAGGACATAAAGTGGATATGTTAAAGTTTAATTTATCACAGAGAGAAATGGAAGTTATGAAACTTGTGGCAGATGGACTTTCAAATAAAGAAATAGGGGACAAATTATTTATAAGTGATGGAACTGTGAGAAATTATGTTACTACAATTCTGGAAAAATTAAATTTGAGAGATAGGACACAGCTGGCAATATTTTATTTGAAAAATTTTTAAGTATGTTTTTTAATAAGTAGCGTTATCCCTAAAAAATGTCATCAATAGCTCAAGGTATTTATCTGAATGAACTAAACTGATTTCACCATGCGCACTATTTTTAATGATTTTTAAGGTGCTACCGTTAATGGTGTCATTAAGTAGTTTAGCAGATTTTTTCATGACAGGTAATTCTTTTTCACCTACTAATATTAATGTTTTTGCTTTTGTATTGCATAAAGTACTAGGTATTGAATATTCTTGATTGCTTTTTATAAAGTTTATTAGGGTTGTTTTTGTTATTTTTATAGTATCTTCATAGTAGTTTTCGAATAATGCCTCGGGCAGCTTTAACTGCTTGGCTTGAAGTTTTGCAAACCACTTTTTTTTGATTAATCCATAGGTTAAGCTTAATGCTAGTGCAGTTAATTTAACTGAAATTTTACTGCTAGGACAAACTAAAGCACTTTCAATAATTGCATTTTCTGTGATATCACATTCCTTAGATAGTATTTCCACGAGTATTTGAGCACCAAGAGAAAGTCCGCAGATAGCAAAAACTTTTCCATTACAGTTTTCTTTTATATAATTAATAACATTTTCTGCTGAGTTTTGTATGGTTATAAAACTATTATGTCCATCTTCACCATGTCCATCAATAACAGGTGCAACAACAAAATAATCCTTTTGCAGCACTTCAATTTGAATTTTCCATGTCCACCAAGATAGCCCACCACCGTGAAGAAAAATGATAGCTTTGTTATTTTTATTTCCAAATTCTTTAAATATCATATTTATTCTCCTTAAGGTTATTTATAAAAAACTTTCTTTAAAATTTCAATGTATTCTTTTAATTCATCTACCCTTTTATCTAGTGAGCTTAGTCCCTTATCCTCGCTTTTATTAAAATTATTTGTATATTTTTCAGATAGGCCCTTTAAGACCATTAATATTAGTTCAAGTGATTTTTGTTTATCTACATCATCTCTAAATTTTGACATATCGAGTCCATCAAAAGTTAAAAATAAACCTTTAGAATAAAGTTTTTCATAACGCTTTTTAATATCATCTTTTAATTCATCTGGAACATTTGTATATGAGATAAAGAAAAATTTGTACACATCAGGATTTTTACATGAAACCTTTAGTTTAAGTTCAGACCAATCGAGAACTCTTTTAAAAAAGTCAGGGTCATTTACTTTCATTTCTTTTATCATATAATTTAAATAATAGTCAGTTATATAATCTAAAACATATAGAAATAAACCTTTTTTATTGCCGAAGTAATTGAATAAGGTTCCTTTAGATATGTCGGCTTTTTTTACTATAGTGTTTGTTGAGGCAATGGTATATCCATTTTCAGCAAATTCTTTAACGCATATATCAATAATTTTTTTCTTCTTTTTTTCTGGTAACCTTTCAAAAACTTCGTACAAAATTATTCCACCCCTCAAGCTATTATTAAGTTAATCTTTGTATATATGTAATTATTGAATAAATAAATATTGCGAACCAACTAGAAACAGTGACAAGTGGCAGGTGACAAGTGACAAGTTTAGGATGATTTTCTTCCGTTCGCTCGCATACTCACTCGCTACCGAAAATCGTACAATTTATTCTTGCATTTTCCCTCGGGAAAATGAAGTGAAAAAAATTAAGTTATAAAGTTTTTCGTAATAAAATGGAGAAAAACTTACCTTAACTTGTCACTTGGTTTTGGTTCGCAACATTTATACATTACAAAAATTCATCTACTGAATGTCTTTATGATTGTAGATGATATAAGAAGCAGCAACCGCTATTATATTCACGCATACAAGTATTATAACATATTCAGTTTTTATATAGCCATTGGCTATTATATCTGTAGCATCAACGTATTTAAAGGGTGTAAAGTATTTAAGAAAATCAGCTTTATCGGATAAGCCTGCAAGTATATGCATAAAATACATTCCAAGTACAAACCATAAACTTAACGAAACTGAGGATTTTTGGCTTTTAACAATTAGAGATATAAGAATTCCAATGTTAGCAAAAGTTATTTCAGCTATAAAGTAACCAACATGAATTAGAAAAAGGGTTTTAACTGAATAATTTGATGTTTTTACGCTTTCAAAGGAAAAATAGGTTACTGCAAATAAAATTACATTTAAAAGAAAGATATATATAGTATAGCAGCATATTTTTGAAGTAATAATTGATGTTCTTGTTATAGGCTTTGCCTGAAGAAATTCCATAGTTTTTTCATTAAATTCTTTTGCAAACATATTGCAGCCAAGTATCATTGCATAGATTCCAACACTTAATATTATTAATAAGCCAGCTTTGGAACTGTAATATCCAAATATACTTGTTATACTTAAGGTATCTAGATTAAATGCTTTTAGCATGGATGGAGGAAATTGTTTCATAAATTGCTCTAAGGAGGCGCTGCTTTTGGCTACAGAGGTAAACATAGACATTGTAAGGATAACTAATAAGCTTAGAGTAAGTGACCAAATTAAAAAGCCTATAAGGTTTTTTCTAAGTTCTCTTTTAAATAAATTCATAATTACTTATCCTCCTTTACATAGTAATGCATAAATATTTCTTCCAAGGATGGTTCTTCAATTGTAAGATTTTTAATTTTATTTTTATGAAGGTTATCAATAAGATCATTGATGTCCCCATTGTATAAAAATTTTACAGAAGTACCTAATTTAACGGCATTAATAGCGCCAGGTATGTCTATGCTTGAAATTTCGTCATTAAAATTTACCATTACTTTTTTGAATTGAGCATCGCGAAGTTTTGATATTTCCTCTGTTTTTAGTATTTTGCCTTCTTTTATAATTGCAACTTTATTACACATTTCTTGAACTTCACTTAATATGTGTGATGAGAAAAATATAGTTGCTCCTTTTTTATTTTCTTCTTTTAAAACTTCAAAAAATGTTTTCTGCATTAATGGATCAAGTCCGCTCGTTGGTTCATCTAAAATAATTAATTTAGGCTCATGAAGTAGGGCTTGAATTATTCCAACCTTCTTTTTATTTCCAAGGGACAATTGATTTATTTTTTTAGAACTATCTACCTCAAATATATCACAAAGTTCTTTTATTCTTTTACTGCAATCCTTATTGTAAAAGTCTCCAGAATATTTAAGTAGCTCTCTAATTTTCATATCATCGTAGTAATTTACTTCTGATGGTAAATAACCTATAAGTTCTCTTATTCTTTTGCTTTCCTTTATGCAATCAAATCCCATTATTTTTGCACTACCTGAGGTTGGAAATATAAAATTTAAAATTGTACGTATGGTAGTTGATTTTCCGGCACCATTTGGACCAATAAAACCAAATATTTCACCGCACTCTATTTTTAAGTTAACATTTATGATACCTCTAGATTTTCCATAGAATTTGCACAAGTCGTTAGTTTCTATTGCGTACATTTTAATCACTCCCTTGACCATGTGGTCAGCTATTGATTATATTATATTGCTTGGTGACCATGTGGTCAAGCAATTTCGAAAAGTTTTTGTCTTTTACAAGTTATTAACTAGATTTAATTTTTTGTGGTAAAATATAATATAAATAAAGTAAACCCTGTTTTAAATTAACCAGAGGAGTTGAAGATTATGTCTATAATATTACAAAACGAATTATTAAAAGTTGAAGCTGTAGAAAAAGGAGCGGAGCTTACCAGCATAAAGACGGTAAAAGATGGGGCGGAATACCTTTGGACTGCAAAATCAGATATATGGGCAAGACATGCTCCAATATTATTTCCTATAGTTGGTAAAGTTAAAAATAATACTTATAGAATAAATGATGATACATACACTTTGAGCCAACATGGTTTTGCAAGAGATATGAACTTTGAAGTTATGGAGGGCACCAGCGATAAAGCTGTATTTAAATTAACATATAATGAAGAAACATTAAGTAAATATCCATATAAATTTGAATTAATAGTTAAATATGAACTTAAAGAAAATGAGATAGAAGCTAGCTATAAAGTAAAAAATGTAGATAGTCAAGAAATATATTTTTCAATAGGTGCACATCCAGGATTTAATTGCCCAGTAGTAGGGGGAGAAGAGAAGGAAGATTTAAAATTCGAAGATTACTACTTTGAATTTGAAAAAAGAGAAACAGCTAATATAATTCCTATAGATGAAAATGGATTGTTAAAAGAAAGTCCAACACCATTTTTATATGATTCTAATATTATATACTTAAAAAGAGAATTGTTTAAAAAGGATGCTCTTATTTTTAAGGACTTAAGTTCAAAAAAAGTTTCCCTAAAAAACATCAAAAATTCAAGAGCTGTAACATTAGAGTTTGACGGTTTCCCTTACTTAGGGTTATGGTCTAAACCTCAAGGAGCTCCATTTGTTTGTATAGAACCATGGTTTGGCCATGCCGATTTTGAAGATTTTAATGGTGATTTTAGAGAAAAGGATGGAATATTAAAATTGTTAAGTAATCAAGAATTTAATTGTAAATATACCATAAAAATTTTTGAGTGATTTTTGATACTACACTTTTTCACTTTACTACGCTAAAGCTTTGTGATATTATAGACATAGCAATAGTAATGAAGGAAGTTTTGCTTTAAATAAGTACAAAAACAATACTTGTTTAAAGCAAAGCTGTATATAAAAATTAAATTTAAAGGGTGAAGTGAAATGAGTAAATATTGGAGTGATAAAGTTAAAAGCTTAAAACCATATATTCCAGGGGAACAACCTAAGGATAAAAAATATATAAAGTTAAATACAAATGAGAATCCTTATCCACCATCTCCTAATGTTATACAGGCTATTAAAAATACAGCTAATGATGATTTGAAATTATATCCAGATCCAGAGGTAGATAGTTTTAGACAGATTGTTGCTAATTATTACGGACTAGCAAAAGATGAAGTTTTTATTGGAAATGGTTCTGATGAGGTTTTAGGATTTTCTTTTATGGCGTTTTTTAATCCAGGAAAACCTATATTATTTCCAGATATATCTTATAGTTTCTATAAAGTGTATGCTAATTTATTTGATATAGATTATAAACTTGTTTCATTGGATGATGATTTTAACATTCCACTAGATGAATTTTTAAAGAATAATGGTGGGATTGTAATACCAAATCCAAATGCACCAACGGCTAAATATATTGAAGTAGAAAAATTAGAAAAGTTGCTGCAGAATAATGTTGATAGCGTAGTTATAATTGATGAAGCTTATATAGATTTTGGAGGAGAATCTTGTGTAAAACTTATAAAAGATTATCCTAACCTTTTAGTTGTACAAACTTTATCAAAATCGAGATCACTTGCTGGGCTTAGAGTAGGTTTTGCTATGGGAAGTAAAGAACTTATAACAGCACTTAATATGGTTAAGAATTCTATTAACTCGTATACAATAGATAGAGTAGCTTTAGCAGGGGCAAATGCTGCTTTTATGGACAATGATTATTTTGAGGATACAAGAAAAAAAATAATTAAGACCAGAGAAAGAACTATAGAAGATTTAAGGAAAATTGGATTTAAAGTCATTGATTCTAAAGCAAATTTCATATTTATAAGTCATCCAAAGATTTATGCTGCTGTACTGTTTAAAGAGCTTAGAGACAGAGGAATATTGGTAAGATATTTTAAGGATGCACGTATAGATAATTACCTTAGAGTTAGTATTGGAACCGATGATGAAATGAATAAATTTATAAAAAAATTAAAAGAAATTATAGATATGTAAAATGTAAACTTAAGAGGTGATAGCAATATGAAAACAACATTATATTTAGTAAGACATGGTGAAACGGAATGGAATGCACTTGGAAAGTTTCAGGGATCTAAGGATATAGTTCTATCACCACAAGGTATTAATCAAGCGCAATATGTATCTAATAGGTTGAAAGATAAATTTGATTATATATATTCAAGTCCATTAAAGAGAGCATATAAAACTGCCAGTATAATTGCTTTAGAGAGCAATAAGGAAGCAAAAATATTAAATAATCTTAGAGAAATAGATTTTGGAGATTGGGAAGGTTTCACTGTAAAAGAAATAAAAGCCAAGTTCCCAAAAGAATTTGAAATTTGGAGAAGTGATACTAATAAAGGACCAATATGTGGTGGAGAACTTAGTATAAAAAATGCCACCATAAGATCAAGAAATGCAATATTAAGTACTGTAGAAAAACATAAGGGAAAAAGAATAGTAATGGTGGCACATGGAGGAATAATAAAAGCTGGACTTATAGGGATTTTTGAATGGAATATGACCATGTATCATAAAATTATTTTGGGAAATACATCTATATGTCAGCTTAATTTTAATGACAAAATGCAGCCTACAATAGTAACATTAAATGATACTACACATTTGCCAGATGAATATGAAGCAAAATCATACGTATAAGGAAATTTACAATGAATGAAGATTTATCTTCACTTCGGAAGATAAATCTTTGAAATAATTTTGTTTAATGTCTTGAAATATTATTGCTTCATCTGTTGTTTATAGAATAGATTCCATATTCATGTTTTCCATTGTTTATAAGATTAAGATAAACTTCGCCATTACCTACTATTACACCATTAGGAGTTATTTTTAAATTACTAAGCTGCTGATTTTTTAGTGAGTTTTTTATTTTAGAATTAAATATATTGTCATAGTTGTTAATAAATTCAGTTTTGTTTGAAATTTTAGTTTTATTACCATTTATGTAAACTATTAATGGATAATTTACATAGTCAGAAATCGTCTCTTTATCATTTTTAAGGGTTGCAGCTTTTAAAGTGTTAAAGGTTTTTATGAATTCTTCTCCATTATCGAGTCTTGAATTTATGTTGCTTATTGAATTTTGGGGTTGGTTACTTTTTAGTTTATTTAAGCTATAATTAGAAGTAGTATTGCCTTTTTTTGTAAGCATGTTTTGGGATAACTTCGAATTAGGTGAAGCATCTCTATCTTGAATTTGATTTTGATTGCAGCCAGTAAGAGAAAGCATAACAAATAAAGTAACAAAAACTGATATTAATACTTTTCGCATAGATTATCTCTCCCAATAAAATTTTAATATACTATATAATATAGTATTTACTTTTTATATATAAATTATACGATTGTTAATTATAAGTAAATTATACATTAGCCCAAGAGATCTGTAGTTACATAGCACTTACAATTGAATTACGAAGGTGTTACAAAAAAGAAGTAAGAATTAATAATGTATTTATAACTAATTCAGTTACGTTAATTGTGTTTGCGTCAATATTTTATGAAAATGCGGTTTAGCAGACAATTAAAAGTTCAATTTTGATATGAAGATTGAACTTTTATAATATGTAAATAAAATTACTTAACAAATTAACTGCAAAACAAAATATATTTGAATTAGATAATTTGGCATTAAATAAAGTAAATTAGACGTATTATAATTTGAAAAATTGTATTTAAATAAATATTATGGTATAATAATTTAAATAAAATTTTTATAAAATTTAAAAAAATGTTATAATTGGGTTTTATTTAAAGCAAGTAAAATAAATATTTTACGGGAGATAATTATGGATATTGAGGATTCTTCTAAGAAAAAAAGTATGAGAAATGTTCTAGAAAAATACGAAAGATGCGGCTTAAAGCATAAGAATGATAAGCTGGCAGTTTATATGGTCGAGATTTGCAATTTGAAATTTTATAGTTATGTATTTGGATATGAAGAAAGCTATATATTATTTAAATCCATTTTTAAAAGGATTAAAGAGAAATTACAAGAAAAGTTTTATATTTTTGAGTTTATGAATTGCAGATTTGTAATATTAGCTGCTAATTTAAATTCAAATGATATTGATAAAATGAAAAAAGATATATCTGATATATGTGAAGAAAAATTTTATATAAAAAATAGAGAAGCAACTGTCCATTTAAAAATTGGTATATCATTGTATCCGGATGATAGTAATAATTTACTTGAAGTCCTAAGATATTCAGATGTAGCACTTAGTTATGCCAAGGAAAATAATAAAATGAAATATCAATTTTTTCAAAAGTTTATGTACAACGAGATTTTAAGAAAACAAATAGTAATAAATGAAATAGGTAATGCCCTAAAAAAGAAGGAATTAATTCTTTTTTATCAGCCTCAGATTAATTTAAAAAATATGGAGGTATATGGATTTGAAGCTTTAATAAGATGGAAACATCCTAAACGTGGAATACTTTCGCCAATGTTCTTCATAGATATAATTGAAGAAAATGGTATGATAAATGATGTTGGCAAATTTGTTGTATATGAGGCATGCAGACAGCTGCAGCAGTGGCATAATTTAGGATATCCTAATATATGCATGTCTATTAATATTTCTGAAAGCCAAATAGATGGAGAAGAATTCTTAGATTTTGTTAAAGTTGTTTTGAATAAAACTGGAGTTGAGACAAAATTTCTTATCTTTGAGATAACTGAAAGAATAGTTATAGGTTTAGATGAAAAAAAATTAAAATTAATTGAAAAACTTAAGGATATGGGGATAAGGATATTTATAGATGATTTTGGGACAAAATACTCCAATCTTGATTATCTAAATGCTATGCCTGTAGATGGTATAAAAATTGATAAAAGTTTTATAGACAAATTGGAGAACTCACAAAAGGATCTAATGATAACTAAAAGCGTAGTTAAACTTGCCCATGAACTAAAACTTGAAGTTATTGCTGAAGGAGTAGAAGATCAAAAGCAGCTTAAATGCCTTTTAAATATGAAATGCAGTAAAATTCAAGGATTTATATTTGAGAAGCCGATACCGCCTAATGAAGTCTGTAAATTTATGACCAATTTTAAAGCTTAGTATATTATAATAGTTAGATTATGGTTAAAAAATTAGAGGAGATTTTTGACAAGCCGTATGAAAACGTATTCTGAAAATATAACGTATAATAATTTAATATTGAAGGCAAAATAAATATAAAAAATGTATAATAATTGGAGTGTATATTGTGGCTAAAAACAAAGAAAACAATAAAGGTGAGAAGCTGCACATAATTTTATTAATAATATTTATTTTATCTTCTGTTATATCGGCTATCAAGCCTACAGATTATTCTGCATGGTTTTTTGAGTATACGCCGGCTTTTATAGGAGTTATGATACTAATATTTACATATAAAAAGTTTCGGTTTACAGACTTTGTTTATGTGCTCATTTTAATTTTAACAATAACAATTATAATTGGAGCGCACTACAAATACAGTCATATGCCTCTTTTTAATTATATAAGAGATGTATACCATTTAAAAAGAAATGATTATGATAGATATGGTCATTTTATGCAAGGATTTGTACCGGCTTTTATTATAAGAGAAATATTAATAAGAAAGTTAAAATTAAAAAAGGGTATAATATTATCTATACTTGTTATTTGTATTTGCCTTGCAGTAAGTGGATTTTATGAAATACTTGAAGGGGTATCGTGTTTAATATACGGAAGATTACCAGAAGATTTCTTAGAATATCAGGGAGATAAATTAGATACTCAGTGGGATATGCTTTCTGCATTAATAGGTTCTATATTTGCAGTAACTGCCTTTTATAAAGTTCACGATAGAAGCATAAAAAGATTGACCAAACATAAAAATATTTCTTCATCTTAGTTTAGATAAAGCAGCAGTATTGAAGAAACAGTTTATTTAATATTGCTGCTTTGCCTGTTTTTTTTACTATTTTTATTTTGATACATTAGCCTATCGGCATGATTAATATAGTCATTTATACCAATATTTTTATTAAAATCATAAACTTCATAACCATAACTGAAGCTTAATTTATAGGATAAATTTGAACGGTTGATATAGTCAGTTAAAGCATTAGAAATTTTGAGTAGTACTGCTTCAATTTCTTGTTCGCTGCTTATATTAAGAAGTAAAATGAATTCGTCTCCTCCATATCGTGTAATTGAACCTTTATTTCCAATCAAGTTCTTGACTATAGACACTAAGGCTATTAAAGCTTTATCTCCTTCACTGTGACCAAAATCATCATTTATTTTTTTAAAATCATCTAAGTCAATAATGACTATTGAAAAATTTAAGTATTTTTTTTGTTTGATTTTATTATTTAAGTAGCTGGAAAACTTTTCACGAGTCCAAGCACCTGTTAAATAATCAATATGCATCATTTGCTGCTGTAGATACAGATAGAGTATGATTAGAGAAAAGGATATTGAGCTCCACATAAGTAAAGGTCCATAAAAGGCGAACTGAATCAAACTTGCTAATGTTGGAAATATTCCAAACAAAACAAGGGGGAAAAACTCCATTCTATTTAAGTTTCTTCTGTTTTTATAAATTATTATAAATCCACAAAGTAAATAAAAATATGATACAACAAAAGGTATAAAAAATAATGTTCCACGTTCGTATGTATTATGCGCATTGATATAAAAAGTTAGCTTAAAAAATGGACTAGGTAATACTAGAATAGTATTTATTATTATGGGCAGTAAACTTAAAATATTATTTTTGTATTTATAGTCTGCATCTTTGCTTATCCACAGTCTGGCGAATACATACCAATGATATGTAACTAAAGGTGCTAGTACAAATAAAATAATATGCAATATAGTGGTTACAGGTATTAGCCAGATATATGGCTGTTTATTTATTATGCAAGTTAAAGTTTCAATGGTTAGCTCAATTGTGTTTAATTTAAAAATAAGAGCAAAAATTGTATTCCTTTTTTCGGTTTTATCAAGACTGCATGATATGTTTTTTAAAAAAATAATGGATACAATAAGTGCAATAATATTGTTATCTATTCTAAGAACTAAATTCAATATATGTTCACTCCTAACGGACAAGATTTCCGCATTCTATTAAGTATTGAATAAGTACTACACGTTTATTTTAACACATTTTATTATAGATTTCATGAAAATATAATAGCTTTTAAGTTTATTACTATAGTTCTTTGTATTTATAAAAAAATCAGAATAAAATGGCATATAGTTTAAGTTTCACAGTGGTTTCACTCTATTATTTCATAAGTATGCTCTTTTTATCTAATTGCAAGGTGGTTGAGGTTAGTTCAATAATTAATTCTTCAATTGCAGATATACTCGCTGCAGTACAAATAATATATAGCAGCATATTAGTAGGAATATGAAAAATTAGCATTGGGAATATGAATAGTAATACACCAGTAGCTTTGTTTGAATAAGTATGAATGCTTGCAAAGGTTTTGTATTTTTTAACAGTAATGATTATTGAGGAGAATCTAACAAATGCAATTAAAATAATCCAAACAATGATTTTAGTTGAAGGATTTACAATTGGATAAAGTTTAATTAACAGCACAATATCCATGATCATGTCACCAGCAGAGTCAAGCTTTGCACCAAATTTGCTTGATGTACCTGTTTTTCTTGCAATAAATCCATCTGCAATATCGCTAAATCCGCAAATCATGTATATTACATAAAAAGCTGTGCTTAGTGGTTTTATAAAAAATAAAATCAAGGAAAAAATTGTTCTGCTAAGAGATAAATAATTTGGTATGTGTTTCATAATAATACCTCATTTAAAATTGATATTAGTCTATGTTTTAAAAGAAGGTTCATAAAATTCATTTCACTAATGAATTCTAATGACTACTTATTATAATTTGCTAGCCTTACGATATAAAAATTATATCACCATAGGTGATCTTGGGCAATAATTCTTGTTTCGTACTATGAGTGATAGCAAATGCCGATATATTAAAATCAATATTGAATCAAGAAGCTTTTCCTTGTTTTTATATCATGAATTGAAATAAATTTAAAAAAATATTTGATTTTTAGAATTAAGTGTGCTAAAATAAATTGTAGCTTAAATGAAACGTTAATAATGTAAACACAAATATATTTCAGTTAATACTTTTTAGTATGTAATAGCGAAATTTTATTGGTGGATTATTACACAGAGTTTAAGAAAAATAAAATTTCGGAGGTACACATTACATGAATGGTACAGTAAAATGGTTTAATTCAACAAAAGGATTTGGATTTATTACAGGAGAAGATGGAAATGATGTATTTGCACATTTCTCACAAATAAAAGCAGATGGATTTAAATCTCTTGAAGAAGGTCAAAAAGTTGCTTATGATGTAGTTCAAGGAGCAAAAGGACCTCAAGCAGAAAACATCACAATTCTTTAATTGAGTGATTTCTGTAATTATTAAAAAGATGAAAAGAGGAAACTCTTTTCATCTTTTTTTGTGCTAAAAATAGTTGACAAAGATTTTATTTTTCTTAGTTAGCAGAGTTACAAAATTCTTATTTATTTGTTAATAAAAGGGCTGCCAAATAGTGGGCAGTTTTTTGCTTATATTATATTTTTAATTTTCATACCATAATAGGTTGAAATTTTTAAAGCATTTTTTCAAAATGGATATAAAGTTAAGAAATATCCAGGAACTTAGATAGGTTCAGTAGTAGCAGCACTAATTATCGCAGGATATGAATGAGCTGTTCAATACCACTTTAGATAGTAAAAAATTTATGATAAAATTATATTAAAGTTAAAAATGGAAGTGATATAGATTGAAAACAACTTTAATAACAATTGGAAATATTATTTTAGCATTGTTAATGTTATTTTTATATACAATTTTATGGTACTATGTTGGCAAAAAGGGGATTAAAATATTTTTTTATAAAAGGGGAGATATAAAAACAAAAGCTTATTGGATTGTATTTTGGTTTTTAGCATTTTCCTTTATCTTGGCTGCTTTAGTTAGAAGTACAATGTCAATAAATAATAAGCTTACTGGAATTTTAACTACAATAGGTGCAGTTTCAATGGCTGCTTTTTGTTATCTTATAATATTATTTCCATTAACAGATTTAATGAGATTTATCTTTAATAAACTTGGGTTTTATGGAAGCGTGAGGAATCATTTAAGCATAGCCTATGGCAGAGGAATTTCTATTTTTATAGCTGTTGTAATTATATTTTGTTTTGGATTGTGGCATGCTACTCATCAATCAGTAACTAGCTATAAATTGAACATAGATAAAAAAATGGGAAATATAAAAGAACTTAATATTGTAATGATAGCAGATGTCCACATGGGAATAATGATTAAAGAAAAGGGAATTGACAAGCTTATAACCTCAATAAATAGGCTTAAGCCTGATATAGTTTTTTTCTGTGGTGATATGGTAGATGAAAGTACACCTACAAGTTTAAAAATGTATTTTGGAAAGGAATTTAAAAATATAAAGTCTAAGTATGGAGTTTATTCTATTACCGGCAATCACGAATACGCTGGAGATGTATCTGAAACCATTGAGTACATGAAAAAGGCAAACGTTAAGGTTTTAGAGGATGAAGTTGTTAAAGTTAACAATGAATTCTATGTGGTAGGGAGAAATGATGCAGCTGATGGAAAAAAAGTGAAACTATTAAGCGAGCTTTTAAAAAAAGCAGATAAATCTCTTCCAATTATAGAATTAAATCATAGACCAGTAGCCATAGAAGAAGCGGAGAAAAATGGAGTTGATCTTCAGCTTTCTGGTCATACTCATGAAGGACAAATCTTTCCATTTAATCTTGTTACAAAAGCGGTATTTGAGGATGATTATGGATATCTTAAAAAAGGTGAATTTAATTTAATAGTAACATCAGGTTATGGTACCTGGGGACCTCCTATAAGGATTGGAACAAAAGGTGAGATTGTTAATATTAAGCTTAAAATTGGAAAGGAGATTAAATGATTTCTCCTTTCCTTAAATTAATTTAGTCAATTTTATTATTTAAAAATTCTTTAAAAGTATTCATGCTTTCATCAAATTCCTCTTTTTCTTTTTTACCAATACTTATAAATAAACAGTCTATTTGCTATAATTGCACGAAAACAGGATGGCAATATTTATCGCTTAATAGTGACGTAAACTTAAATGTATTTATTGACATATTTTGTTGCTGCATATATAATTATATATTGTAAACTTTAAAACGTATAGAGGTTTACAATAAGTAATTACATAGGGGGCATTTTATGAAAATAAAAACGAGAGATATGATTTTAGTAGCATTATTTGCAGCCTTAACAGTAGTAGGAGGATATATAAGTATACCAATAGGAAGTGTTCCAATTACACTGCAAAGCTTTTTTTCTTTACTTTCAGGTATATTACTTGGACCATTTTTAGGGGGGGTATCTCAATTAGTTTATGTAATAATTGGACTTATAGGGTTGCCGGTATTTGCAGGAGGATCTGGGGGAATCTCATCAATTTTTCACCCATCTTTTGGATACTTGATTGGATACATTGTAGCGCCGATTGTGGTTGGTAAAATTATAAAGACTGATGATAATACTAAGTTTATGAAATTATTAGTAGCTTGTATTCTAGGAAGTTTAGCAATTTATGTACTAGGAATACCATATATGTATGTTATATTAAAATATGTATCGCATGTTAACATGACTTTACTTAAAACTTTTGAAATTGGTTGTTTTGTGTTTATTCCGGGTGATATCCTTAAGTGTATAATTGCTTCTATTATAAGCATTAAAATACTACCAGCTGTAAAAAGCATAAGAAACTAGGTGTGAAAGTATGGACAAGCTAGAAAATACAATAATTGAAGTGTGTACAAAAATTTTAAATGAGCATGATATAAATGCTTACGAAGCTGAAGCATTAGGTACAGCAAGTGGAAGCGATATATTTTTGCTGTGTGCATTTGCAAATAAAATAAGGGAAAAGTTTACAGGAAATAAGGTTGATTTATGTTCTGTAATAAATGCAAAATCAGGAAATTGCTCTGAGGATTGCGCATTTTGTTCTCAATCGGCACATCATAATACAAATGTTAAATGTTATCCGCTGTTAGAAAAAGAAAAAATAGTTGAAATGGCAGTTCAGCGTGAAAAAATGGGAGCTAAGCATTGTGATATAGCAACTAGTGGACTTGGTTATACTGGAAAAGAAGAGAACTTTGAAAAGATACTTAATGCCTTTAAGGAAATGAAGAAAAAAACAAATCTAAAGCTTTGTGCTTGTCTTGGAACTCTTAAGAAAGAGGCGGCTTTTAAGCTGGTGGAGGTTGGTGTTGAGAGGTACAATCATAACCTTGAAACTTCAAGAAGTTTTTTTAAGAATATAGTTACTACTCATGGATATGATGAGCGAATTGACACAATAAGGTATGCAAAAGAAGCCGGAATGGAAGTATGTTCTGGTATGATTATAGGCATGGGAGAGACTATGGAGCAAAGGATAGAACATGCATTCTTGTTAAAGGAACTTAAAGTTGATGCTGTACCGGTTAATGTTTTAAATCCTATCAAAGGAACTAAGCTTGAGAATTCAGAAGCCCTTTCGCCATTAGAAATATTAAAGACATTTGCAATAATAAGATTAATTTTACCGGATAAAAATATAAGATATGCAGGGGGAAGGGAAGTTAATCTTAAAAGTTTACAACCGCTTGGGCTTATTTCAGGATTAAATGGTATGCTTATTGGCAATTACTTAACAACTTCTGGTAGAATAGTAGAAGATGATTTAGAAATGTTAAAAGATTTGGAACTTTCATTTTAGATAGAGGCTGCATTTAAAAATAGAGTATGACAAAACAATTTTGTCATACTCTATTTATATCTTATTATAGATTCATGGATTAATGCGATATTATCTTAAATTTATAAAAATAATATAAAATTCATATAAATAACATTGATATTATAGAAAAAAATAATCATAATAAAAATATGGTGAATTGAAAATTGGCTACAAGACTGGGGGTGTATTATGGAAAGGGAAGTTTTATTGGTTGAAGATGTACATAAAATCATAGATGGTAGGGAAATTATAAAAGGTATAAGTTTTTCGATAAAAGAAGGAGAGGTTTTAGGATTTTTGGGTCCAAATGGAGCAGGAAAATCTACAACTCTAAGAATGATTGTTGGACTTTCAAAGCCAACTTCAGGTAAAATAGAAGTTTGTGGTTACTCTATAATTAAGGATTATGTGAAAGCAATGTCAAGCGTAGGGTGTATAATAGAAGGCCCAGATTTATATGGTTATATGAGTGGTATGGATAATCTAGAAATGCTTGCTGCTATGGAGAAAAATATCACTAAGGAGGATATTCTAGAAGCGGTAAGGCTGGTTGATATGGAGAAGCATATTAATGATAAGGTAAATACATATTCACTTGGAATGAAGCAGCGAATGGGATTAGCACAGGCACTTATGAATCATCCTAAATTACTTATTTTAGACGAGCCTACTAATGGACTTGATCCTGCGGGTATAAATGAACTTAGAAATCTTATTAGAAAACTTTCTAAAAAAGAAAAGATATCTGTACTAATATCAAGTCATCTTATAGCTGAAATTGAACTTATATGCGACAAAGTATCTATTATTAAAGACGGAGCAGTACTTAAAAATGCGTCCGTAAAAGAACTTTTGAGAACAAAGGAAACTTTTTTTGAACTTGATGACAATGAAAAGGGAATTGAGATTTTGAAAAAAAATTGGGGAATAAAAGGAAAAATAAGAGGCAGTAAAATTGAAGCAGTAGTGGATGAAAATAAGGTCGCTGAAATTAACGCTTCTTTTATAAAAGAAGGGTTAAAACTTAAATTTGTAGATAACAAGCGCAAGAACTTGGAAGAATTATTTTTAAACATTACAGAGGAAAATTAGAGAGGGGGAGAGGAATTTGGTAAAACTTATTAAAAATGAGATCATAAAGATGCTATTTAAAAAAAAGCTGATTCTCATTTTAGCAATATTGATACTTGAAACAAGTGCCTTTGCCTATGGTCAAAATGTAAGGTATAAGAGAACCATAGAGGGATATACAAAAAATCAAAGTAAAAATTACAATTGGAAACCGCTTATAAATCAGCAAATTGATGATATAAAAAATAAGCTTTCTTATAAAAATGTAAAAAAATCTGATGAAAGAATTATGAAAATACAGCTTGAGCAATATAAGTATTATTTAAAAAAGAATATAAGCCCTGCAGCTATATCTGCTTCTAAGTTTACATCAGAACTTATGGAACAATCAGCTTTAATGCTCTTACCTCTTCTCATAATAATACTTGCAGGAGATATTGTATCTGGCGAGTTCTCATCAAAAACTATTAAGGTTTTGCTCACACGTGCAGTACCTAGGTGGAAAATACTTTTAAGCAAATATACTGCGCTTATATTAATGTCAGCCTTTGTAGTTTTTTTATCTGCTGTTGTTTCTCTGGGGATTTCTGAATTTACCTTTAAAGATTTTGGTTTTATGGAGCCAGTTATAAGTGGATATAAGGTTGTAAATGGAGTAGTAAATGCCTCTAGTGTTGTACAAATTTATCAGTGGCAGTATTTACTGCTAGTTTGTTCTTTGAATTTTTTTGAGGCAGCAGTAATAGCTACAATAGCCTTTATGGTATCAATTTTAGTGAGAAGTACAGCGGCATCAATAGGAATAATGATGGCAGGTCTTATAGGTGGCAGTCTCTTAAGAGTATTTTTAACTGATTGGCCTTTTGCAAAATACTTTTTTGCCGTAAATCTTCAAACTTCTCAATACCTTACGGGAAATTTTAAAGGTGTGCCAGGTATGAGCCTTGTTTCTTCTATGTGTGTACTTATAGTATGGATTGTAACTTCACTTATAATTAGTTTTTTTGCATTTACTAGGAGAGATGTACTTGTTTAGGGGTGAGAAGTTATGAAAAAAATAATTTTATATTTTGTGGCAGTAGTATCAATATTAGTGATTGTTGTGTCAATGTGGGGAATTGGAAATTCAATCTTGCTTACAACAGGTAAAGTTGAAGATAAGGATATTAAAAAGAGTATTAGCGAAGTAGCAGCGGTTAAAAGTATATCTAAACCTAAAGGAGATTATTACAATATACTGGTTCTTGGAGATTCACTTGCAAAAGGTACAGGGGATGAAACTAATAAAGGGTTTGCAGCATATTTTGCGGACTATGTTAAAAAGAAAACTTCTAAGAAGGTTAAACTTGATAACTTAGGAGTTAATGGAGATATTTCAACTGGACTACTAGAAATAGTTAGGAGCAAGAATGCTGCTAGCCTAATCAAATATTCAAATACTATACTTATATCTATAGGAGGAAATGAGATAAGTAAGATTAGAAGATATGATGCTGTTTCGCAAGCCGCTCAGATTAAAACAATTGAGGATATTTACTTAAGTAATTTAAAAAGTATTTTTGAAACAATAAGGCAGCAAAATAAAAATTGTAAAATTGTTTTTATAGGCTTGTATAACCCTTTTGGAGATAATATTGGCTCGGATAAAGTAAAGCTAATAAATGATTGGAATAAGGAAACTCAAGATGTTATAGCAGATGATTCTAACAGTGTATTTATACCGACTTATGATTTATTTAAATATAATTCTAAAGAATATCTCACAATAGATAATTTTCATCCTAACGGCAGCGGATATAAAGCAATTTCTAAAAGAATAGAAGAAGTGGTTAAGTAACAGTCAAAACCAAAAGCAAGCAGAAAAGAAGGCCACGAGGTCATGGAAGATTAATGTAACAGGGTTTAGAAATACAACTATTAATTATTGAATTTCTAAGCCTGCTTACGATTTAGGCTCTAAGAAGATTCATTGTGTCAGATAAGTATTTAGCTACATTAAAATCCTTCACTTAGTTTTTTGAATTTTTTTCTAAATAAAATAAATATTAAAGTCCCATCAAATATCCACTGAATAGAAGTAATTATCCACACATACATTACAGATAATCTCATTATGTGGATAAATATAAACATAAGAGGCATTCTTATAAGCCAGCTTGATATCATGGAAACCTTGAAGGGAGTTTTTGTATCACCGATTCCTTTTAAAATTCCACCAGCAATCATTGATAGGGCAATGAAGGGCTGCTCTATTGATGCAATCATAACGCATAAAGTACCCTCATTAATTACTTGATGGGCATTAGAATTTATAAACAATGAAACAAGTTGACTAGGAAGCATTAAAAATATGGCTGAACATATAAGCATAATAAAAGTGCCTAAAAATAGTGATGAATAGGCGTATTCTTTAGCTTTTTCATAATCCTTCTCACCAAACTTTTGGCCTACAAGTGCTGTTGCAGCTATGGCGAAGCCCCAACCTGGCATAAATGATATAGATTCTATTGAAGTTGTTATTTGATTTGCAGCAAAGGCTAAACTTCCAAGTATAACAATAAAAAAATTACTTATTAATCTACTTATACTAAGGGAACCTTCTTGCAAGGAAGCTGGAAGGGAAAGTCTTAAAAGGCTTTTAACCATAGTAATATTAAGTTTTTTAATGTAACTAATTCTAACTTTGGTTTTTGAATATTTAAGTATGTAAAAGAAGATGAATATAAATCCTATTATTTGAGCAGTACAGGTAGCTATTCCAGAACCAGTCACGCCAAAGGAATGTACTCCAAAGTTACCAAAGATAAGTATGTAGTCAAGAGTTAAATTTATTAAGGTAACTATAATTGATGCAATTAAAGGTGTTTTCGTGTTTCCACAGCCTCTCAGAGAAGCATTTAAACTATTCATAAGCATATTGAAAAATATACCAATTGATGCTATTTTTATAAAAGGAGTTGCTGTAGTTATTATATTTTCCTGAGTTCCAATTACTCTAAATAAATGTGTTGAAAAGAAAAACAATATAAACCAGGCAAATATGGAAATTATGAACGCAAACAAAAACCCTAAAGTAGCATATTCCTCTGCAAGCTTGTCTTTTTTTTCACCAATTTTTCTTGCAACTAAAGAAGATATACCAATGGAAATACCATTAGCTACAAGTATGTTTGAAAATGTATATATAGTTTCAGTGCTTAAACCAACGCTGCTTACTGCTAAATCTCCACCATATTGTCCAACCATCATGGTATCAAAAACTCCAATCATGGTGTATAGTGTCATTTCGAAAACAGCAGGTAGAGCTATCTTTAAAACATCAAAAATGATTTCTTTTTTTAGTTTCATAATGTGATTGTCCCCCCTAAAAAATGTACTTCAACATTATATCATACTTTATTTTTTAGATTGTATCTTATAATGTATATGAAGTAAATATATTAAAGAATTTAACTCAGAGTACAGAGTAGAGTGAATGTGGATTTACATTTCGTTTCACTCAGGTAAATCTTGAAACTTATATGATGTCAGCTACGCTGAATACTATTAGTTTTACTATGTAAGATGATTAGAAAAGAAATGTTATTAACTTAATTTTACTGTATAATGTATATAAAGATATATGTCATTATATAATTAATTAAAGGGGTGAAAGCTGTGAAAAGACTTATAATTTATGAATCAGTACATCACGGAAATACAGAAAAAATTGCTAAGGTTATGGCAGAAGTTTTAAAAGCAGAGCTCAAAAGACCAAATGATGTAAATATTGATAGTTTAAAGGATTATGATTTAATAGGATTTGGTTCTGGAATATACTATGGTAAATTTCATAAAAATATTTTAGAATTAATAAAGAAAATAAGAGGTGGAAACAATCAAAAGACCTTTGTTTTTTCAACAAGCGGACAAGGAAGAGAACAATATAACGATTCACTGAAGAAAGAGTTCACTGAAAAGGGCTTTAAAGTGATTGGCAGCTTTGCGTGCAAGGGATTTGACACATACGGACCATTTAAGCTAATAGGAGGAATAGCAAAGGGAAGACCAAATGAGGATGATATTTCAAAAGCAAGAGAATTTGCAATGAAATTAAGCTTATATGAATAAAAGTGCAGCTAATGCTGGAGGTAAAACTTCAGTGTTTTTTATTTTCAAGTAGTTTATTTACAAAATAAAAGGGTGAAAATGTAGAAAGATACAGATAAATAAAAGTTTACAAAAAATGTGCTAAAGTGTTATTATTTAATGTAAAGAAAAATATTTAATTTAAAAAGAGGTGTTCAAAGTGTAGATTTAATTTTTTTATTAAATAGCATTTTTAAGATTGTTAGTAAATATTATATAAAAATTTTAATATTCTTTTAAATAATAAATTTCTAAAGTCTCTTCAATTAATAATACAATTATTCTTTAAATTCATATCAAAACTACTTCTTTAAAGTATATCTTGCGATGTAATGAGCTTTTTAATGAAATGCTAAAAATAAGGTAAAAGCGGAGGCGGCTTCTCATGTCAGACGGTTTTTACAGAGTGGTTAATGATGCTCAAAGTAATGATAAGCAGGCTATCATGTTGATAATAAATAAGTTTAAACCGCTGATAAAAAAATACAGTTATTTATTAAAATATGATGATGCTAGCTCAGATTTAACTATTTCTCTTATAGAGATAATAAAAAAAATACCTGTATGTACAAATGCAAATTTAAAAAGTGATAAATTTCTCGTTGGGTATATTGCTTCAGCCATAAAAAATAGGTATATATACTTATCTAAAAAGTATTATAGAGTATATTTGAATGAGACTAGTTTAAATTTAAATAATATAAAGAGTAGTGAAAATATAGATTTAGATGATAAGATATTTGTTTGGGAACTACTGGACAAGTTATCAAAAACCCAAAGAGAAGTTTTGATATTAAAATTTATTAAAGATTATAGCGATAAAGATATATCTAAGACTTTAAAGATATCAAGACAGTCAGTAAATAGAACTAAAAACAGAGGATTAGATAATATGAGAAGATATATAGGGTGTAAGAATATTAGTGCAAGGAGGTGGTAGTATGGAAAATGAAATTTTTAATTTAGCTGCATCTCAAGGCATATGGGCACTGTTATCAGTTCTTCTTATTTTCTATATATTAAAGGCACAGGAAAAAAGGGATATAAAACAAGAGGAAAGAGAAAAGAGTTATTACAATTTGATAAATAAACTTATTAATAAATTTGGTGCAATTGATAGCAGTGAAAAAGATTTTAAAGAAATTAAAAGAAATTTTCGTAGATAAATTTTTTTGCTTTGCTTTAAATAAATGTTGACTTTTACACTTATTTAAAACAAAGCTATTTTTAGGCTTTATTAGGTTTTATCTTAGAAGAGCTTGATTTTACAAATGCAAATAAGCAGCCAGCTGCTATGCATGAATAATAGGAAAGTATTCTCCATAAAAAGATAGCTGGCAAAAGAAGATTTTGAGGAAAAAACAATTTAAATATGATGAAAAAGCCACCTTCGGCTGCACCTTCACCGCCGGGGAGAGGTACACATGACATAATTATAGTTAAAAATATTTGGGCTGAAATCATAGTGAAAATACCAGCGGAATTAAAGCCAAAGCTTCTATATACACAATATGGTATGGAATAAAAAATTGTCCATTGTATAAAGGTAAGAATGCTAGCATTTAAACATACCAATTTGTTTTTACCAATAATTGCGGAATTCTTATGAAAGCTCATTAGTTCTTTTTCAATATCTTCATATTTTTGTTGTGGATTTTTTACTAATCTAATTTTTGAAAGTACAGTTAAAATAATTAGTAAAAGTTTTTTAGTTAACTTATCATTACTGGAAAAAAGAAATGCAATAATTATTATAAGCGTGTTAAAGGAAAAACCAACTAATGCAAAGTATATAAAGTATTTTATCTTTGATTGAAAATAAGAAAATTTAAGTACCATAACAAGTAAAGAATATATAGTAAAAACTGTTTGATGTATTATAAATTTTATCATTAATATAGAGCCTGAAGTTCCAGCTGGAATACCATACTCAGTCATTGCATATAGCTGAGCAGGTTGGCTTCCAGAGGCAAATGGTGTAAGTGAACCAAAGAATTGACCGATCATTGCAAATTTTATTGATTTATAAAATAAATTGTGTGTATTATATAGGATAGTCGTAATAATATGTAATATAATTGCCTCTAAAAGCCAAAATATAAGCATGCATACTAATGCTATAATAATCCAAAGTTTATTTACGGATCTTAAAGTTACCAGCAAAGAATGAGTATTATTGGTAAAAACGAAGAAAGATAAAAGTATACATGCAGATAATACTACAACTATTAAATTAAATATTTTGTTTTGCATCTAACTTACTCCTGGACTTAACTTTATTTTTTTCAAAACAAATATCGTCGTAGAAATTTTTCCACTGCTTTAATATATATCCCTTAGAATAAAACTCGTGACATGCAGCAGATCTATTACACCATTCATTATAATAGGTAGCATTATTTTTGCTTTTTTCTATAATATTACAAAAATCATTTACTGAGCTGCCCCTTAGGTAATAATCAAAAAGTATATTTTTGTATATATCTAAATCCCTTAGGAGAACTGGAATCTTTAATGATAAAGCTTCTAAGACAGACATAGGAAAAAGCTCACTATATGAAGGTAAAAACATCATATTCGCTATATTATACAAGGCATTCATTTCGTCTCTGTCTACAATTCCAAGGAATTTAACATTAGCTGGAGGATTTTCAACTACTTTCTTAAGTTCTTTATAACCATCTGTTATAGCCCCAAAAGAAAATCCACCTGCCCATAAAAATTGTACATCAGGAAGTTTTTTAGCAGTTTCTATAAAATCATTGATGCCTTTTCTTGTTTGAACTTGACCAACACCTAATACAACAAATTTATCTTGAGATATATGATATTTGTTTTTTAAAGAAACTATTTTTTTATCTTCATACCTATAAAAATTATCATCGGATACAAAATTGGGAATATATGTAATTTTATCTTCTGGTATGCCATAATCCTTTAATATATCAATAAAATAAGGATTTACAACTACAAGATGATCTACGCTTTTATAAAACCAGATTATATATTTATAAAATATCGACTTTGCAAAACGAGGAAGATTTATGCTGTCGTCTACAGTTTCAGGTACGAAATGTACATAAGCAACAGTTGTTCCGAGCATTTTTGCAAATGGTATACTAAGAAAAAATTTAAAATCTATAGTGTGATAATGCATTATATTACAAAATTTAAATTTATTTACTTTAACGTCGTAATTATTTTTAAGTCCTTCTTTTACTAAATTAACCTGTTCAATATATGCTGATAATACGCCTTGACCTTTTACTTTATCCGCCGAAGAAAGCATGTTAATGGTTGGCATTTGTAAAACCCCTTTCAATATTTATCTTTAAGATAAATTATTGTAAAATAGTATTAAATATATACTGTAAATTTATAGTGTTCAATTATATTAAAATTATACATAATAGATAATTATATTAGTGTTCTATATAAATAGTACACTAATTCTGTACATGTGTCAATACAAACATTTAACGCTTTATAATATTAAGTATATAAATATTATAAAGCTTAATTCTTATTTTCTTTTAACGTAATTCTTAAAATTTTCTTAAATGTTTGTAATGGGTACATTTTATGAGACCATAACCTTTTAAAAAATAAAAGCGAAGAAATAGCTGCATTCTTCGCTTTTATTTTTTAGAAATTACTATAAACATATGGTATGTTAGAGGAAGGTGTAAAAACAAACATAACAAGTAAGGCAACCATAATTATCAGGAAAAAAAGCACATAATTATTTGCTATAGTATTTAGCAATTTCTTTATTGACATATAACCATCCTTTCCAGCCAAGGTGCATTCCATCTTCCATAAGATATTTTTCATATTCATGGCTTTGAAAATCCACAACTTCAAAACCATAGTTGGATATGAATTTTTTGGTTTTATTAAAAAATGCAGTTCGCGCATCTTTATTTATTCCAGTATAATCATAATATCTAGCATTTACCGGCATTAATATAAATAGAGGCTTGATATTATTGGCTTTACAAACTTTCAAAAGAATTTCTAGATCATCATATTCTTTTGAGTCAGTAAGCTTTACATTTTTGCTTTGATTTTTAATTTTGCCAAGATTGTTTTTTAGAAATTCATTATAGTAAGAATTTAATATATAAAATGAATTATTATTGGCTAGTTTACTTCCAAGTTTTTCTGCATCCTCAAGATCTTTTTTTTCATCTATTGTTGTTAAGTTAGAAAGTTTTACATTATACTTAGCATTGTAGTTTTTTTCTAACTTTAATAATTTTATAGTGTTAGAAAATTTAAGTAAAGAGCATTTTAAATCAAAATAAGGTTTAAGTAAGGTAAATTTAATCTTAGATGTTAAAGTATTGCTGCTGTAAAGTTTCGCATATGTAGCTGCGTCAGAGTAAAATGAGTTATTTGATATAAGTAAGTATATCCTTCTGCATATTTGCTTTTTTAAATCACTAGAAATTGAATTATTTTTCATAGCCTCATAAAATTGAAGTTCAGAAAAATTCATTTGAAAGTTATCGGTTGGTGTACCGTTTTTGTCCAAAAACCACTGTAGTGATACTATAAAACCAACTTTTTTCCCTTTTAAAGCTGGATTAGCTAAAAACTTTATGACATGTGATAAATCTTGCATATATCCTTTTCCTATAGGAGAAACGATGAAATTTGCTCCTTTTTTTGGAAAATATTTAATTGGATTTTCTGTTAATTCTGTATTGCCAAGTTCAGAAGAACCATAAAGCATAAACACATTCTTTTTATCTGTTTCAGTTTTTTGAATAAATGTACTTTCATTTTTTATGTCATTATATAATCTTATAAAGCAAATTGAAAGATTATCTTTTATAATTTTTTGGAATAATATGTTTACAAAAAATACAGATATAATTATGATTATGCTAGCTATAATAAATGATCTTAATTTGCGCATGCTATTCACCTTTTTTAGAGTTTAGGTAATCTATTATTTTTTTAGGAGTTGAAATTTGTTCACGGGTTACTTCTGTTGGTTGTATTGATATCTTTAATTTATCCTCAATAGCTAATAAAAGCTCTATAACACCAAGTGAATCTAATAAGCCATCATCAAATAAGTTTAAATTAAGGTCATTTCTCACCTCATCGGTGCCGCATATTTGTTCAAGAATTTCTAATACTTTTTCTTTCATTTAAAATCCCTCCAATTTAATTCTTGTAAATTTACTATCTCAAATTTTGTAAGTAAGTACTTAAATATCCCGAAAATATCAGTAATCCAAAGCAAGCTATATTAAATGTTATAAAGATTGACAAAGCCATAAACCATTTTTCTTTTTTATGAATTTTATAAAACTTGCTTTTTCGTTGATAATAGTCGGTTAAAACAAGTAAGATGCCTTCGTAAAATCCATAAATTATATAATGAGAGTAGGTTCCATGCCATATTCCCATAGTAAGCATTGTAATCATAAATCCTAAATATGAGGATGTATATCTACTTTTAAACCATCTATGTTTCATAGAAGTCATTACAAACCTTGTGTAAATAAAATCCCTAAACCAAAATGATAATGACATATGCCATCTATCCCAAAATTCTTTCATGCTTTTACTCAAGAATGGCATATTAAAGTTTTCTGGAAGCCTAATACCAAGAAAATATCCAGTGCCAATAGCCATTGAGCTGTATCCTGCAAAATCAAAGAAAAGGTATAAACTATATGCATACATGCATTGAAGTACATGGCTTATGCTAAAGGATAAAGGTATTTTTGAAAGCCAGTAATTATAAATTAAATTGGACAAAATAAATTTGTATCCAATCCCTTTAAAAATATTGAAAATACCAGCTCCCATATAATCAACGTATTCTTGTCTAGTAAGAGTTTTATTTATATCTTTTTCGAATCTTCTACTTCTATCTATAGGACCTGAACTAATGCTCGGAAAGAACAAAATAAAATAGGTTAAATCGATTAACTTGATTTCTTTTATTAGTCCATCATGTGTTTCTAAAATTACTTGGACTGTCCTAAAGGTAATATAAGAAATACCAATAAAACCTATTGTTGAAGAAGTAAAAAAGTGGCTGAATTTAACTATGCACAAAGGAAATATACTAAGAAGAACAAATAAACGCATAAGCCAAGCATTGCTTGTTTGTCTTCTAATCAGCAAGTAAAGTTTAATTAATATTACTTGAAACACGTAGAAGGCTGCAAAACTTATCAGCTGTTTCTTATCGTTTCCTATAAATAAAAATACCATAAATAAACTTAAAAAAGTTCCATAATACTTTAGCCTTTTACTAACAAGACCAAGAACTATAGCAGGGACTAAAGAAACAAAAAGAATATAGAAAAATATACCGTGTTCAAAAGGCGTCATTTTAAGTCCTCCTGAAGAGATTTTCTATCTATTTTACCATTTGTGTTGATTGGAAATTTATTTAGTATTTTTATTTTTCTTGGAATCATATATGAAGGAAGTAATTTGCCAACATCATTTTTTATTTTCATAGCTACTTTAAATTCCTTTTCGTTAATATGTTTGTTTAGGGTGACAAAGGCTGCAATATATGTTACTTTATCTTCATGTTTTACAGGCAAAACAATAGCATTGCTTATGTAATCTAGCTTTCTTAGATTATTTTCAACATCCTCTAATTCTATTCTAAATCCATTTAATTTTATTTGAAAATCTTTTCTTCCGCAGTAGTAAAATACACAATCTTTTTTGTATGCTAAGTCGCCAGTTTTATAACCATGTTTAATACCAGCTTCACTTTGGGTAATGAAAAAGTGCTTTTTTGTCATTTTCTCATTATTGTAATAGCCAATACTTACATTATCACCTATTACATATATCTCACCTTTTTCACCTTCCTTAACTTCTTTTTCAGTGTCATCAACTAATATTACTTTCGAATTGCTCATAGCATATCCTATAGGGATAGAATCTTTACTATGAAGCATATCTTTATTTACTTCTATAGCAGTTATTAAAACTGTGGCTTCTGTTGGACCGTATCCATTGATTATGGAAATATCTCCAAACCTTTCGTAAAGGGTTGAAACAAGCTTTTTTGATAGAACCTCACCGGCAAAAAACATCTTTTCAAGTTTTGGTAGTAGAGTTTTATTGAAACTGTTATCAACAACGCACATTTCAGCAAATGAAGGAGTAGATATCCACATTGCTACTTTAGAAATAGCTAAATTTTCAAATAGATCCTTGAAATTTGCAGTCATTTTTTTATCTATTACATATAATGTTTTTCCGAGAAGGAGACCAATATATATGCTTATTACTGATACGTCAAAAGAATAAGAAACTTGATTTAAAAAGACGCTTTTATCTTCACTAGTTTTGCAATATGGTAAAAACCATTCAATAAATGTTTTTAAAGCCTTATAAGTAATTTGAACACCTTTAGGCTTACCAGTACTTCCAGAAGTATATAGCATATAATAAACATCATTGTCTTTAATAAAGAATGCTTTAGCTGGTTTCAAACCAGAAAATTTATTGAAGATATCAATTAAATTTTCTGGTGATAGTATTTTACCTTGAAAGTTATCAATATCAATGTTTCCTATATTAATAAATAATTTTGGTTTGGAACTTTCAATAATATCTTTTATCCTGTCTTTAGGAAAGGTAGTGTCTATTGGAATATATGCATGTCCGGATTTGCTGCAAGCTAAGAATGAAATCAGCATTTCATGTTCTTTATGACCGTAAATAACTATAGGTGATTTGTCTTCCCCATAGTTTGATATTATATACTTTGCGAGTGCATCTGAACGCTTTTTTAATTCACCATACGTTAAAGTTGAATTTCTGTATATTTCGCAGATACTTTCACTATGCTCAATACAAACTTTGTCTATAGTATCAATTAAATTCAATAAAATCAATCCTTTCTATTGATACAATTGTGCAAACACAGTTATTATACTTCAATAAAGTTTTATTTTCAATATTAAGGAAAAAATGATACAATTATGTCATAATTGTATCAGTTCCGTAATGTTTTGTACTTGTATTGAAAAACAGATTTTAATTATTCAAAAACAGGAAATTAGTTTACAAAGAGAGAATATAATGTTAAAATTAAATAGTATTTTGCTAGAGGTGCCTTATAAACATAGGAAGGCTGAGAGGAGAAATCCAACTCTTTGAACTTGATGTAGTTAATACTACCGTAGGGAAGCAGAGCATTATTATGTTATGAATTTTAGAAGCTTACCCTTATTGGGTGAGCTTTTTTTAATTTTAATGTGCCTGCACTCAAAAATAAAATTGAGATAAGGAGAAATGTTATGAATTACACAACACAAATGGATGCTGCCAGAAAAAATATAATTACGGAGGAAATGAAAGTTGTCTCTGAGAAAGAGCGCATGGACGTTGAAAAGCTGAAGAATCTTATTGCAAAAGGAAAAATCGTAATACCTGCCAATAAAAATCACAAATCTTTAAGCGCAGAAGGTGTTGGAGAAGGACTTAAGACTAAAATAAATGTAAACTTAGGTATATCTAAAGATTGTGCAAATGTAGATATGGAACTTAAAAAGGTTAAAACAGCATTAAAAATGAAAGCTGAAGCTATTATGGATTTAAGTTCTTATGGAAAGACAGAAGAATTTAGAAAAAAACTTATAGAAATTTCTTCTGCAATGATAGGAACTGTTCCTATATATGATGCAGTAGGATTTTATGATAAAGAATTAAAAGATATAACAGCTGAGGAGTTTCTTAGAGTAGTTGAAAAACAGGCTGAAGATGGCGTTGATTTTATGACTATTCATGCAGGCATAAACAAAGAAACCGCTGAGGTTTTTAAAAGAAATAGTAGAGTTATGAATATAGTTTCAAGAGGCGGTTCACTATTATATGCCTGGATGGAGCTTAATAATAAGGAAAATCCATTCTATGAATATTTTGATGAGGTTCTTGAAATATGTGCTAAATATGATGTTACTATAAGTCTTGGAGATGCTTGTAGACCCGGTTGTATAAAGGATTCCACTGATCCGAGTCAAATTAAGGAACTTATTACACTTGGAGAACTTACTAAGAGAGCTTGGGAGAAAAATGTACAAGTTATGATTGAAGGACCTGGTCATATGGCTATTAATGAAATAAAATCAAATATGATTATAGAGAAGAGATTGTGCCATGGAGCGCCTTTTTATGTTTTGGGACCTATTGTCACGGACATAGCTCCAGGTTATGATCATATAACGAGTGCGATAGGGGGAGCAATTGCAGCTGCAAATGGTGCAGATTTTCTGTGCTATGTTACTCCAGCAGAGCATTTGAGGCTTCCTAACTTAGATGACATGAAGGAAGGTATTATAGCAGCTAAAATAGCAGCGCATGCTGCTGACATTGCAAAGAACATTAATGGAGCAAGAGAGTGGGACGATAAGATGGCAGAAGCAAGACAAAAGTTGGATTGGAATGCTACCTTTGAACTTTCAATAGATCCTGAAAAAGCTATAAGATATAGGAAGGAATCGACACCGGAAGATCCTGATACATGCACCATGTGTGGAAAAATGTGTGCAGTTAGAAATATGAATAAAGTTATGAGTGGAAAAAATGTGAACATACTCAGAGATGATAACTAAGAAAAATGCAAAGTAACAATGCTTCGTCACATTAAAAAGAATCCATAAATCTAAGTGGTTATTTAAAAAAAGTGGTTGCTTTGAGTTCAAGAAGGATAATGGGCAAGCCCAAGCCCCGTATATGTTTATACTCGCCTTTGGCTCAGACAGATTGAAATATCTAAGTATTTTATGATTTTTTTACCAAGATTTATTGGATTCTTTTTAAATTGCTCCTTCAGCACTATTACTTCGCTCCTACGGTAGTGCAAGGAAAAAATTCCTCCGTACCTACGGAGTTTTGGCGTGAATTTTTGTAACCAATTGAATTTTAATAAAATTGATTTTTGCTTAAGTAGCCTTTATGATAAAATTACTAATAAACGTTGAGGGATTTATAATATTTTAATCATGAGGTGTAATTATGATAAATAAAGAAAAAATACTAGAAGAAGATTTGTACAAGCCTATCCATGATTTCTTTGAAAAACAGGGGTATACAGTAAGGGCTGAGGTTAAAGACTGCGATGTTACGGCTATTAAAGATGATTTTCTTATTATAGTTGAACTGAAAAAGAATTTAACTGTAGAACTCTTGTCACAAGCAGTAAAAAGGCAGAAAATTTCCGAACTAGTTTATGTAGCTGTTCCAAAGCCAAAAAGGATGAAAGTAGATTCAAAATGGAAGGATATTTGTCATCTTATAAGGAGATTAGAACTTGGACTTATATTTGTGAATTTTAAGAGCAGCAAAACTTTTGTTGAAGTTGTCATAGAGCCAAAGGCATTTGATAGATCAAAAAGTGTTAATGCAAATAAGAAAAAGAGAGCAGGTCTTATAAAAGAAATTAAAGGCAGAAATAAGGATTTAAATGTTGGAGGAACAAGGGGCAAAAAGCTTGTAACTTCTTATAGAGAAAGTGCAATTGAAATTGCTTGCTGCCTTGATAAATTTGGTCCTCTTTCTCCAAAGAAGCTTCGCGAAATAGGAACAGATTGCAAAAAAACCGTATCCATTTTATATAAGAATTATTATGGGTGGTTTGATAAAAAATCAAGAGGAGTTTATGAGTTAAATGAAGAAGGAAAAAAGAATCTTAAGGTGTATGAAGAACTAGCAAAGTACTACTATGAGAGAATTGATGAAATGAAAGTACACTAAATATAAAAATTGAGAACTAAATGCAGAGTAGAGAGTAAGGAGTAGAGTGAATGATGATTTTCTGCTTTCGCAGAAAATCTAAAACTTATTGCTGATGCCATTTCAAAATAATCCCATGTTATGTTCGTTCAGCTAACTGAACATTATACTGAGTTTTTATATAATTTTAGATTTATCTGACGAGAGTAAGATAAATCATCCTCCACTCTCTACTCTTGTTTTTAGTTCGCATTATTTTTAAACTGGAAAAGTTGTTTGTTAGTATATTTCTTTAGCATTCTTTGGCAACTTATGAATATCTTTTAAAAACTTTAAACTGTTATTTGCTTCAACTTCATTATATTTAACATTCATGCTGCAAGATACATCCTTAGCAATTTCGTTGAATAAGTCACACATAACAAAAACTGCTTTCCATATATCTTTTACATTTCCAGCTGGATAGGTTTTTAAAAATGCATCCCATTTATCGACTTCTAACCACCTGTACATGTATTTTCCTGATTTTCCAATACTAACGGAAAAATTTGTTTTGAAGCCTATGCTCCATTCCAGGAGGCATACCAATTGAGGACGAACACAGTAATTTATCATATCCATTACATATGGTATTTCTTCTCTCCATAATCCTTTTGCGACATTATTTAAGCACCACCAATATTCATTACAGGTATCAAGAAATTGATGCTCTGTTGGTCTTTTGACCCAATGAGTTTCATCAGTCTCTTCTGGAATATTAGGTAGACAGTTATCTTTATCAAGTAATATTCTGCAAAGCTTGTCTTCTTTAATTTCTTT
This sequence comes from Clostridium guangxiense, assembly GCF_021043395.1. Taxonomy (GTDB): domain Bacteria; phylum Bacillota; class Clostridia; order Clostridiales; family Clostridiaceae; genus Clostridium_S; species Clostridium_S guangxiense. The sequence goes on from NZ_JAJNKE010000002.1 coordinate 221,053, forward strand.
TAAAGCATGTGATAATACACATACATGCAAATCTAAGCGATTTCCATCAGCAAATTGCATAAGCCATCCATAACAATCATCCATGTCATGCTCATAGTAACAATTTTCATCAGGATATTGCATATATAGTCGCTTTCCAAATTGATCAATCCAGTTCTTTTGCTCACGAAAGGATTTTGTTTCGCTGACAACATATACAATATCATAATCCTGAAAAATATCTTTTATAGCATTTGGATTTGTTCTTGAGCCTTCTATAAAAACTGCACGAATTCTTTCATCATTCTTTGCTGCATTTAATATTAAGTTAAACATTTCTTGTTCTGTGCGCATTTAAACATCCCCAATCTAAATTGGTTTTCTATTAAAGATAAACAGTCTGAAGATTTAAATTTATACTAACAAACTGGAAGTTGATTCAGAGCACAGAGTACAAAGTGCAGAGTACAGTGAAGGTGGATTTACCTTTCGTTTCTCTCAGGTAAATCTTAGAACTTAATAGTGTCAGCTACGCTGAGCACTATATTTTAAGCACTTTGCGTGCATTAAGTTTAAGATTTTTTGTAGCGACAGCGGAGAAAAATCATCCTTCACTGTACTCTGTCCTCTGTACTTTGTACTCTGAGTTAAATTCCAGTTTATCAGGATGAATTTTGTTTAATACTTTTCAATATTGTTACTTCTGATTTTTGATCTTTTCTGCTAATTCATTTAGGTATTCCCATCTGTCATACAAATTTTGAAGCTTATCTTCTTGATCTTTTTTCTTGGATAAAAATTCCTGTAAAGCCACATAATTGCTTCCAGCTGAAGCTATGTTATCTTCAAGCTCAGCAAGTTCAGTTTCTGCAGTTTCGATTAACCCATCTATTTCGTCGTATTCTCTTTGCTCTTTATAGGAAAATTTAAGCTTGTGATTTTTAGCTTTTTCTTCTTTAGGTTTATTTTGTTTTAATTTTTCTGTTTTAGGTTCTTCATCTAAAATTGCTTTTTCAAGGTATTCGGAGTAATTTCCAGTATTGTACTCTATTTTTCCGTTACCTTTGAAGATGATAAGTTTATTTACAACCTTATCAAGAAAATATCTATCATGAGAAACTGTTATTACTGTACCAGAAAAACCGTAAAGATAATCTTCAAGTATTGTAAGAGTTTCAATATCAAGGTCATTTGTAGGTTCATCCAGTATAAGAACATTAGGAGCTTCCATAAGTATTCTTAAAAGATAGAGTCTTCTTTTTTCACCGCCAGAAAGCTTTGAGATAGGAGTCCATTGCATTTCTCCTGAGAAAAGAAAGTTTTCTAGCATTTTGGAAGCACTTATAAGTTCACCACTTTCATCTTTTATGAATTCGGCACCTTCACGTACATATTCAATTACTCTTAAGGATTCATCCATATCTTTAGATTCTTGAGAAAAATATCCTATTTTAACTGTTGAACCAACATCTACAATGCCATTATCAGGAAGAATGCTACCTGTTATTATATTTAGAAGTGTAGATTTTCCTATGCCATTTGGACCAACTATACCTACAGCATCATGTTTAGAAAAAATAAAACTAAAATCATCTATTAATTTTTTAGCGCCAAAGCTTTTTCTTATATCTTTTAGTTCAATCACTTTTTTACCAAGCCTTGAGCTTTGCGCAGAAATTTCAATTTTGGATTGTATGTCTATAGCTTCTTTATCATTTAAATCGTTAAATCTCTGTATTCTTGCTTTTTGTTTTGTACTCCTTGCTTTAGCTCCTCTTTTTATCCACGCAAGTTCTCTTCTTAAAAGATTTTCTCTTTTTTCTTCTGAGGATTTTTCCATTTCTTCTCTTTCAAGTTTTTGGCTTAAAAAGTCGCTATAATTTCCTGTGTAAGTGTATATTTTACCATTGTGAAGTTCAAACATGTTGTTTGTGATTCTGTCAAGAAAATATCTATCGTGAGTTATCATAAATACTGCACCTTTTTTTTGAGTTAGGTATTTTTCAAGCCACAAAATTGTTTCACTGTCGAGATGGTTGGTTGGTTCGTCTAAAATCAAAAGATTAGAGGGAGTTATAAGAGCACTTGCTAGAGCAATTCTCTTTTTTTGTCCACCAGATAGATTTCTTATCTTTTCTTCAAAATTTTTAATTCCAAGCTTTGTAAGTATGGTTTTTGCTTCACTTTCCATATCCCATAAGTTTAAAGCGTCTAATTCTTGGGTCAAATCAACAATAAGTTTTTGAGTTCTTCTATCCTGTTGGTGAATTTCTGCATCTTGAACTGCTTTTTCATAAGCTTTTAAAGTTGTTACTTCTTTTGAGTTACCTTTAAAAATTTGTTCCATAACTGTTGAGTCATCGTCAAAATATGTATTTTGTGAAAGATAGCTTATTGAAAGTTCATTTGAAGTTGTTATACTGCCAGAATCATAGTCTGTAAGTCCACAGATTATTTTAAGGAGAGTTGATTTACCAGTCCCATTTATTCCAATTAAACCTATTTTTTCACCTGAATTTATAGTAAAAGTTATATCGTTTAGAATAGTTTTTTCACCATAACTTTTTGATATATTATTAAGAGTTATTAAATTCATAAGACAATTATCCTTTCATATTTGTTTCCTAAATTCACTAGGAGATATACCAATATTTTTCTTGAATATTTTAGAAAACAAAAGTACATCTCTATAACCCACAGAACGTGCTACATGACCAATAGTAAAACATGGATTTTTAAGAAGTTCGGAGGCTTTTTCCATTCTCAAGTTTATTAAAAATTGCTGCGGAGAAGTATGCAAGTATTTTTTAAAAAGTCTAAAAAGATACGCCCTTGTAATGTTAACATATTTAGCTATATCGCATACTTTTATATCATTACTATAATTATTGCATATATATGCGGCAGCATCATTTACGTATTTTTCTGCAATATTGTTTTGAGTATTTCTTTTATCTATACCAATACTTTTAATTAAAAGGTAAATGAATTTATATAAATAAGATTGAAGAATTATATCCCTACCATCTTGTTCATAGGAGTAAGATAACATTTCACTTAGGCATTGTTCAAGTCCATTACTTTTTTTACAGTCAAAAATAGGACAAGTGTTTTCTTCGTATATTTGAGACACATAGTGCTTTGCTCTTATACCATTAAAACCAATCCAAAAATATTCCCATGGATCATCCTTATCAGCTTCATAGTAAGATAGAGTTTTTGGTTCTATAATAAAGGTCTCACCGGCATTTACTTCATATACTTTTTCTGCTGTTTTTAGAATTCCTTTTCCTCTTATGACATAGTGTATTAAATAGTAATCTCTTATCCCGGGTCCCCAGTAATGTTTACTATAGCATGCCTGATGACCATAGCATGTTACGTTAAGGTCTGTGTTAACATATTTTGAAGTGGTGTATTCTACGAACATTTTAAAAATCACCTCTATGTGTATTATAAATAAAAAGTGAATAGTATCTTGTTAAATAAGGATAATGGGCTTCGCCCAAACCTCGCGTATTATAAAAAGTGCATATAATTATGTTTAAGAAGGATAATGGGCTTTGCCCAAACCTCGCGTATTATAAAAAGTGCATATAATTATGTTTAAGAAGGATAATGGGCTTCGCCCAAACCTCGCGTATGTTTACTTTCAAGATAGCAACATTGTAATATCATTAGTATACATTATTCCATATTATAAAACTAGCAAAAGTTATAAAATGAAAACATAAAATTAAGGAGATGATTTTAATGCTAATAAGTTACAGTGAAGAAGAAAAAATATTTCATTTAAAAGCTGCAGATATGAGTTATATAATTCAAATATGTGATGATGGGAAAATTGCCCATGCCTATTGGGGGAGGACAATAAAGAACATAAATTTTAGAAATAAATCAATAATATCCACCTTGAATTATGACCCAAAGGTTACAAGCTTTAATATGGATGTATTACCTCAGGAATATCCAGCTTATGGAACTGGTGATTTTAGAAGCCCAGCTTATCATGTACAACTTGAGAATGGAAGCACAATAAGCAACTTAGTATATAATTCATATAAAATATACGGTGGAAAACCAAAGCTTGAAGGGTTACCAGCTACATATGTTGAAAATGATGATGAAGCTGATACTCTTGAAATTACAATGATTGACAAGCTCACAGGGCTAAACGTAGTACTTACTTATACGGTTTTTAAAAATTATAATGTTATTACAAGATCAACAAAATTTATAAATTACGGAAGAGAAAAGTTAAAGTTATTAAAGGTAATGAGTGCAAGTGTTGATTTTGACAGCTCAAATTATGATATGCTACAGCTTTCTGGTTCTTGGGCTAGAGAAAAAAGTATTTATAGACATGCTCTTGTTCCTGGTATTCAAGCAGTTGATAGTGCAAGAGGTTTTAGCAGTGCTCAACAAAATCCTTTTATTGCATTATTAAGCAAAAATACGGATGAAATTAACGGAGAAGTTTTTGGTTTTAGCCTTGTTTATAGTGGAAATTTTTTAGCAGAAGTTTATGTTGACCAATTTTTAAAAGCAAGAGTAAATATAGGTATAAACCCGTTTGATTTTTCATGGGTAATGACCCCAGGGGAAAGTTTTAGAACACCAGAAGTTGTAATGGTTTACTCAAAAAATGGGCTTGGAGATATGTCAAGGACTTATCATAAACTTTATAGAAATAGACTTTGTAGGGGACTTTATAGAGATAAAGAAAGACCAATACTTATAAATAACTGGGAGGCAACATATTTTAATTTTACTGAGGAAAAAATAAAGGATATAGCAAAAGCTGGAAGCGAACTTGGCATAGAACTATTTGTGCTAGATGACGGATGGTTTGGAAAGAGAAATTCAGATAACTGTTCGTTAGGTGATTGGGTTGAAGATAGAAATAAACTTCCAAATGGGCTTCATAAGCTTGTGAAAGATGTAAATGACATGGGACTAGCTTTTGGAATATGGTTTGAACCTGAGATGGTTTCACCTGATAGTGATTTATATAGAAAACATCAAGATTGGTGTCTTCATGTTTCTGATAGGGAAAGATCCAGTGGCAAGCATCAAAGGAATCAGCTTGTTCTCGATTTGTCAAGAAAGGATGTATGCGACGAAATAGTAAGATTTATGTCTGAGATACTTAAGAATGCCAATATATCATATGTAAAATGGGACATGAATAGGCCATATACTGAAATAGGTTCTGAAAAGCTGTCATCTGAACATCAAAGGGAAACGGCACATAGATACGTACTTGGACTATACAGGGTTATGGATGAAATAACTTCTAGATTTCCAAATGTTCTTTTTGAGAGCTGTGCATCTGGTGGTGGGAGGTTTGATCCAGGAATTTTATATTACATGTCTCAAACTTGGACAAGTGATTGTACAGACGCTGTTGAAAGACTTAAAATTCAGTATGGAACAAGTGTAGTTTATCCTAACATTTCAATGGGGGCACATGTGTCAGCATGCCCAAATCATCAGATTGGAAGAATAACAGACATGGAGACTAGAGGAAATGTAGCCATGGCAGGTAATTTTGGATATGAACTAGATCTTACAAAGCTCACGGAAGAAGAAAAAATTATTGTTAAAAAACAGGTGGAAATTTATAAAGAAATAAGACATATCATTCAGTTTGGTGACTTTTATAGAATATTGAGTCCTTTTGAAGGAAATGAAACTTCATGGATATCTGTTACGGAGGATAAAAAGGAAGCTGTAGTATCATATTTTAAAGTTCTTGCGGAGCCTAATATTCTTCCAATTAGAATTAAGCTTCAAGGTTTGGATCCAAGCACTATGTATGAAATAATTGGCGAAGATATGATTTGCAGTGGAGATGAGCTTATGTATATTGGAATTGAAGTGCCAAGGGAAACAAAAGATTTTTCGAGTATTATGTGGAGGCTTAAAGAGGTATAGAAATATTACCTGAAAGCCTAAGAATGCAATGCTAAAATTATCCTTCATTGTGCATTGTGAACTGATTATTATAAGTTAAATGCTACTAAAACAACTTTTTGTTAATTTTAATGCTTCAAGTAGTATATCTACAGGAGCATGTGAAAAATATAGGTATTCTTTTTTACGAGCCGCTCATAAGGCTTTATGTGCAGTATAGTAAAACCTATAGAATACCTTTTTCACATCTTCCTACATATGACGTTTGAAATGCATAAGAAATAGTATTATAATAAAAAAGTGCTTTTGCTTAAAATAAATGTAGTAGGAGATTTAGATATGGATTTTAAATTAAAAAGTTATAAAAAGGATTTTGATTATTCTTATACTTTTGGTGCATTTCCAACAATGGAACTCATCAATTTCAAACCTGAAGCTGTAGTAAAAGTTTTAGTAAGCACTAATTATGATAAAAAATCATCAGAAGATAGTATATATAATGTTTGTAATGGTAAGAATATAGAGGTAGAGAAAAATGATAAACTTTTTAATAAATTAAGTCCTAAAGAAAATTGCTACGTAATAGGAGTTTTTAAAAAGTTTAAATCACATATTAATAAGAGTAAAAGCCATGTTGTACTTGTAGATCCTAGCAATATGGGTAATGTAGGAACAATTATAAGAACCATGATTGGTTTTGGAATAAATAATCTTGCTGTTATAGGCCACGGTGCAGATTTATTTAATCCGAAGGTAGTAAGGGCCTCTATGGGAGCAATCTTTAAATTGAATTTTACTCATTACGATTGTTTTGAAGATTATATTAAGGAAAATAGTGAACATGATATATATCCTTTTATGTTAAAAGGTGCAGTGACTTTAGATAGCTTAGAAATTAAAAAAGATAAGTCTTTTTCAATAGTATTTGGTAATGAAGCAGCGGGGTTAAGTGACAATTTTCTTGAGTATGGAACAAGTGTACTTATACCTCATCAAAAGACTATAGATTCACTTAATTTGACTATAGCTGCAGGTATTGCAATATATGAGTTTTCATTAAAAAGCAAATAATGCTAAGCCTTAAAAGCATCTTGCATTAAGGAACTTTGTGTGATATTATAAATAAGGTAATTTAATATATAAGAAATTCACATCTCCTTTTTTTATGGAAATTGAAATTTTTATTTATTAGATTAGAACTAAAAAAAGGAGATGTTTAATATGGCTGATAAGACTATCGTTTGTAAAGATTGTGGTAAAGAATTTGTTTTCACTGAGGGAGAACAGGAATTCTATAAAGAAAAAGGATTTGAAAATGATCCAGTAAGATGCCCTGAATGCAGAAAATCAAGAAAGCAAAATAGATCCTTCAGAAAATAATTAAAAGAGAACTTTTAGTGGCTGTTGATCTCGTCAACAGCCATTTTTATGTATCTTAAACAATTCGATTATTATACTTTAAATAATAATCGTAAGTATCTAGGAAAGGAAAGATTTAATGGAAAATATAAAATTTAATGATTTAGCGTTAAGTGGCAGCGTATTAAAGGCAATAGATGATATGGGATTTGAAGAACCTTCTCAAATTCAAGCAGAAGCAATTCCAGTTGTACTTGAAGGAAATGATATGATAGGTCAGGCACAAACAGGAACAGGAAAGACACTCGCATTTGGTGCCCCTATTATAAGTAAGATATCAGATGAGGAAAAAACAAATGGGATAGATGCTTTGATACTAACCCCAACAAGGGAACTTGCAATTCAAATTACAGACGAATTAAATAGACTTGCAAGGTATGCCAGAACTAGAATATTACCTGTTTATGGAGGTCAGTCTATAGATAGACAGATAAAATCAATTAAAAGAGGAGTTAATATAATAGTTGGTACTCCTGGAAGAATAAAAGACCATATAAATAGAAAGACAATAAAACTTGATAGCATTAAGTTTCTTGTTTTGGATGAAGCAGATGAAATGCTTGATATGGGATTTATAGATGATATAGAATCAATAATAAAATCTAGTAATGATGACAGACAAACAATGCTTTTTTCAGCAACAATGCCAGCACCTATAAAAAAATTAGCTTCAAGATACATGAAAAATGAAGTAAAGCACATTGCTATAGTTAAAAATTCTTTAACTGTTGAAAAGATAAAACAATATTATTTTGAAGTAAAGAATAAAGATAAATTTGAAACTTTATGCAGAATTATAGATGCAGATGAGCCTGAAAGTACTATAATATTTTGCAAGACTAAAAGAGGCGTAGATGAGCTTGTTGAATCCATGCAGGTTAGAGGATACAATGTTGAGGGAATGCATGGTGATATGAACCAGAATCAGAGAATAAATACTTTGAAAAAGTTTAAGGAAAATACACTTGATTTCCTTGTAGCTACGGATGTTGCTGCCAGAGGAATAGACGTTCATGATATATCACATGTTATAAATTATGATATACCACAGGATATTGAATCTTATGTTCATAGAATAGGAAGAACAGGAAGAGCAAATAAAGAAGGAATAGCATACTCACTAGTAACTCCTAAAGAGTATGTAATGCTTAAACAAATTGAAAAGTTTACAAAGAGTAAAATAAAGAGAAAAGATATACCAACTGTTGATGATATTTTTGAAACAAAGTATAACAATATGCTTGAAAAGATAAAGAAAAATATAGAAAAAAATGATTTCAAGAAGTATGTTCCTTTTGTTGAGAAATTAGATGATGAGTATAATCTAGTAGATATATCAGCTGCTCTTATGCAAATGCTTTTTGAAAAGGAAATAAGTTTTGACTATACTGAAAATTCAATAGGCGTTGACTCAAATGTAAGATTATTTATCAATGTAGGAAGAAAAGATAAAGTCAATGTTAAGAAGCTTCTTGAGTTTATAGATAAAGCATCAGGAGTAGAAGGAAACGAAATTGGCGATATAGATATACTCGATAAGTTTACATTTATTGATGTTCCAGAAAGATTTACAGAAGTTATAATAAAAAATGTACGGGGCAAGAAATTAAATGGAAGAAAAGTAAATGTAGAAATATCAAATAGTAATAAATAGAAAATAATTTATTATAATATTTTATGGAAAGCTGTCTTTAGGTATTTAAAACTTTAGATGGCTTTTTGGTATGCAAAAAATTAATTTTATTTATATTAATTATTATCGGCAGATTGAACATACTAAAAATGGAGGTGAAATTTGTTGAAAGGTAAAATTTTGTGTGGTTTTATGGCTTTTGTTTTGACAATTAATTGTTTTTTCTATAGTGCAGCAGCTCAAAGTAGCAGCAAGACTTTAGATAAGCAATCAGAGAAGCAGGAGGAAATTAAAGAATATATAAAAGAACCTGTACTAGATCAGCTCAAAAATGTATTTTTTTCTAAATATTACAATGGACTTAGTTCTAGAGCATATGAGTGGTACTATATGAATCCAGGCAAAAATGTAACTCCTGGACCACCAAAGGAATCTTCAAAGTTTGTACCTAAATATGACTGCTATTACATGGGAGATCAATCTAAAAAAATAATATATCTAACCTTTGATGAAGGATATGAAAAAGGTTATACAGGAAAAATTTTAGATGCCTTAAAAAAGCACAATGTTAAAGCAGCATTCTTTGTCGTTAAACCGTATATAGCTCAAAACCCTGATTTAGTAAAGAGAATGGTTAACGAAGGGCATTTAGTATGTAATCATAGCGCAAGGCATCCATCTATGCCATCAATAATAGATGAGAATAAATTTAAAAAGGAACTTACAGATGTTGAAGATGCCTATACAAAAGTAACAGGTAAAAAAATGCCTAAGTATTTTAGACCACCTATGGGAAGATATAGTGAATTATCTCTTTATACTACAAAAAAATTGGGGTATAAGACTATATTCTGGAGTTTTGCTTATGAAGATTGGGAACAAAATAAACAGCCTTCTCATGAATTTGCAATAAAAAGAATAATGGACAAAACACATAATGGTTCTGTACTTCTTTTGCATGCTGTATCAAAAACAAATAGTGATATAATGGATGAACTTTTAACTAGATTTGAAAAAGAAGGATATAAGATAGAAACAGTAGATGAACTGGTGAAACAGTAGTGTTTTATGCAATTAAATCCAATTAATAAACCTAAAGTGGTTGGTTACACTATAAAAATAATACGAACCAAGAATCAGAGTACAAAGTACAGAGTACAGAGTATAGTAATAGTCCTTTACTGTACTTTGTACTCTGTCATCTGTACTCTGGTTTAAGGTTTGGATTATTTTTTAAATTCAATAAGATTTTTTTATTTATTGAAACTTTTTATACTCGTAAGTTATCTAATGTATGTAAGATAAAAGGTGCTGCAGCAGTTGAAAGAAGGTAACAAATGGATGTAGAAGAGCTTGTTATAAAAAGCAAAAATGGGGATATTTCAGCATTTATGAAGCTTTTAAGAGAAAAAGAGGAGCTTATATATAAAATTTCCTTTACTTATACAAAAAATAAATATGATGCTGAGGATTGCATATCGGAGGCGGCAATAAAGGCTTTTGATAAAATAAAACAATTAAGAAATCCAGAAAAATTTTATTCATGGTATATTTCTGTTCTTATAAATGTGTGTAGAAGAAGCATTAGGGAAAAAGTAAAAGCATCTTCAGAGGAAGAATTGAATTTTGTAAGAGATGAATTTTCCTATAGGTCTGTTGATGATAAAATTATCATTGAAGGGCTTCTTTCTAAATTAAAAAAAGACGAGAGAGATATACTAGCACTTAGGTATCTTAAGGATTATTCCATAAAAGAAATATCAAATATTATGGACATGCCTTTAAGTACGATTAAGACAAAAATATATAGAAGTTTAAATGTTTTGAAATGTATAAATGGAGGTCTTAAAAATGAATACTAATATTCCGGATGATTTAATGGATAATGTTGAAAGAAAACTTAGAAAGCATGTTAAAAATAAAAGAAAAAAACTTCATATGGCAGCAGCAGCTTTAATTGGATGTGGAATAATTTTGCCAACCTCTGTTTTTGCATATGCTCAGTATACAGATAGTATTCCTTATAAACAGGAAATAGACTTGGCCCGTCAGCACAATAATATTACTAAAATAAATAAGGTTTTTAAATATAAAAATGTTACCTTTACTATAAAAGAAATTGTCGCAGATGATACGGGTATGGAGGTTATTTATGATGTATCTGATCCAAGGTATTCTATAAATAGTGTTAAATTTGGCGATAAAGATGGTAAAGCATTTACAACCTGGGGATACACTACTCCTAATGAATATTTAAAAGATAATGAAAAAGCTTTTTGTATAACAATGGATAAAGATGCTATAAATTATATGCATGAGAATCCTGTCACTATACAAGTTTACACTGTTGCATTTAGTGATGGAAAAGGTTCGAAAAGTTTACTTGCTGACTTAAATGCATTTATTTATGGAAAAAATTCGAACTTGAAGGTCGATTGGTCATTAAAAATGCAGGTTCCAATGCAAAAGACCAAAACAATTAATATAAATAAAGAATATGCTCTTGATATAGGTACTTTAAAGATTAATTGCCTTAAAGTTGGAGTGCTCAAAAGCATTTTGGATTACAGTTTTGTTCCTAAAGACAAGAGTATATCAATGGTACATCCTATGTTTTCCATAAGATTAGGTAATGAATATGTAAATGGAGATATTGGAGAGGACTTTGGACCTGGAGGTGGAATGGCTATTTCTAATAAGCCTGGTGGAAATGTTGAATATGGAGTTGGAGAAAATGTAGGATATTTTGGAACACGTGAATTTGAGTCTGTATATTATAAAAATTTGAGCCAAATAGGAATAAAATTAATTGCTATGGAAGTGAAATATAAGTCTAATAATTCACAAGTATATAAGATAGATAAAAATAAGCTTCCAATGGAGATTAATTATAATGGAGAAAAAATTAAAATAACTTCAATTGAAGAAAAGAAGGATTCTACAAATTATAATGTAGAATATGAAAAAAATAATAAAATATACAATAGTGTTGAATTTGATTTTTGTCAGCCGCCTTCAAATGATTCATCAGAAAATAATGGCTGGAGGGAAATTCCTAAAAGAGGTAAAGTCAAATTTATAGATCAAGCCTATAGAGATAAAGTGTATGCTTCATTAGTTAAAGAAGTTCCTAATCTTAAGGATATTGAAAAGCAGATTAGTATTGACGGAGAAAGTAATGCCCTAGAAGATGCTAATATTAGTGATAAGATAACAGTGAAACATAAGGAAACTAGTACTCCAACAGAGTTCAAAATTTTAGGTGCAGATAAAAATTTAATTTATGATGAAGATGAAGTTATAATAAATAATTCTTATAGATAATTAAAGAACTGATTGGCTGAGAGTAGTATTTCAGCCAATTTTACTTGTTAAATATAAATTAGTGAGTTATAATAATCATAATATTTTGAAAGGATAAGGTATGTAAGCGATGCGAAAGTAATCTTTTTTAGAACAAATAACATCACAAGGTTTTAAAAATATGTACACGAGTATGTTTTTTTGTGATGCAATAATATTCTAGAGAGGATTACTACATACTTTTATATAAAATTGATTATTTATTGTACAATAAATATTGCGAACCAATTTAATCAATGCACAATGCACAGTGAAGGTATAAAAAGATTACAAATATATAGTTTTAGAAGGATAATGGACTCTGTCCAAACCTCGCATATGTTGATCTTCCTTTCGTCAGATAAATCTAAAATTATATAAAAAACTGGTATGATGTTCAGCTGGCTGAACGAACATAACAAGGTATTATCTTGAAATGGCGTAAGCAATAAGTTTTAGATTTTCTGTAGTGAAACGGAAGAAAATCATCCTTCATTGTGAACTGTGCATTGTGAATTGTGAATTGATTTAGTTCGTAATATTTAAAAAGGGTACATTAAATTTAATGATTAAAGTATTTAGTTTCTCTCTAACCAAATGGGAGGAATTTTTTTTATGCTAAATTTAGAAATAAATAATTTAAAAAAGTATTTTGGAGATAGATTAATTTTAGAAATAGATAATTTAAAGGTTTATAGTGAAGATAAAATAGGTATAGTTGGAGTAAATGGGGCGGGTAAAAGCACACTACTTAATATATTTTGCACAAAAATTGAAAAAGATGAAGGGGATATAAAGCATTATGGAAGTTATTCTTATATAAGTCAGCTTGAAGAACCTAATTATGAATTTAAGGATAATGAATTATGCAGTAAATTTAATTTGAAAAATAAAGACAATAGTAATCTAAGCGGTGGAGAAAAAACAAGGTTTAAAATAGCAGAAGCCTTTAGTAAAAAAAGCAGCATTTTATTTGCAGATGAGCCAACATCAAATTTAGATATATCAGCTGTAAAAATATTTGAAGAAATGCTGTTAAATTTTAATGGTAGTGTAATGCTTGTTTCACATGATAGAGAACTTTTGGACAGTGTTTGTAACAAGATACTTGAAATTGAAAATGGAAAAGTTAAACTATATGACGGAAACTACTCTCAATTTATAAATCAAAAGAAAATGGAAAAAGATAGAAAAGAGTTTGAATACACTCAGTATGTAAAGGAAAAAGAAAGGCTTGAAAGGGCGGCAGTTAAAATTGAAAGTAAAACTGTATCAATGAAAAAGGCACCTAAGAGAATGGGAAATTCTGAAGCTAGACTTCATAGAAAAATGGGAAATCAAAAATCTAAGGCAAAGTTAGATAAAACAAGAAAGGCTATTTATTCAAGAATTGAGCACTTAGAGGCAAAGGAAAAAGTTGTGAATGTAGAAAAGGCAAACATTGATTTTGAGGCATTAAATAAAGTACATTCTAGAGTTGTTATTTCAGGCGAAAATATTAATAAAGCATTTGGAAAAAGAACAATATTTAACAATGCTGAATTTGAAGTATTTAGTGGGGCTAAAGTGGCTTTAATTGGAGATAACGGCTGCGGAAAAACAACCTTAATAAAGATGATACTAAATGATAAGGAGAAAATAAAAATTTCAAAAGCACTTGAGATAGGATATTTTAGCCAGGATTTAAGCATTTTAGATGAAAGTAAAACAGTGCTTTACAATGTGATGAAAACTTCTGTTTATGATGAAGCTTTTGCAAGACTTATTTTATCAAGACTTTTGTTTAAAAGAGAAGATGTATATAAAGAAGTTTCAGTTTTAAGCGGAGGGGAGAGAGTAAAGCTTTCTTTTGCGCAGATGATTCTTACAGGAAGCAATATGCTTATATTAGATGAGCCAACTAACTATCTAGATTTATATTCAATTGAGGCATTAGAAGAGGTTTTGAAAGATTATGCCGGAACAGTTTTATTTGTATCTCATGATAGAAAATTTATAAAAAAAGTTGCAACCGATATATTTACTATAAAAAATCATAAAATAAATACCTTTAGAGGAAATTATGATGATTACTTGAAGTTTATAAATAAACCTAAGGATGTAAATGTTAGTGCTAAGAACGAGAAAATGATTTTAGAGAATAAATTATCTGAAATCATAGGAAGGCTTTCTATGCCTGAAAAAAATGATGATATTCAAGAATTGGATGCGGAGTACAAAAGGATTCTCAAAAGGCTTAGAGAAGTAAAACAAAGCTTATAAAGGGCTACTGTGCTGAAACTTAAGTTATACATGTTTCAAAACGCCATGTTCTTGGCATTATGAGGCATGTATAACTTAATAGTTGAGCCGGTAAACCTATAGCAGGTATATTAGTAGCTGTAAATCATAAAAGAGTATTTAAAGAAAAATATTTCGGGTGTTATTTCTGAAGCCAGTTGGTGTATCTCCTGTGTATTTTTTAAAAATATGACTGAAGTACAAGGGATTATCATATCCAACCATTGCAGCAATTTCACATACATTGTAGTTAGAATCAAGCAGCAGATTTTTAGCTTTGGATAAGCGAGCTTGAATAATGTATTGATTGGGTGTCATTTGAGTAAAATCCTTAAATATTTTTATGAAGTAGTTGTAACTTAAATTGTTCTCCAATGCGAAATTTTCGATATTGATATTCTCTTGATAGCTACTTTGAAAAAATTGTATTGAATTGAATATTATATCGTTTTTAGCATGATGTGCTGTATTTTGTTCTGAGGTGTCACGAGACATATTTGCTACAATTTCTTGTAAGTATAATTTTGTTAAAAGCAAGTAATTGGATCGTTTTAGTTGAATTTCTTGAATTATTTTATTAAACAAGTCATCATATTTATTATTTATTGATATTGTATAAAAACCAGTATGTGAATAACCAGAATTTTTTAATAAAGAAGCTGCATTATGTCCTGTAAAGTGAATCCAATATATTTCTGGATTTTCATGAAGTAAATAATGATAATTTTGTTCGTAATTTGGAAAATATACAATAAAGGTTCCTGCTTTTGCAGTTTGAAAGGAATTACCAAATTTGTAGTGTCCAAGTCCATTTGCAAGGTAAAGAATTTGAAAATCACGTCGTCCACATGGTCTTATTGTTTCAAATTTGTTTTTAGTGATTAATTTTTGATGTCCTACACTATTAACAATAATATCATCACTGTCATCTTCAATTCCTTCAAAAGTTTCTTGATAGTATCCAGTTATGTTCAGCATAATAACACCCCCAAATTACTTTTAAATTAGAAATTACAATGTTCAAATGTACCCAGTTAAACTGGAATTTAACTCAGAGTACAAAGTACAGAGGACAGAGTACAGTGAAGGATGATTTTTCTCCGCTGTCGCTACAAAAAATCTTAAACTTAATGCACGCAAAGCGCTTAAAATATAGTGCTCAGCGTAGCTGACACTATTAAGTTCTAAGATTTACCTGAGAGAAACGAAAGGTAAATCCACCTTCACTGTACTCTGTACTTTGTACTCTGTGCTCTGAATCAACTTCCAGTTTGTCAGGATAAATTTGATGTTGGTAGTTTTAACATTTCCAGTCATTCATCCATCCATATTTAAGCTCATTATAGCATTGCTATTTTAAACTGTCTATTCAAAAAATAGTTATTTTGTGCATGTTTTCAGTTAAAATGTTTATATTAATGTGCTGCAGTGAACTATATAATGAAGATGGATACGAGGTATTAATAAATGACGATGATGAGCGGATTAAAACATGAAAAAAATTAAAATATATAGCACTAGGGTTGTCGGAATTTCTTGAAATAAGATTTGATATCTTGTGTCAAAAATTTTGTAGAGGTGATAGAAATGTTAAATATCGAAAAATATTGGGAAGATTTAAATGTTATGCATTTAAACAGATTGGAACCAAGAGCTTATTATATACCGTATGCCGACCAGGAAACTGCGATTAACAAGAAGAGAGGAAGTTCTCCTTATTATCAGACTTTGAATGGAAGCTGGAAATTTAGATATTATCAAAGTGTAAGATTAGTGGAGGATGGATTTTATAATAAAGACGCTTGTGTAAACGATTGGAATAATCTCATAGTTCCATCCTGCTGGCAGGTAAACGGCTATGACCAGTGTCATTATACAAACACAAACTATCCAATACCATGTGATCCACCATATGTGCCAAATGAAAATCCAGCTGGAACTTATGTCAGAGAATTTAATATATCTGAAAAATGGAAGGGTAAATCAAAATATGTGGTTTTTGAGGGAGTAAACTCCTGCTTTTATCTTTGGATTAATGGTGAGTTTGTAGGATATAGCCAGGGAAGCAGAATGCCTGCTGAGTTTGATATCACAAATTATGTGAGAAGCGGAAAAAATAAAATGGCAGTATTAGTACTAAAATGGTGTGACGGAACTTATTTAGAAGATCAGGATCTATGGCGCTTTTCAGGAATATTTAGAGATGTATATATGCTTGCCAGAGAAGAGACTCATGTTGTAGATATATTTAGTAGGCAAGAACTGTCAGCAGATTTTAATAAAGCTTCATTGAATTGTGAAATAGAAACTATAGGAAGCTGTGATATAACAATAGAGCTTACAGATGCTGAAGGTCAAGTTGCTGCTAAAGGTAAGAAGGCTATAGCTGGCAAAGGTAATATACAGCTGGAAGTAGAAGAACCTACATTGTGGAATGCAGAAGCACCATACCTGTATAAATTATATGTTTACAGCGGCAGTGAGGTACTTTTATTTAATATTGGATTTAGAAAGATTGAAGTATTAGATGGTGTATTTACTGTTAACGGAAAGGCAGTAAAGTTAAAAGGCGTGAATCGTCATGATTCTCATCCTGAGCTAGGACAGTCTATTCCTTTAAATCACATGAAAGAAGATCTCATGCTTATGAAACGTCATAATGTTAATACCATAAGAACCTCACACTATCCAAATGATCCACGTTTTCTCGATTTGTGTGATGAATACGGTTTTTATGTGGTAGATGAAGCTGATCTAGAATGTCATGGAATGCATAGCGCAGGGCTATTCAAGGACGGAACCTTCCATGTGCTTGCAAAAAACCCCCAGTGGAAAAAAGCATTTTTGGATAGGGCAGAAAGATTAGTAGAAAGAGATAAAAATCATCCTTCTGTTATAATATGGTCAATGGGAAATGAGTCAGGTTATGATATAAATCATATTGCTATGGCTAAGTGGACTAAGGCTAGAGATAATTCAAGATTAGTACATTATGAAGGAGCAGCAGAGATTTATAAAGGCAGCACAGATACAGAATGTCTTGATATGGAAAGTAGAATGTATGCTTCTACTGAATATATAGAGGAATATGCGCAAAATGAAGATAACAAGAAACCTCTTTTTCTTTGTGAATATTGTCATGCAATGGGAAATGGTCCTGGAGATTTAAAGGATTACTGGGATGTGATATTCAAATATCCAAAATTAATGGGAGGTTGCGTTTGGGAATGGTGTGACCATGGAATAAAAACAGAAACACCTAATGGAAAAGAGTTCTACGCTTATGGTGGAGACTTTGGTGATAAGCCTAATGATGGGAATTTCTGTTTAGATGGGCTTGTATATCCTGATAGAGAGGTGCATACAGGTCTTCTTGAATTGAAGAAGGTTATAGCACCTATAAGGATAGAAGCAGAAGATTTAAAAAAAGGGACAATAAAGGTTACCAATTTATTTGATTTTATTAATTTATCAGATATAGAATTGTGCTGGAGAGTTGAAAAAGATGGAGAAACTGTTCAGCAAGGAGAAATTAAAGAACTTGATGTAGCGCCTCAAACATCACAAGTACATGAGTTAGGGTATAATATTCCTAAATCATCAGAAAATAGATTTTTCCTTACAATAAGCTGTGTCCAAAAGAAAGATACGCTTTGGGCAGAAAGAGGCTATGAGATAACTTTTGAGCAGTTTGAGTTACCAGTTGAAAAAGCTGAGCATTTCTCAATACAAAATATTCCTTTTATTAAAGTAGAGCAAAAGGATACATTGGTTACTATAGAAGGTTTTGACTTCTGTCATGTATTTGATCTTTACAGTGGAGCTTTTACAAAAGTATCAAAGAACTATGTAGATATGATTACTGATATGCCGAAATTTAATATATGGCGTGCACCAACAGATAATGATAGAAATATAAAGGATAAATGGACAAACGAAGGCTATGAAAGAGCAGTTACTCATGTGTATGATGCTAAAATTACAAACAGCTCAGATACTTTTGTGGAAATTACTGTGAATTTTTCACTTGCGGGATATAGTAGATTTCCTATTCTTCACGGAGAAGCTGTATGGATTGTAGACGGAACAGGAGAAATATCACTTAAGGTGAAGGCTAAGGTTAGAGAAGGAATTGAGTTCCTTCCACGTTTCGGATTACAGCTTATAATGCCAAAGGGTACTGAGGAAGTAGAGTATTTTGGCTACGGACCTCACGAAAGTTATATAGATAAAAAGCAAAGTGTAAAAAAAGGAAAGTATTTGATAACTGTGGATGAAATGTTTGAGAATTATCTTATGCCTCAAGAAAATGGTTCAAGATTTGGAACAGAATGGGCTATTGTATCTAATAAATTTGGTATGGGACTTAAGTTTACAGGAGCTTCTGAGTTCTCCTTCAATGCAGCACACTATACACCAGAAGATTTAACAGAGGCTGGTCACCCATACGAACTTAATAAAAGAAAAGAAACTGTGATAAATATTGATTATAAAATGAGTGGAGTAGGTTCAAATTCTTGTGGACCAGAACTTCTTAACAAATACCGTTTGGATGAAAAAGAATTTGAATTTAATTTAAAAATAGCTCCTATTTTTAAAGAAGAATAATATAGATAGACAACTTGAAAGGTTAAAATGACTAATGCCAAATTAATGCTGCTAAATTGAAATTTGAAGCAGTTCACAATTCACAGTGAAGGATGATTTACCTTGAAAAATCATTCTTCACTGTGAACTGTGCATTGTGCACTAAGTTAAATTCTAATTTGTCAGGATAAATCTGGAACTTATAAATTTCAATAGTTGAAGCGGTATATCTATTGAATGACGAACTATTAATAAATAAAATGGAAAAATACTCTTATAGTATAATAAAAATATTACATTTAGATATATAAAACAATTGAGATTTTAGTATTTATTTAAAATAAATAAGCAGCTGCATTAATGCAATAGCTTATTTACTCAAGAGTGCTTTCATAATTTTAAGGGCTTTACTTTTTTTTTCTGATGTAGCCATTACTACAATAAGGCTATCATTGCTTTTAGAACCAAGCTCACTTGAAAGTTTAGAGCTTTTCGTATATATTCCATAAGTACCTAAATGACCAGACGAATTGGTTTTAGTTAAAAATTTATAATTTGATTTTTTTAAGGAAGAAAATCCTTTCAGTGTTTCTAAGTTTAAAAACATACCAGAAGAAAAGTTTTGTTCAAAAAATTTGGGGTCTACAATAGACATGTCTATATCTTTTGCAGTGATTTTTGTGGCTAATACTTGAAACGTCTGAGGGTTTGAGGCAAGAGAAGCTTTATCAGTAAATACTGAATTTAATGTAATGATTTTTTTCTTGTCATTATTTAATATAACTTTATTAATGTTATTTTTTACGGTGGCTAAATTATCTTGACCTATGTAATCACCAACATAAGTTATATTATAATATTCTTCTTGCTTTGTGGCCATAGAATATATAAGAGACACTATTATAGCAATTAATATTAATAAGGCTAGGATATGTAATTTATAGTAGTCCCAGATATAAGATCTTTTTTCTTTAAAAGACATGTTTTTTATTATTTTGGCGACTTCCGGATTTTTCATAAATTAAATCACTTCCTAAGTTAAATGTTTACATCCGTAATATAATATTTAATAATATCATAAATAAAAGGTTTAAACAAATATTTGTTTACTTAAATTATAATGGTTATAGATATTATTTAATATATATGATATAATAAAATTACATTAAACGTTTACTGAAAAGAAGGTATTATTGTGGAAAATGAAAATGTTAAAAGACCTACAATTAAAGATGTAGCAAAAATAGCAGGTGTATCTGTAGCTACAGTTTCAAGAATAATTAATGGATTAGATGGTTATTCTGAAGAAACACGTTTAAATGTTATGAAGACTGTTAATGAATTAGGGTATAGAAGAAATGCTGTTGCTGCTCATTTAAAAATAAAAGAAACCCATGCTATAGGTGTACTTATGCCTAGAATCGATACTGGGTTTTATACGGAAATACTTAATGGAATAGAGGATGCTGCCCATAAAAATAATTATAGTGTAATAATTTGTAATACTGGAAATTCTGGTATTAGAACAATGGAGTATTTAAATGTTTTATGTGAACGTCAAGTGGATGGAATAATTGTATGCAGCATGTCACCAACAGAAGATTTTGATAAAGAAATTCTAGAAACACGCATACCAAGTATTCTTGTTTCAACATTATCTTATAGATGCGCTCTGCCATATGTGAGAGTTGATGATTATCAAGCTTCTTATGCAGCTGCATCATACTTAATTAAAAATGGGCATAAAAAAGTGGCAATGTTGTCAGGTCCTTTAAGTGATCCTATTGCAGGAATTCAAAGAATTAATGGATATAAACAAGCTCTTATTGATAATCAACTTGATATAAATGAAAATATTATTAAATACTCTAAGTTTAATTTTGAAGCTGGCAAGTTAGCTATGAGAGAACTTTTAGAGGAACACGATAAATTTACTGCAATATTTGCTGCTTGTGATACCTTAGCTGTGGCGGCATTGTCTGTAGCTTATGAAAATGGAATTAGTATTCCAGATGATATATCTGTTATTGGATATGATAATACTAAAGAAGCATCTATGTGCATACCACCGTTAACGACTTTAGCACAGCCATTGTCTGAGATGGGAAAAAAGGCTTTTAATATGATAATAAAAAAAATAAGTACTAAAAGTGAAGTTGAGAGCATAATTATGCCGTATAAAATTATAGAAAGATCTACGGTAAAAAACATATAGTAGATATTTTTTGCAAATTACGTAAACGATTAACCAAATTTAAAAAATTTTTTATAAAGATAGACTATATAAAGGGTTAATAAAATATTAAAAGGAGTTGATATTGTGGATAAAAATTGGTGGAAGAAAAGTGTGGTTTATCAAATTTATCCAAGAAGTTTTAAAGACAGCAATGGTGATGGCATTGGAGATATAAAGGGTATAATTGAGGGATTAGATTATCTTCAAAAGCTTGGAATTAACGTATTATGGTTATCGCCAATTTACAAATCACCTAATGATGATAATGGATATGATATAAGTGATTATAGGGATGTAATGGATGAATTTGGAACAATGAGAGATTTCGATACTTTGCTCGAAGAGGCACATAAAAGAAAAATAAAAATCATAATGGATTTAGTTGTAAACCATACATCCGATGAGCATGAGTGGTTTAAAGAAAGCAAGAAATCCAAATATAATAAATATAGAGATTATTATATTTGGAGAAGTGGCAAAAATGGTGAGCCGCCTAATGATTGGATTTCATTTTTTAGCGGATCTGCTTGGGAATATGACAAGACAACAGAAATGTATTATCTCCACTTATTTTCTAAAAAGCAAGCTGATTTAAATTGGGAAAATTCTGAAGTTAGAAAAGAAGTTTTTGATATGATGAAATGGTGGCTTGATAAGGGAATAGATGGCTTTAGAATGGATGTTATAAGTCTAATAGCAAAGGATATTGAAATCACTAGAGAGCAAGATTCTAAAGTAACTATGTCAATTATACCTAAAATAAATGAGGAAAGAGTCCATGAATATTTAAAGGAAATGAATAGTGAAGTTTTAAGCAAATATGACATTATGACAGTTGGGGAAACACCAGGAGTAGATCCAGAGAAAGCTTTAAAATTTGTTGGAGAAAGTAGAAATGAACTCAATATGGTATTTCAATTTGAGCATGTAGGAGTAGGAGATGGACCAGATGGAAAATGGGGGAAAAGTGAATTTAATTTAAAAGAATTTAAAGATATAATGTCAAAATGGCAAGATGCGCTTGAAAATGGCGGATGGAACAGCTTATATCTAAGTAATCATGATCAACCAAGGTCCGTTTCAAGATTTGGTAATGATACAGAATATAGAGAAGAATCAGCGAAGATGTTAGCTACATGCATTCATATGATGAAGGGAACACCTTATGTTTATCAAGGGGAAGAGCTTGGTATGACAAATGTTAAGTTCGAAAGCCTGGATGATTACAGGGATATAGAAACCTTTAATGCATATAAAGATTATGTTGGAAGTGGTAAAAAAACAAAAGAAGAGATGATGGAGGCGATTTATAAAAGAGGAAGAGATAATGCTAGAACGCCATTTCAATGGGATGATTCTGGGAATGCAGGCTTTACTAGTGGAACACCTTGGATAAAAGTTAATCCAAATTACAAATATATAAATGCAAAAGCTCAAGTAGACGATGAAAATTCTGTGTTTAATTATTATAGAAAACTTATAAGCTTAAGAAAGCAATATGAAATCATAGTTAATGGAAAATACGAGCTTATTCTTGATGATGATGAAAATATATATGCATACTTAAGAAAGTTAAAAAATGAAATCTTGCTTGTAATGTGTAATTTTAGTGATAAAAATTCAGAGTTTAATCTACCGGCTGATATAAAGTACGGCAAAAAAGAAAAAATTATTTCTAATTATAATGTTGATTATGATGAAATTGAGAAAGTTGTTTTAAAACCATATGAAGCTAGAGTGTATTTGTTAAGTAATAAGTAAATTGATTTTTAAATAGAGTAAAGAGTGAAAATTAAAATGAATGATTGTGGGCTGTCGCGCTAAATATAAAAAATTGCGAACTAATTAAAATGAAGGGTTTTACGATGTTTGATACGTAAAAGGTGAACTTTTCTACTTCCGGTAAAAAATTAATGTAAATATAAGAAGGATAATGGGCTTTGCCAATTATCCTTCTTATGTATTTTCCTCCTTTTTACTATTATAATTACTTAGTAATTTTTATCTTAAGTGCCTTTTTCTTTTATAAATAAACAAGAATACTGTGCCGCTTAGAGTAATTATAAGTCCAATTTCGATTAGCAGTATTGTATCTAAGGGTGAGCCTGTTTGAGGAAGAACTGCTAATGTATTTTTGGAAGTATTTGTAGAAGCAGGTGCTGCAGTATTTGAGTTATTTCCAGAAGTAGCATTATTTCCGCCAGAATTTGAATTATTTCCACCAGGATTAGTATTTCCGCCAGGATTGTTGCTTGGTGATGTAGTCTTAACAGGAACAACGTAATTTGTATTATAGATATCCTTTAAATTTGACAAGTTAAGTCCAGTTAAATTGTAATTAGATAAAAGAATTATGCCAGATTGTGCAGGAATATCTACAGTAACCTTGCCATTAACTACAGTATAATGCTCTGCAGGATTAAGGGCATTTATGAGTCTTATTCCATCTGGAAGCGTAGGTACGTCTAGCGTAATTGAAGATATTTTGTCAGTTCGTCTGTTTACAGCTATAACTGCATGATCATTTAGAGCATCACGAGTATACGCTAAAACGTCATCCTTATAATCTGAAGGAACGCTTATAGGTGTTATATCTCCTGTTCTTAATACAGCATTGCTTTTTCTTATAGCAATTAAAGTTGAATACCACTCAACTAGATCTTGATTTCCTTTACCCCATATCATTCCACGGCGATTGTCAGGGTCATCTGCACCAGCAATTCCAGCTTCATCTCCGTAGTAAATACATGGTGTACCTGGATATGTCATTTGTATAAGAGGTATCATTTTCATCTTTGCAAAAGCTTCTGCTGAAGGCTGATCAGCAATAGCTTTTGTGCTCTTTGTAGCTCCATCAAAAGCTGATATTATTCTTTGAGTATCATGGGAATCTACAAGATTAAGCATAGCTTCAAAAGCTTCTTTAGGATATTGTTCTCTCATAGTTTCAAGTTCGTTCATAGCCTCTACAGCACTGTATTTGGTTGTGTTATCATCTGTAGTACCTTTGACAAAGTTCATTACAGGACTTCTAAATCTGTAGTTCATTACTGAATCATACATATCTCCAAGTAGGTATTTTGATGCGTCAGTCCAAATTTCACCTATGATGACATTGTCGCCTTCACCTTTAACGGCTTGTCTAAAGTGTCTCCAGGTTTCATCAGAAACTTCATTAGCAACATCAAGTCTCCAACCATCGGAACCTTGTTTTAACCAGTAGGTTGAATTGGCATCAGGTCCATCAATAATTTCGTTAGCCCAAGTGGTAACATTGTATTCCGAACCATTTAAAGCTTGAATTACAGGCATTGAGTCATAACCGTCCCAACCTTCATAATCATAGTGTTCAGGGTCTCCAGCAGCAGCTGCAACTTTTTTATTACTTATTTTAAACCAATCTTTATAGTGAAAATCTGTTATTCCTTGAGAAGTTAGATCTTTAGTTACCTTTTTTTCTGCATCACTTTGACTTAATCCGTTTAAGTTCATTAAATCATAAACTCTAGACCAATATTGATATGCACCTATAGGTTTTCCCTTAGCCATATATTTACCATATCTATCAAAATAAACAGAGTCATCTGATACATGGTTAAATACACCATCGAGAATTACGTGCATCCCCCTTTTATGAGCCTCATTTGCAAGTGATACAAAGTTATCCATTGAACCTAATATAGGGTCTACATTACGATAATCTGTTGTATCATATCTATGGTTTGATATGGATTGACTTATAGGATTTAGATATAATACATTTACTCCTAGTGATTGAAGATAGTCAAGTTTCTTTTGTATTCCTATTAAATCGCCACCATATATTTCATTAGACCACTGGCCGTCGCCCTTCATACCTTTATAATCAGGATTAGGTTTTCCATCAGCTGTAAATTCTAGTGTAGGATCTTCAGGAATTGAATACCAATCATTATAAAATTCATAGCTAGTGTTTCCTCTTGCAAGCTTTTGAGCAGTATCATTTGAAGTATCTCCGTTAAAAAATCTATCCGGAAATATTTGATAAACTACTGCATTTTTAAACCAATCTGGAGTTTTGTAATTTTTATCATAAACATTCATGTCATATAATTTTACTTTTCCAAGGTCATTAGGTGCTCCTGGTCCAAAGTATCCATCATCATCACCATAAGCTTTTACATCGGAACCATTAGTGGCTATAAAATAATATTTGTCCATTTCTATAGTAGAAGATGTATAAGTTGCTGTCCACTTATCATTTCCATCTGAAAAACTGCCATTCAATTTCATCTCGATTTTTTGTATTCCCTTTGGAGTTTGTAATATTAAATAGGCATTAGTTAGATCTCTCTTAGCGGCTTTTAAATTAAAAGTAACTGGTGAATCTGTAGGAATTGCGCCGTAAAGAGATTTATAATCATCGAGCTTTGAGTTAAAGTATAGGGCAGATGTATTTATTTTTTTATCAGATAGATCATTGAAAACTATATCTGTATTGGGATCATAGCTTATAGTAACGACTCTATCCGAAGGGACATTTAGCTCGCCAACTTGAACCTCTTTATTTTCCATTTCTAATTTTAAATCTTTATAATCTCCTTTTTTTAAGGAAATTTTTGCTGAATAAATTCCAGTAAGATTGTCATCCCTTAAATAAGTGCCATCAGGTATTCCAGTGCCAGTCAGCTTTATATCTATTTTTTTATAACTAGTAGAATCAACTATTAAATGAGAGTCATCATTATACCAGAAGGTAACGTCTTCATTTATAGGAACGGTCATTTGTATATTATCTCCACCAGCTCTTGCATTTGCTCCATAGTTTTCGGTCCAGTTACCGTTTGCTGCAACTTTATATTCATAATTTCCAGCAGGTATATTTTTTAGCGTTAATGTGTAAATGCCATTGCCAAGGTAAGTCATTGTAGTCTTTTCAGATGCAGCATCCCAACTTGAACCATCAACAGGTACTTGAATACTTCCTGGTACTACGATTTTTCTTCCTGAGTATTTTGGAAAACTAAAAGTTGAATTTCCATCTGAGGCTAAATTTGAATTTGCTGGATCTATAACATAGTTACCATCTTCAACAAATTTGTATTCATAGGATTTTGCGTCATCACCAAGTCTTAAAGTAATAGCCCAATTTCCATTTTCATCTTTTGTCATAGCCTTTTTGTTAGTTCCCCAGTCAGTGAAATCTCCAGCAATATATACTTCTTTGGCATTATCATTTTTATATGAAAAAGTTACGGTTCCATTATCATTTATAACGGGACTTGCTAATTTTTGTGGAATAGTTTGAAGACCAAGTGCAGTAGAAACTTTATCATTATTATTAATTGAATCATATAAAGATTTATTCTTTATATCACAAATAAAAACAACAAATTTTCCTCCGGAAGGTACTTTTATTGAAGCATTGTTAGTACCATCAGGTATAGCATTATCCCAAGAGTAATTAAGACAAGCTTTATATTGATAAGTACCTTCAGGAATAAAGGCACTATAAATATATTGTCCGTTGCTATCTAGTGGATAAAATTCAAAGCCTTGAAGTTTTTCATTCCAGTTATCATTTCCTTTATTTCTTATTTCACCTATAATAGAAACTTCAGGAGATAAAATGCTGTTAGTGCATATATTTAAATCAGGATTAGAAACAAAAGTTACATTTTGATCCTTGTCCAAAGAAAATTTTATATTGTCATTAATTTCTCCATTTGACCATTTATGATCGTAAGCAATTTTGTATTCATAGCTTCCTTTTTTTAGAGCAAAAGTTTTTTTATAAAATCCATTTCCGATATAATCAAGGTCATAGCTGGAATCATCAGGAGTCCAATCTTTTCCTCCGCTTTGAGCAAGTGTTCCAACTACAGTTGCAGTACTTTTGAATTTATCTGGATTGTTTATTGAGTCATATAATGTTTTATTTTTAAAGTCAACCTTAAAGGTAACTTTACCAGCTTTTGTAACATTTAATGCTTTGTTTTTTCCTCCCTTTTCGAAGTTATCGCCATAACTTTCATCCCAACTTCTATTTAGAGCAATTTTGTAATTGAAGTTACCAGTTGTCTTAAAATCAATAGTTAACTCATATAATCCATTTGAAAATTCTTTCATAATGGAAGCAGAGTTTGTAGGGTCCCAATCATTTCCCATATCCTGTGCTTTTAAGAAATCTCCTACAAGAGTAACAGTAGAGTCAGCTGGCGGCAGGCTTTCATTTTCAGCAGCTTTTATATTTATACCAAAGTTAGGTATTAAGCTGAATAAAAAGAAAAATACTGTCACAAAGCTTAAAAGTTTTGTTTTTTTGTTTTTTTTCATTAATAAATTCCCCCCTAAATTAATGCAATCGATTGCACAAACAAATGCAAACGTTTTATTTCAAGAAATATATTACACCATTTAAGATATATTTACAATAATTACATAAAAATAAATTTTCATATTTAATTTTTTGACCTTGTGTGGCAAATTTAAATTATTATGGTTTAATAATAAGTCAGCATAAGGGGGAGGAAATTAAAATGAAGAAGAGAGTAGTATTTCTTAGTTTTATTGCAGTAGTAATGTTATTTACTTTAAAGGTTAAAGCAGCAACTTTTAAAGATAATCAAGTTGTGCAAGCTACTAAAGTTTGGAACATCCATTTTAATCAGGAGGTCTCATTTGATGATCTATCCAAGCAAGGAATTATAGTAGTAGATAGCAGTGGAAATAAAGTAAATATTACATTAAGCTTAGGAAATGATAATAAAACAATAGTGGTAAATCCGCCAGTTGATGGGTATAAAGGGGGAAATACATATAAATTAATTATTGCAAATACGGTTCATTCTAAGAGAAATATAAGTATAAAGCAGCAAATTGCAATGAATTTTAGTATTGAAAATAATAGTGAAGATGAAATTGTGACATTTAAAGATGCTAATTTAGAAAAGGTTGTTCGTGATGCTTTAAATAAACCTAATGGTACTATTTATAAAAAGGATGTAGAGAAAATTACATCATTGGAAATGGATGAAAAAAATATAACTTATTTGGATGGTATAGAAAATTTTATAAATTTAGAGGACTTTTCTGCAATTAAAAATGACATAAAAGATATTACTCCATTAAAAAAATTAACTAATTTAAAGTGGATTTATTTAGATGAAAATAAAATAGACAGCGTAGATCCTTTGGCAGATTTAGTTAATTTAAAAGGTTTGTCGATGAAAAAAAATAACTTGGTCGACATAAGTGGGTTGAAGCGTTTAACGGAATTACGTACGTTGTATTTAGATAATAATGAAATAAATGATATAAATCCATTAAGAAATTTGTATAATTTAATTGCTCTGTCTGTAAATGAAAATAAGATTAATTATATAGAATCTCTAGGTGGTTTGCAAAATCTGGAGGATTTAAGTTTGTCGGGTAATTGTATAAGTAATATAGAAGTATTGACACAATTAAATGATTTGAGATATTTAACTTTATACGGAAATTTTATTGGCAATATAGACTGCCTAAAAAACGTAAAAAACTTAAGAGCAGTGGATGGATTCTTAATTAGTGATTTAGATAAATATTTTAAACTTTATTATAAGGCTAAAGAAATTATAGAATCTTCCATTAAACCTAATATGTCAGATTTGGAAAAAGAGAAAGCCATTCATGATTATGTTATTTTAAATACTAGATTTGATTATGATAATTATTCAAAAAATGCAGCACCACCTGATGATTATAATGCTTATGGAATACTAATAAATGCTACAGGAGTGTGTGAAGGTTATGCCGAGACGACAAAATTACTGCTTAACATGGCTGGAATTAATTGTATTGTAGTATCAGGACAAGCTAATAATGGTACATGGGAAAGTCATGCGTGGAATATAGTACAAATAGATGGTAAGTATTATCAATTGGATACGACTTGGGATGATTCTGTGCCTGATAGAGCTGGGTATGTCAGCTATAATTATTTTAATATAAGTGATGATGAACTGTCGAAAGATCATAAATGGAGTGATGACTATCCAAAATGTGAATAGCAAATCAATGTAAAAGGGATTACTTATTTAAAACATAGTTTAATAAAAAAGCAGCAGATTTCATATTTGGCAAATCTGCTGATTCTTATATTTTTGAAGGAAACTAATTAGCTATAAATATAATTTTAATATTAATTTAATAAGAACATTGTCCATATGAATTTTTATAATTTAATATGTCCTCTTTTTTTATTATGCCTATAAATACATTGTTGTCATCAACTACAGGAACAAAGCTTTTATTGTTCATGGAGTTTTCAACATCTTCTATTTCACAATCAATTCCAACAGGCTTATTTATCATATATTTAACTATATCTAGTATTCCAATTTTATTTAAATCCTTAAATTCAAGTTTAGGTGAAGTATTGATTCTAGCAATTAAATCATCCTTTGAAATAACACCAGCATATTCACCTTTGTTATCTAAAACTATAATTTGCATGCAATTATAGTATCTCATTCTTTCAAGTATTTGTCTTATTGTAGAAGTTAATTTCGCATAAACTACTTGTTTTTTAGGAGTTATAAAAAACGCTACATTCATAATTGTTAACCTCTTTTCGTATTAATATTGTTCAGCAAGAAGTTTAATTAATAATATTATTTACAAGTTTATTATATATAAAAATTAAAGCTATGTCCATACTATGCTTGCTAATTAATTAAAAATTAACAAATATTTTTGATAAATTAATAAATGATTTACAAATGTAAATGTTTTTAATAAAAAAGTATCAATAAAATGTATATGTAAATGAAATTATTATGAACTTTGTGGAAAATAAATTCCCAAAGGTATAATTTAACATAAATATTTGCTATAATGATAGCATATTTATATTTAATGTATTTTTATATCATAAAGAAGGAAATATAAAAGTATATAATGTGTGATGAAAGAAGAAAATATATTTAAGTTTTAAATTGGCTAGAAGATTTAATTAGATTAGAGAATAAGGAGGAATAACAATGAATTCTTTTAATAAGGATGGTATTTATCACGGATTTAAATTTATATATGAAGAAGAAATTAAAGAAATAAGCTCCAAAGCCTTTATGTTTGAACATGTTAAAAGTGGCGCGAAATTACTTTATCTAGAAAATGATGATGATAATAAAGTTTTTTCAATAAGTTTTAGAACACCACCAAAAGATAGCACAGGCGTATTTCATATTTTAGAGCATTCTGTACTATGTGGTTCAGATAAATATCCAGTTAAGGAACCTTTCGTTGAACTTTTAAAAGGATCTTTAAACACATTTTTAAATGCATTTACTTTTAGCGATAAAACTATGTATCCTGTAGCTAGCAAAAATGATAAGGATTTTTTAAATTTAATTGATGTATATATGGATGCTGTGCTTCATCCTAATATATATAAAACAAAGCAGATACTAGCGCAGGAAGGCTGGCATTATGAACTTAATAAACCTGAAGATGATATAACATATAAGGGTGTTGTTTATAATGAAATGAAGGGAGCATTTTCATCACCAGAAGGAATTTTAATGAGAAAAATACAAAATTCCCTTTTCCCGGATAATGCATATGGCTTTGAATCTGGAGGAGATCCTAAAGACATTCCAGAATTAACATACGAAAACTTTATTGCTTCTCATAAAAAATATTATAGTCCTGCAAACAGCTATATTTACCTTTATGGAGCCATGAATTTAGAAGAAAAATTAGAATATCTTGATAGAGAATACTTAAAGCATTACGAGAAAATAGAAGTCGATTCAAAAATAAAACCTCAAAAACCAATAGGAAATAATGTTGAATTGGTAGAGGAATATCCTATATTACCTAATGAAGGCGAGAAGGATAAAACATATTTGAGTCTAAATTTTGCTATATCAGAATCAACAGGCCCCGAAACGTACCTTGCATTTGATATACTTGAATATCTTCTCCTTGAAAGTCCTGCTGCTCCGCTTAAAAAAGCACTTTTAGAATCAGGAATATGCAAGGACGTATTTGGAATTTATGATAACAGTATATTGCAGCCGTTTTTTGCAATTACTATTAAAAATTCAGATGAAGACAAGAAAGAAGAGTTCAAAAAAGTTGTTTTGGAAACTCTTAAAAAGCTTATTAGTAAAGGTATAGATAAAAAACTTATAGAGGCAGCAATTAATGTAAAAGAGTTTCAACTTAGGGAAGCGGATTACGGAAGTATGCCAAGAGGACTTGGTTACAGTGTAAAAGCTATGGACAGTTGGTTATATGATCAAAGCCCACTTATAAATTTAAAATTTGAAAATACTTTGAAAAAAATTAAAAAAGCTCTAACGGAAAATTATTTTGAAAAGTTAATTGAAAAATATATTTTAAATAGCAATCATGAGAGCTTAGTAATAATAAAACCATCAAAAGCGGTGGCAGAGCAAAGTGCAAGATCCATAAATGAAAAGCTTAAGGAATTTAAAAAGTCTTTAAGTGAAGATGAAATAAATAAACTTGTTTCGGAAACGGAAAGTTTAAAGAAGAGACAGTCTAGTGAGGATTCTCCGGAGGACTTAAAGAAACTTCCAATGCTGTCTCTAAAAGATATAAATGAAAACTCAGAGAAACTTCCTATTTTAGAGAAAAATACAAATGGAATAAAAATGCTCTATCATGAAATATCTACTAATAAAATAGCATATTTCAATTTATATTTTGATTCTTTGGATGTTCCAGCAGATAAAGTTAAGTACTTATCTCTTCTTGAAGAAGTATTGGGAAAAATTGATACTGAAAAATATAAATATGAAGATTTAGCAAATGAAATAAATATAAAAACCGGAGATATAAGCTTTGTAAATAGCATTTTTGTAGATAAAAATACATCAGATAAGTATTATCCTAAATTTACAATAAAGTCTAAGGTTCTTCAAGATAAAATTGAAGATGCTCTTAAAGTCATAGATCAAATAATGTTCCACAGCATATTTGAAAATAAAAAAAGACTTAAAGATATAATTCAAGAGATAAAATCAAGAATGGAAATGTATATAAATGAAAATGGTCAGTCTGTGGCAGCAAAGAGAATTACTTCCTACTTTTCAACTTCTGGAAGATATAGTGAAGAGTTAAAAGGTTTAGAGTACTATAAATTTATGTGCGATATTGATAAAGATATTGAAGGTAAATATGAAGAAATAAGTTCAAATTTAAAAGAAGTTTCTCAAATGTTATTTAATAAAGATAATCTTATAATAAGCTTGACGGGAGATAAAGATGTTCTTTCAGAATTTGAAAATAAACTTTCTAATCTCAATATTCCAGATAAAAAAACCGAGAGTAATAATGAATTTCCTAAATTTAAAGAAATTAAAAGAAATGAAGGACTTATTACTTCAAGTAAAGTTCAATATGTATGCAAAGGCTTCAATTTTAGAAAACTTGGATATGATTATTCTGGAAAGTTAGAAGTTCTTAAAAATATATTATCATTAAACTACCTTTGGAATAATGTAAGAGTTATGGGTGGAGCATATGGAGTTGGTACGGCAATATCAAAGAGCGGAGATTTCCTATTTTGGTCTTATAGGGATCCTAACTTAAACGAAACTTTAGATGTATACAATAATGCATACAAATTTATAGAAGACTTTAAGGCAGATGATTATGAAATGACGAAATATATAATAGGAACTTTTGCGGGACTTGATGCACCACTCACTCCGAGGAAAAAAGGTGAACGTTCCGATGAAAATTACTTTAAGGGAATAACGGAAGATGAGATACAGAAATGGAGAAAAGAAGTTTTAGGTACAAAGAAAGAAGATATAAATAAATTTTCAAAGCTTTTGAAAGATATTACGGGCAAAAATTATATCTGTGTGCTTGGAAATGATACTAAAATTAAAGAAAATGAAAGTGAGTTTAGCAGTAGTATAGAAGTATTTGAATAAAAATAAAACAGCTGAAATTTAAAATTTATTTGTACTGAAACGACATCTTCTAGGCATTATGGTGCATATATAGTTTTTTAGTTAAGCATTTTTACTATATATTTTATGGAGAGGACTAAAGAAGTCCTCTCTATTTTTTTGTTCGTAGTTTACTTATACAAGAACAAAATGAATATTTTTACATAAAAATTATAAAACTTACAATGTGAAATCATTTGCATACATTCGTAAAATAAAAATATGTATAAAATATAGGTTATTTTATTATTAATGTTGAAAAAAAATTATCGATATGTTAATATATTATCAATAAGATTAAAGCGTATATTTATTACTGTGAATAAATATGCTAAAATAAAAATAACTAGGGGGCAAAAAAAATATGAAATCAAAGGTAGTTAAGACGTTAATAGCTGCGTTGACATGTACAATCATGGTTACTTTTTCTGCTTGTGGAGGGGCGACATCAAGTAGTTCAAGTAAGAGCGGAAATGCTAAAAAAATTGTTAATATCGGTATAATGAATGCACCAAGTGGGTTTAACGCACTTGATTCATCGGATTCAGCTCAAAATTATATGACAGAAGTACTATTCAGACCATTACTTGAACTTAATTCCGACTTAAAGTTCATACCATCATTAGCAGATTCTATAACAACAACTGATAACAAAACTTTTGTTGTAAAATTGAACAAGAAAGCTAAATGGACAGATGGAAAAGCAGTAACAGCAGATGATGTTATGTTTACTCTTAATCTTATAACAAATCCTAAGGTATCAGCAACAATTGCGTCAAAGTTCAATATATTAGCTGGATTAGATGCAAGTGGTAAAAACACTTCAGGTAGTGATAGTTTTGATGGAGCTAAAAAAGTTGATGATCATACTATCAATCTTGTTACAAAACAACCAGTTGATATAACTGTATTCAATGATTTAGTTAGTCAATATCTAAAAACTGTTCCTAAACATGTGCTTCAGTCTACATCACTTGATCAAATGTTTAAAGCATCTTTCTTCCAGAATCCTACTGTAACAGACGGACCATTTAAATTAGTTACATATAAAAAAGACCAGTATGTACAAATGGCCGCTAACAAAGATTACTTTAGAGGAACACCTAAGCTTACACAGCTTAATTTCAAGATAATGCAGAGTACTGAAATAACAGTTCAACTTCAAAGTGGAGAAATTGACATGAATGAACCTAATATAGGGATTGTTCCTATTGATGACATTGATAAGATAAAGGCAATGAAAAATATAGCTTTTAATCCGGACAAGCAATCCAATACACTTCAAACATTAGAGATAAATACTACCACTGTAAAAGATCCAAAAGTTAGAAAAGCTATTTCATATGCTATAAATAGAGAGCAAATAGTTAAAAACCTTCTAAAAGGTTCAGGAGAAACAGTTGTTGGTCCATATACTCCATCAAGTAAGTTCTTTGATAAGAGTGCTGGCTTTGGCGGATATGATCCAGCAAAAGCAAAAGAATTGTTAAAAGAATCAAATTGGGATTCAAGTAAGGTGCTCAAGTTTAATGTACCTACAGGAAATACGGTTCGTGAACAGGCAGCAAATATAATAGCACAAAATCTTCAGGATGTAGGAATCAAAGCGCAGATACAAAAATATGATTTTGTTACAAGTTTATCTCTTGGTAAAAAACATCAATTTGATTTATATATAGTTGGACTTAATATTGACGTTGTTAACCCAGATATTTCTTCATATATATCAAGTGGTCAATTGTTAAACTTAAGTGCATATAACAACAAACAATTAGATGATTTATTAGAAAAAGGTAAAGTTACTGTAGATCCTACAGAGCGTACTAAGATTTACAATCAAGTTCAAGAAATATACGCTAATGACATGCCTGCACCAGGAGTATATTGCCCTATAGATCAGGGAGTTTATAACAAGAGAGTAATTTATGGAAAGCCAAGTTCTTTTGGAATGTATGCAGAACTTGAAAAATGGGATGTAAAATAAAAAGTAGCTTATTCTATAATTGGTGGTGAAATAATATGGATGATTTGCTCAAAGTTAATCATTTGAAAACGGCATTTACAATAGAGGGAAATGAAGTTATTCCAGTTGACGATGTTAGTTTTGACCTAAAAAAGGGAGAAACTATTGGAATAGTTGGAGAATCTGGGTGTGGAAAGAGTGTAACCTCTTTCTCTCTCATGAGACTTCTTGGTAAAAACGGAAAAATAAAAAGTGGAGAAGTAATATTTGAAGGAGAAGACATAGCTAAAAAAAGTGAAAAAGAAATGCATGAACTTCGCGGAAATAAAATGTCTATGATTTTTCAGGAACCTATGACTTCTTTAAATCCTCTTTTTACAATTGGAAATCAAATGATGGAAGCTATAATGCTTCATTTAAAAATGGACAAGAAAGATGCAAGAGAATATGCAATAAAGATGCTTAAGGAAGTTGGAATACCAAGAGCAGAAGAGATAATAGATGATTATCCACATACTCTTTCTGGAGGAATGAGACAAAGAGTAATGATAGCAATGGCTTTATCATGTAAGCCTAAACTTCTTATTGCAGATGAACCTACAACAGCACTTGATGTTACAATACAGGCTCAAATACTTGAGCTTATTAAAAAATTACGTGAAAATTATGGAATGTCTGTAATGTTAATTACTCACGACCTTGGAGTAATATCAGAAATGGCTGATAAAGTTATGGTAATGTATGCTGGACAAGTTGTTGAAGAAACAGATGTATTTACGTTGTTTGATAATCCAGAACATCCATATACATTGGCACTTATGAATTCTATACCACAAATAGATGATACTGATGATAAAGAATTACAATCTATTCCTGGAGTAGTTCCTTCACTCTCTAAAATGGTTAGTGGGTGTAGATTTCATACAAGATGTTCAAAAGCAACAGAAAGATGCAAATTAGAAGTTCCAGAACTTAAAAAAATAAAGGATGGGCATTTTGTAAGATGCTTTTTAGTTGAAGATAAGATGAAAAAGAGTGGTGAAGCGAATGAGTAATGCAGAAGTTAATAAAAAAGTAGAGCCGTTAATTGAAGTTAAAAATTTAAAGACTTATTATCCTATAAAAAGAGGAATAATTTCTAGAACAGTAGGATATGTAAAAGCGGTTGATGGAATTAGCTTTAAAATATATCCTGGTGAAACATTGGGACTTGTTGGAGAGTCAGGTTGTGGTAAATCTTCAATGGGAAGAACTCTTATAAAGCTAGAGCATCCTAATGAAGGAGAAATTATTTTTGAAGGTCAGGACATTGCCAAATATTCAAATAAAGAAATGCTAAAAATGCGTTCTGATATTCAAATCATATTTCAAGACCCATACTCGTCACTTAATCCACGTAAAAGAGTAAGTGATATATTATCAGAACCACTTAAAGTTCATAATACTGTTCCAGCAGATCAAATTTCTAAAGAAGTCGATAGGTTACTTGCAAGTGTTGATTTGCAAAAAAGTGCTAAAAATCGTTATCCTAATGAGTTTTCAGGAGGGCAGCGTCAAAGAATAGGAATTGCAAGAGCATTAGCGCTTAAACCTAAATTTATCATTTGTGATGAGCCAGTTTCAGCACTTGACGTTTCAACTCAAGCGCAGGTTTTGAACTTGCTTAAGGGACTTCAAAAGGAATATAATTTGACATTTTTATTTATTGCTCATGGACTTGGAGCTGTGAAATATATAAGTGATCGTATAGCAGTAATGTATTTAGGAAAAATTGTTGAGATTGGGGCAACAGATGAAATTGTTAACAATCCACAGCATCCTTATACAAAAGCGCTTTTAAGTGCGTATCCAGTACCGAATCCACATTTAAGGGGAAAAAAGAGAGTTATATTGGAAGGTGATGTGCCAAGTCCTGCAAATCCACCAAGTGGATGCAGATTCCATACACGTTGTCCTTACGCAAAAGATATATGCAGTAAAGAAGAGCCAGAATTAAGAAACGGTGATCATGCGGTAGCATGTCATTTAGTGTAATTAATTAAAAAAGGAGGTTAGTTCTGTGCTAAATTACATTATTAGACGTTTAGGTATAGCTTTAGTGGTATTGTTTGGTGTTACTATAATTAGTTTTGCAATAATTAACATGGCACCAGGAAGTCCACTTGATTCAATAGTAGATCCACATATGACAGCTTCAGACCTTGCAGCTAGAAAGGCAGCTCTTGGTTTAAATAAGCCATTATACGTTCAATATATAAGTTGGCTTCAAAATTTATTACATGGTAATATGGGGTATTCATTAACAACCTTTAGACCCGTATCACAAATTATTGGAGAAAGAATTTTACCAACATTAGAACTCATGGGGGCATCGTTAATACTGGGAATTATTATAGCAATTCCACTTGGAATTTTAAGTGCAACTAAGCAATACTCAGTGTTAGATTATATTTGTACATCAGGTTCTCTTTTAGGAATATCAATGCCTACATTTTTCTTAGGTCTTGCGTTAATTTATATATTTGCATTAAAATTTCATCTTGTTCCATCAGGTGGAATGGTTACTATTGGAAATGAAACAGATGTTGTTGATAGACTAAAGCATCTTATTCTTCCAGCTATTGTTCTTGGAGTTAATACAGCAGGATTGTTTGTAAGATATGTAAGATCAAGTATGCTTGAAATTTTGGAGCAGGATTATTTAAGAACCGCAAGGGCAAAGGGAGTAGTTGAGCGTTTGGTAATAGTAAAACATGCTCTTCGTAATGCACTTATTCCTATTGTTACTATTATAGGACTTCAAATTGCAACTTTGCTTGGTGGTGCATGTATAACAGAACAGATCTTTTCATGGCCAGGAATAGGGCAGCTTACAATTCAATCTATAATGAGTCGTGATTATTCAACAATAATGGGATTAAATCTTTTAGCAGCAGTAATGGTTTTACTTGCCAATCTATTAACTGATATTGTTTATTCTGTTGTTGATCCAAGAATTAAATATAGCTAAGGGGTGATATTAATGTCTGAAGTTAAAACTGAAGTTGAAAATAATGCTAATTCTTTAATTCTTGAATCGGTCCAAAATGAAGAGGAAGAGAGCTATATAAAAGCTGTAGTTCATAGATTTTTAAAACACAAACTAGCTGTTGCGGGTGTTGTGGTTATGGTTATATTGGCTATATGTGCGATTTTAGCACCTGTAATTGCGCCACAAAATCCATATAAAGTTACTAATATATTTAGTGGAGCACCAAGTGCTGAGCATATTCTTGGTACAGATAAGGTTGGAAGAGATGTTTTGAGCCGTCTTATATATGGAGCTAGAGTATCTTTGATAGTTGGTATAGGAGCGGTATCAATAAGTGCCATAATTGGAACTACATTAGGTCTTTTGTCCGGTTATGCTGGTGGATGGCTTGATATGGTAATAATGAGAATAA
This sequence comes from Clostridium guangxiense, assembly GCF_021043395.1. GTDB lineage: Bacteria > Bacillota > Clostridia > Clostridiales > Clostridiaceae > Clostridium_S > Clostridium_S guangxiense. Next base: position 259,802 of record NZ_JAJNKE010000002.1, read on the forward strand.
CAGATATGTTTATGTCATTCCCTCAAATGATGCTTATAATGGTAATTGTAAGTATTGTTGGACCAAAGCTTTCAAACCTTATAATTGTACTTGGATTTTTAGGCTGGCCATCAATAGCCCGTTTAGTTCGAGGAAGCACACTTTCTGTAAAAGAAGCTGACTACATAAAATCTACAGTGGTGTTAGGGTTTAGTACACCTAGAATATTATTTATGCATATACTCCCTAATATATTTGCACCAGTTCTTGTAAATATAACTTTTGGAATAGCAAATGCAATAATAATGGAAGCATCACTTAGTTTCTTAGGATTGGGAGTTCAGCCACCTACAGCAAGCTGGGGAAATATGCTTACAGATTCTCAATCTATATCTGTTTTAACATCACAACCTTGGCTTTGGATACCACCTGGTATAATGATAATAATAAGTGTTTTGGCTGTTAACTTCATTGGTGATGGTATGAGAGATGCACTTGATCCTAAGAAATTCAGATAGTGTGAAATAATTATTTTTCAGTATGTTAAATAAAATTCATAAATCTAAAGTCCAAATTTTAAAAAAATCTAAAAACTTTAAATAACTCGCTGACTCTCAGACAAATTTAAAGTTCTAAGATTTTTTAAAAATTTGGACTAAGATTTATATAATTTTATTTAAATGTACATTCAAAACAATTATTTCACACTAAGCGGGATTAAGGAAAAATTTTCTCCGTTATACTACGAAAAATTGGGGCGAACAAATATCTTTTGTAGTGGCGAGAAAAAATCTAAATGTTTTCAAAATTCTAAATTAAAAAAATTCAGCACTAAGTTTAAGACTTTCTGTAGTGAAACGGAAGAAAGTTAACCTTAACTGTGAACTGTGCATTGTGAATTGTGCACTGAAAAAGTATTAATTGTAAAGCTTTGATAAACATATTTTAAAGCTTTCAGCCTATTTATACATAGTATGGAATATAAGGAGGGCTATTTACGATAGATTCAGAAGAGGTTTCAAAATTAGTTGAAGATAAAAAGAGTGAATTCATATATGCAAATGATGAGATATGGGAATTTGCAGAGACAAGATTTCAGGAATATAAATCTAGCGAGCTTTTATGCGACGTATTACAAAAAGAAGGTTTCACTATTACAAAAGCTGTAGCCAATATTGATACAGCTTTTGTTGCTACATTCGGAAGTGGAAAGCCTAAGATTGGTATTTTAGGCGAATTTGATGCTTTATATAATCTGAGCCAAAAATCGGATACGGATGTAAAGGAGGCAATTATTCAAAACGGAAATGGGCATGGCTGCGGACATAATGCCTTAGGGGCCGGTGCACTTGCTGCAGTTGTTGCGGTAAAAGATTATATGATTAAAAATAATATTAAAGGAACTATATGTTATTTTGGATGCCCAGGAGAAGAAGGTGGCTCAGGAAAAGCATATATGGCAAGAGAAAAAGTTTTTAATGATGTGGATGCTGCTTTCACATGGCATCCAGCGGATGTGACAGGAGTAGTTGAGGGCAGTTCACTTGCAAATATACAAGCATATGTTAGATTTTATGGGAAAAGTGCTCATGCAGCAGCTTGTCCACATTTAGGAAGAAGTGCTTTAGATGCAGTAGAACTTATGAATGTTGGAATAAATTATTTAAGAGAACATGTAATAGAGGATGCAAGAATGCACTATGCGCTTACCAATGGTGGAGGACTTTCACCAAATGTTGTTCAAGCATTTGCAGAAGAACTTCTTTTGGTAAGGGCACCTAAGATGTCACAAACTAAAGAGATATATGAACGTGTTAAGAATATAGCCAAAGGTGCAGCACTTATGACAGATACTAAAGTAGAAATAATATTTGATAAAGCGGCTTCAAATGTTGTTGTCAATGATACCTTGAGTAAAGTTATGTACGAAAAACTTTTGGAACTAGGACAAATAAAATTGACTAAGAAAGAAGAAGAGTTTGCTAAAAAGATTAAAAATACATTAAGTGATGAAGAAAAAATAACTGATAAAGTTATGATGGACTCTATAAAAGAGTACAAGTTTACAGAAAAAGCTGCGCCAGAATCAACAGATGTTGGTGATGTGAGTTTTGTTGTTCCAACAGCTCAAATTAATACCTCTTGTTGGGTGCTCGGAACAGCCGGACATTCTTGGCAGGTAGTTGCTCAAGGGAAATGCGGTTATTTACACAACGCTATGATTTTAGCTGGTAAAGTTATGGCACTTTCAGCATTAGAGCTTTTTGAAAATAATGAGATAATAGTTAAGGCAAAAGAAGAATTGAAGGAAAGATTAAATGGTGAAGAATATATCTGTCCTATACCTTCTTATATAAAACCGCACTTGACGGTCAAATAAACTTTAATATAGTTATCACAATATAAAAATATTGCGAAGTAATAACTAATTTTTTTCGCCTAAAAAAAAGGCGAAAAAGCTAAGGGTGAAGGGTTTTAACTTGCTCTGCTCGCTAAAAGGTGAACTTTTTTACCTTCAGTAAAAAGTTAATGATGATTTTCTTACGTTTTACTACAGAAAATCTTTAATTTATTTATTTTTCCGTAGCGAAGAGGAGGAAAAATCACCTTAACTTTTGGCTTTAGACGAAAAGTTCACCTTTGACGTGCAAAGCATCGTCAAACCCTTCACTTTTCATATAAGTGAAAAAGTTAGTCTTTTAACGAGCAAGGCAAGTTAAAACCCTTAACTCGAATTAGTTCGCAATATTATTAGAGTGTAAAATTATATACGTGTAAATAAATTTAGGGGGGCTGTTATTAATGAGTACTTTAGAAAAGGCAAAAGAGATAAAAGATTGGATAGTTGAAATTAGAAGAGATTTTCATATGCATCCGGAACCATCCTTTGAAGAATATCGTACATCAAATGCTATAGAAAAAAGGTTAGAGGAACTTGGTATTGAAGTAAAACGTATAGGAAAAACAGGATTATTAGGTACAATTGTTGGAAAAGAATCTGGAAAGGTAATTGCGCTTAGAGCAGATATAGATGCTCTTTCAGTAGAAGAAGAAACAGGGCTTCCTTATTCTTCACAAAATCCTGGCTTTATGCATGCTTGTGGCCATGACACTCATGCTGCAATGCTTTTGGGAGCGGCTAAAATTATATCTGCAATGAAGGATGAGCTTAAGGGAACTGTTAAATTTATATTTCAACCAGCTGAAGAAGCTAATGGTGGAGCAAAATCAATGGTCGATGGAGGCGTTTTAGAAAATCCAAAGGTAGACATGGTAGTTGGTATGCATATATTTTCAATGCTTGACAAGGGATACATAGTTGCTCAAGAAGGAAGTTTTATGGCTTCGGTTGATCAGTGGAAATTAAATATAAATGGTAAATCTTGTCATGGATCTTCTCCTTGGGAAGGACATGATGCTATAGTTTGTGCGGCTGCTATAATAAATGGACTTCAAACTATTGTGAGTAGAGTAAATGATGCAAGAAATCCAATAGTTATAAACATAGGAACAATGAATGCTGGAGAAAGATTTAATGTTGTTCCTGGAAAAGCTGTACTTACAGGTGCAAATAGAACATTTTCTCAGTATTCAAGAGAAATGATGCCAAAGTGGATGAAAAAAATTATAAAAAGTACTTGCGAAGCATATGATTGTGCTTATGATTTTGAATACTTATGGGGCTGCAATATAACTGAGAACAGTAAAGAGGTTACTGAATTTGTTAAAAAATCTGTCTCAAAAATTGTTGGCGAAAATAAAGTTATTGGCGCTGATAAAATAATGGGTTCAGAGGATTTTGGAGAATACTCAAGTAAGGTGCCAGGAATGATTATGATATTAGGCGGTGGAAATAAAGAAAAAGGAATTTGCTATTCACAGCATTCAAATCATTTCATGATAGATGAAGAAAGTTTACCTATAGGTGCTGCAAGTTACGCTCAAGTAGTAGTGGATTTCTTAAAATAATTGAGCTTTGCTTTAAATAAGTGTTGTTCTTTAAACCTATTTAAAGCAAAGCTTCCTTTAGTTTATTTAGCTGTGTAAAAAGGCTAACTGGTGAAGTATATATCTGGATCGTTACTGAAGATGCGAAACCTAATAAGTAGAGAGGTGGAAATATTATGGGAATATTAGATAAAGCAAATGAGATAAAAGAATGGATTGTTGAGTTAAGAAGAGATTTTCATATGTATCCAGAGCCATCCTTTGAGGAAATAAGGACCTCTGGAATAGTTGAACAAAAGCTTAAAGAAATGGATATTGAGGTTAAGCACATAGGTAAAACAGGAATTGTAGGAATACTTAGAGGAGATAAACCTGGAAAGGTAATAGGACTTCGTGCAGATATGGATGCACTTTCAGTATATGAAGAAACAGGATTGCCATTTGCATCAAAAAAAGAAGGATTTATGCATGCTTGTGGTCATGATTCTCATATATCAATGTTGCTTGGAGCTGCAAAAATTTTATCAAATATGAGAGATAAAATCAGTGGTACAGTAAAATTTATTTTTCAACCTGCTGAAGAGGCTGCTGGCGGAGCAAAAGTAATGATTGCTGGCGGAGCCCTTGAAAATCCTAAGCTCGATATGATATATGGTATGCATATAGCATCTGCTGTTGAAGTTGGAAAAGTAATTGCTCAAGAAGGGCAGTTTATGGCCTCTGGTGATGAATGGAAATTGATTATAAGTGGGAAATCATGTCATGGGTCTTCACCTTGGGAAGGTCATGATGTAATGGTATGTACTGCAGCTGTAATAAATGGACTTCAAGCAATTGTAAGTAGAGTAAATGATGCTAGAAATCCAATTGTAATAAATATAGGAACAGCTAATGGAGGAGAAAGATTCAATGTAGTGCCTGGAAAAATGACACTTACGGGAATGAATAGAACCTTCACTGAATATTCAAGAAAAATGATGCCAGAGTGGATGAAAAAAGTAATCAAAAGTATTTGTGAGTCCTATGATTGTACTTATGAATTTGAATATAAATTAGGTTTTGAAGTAACTATAAATGATGATAAAGTTACAGAGTTTGTAAAAAATTCTGTGAAAAAAATAGTTGGAGAAGATAATATACTTGGAGCTGAAAAAGGCATGGGTTCGGAAGATTTTTCAGAGTATTTAAAATTGGTTCCAGGAATGATTATGATGCTTGGTACGAGAAATGAAGAAAAAAATTGTGTTTTTCCACAGCATTCAAATCATTACTTAATTGATGAAGATAGTCTTCCTATAGGAACAGCCTGCTATGTACAGGTTGCAATAGATTACTTGGTAGAAGAAAATTAAATAGGATAGATGGAGAAACTGAAATGTTAAAATTACTAATATTTAATTCATATTGGCAAACTGGAATTTGTCGAGCACTATAGTGAAGGGTTTTAACTCACTTCGTTTGTTAAAAGACTAAGGTTTTCGCTAT
>NZ_JAJNKE010000020.1 GCF_021043395.1 Clostridium guangxiense
TATCGTCTTAGATTTATTAGCTTTATTTAATATCCCAAATCAATATCACCTCGCTAAATTCCAGTTTGTAAGGATAAATTTGGTATTGGTAATTTAAATATTTCAGCTTGTTTATCTATATAGATAAAATACTTGAAAACCTAAAATTACGAATATAAGATTTATACCGATAAACTTAAATTTGAAACAGTGCACAGTGAATTGTTTCAAGTTCCAAAGTGCCAATCTTTATATAGAGAGTTAGAAAGGAGAAAAAAATGGAAAATGAAAATCTAATAGAAGGAAGAAATGCCGTAATAGAAGCGTTAAAAGGTGATAGAACCATTGAACAATTGTTTGTAGCTAAAGGTACAAAGGAAGGCTCAATAAATGTTGTTTTAGCAAAGGCAAAGGAAAAAGGAATAGCAGTTAAGCTTGTAGATAGAAGAAAGCTAGATCAAATGTCACAAACACATTCACATCAAGGAGTTATAGCGGAAACAACTCCATATAAGTATTATGAAGTTGAGGATATTTTAGAATATGCTAAGAAAAAGAACGAAGCTCCATTCATAGTAATTTTGGATGAAATTGAGGATCCACATAACTTTGGCTCTATAATGAGAACAGCAGAAGTTTGTGGTGTTCATGGAATTATAATTTCCAAAAGAAGGAATGTAGGGGTAACATCTGTTGTCTATAAAACATCAGCAGGAGCAGCTCAGCATATGAGAATTGCTAAGGTGAATAATATAAACTCAGCAATAGATAAGCTTAAAGAGAATAATATATGGATTTATGGTGCTGAAATGGAAGGTAAGGAATATTGTTTTGATACGGATTTAACTGGACCGGCAGCACTAGTTATAGGAAGTGAAGGACAAGGTATGTCTAAGCTTACAAAACAAAAGTGTGATGTTCTTGTAAAAATACCTATGATAGGTAGGATTTCATCTCTAAATGCTTCTGTTGCAGGAGGAATCATTATGTATGAAATTCTTAAACAGAGAATAAAAAGAGGGTAAAACCTTGAAAACAATATTTGTTGATGGATATAACGTAATAAACAGTTGGGCGGAACTAAATAGTATAAAAAACAATATAAATTTAGAAAGTGCAAGAGAAAAACTTATTGAAATTTTAATAGATTATTCCGAATTTAAAGGATACAAAATTTTTTTGGTTTTTGATGCTCATCTTATACAAGGCAATTCTGGAGAGAAAATTAAGGTTACAAAAAATTTAATTGTGGTATATACAAAAGAGTCGGAAACGGCAGATAGTTTTATAGAGAAATATGTAAATAGTATTGGACGAAAGTATGAAGTTTGCGTTGTTACATCCGATAATTTAGAGCAGCAGGTTGTTTTTCAAAGAGGCTCTACAAGAATGTCATCTATAGAGTTTTACAATGAAGTCATAAATGTTAAGGGGAAAATAAGCTTAAAAGCAAAAAAAATAGCTAGTGAAAAAAGATATAACAGAATAGAAGATCGTCTTGATGACAATACTTTTAAGATTTTGGATAAAATTAGAAAAGATGATAAAAATAGTTGACTTATAAAATAATGCTAATATATAATTACAATATTGAGGTAATTATACTTGGGGGGGATATAGTTGGATAATGATGCGATTATAAATAATGCTGATGCTGTGTATGAAGATAAAATAGATGAAGAGATAGTTATGTTGGCGAAGTCAGGTGATATAAAATCACAAGAATATCTTATAAATAAGTATCAAAACTTTGTAAAGGCTAAAGCTAAATCTTATTTTCTTATAGGGGCAGATAAAGAAGATATATGTCAAGAAGGAATGATAGGACTATATAAAGCTATAAGAGATTTTAAACCAAATAAATTATCATCGTTTAAAGCCTTTGCGGAACTTTGCATAACAAGACAAATAATAACTGCAATTAAGACAGCTACAAGGCAAAAGCATATTCCTTTAAATACTTATATTTCCCTAAATAAGCCAATATATGATGAAGAGTCTGATAGAACTTTATTTGATGTTATATCTGGTCTAAAAGTTGCAGATCCAGAAGAACTTATGATAAGTAAAGAAGAAGTAAAAAAGATAAAGAATGGTATAGGTGAAGTATTATCTGATTTAGAAATGGAAGTACTTATGTATTATTTAGAAGGTAAATCGTATCAGGAAATAGCCTGCGATTTGGATAGAGGAGCAAAGTCGATAGATAATGCTCTTCAGCGGGTAAAAAGAAAATTGGAAAAGTGCCTCGAAAAAAGATAAGCTTTGTATTGACAAAGAAAATTGTTGATAGTAAAATAAATAATTGTTACGTGATTAAGTATTCAGTAGTTTGTTCACGTAAATATGCGGGAGTAGCTCAGTGGTAGAGCACTAGCTTCCCAAGCTGGGTGTCGCGGGTTCGATACCCGTTTCCCGCTCCAAATGGATATTGCCCATGTAGCTCAGTAGGTAGAGCGTCACCTTGGTAAGGTGGAGGTCACCAGTTCAAATCTGGCCGTGGGCTCCAAAGGTTAAATACATACAATACACCAGGAACAGTTTACATGATTAAAACTGTGGATTTCGTCATGAGATTGATGAATCATTTATTATTAAGGAGGAACCAGAAATGGCAAAGGAAAAATTTGAAAGAAACAAACCACATGTAAACATAGGAACAATAGGACACGTAGATCATGGTAAGACAACATTAACAGCAGCAATCACAACAATTTTATCAAAAGAAGGAAAGGCAAAAGCTTTCAAATATGATGAAATTGATAAAGCACCAGAAGAAAAAGAAAGAGGAATAACAATCAACACAGCACACGTTGAGTATGAAACAGAAAACAGACACTATGCGCACGTAGACTGTCCAGGACATGCTGACTATGTAAAGAACATGATCACAGGAGCAGCACAAATGGATGGAGCAATACTAGTAGTAAGTGCAGCAGATGGTCCAATGCCACAAACAAGAGAGCATATACTATTAGCATCAAGAGTTGGAGTACAATATATAGTAGTATTCTTAAATAAAGCAGACCAAGTAGATGATCCAGAATTAATCGACTTAGTAGAAATGGAAGTAAGAGAGTTATTAAATGAATATGGATTCCCTGGCGACGATACACCAATCGTAGTAGGAAGTGCATTAAAAGCATTAGAGAACCCAGACGATGCAGAAGCAATAAAGCCAATAAAAGACTTAATGGCACAAGTAGATGAGTATATCCCAACTCCACAAAGAGCAACAGATAAGCCATTCTTAATGCCAATAGAAGATATCTTCACAATCACAGGAAGAGGAACAGTTGCAACAGGAAGAGTAGAAAGTGGAGTATTGCACGTAGGAGACGAAGTAGAAATCGTAGGATTAAGCGATGAAACAAGAAAAGTAGTAGTAACTGGAGTAGAAATGTTCAGAAAGTTACTAGATGAAGCAATGGCAGGAGATAACATCGGAGCATTGTTAAGAGGAGTTCAAAGAGAAGACATCGAAAGAGGTCAGGTACTAGCAAAACCAGGATCAGTAACACCACATCACAAATTTGTAGGTCAGGTATACGTATTAAAGAAAGAAGAAGGCGGAAGACATACACCATTCTTCAACGGATATAGACCACAGTTCTACTTCAGAACAACAGACGTAACTGGAACAATCCAATTACCAGAAGGAGTAGAAATGGTAATGCCAGGAGACCACATAGACATGACAGTAGAATTAATAACAAAAGTAGCAATGAATGAAAACTTAAGATTTGCAATAAGAGAAGGCGGAAGAACAGTAGGTTCAGGAGTTGTTACTACTATTTTAGAATAAATTACTCTTACGAACGGATTGGGGTGAGCCTAATCCGTTTGTGTATGATTAAGATGATTTTTTATTGAAATGTTTTAGTGATGATAGATTCTGCATTGAATTCTATTAAGACAATTTTTCAATAAATCTTACATAATAAAAAATAATGCTAGAAAAATTAGTTGACATATATACTACATTATGATAAATTAATAAGGTAGTGCATATTTTCAGAAAAATCGAGTTTTTCTGCAGTAACTGGGAGGTGTAGATTGTGAGAGTAAAAGTAACATTAGCATGTACAGATTGCAAACAGAGAAATTACAATACAATGAAAAACAAGAAAAATAATCCAGATAGGTTAGAGATGAGAAAATATTGTCCATTTTGCCACAAACATACACTTCATAAAGAAACAAAATAGGTAATTAACCGTATTTTGTAATAACTTTTAGGATGTGAATAAAAATGGCTGCTAATGTAAAAAATGATAATGTAAAGAAATCACCATTAAAAGGTTTCATTGGATTTTTTAAAGACCTTGCAAATGAAACACATAGAATTACGTGGCCTTCAAAGGAAGATACTAAAAAATCTACAATATCGGTAATAATATTTTGTGCTATATGTATAGCGCTAGTGGCAGTGTTGGATTATGGCTTTAATAACCTCTTTAGGGTGATCTTTAAGTAAGATGAAAGGGAGGTTATAGGTTCAGGGTGTTCCTGTTCCTTTAATTATGAGTGAAAGAGTTAGATGGTATGTTGTTCATACATATTCAGGGTACGAAAATAAGGTAAAAGCTAATATTGAAAAGACTATTGAAAATAGAAATCTTGAAAATCTTATCTTTGACATACAAGTTCCATTACAAGAAGAAGTTGAAGAAAAAGATGGAAAAAAGAAAATAACATTAAAAAAGGTATTCCCTGGTTATGTGCTCATAAAAATGCTTATGACTGATGAATCTTGGTATGTTGTTAGAAATACAAGAGGATGTACCGGATTTGTTGGACCAGGATCAAAACCAGTTCCTTTGACTGATGAAGAAGTTGAATCTATGGGCATAAAGGAAAAGGTTGTTGATATTGATGTAAAAGTTGGAGAAAATGTGAGAGTTATCTCAGGACCACTTTTAGATCAGGTTGCATTAATTCAGGAAATAAATACTGAAAAACATAAGATTAAAGGTTTAGTTAACATGTTTGGCAGGGAAACTCCTGTTGAACTTGATTTTAATCAAATAGAAAAATTGGATTAAAATTATCCAATTATTTAAACTACATTAGGAGGTGTATGTTTTATGGCAAAGAAAGTAGTAGGTTTAATAAAACTACAATTGCCTGCAGGAAAGGCAACTCCAGCTCCACCAGTTGGTCCAGCACTTGGACAACACGGTGTAAATATCATGGCATTTTGTAAAGAATACAATGCTAAAACTGCTAATCAGGCAGGATTAACAATACCAGTTGTGATTACAGTTTATCAGGATAGATCTTTTAGTTTCATATTAAAGACTCCTCCAGCAGCTGTATTGATTAAAAAAGCATTAGGAATAAATAGTGGTTCAGGTGTTCCTAACAAAACTAAAGTAGGAAAATTAACTAAAGACCAACTTAAGCAAATTGCTGAAACAAAAATGCCAGATTTAAATGCAGCATCATTAGAAGCTGCAATGAATATGATAGCTGGAACTGCAAGAAGCATGGGCGTAGAAGTAGAAAAATAGTATGTTTTTAAATTGTGGGAGGTATAACAATAGTTGTGCCATTATTACCACGAAGGAGGAATAAAAATGGGAAAGAATTATGTGGAAAGTGCAAAGCTTGTTGATAAAAATGCTTTGTATACACCAGAAGAAGCAATGGATTTAGTTATGAAGACATCTAAAGCTAAATTCGATGAAACTGTTGAACTTGCAATTAGACTTGGAGTAGATCCAAGACATGCAGATCAACAAGTAAGAGGTGCTATTGTATTACCTCATGGAACAGGTAAAGAAGTAAAAGTATTAGTTTTTGCAAAGGGCGATAAAGCAAAAGAAGCTCAGGATGCAGGAGCAGATTATGTAGGAGCAGAAGAGTACGCTGCTAAAATACAAAATGAAAATTGGTTTGATTTTGATGTAGTTGTTGCAACACCAGATATGATGGGTGTAGTAGGAAGGTTAGGAAGAGTATTAGGACCAAAAGGTTTAATGCCAAATCCAAAATCAGGAACAGTTACATTTGATATTACAAAAGCATTATCAGAAATTAAAGCTGGTAAAGTTGAATATAGAGTTGATAAAACTGCTATAATTCACGTTTTGATTGGAAAAAGTTCATTTGGAACTCAAAAATTAATTGAAAACTTCCACGTATTAATGGAAGCAATAGTAAAAGCTAAACCAGCTTCAGCTAAAGGTCAGTATATTAAATCTGTAGCAGTTTCATCTACTATGGGACCTGGAATAAAAATAAATCCAGTTAAAGTTTTAGATTAATATTGATTTTTTAGTTTAAATATTATATACTTTTAAAGTCAAATAGTAAATACTCCGTAGATAGTAGGTGCTTTAAAGCGTAACGGGAAACCAACCTGCCGAGGATTCCAATATATGCGTGTAAATATATGGTCTCTTCGAATTTTACGGAGAGGCCTTTGATTTTATTATAAAGTATTTTGAAATTTTTAATAGAGCAGTTTAATACTGTGAGGAGGTGGATACACAGTGCCAAATAAAAACAGACAATTAAAAGAAGAAAAAATTGCTGAAATAAAAGAAAAAATGGATAAGGCTCAGGCTTTGATATTGGTTAAATATCAAGGATTAAATGTTGAAGAGGATACTGCACTTAGAAAACAATTAAGAGAAGCCGGTGTTGAATATAAAGTATATAAAAACACTTTAGCTAGTAGAGCTGCAAAAGAACTAGGTCATGAAAGTATAACTAAATATTTTGAAGGACCAGTAGCAGTAGCAATGGGCTATGACGATGTTACAGCTCCAGCAAGAATCTTAAATGATTTTGCAAAAGATCATAAGGCATTGGAACTTATTGGAGGATTGGTAAATGGGGAAGAATTCGATACTAACAAGGTAAAGGAACTCGCTTCAGTACCACCAAAAGAAGTTCTTATTGCAAAACTTCTTGGAAGCTTCAAGGCTCCATTATCAAAATTTGCTTACTTGTTAAGCGCAGTTCAAGAAAAGAAACAGACTGAAGAGCAAGCATAATAAAATTATAAAAATATAAAATAGAGTGAGAAAAATTCGGAGGTGCTATATATAATGGTAAAAGAAGAAATTATAGAAGCTATAAAAGGTATGACTGTATTAGAATTAAATGAATTAGTAAAAGCTTGTGAAGAAGAATTTGGAGTAAGTGCTGCAGCTCCAGTAGCAGCAGGCGCAGCAGGTGCAGCAGGTGCTGCAGCTGAAGAAAAAACTGAATTCGATGTAGTATTAGCAGAAACTGGTGCTCAGAAGATAAAAGTTATAAAAGCTGTTAGAGAAGCAACTGGATTAGGATTAAAAGAAGCTAAAGAATTAGTAGATGGAGCTCCTAAGACAATTAAAGAAGCAGTAGCTAAAGAAGAAGCAGAAGCTATGAAAGCTAAACTCGAAGAAGCTGGTGCAAAAGTAGAATTAAAATAGTTAAAATGATTAACTAAAAAGAGCACTCGTAAGAGGGCTCTTTTTTTAGAGTAATTAAATGTAAAGAATGAAATCAATTCAACTGAAAATACATATATGAACCAAAATCTCTTGAAGATTCAAATTTTGGTTCATGTATGTATTTAGTTTCATAATGGTTTCATTGTATTACAACATGTAGAATTGATACATTAAATTTATAATTTATGTTGACTTTTAATATTTTGTGTGATAAAATAACTAAATGCGAAGAATTGTATGTTTTTTATAAAATATTCTAGTTCAACTGAATTATTAGTGTGAATGTGGATATAATAAAAAGATAGTTATTGTAAACAATCCAAAAATGTGCTTAAAGGAAGGTCATTTTTGGTTATTTTAGTTTATGCAAGGGGTGAAGGCTAATGATACATCCTGTCCAAGTCGGTAAAAGAACAAGAATGAGTTTTTCAAAACTCAATGAAATTGGTAAGATGCCAAATCTTATTGAAGTTCAGTTAGATTCTTATAAGTGGTTTTTAAATGAAGGTCTTCAGGAAATATTTGATGATATTAATCCAATTCAGGACTACGCTGGTAATCTTGTTTTAGAGTTTATTGGCTATAAACTTGATATGGAGAATATTAAGTATTCTATTGAAGAGTGTAAGGAAAGAGATACAACTTATGCAGCACCACTAAGAGTTAAAGTTAGACTCTTAAATAAAGAAACTGGTGAAGTTAAAGAACAAGAAGTATTTATGGGAGATTTCCCATTAATGACTGAACAAGGAACATTCGTTATAAATGGTGCAGAAAGAGTTATTGTAAGTCAACTTGTAAGATCACCAGGAGTTTATTATAATTACACAGTTGATAAAACTGGAAAGAAGCTATATGCATCTACCGTAATTCCTAATAGAGGTGCTTGGCTTGAATACGAAACAGATTCCAACAGTGTTGTTTATGTTAGAATTGATAAAACAAGAAAATTGCCTATCACAATTTTAGTTAGAGCAATGGGATTTGGTTCTGATGCCGAAATAATAAACTATTTTGGCGATGAAGAAAGATTAAAAGCTACGATAGAAAAAGATAACACAAAGACACGTGAAGAAGCGCTTTTAGAGATATATAAAAGATTAAGACCAGGTGAACCACCAACAGTTGATAGTGCAGTTTCACTTATAGATTCTTTGTTTTTTGACGCTAAGAGATATGATTTGTCAAGGGTTGGAAGATATAAGTTTAATAAGAAATTAGCTATAAGTCTTAGATTAATAAATAAGACAGCAGCAAAAGATGTAATCAATTCAGAAACTGGAGAAATAGTAGTACAAAAAGGTGAAAGAATAACAAGAGAAAAAGCTCTTGAAATTCAAAATTTAGGAATAAATTCTGTAGATATAGTTGTCGATGATAAGGTTATTAAGGTTATAGGAAATAATTTTGTCAACATAAAAAATTACATAAAATTCGACATTAGTGATTTAAATATCAAGGAAATGGTTCACTATCCAGTTCTAAAAGAGATATTAGATAATTATGAAGGCGAAGAAAATATAAAAGAACAATTAAAGAAAAACATTCACAGACTTATTCCAAAACATATAGTTAAGGACGATATATATGCCACTGTGAGCTATGAATTAGGTTTGGCCTATGAGGTTGGAGATGTTGACGATATTGATCACTTGGGTAATAGAAGATTAAGGTCAGTAGGAGAATTGTTACAGAACCAATTTAGAATCGGACTTTCAAGAATGGAAAGAGTAGTCAAAGAAAGAATGACTATACAGGATCAAGAAGTTATAACACCACAGGCTCTTATAAATATAAGACCAGTTGCAGCTTCTATAAAAGAGTTCTTTGGAAGTTCTCAGCTTTCACAGTTCATGGATCAAACTAATCCGCTTTCTGAACTTACTCACAAAAGAAGGTTATCAGCTTTAGGACCAGGAGGACTTTCAAGAGAAAGAGCCGGATTTGAAGTAAGAGATGTTCACCATTCACATTATGGAAGAATGTGTCCTATAGAAACACCTGAAGGTCCTAACATAGGACTTATAAACTCCCTTGCAGCTTATGCAAAAGTAAATGAATACGGATTTATAGAAAGTCCATATAGGATAGTTGATAAGACTGAAAATAGAGTAACCAGTGAAATTCGTTATTTTACTGCAGATGAAGAAGATCAATATTTAATAGCACAGGCAAATGAACCTTTAGATGAAGAAGGACATTTCATAGATAAAAGGATAACTGTAAGAATTCCTGACGATGTTTTGATAGTTCCATATACAGAAGTTGATTTAATGGATATTTCTGCAAGACAAATTGTATCAGTAGCTACTGCTATGATTCCATTTCTTGAAAATGATGATGCGAGCCGTGCACTTATGGGTTCAAACATGCAGCGTCAGGCAGTGCCTTTATTAAAACCTGAAGCGCCTGTTGTTGGAACTGGAATAGAATATAAAGCCGCAGTAGACTCGGGAGTACTTCCTAAAGCAAGAAATGCTGGATTTGTTGATTATGTAAGCGCAAATGAAGTTAGAGTAAGAAGAGATAAAGATGGCGGAGTTGACACTTACAAATTATTGAAATTCAAAAGATCAAACTCAGGAACTTGCATAAACCAAAGACCTATAGTTGATAAGGGCGAAAGAGTAGAAGTAGGAACAGTGTTATCTGATGGACCTTCAACAGATTTAGGTGAAATAGCATTAGGAAGAAATATAAGAATGGGCTTTATAACTTGGGAAGGTTATAACTATGAGGATGCTATGCTTATTTCTGAACAGCTTGTTCGTGATGATGTATTTACTTCAATCCACATAGAAGAATATGAAGCAGAAGCAAGAGATACTAAGCTTGGACCAGAGGAAATAACAAGAGATATTCCTAATGTAGGTGAAGAGGCATTAAAGGATATAGATGAAAGAGGAATAATAAGAATAGGTGCTGAGGTTAGATCAGGTGACATATTAGTTGGAAAGGTAACACCTAAGGGCGAAACTGAACTTACCGCAGAGGAAAGGCTTTTAAGGGCAATATTTGGAGAAAAAGCAAGAGAAGTAAGAGATACTTCACTTAGAGTTCCACACGGAGAAGCCGGAATAATAGTTGACGTAAAGATATTTACTAGAGAAAACGGCGACGAATTACCTCCAGGAGTAAATGAACTTGTAAGATGCTATATTGCTCAAAAGAGAAAAATATCTGTAGGAGATAAAATGGCTGGAAGACATGGTAACAAGGGTGTTATATCCAGAGTATTACCAGAAGAAGATATGCCATTTTTACCTGATGGTAGACCACTTCAAATATGTCTTAACCCACTTGGAGTTCCTTCCCGTATGAATATAGGTCAGGTGCTTGAAGTTCATCTTGGATGGGCAGCAGCTAATTTAGGATGGCATATTGCAACACCAGTATTTGATGGTGCGCTTGAGCCTGAGATAGTAGAATGCTTGAAAAAAGCAGGATATGATGAAGACGGAAAAACTGTATTATACGATGGTAGAACAGGAGAAACTTTTGATAGTAGAGTTACTGTAGGATATATGTATATATTAAAACTTGCGCATTTGGTTGATGATAAGATACATGCTAGATCTACAGGACCATATTCATTAGTCACTCAGCAGCCACTAGGAGGTAAAGCTCAGTTTGGTGGTCAGAGATTTGGAGAAATGGAAGTTTGGGCACTAGAGGCTTATGGAGCAGCACATACTCTACAAGAAATTTTGACTGTAAAATCTGATGATGTTGTAGGTAGAGTTAAAACTTACGAAGCTATAGTTAAAGGCGAAAATATACCTGAACCTGGAATCCCTGAATCATTTAAGGTTCTCATTAAGGAATTGCAGGCGTTATGCTTGGATGTTAAGGTACTAACTAATGACAATGAGGAAATTAAGCTTAAAGAATCTGTTGATGATGATGCAGATGATTTAAATATCAATATAGAAGGTAATGAAGATTCACCAGAACCTCCTGTTACTGATGATTACGTGGAGGGTGATGAAGCTGAACCGGACGATGAAAATTTAGATATTGATTATGATGATTTACCTTTAGATGATCTTCAAAAAGGTTTAGAACTTGAAGATTTTAATGATGAACATTAATTTGTGAAGGGAGGAGTACCCTTGGAATTAAATAATTTTGATGCATTACAAATAGGTTTAGCTTCACCTGAAAAAATAAGGGAATGGTCAAGAGGCGAGGTTAAAAAACCTGAAACTATTAATTATAGAACACTAAAACCTGAAAGAGATGGTCTTTTCTGTGAAAGGATATTTGGACCTACTAAGGATTGGGAATGTCACTGCGGAAAATATAAAAGAATTAGATACAAGGGAATAGTTTGTGATAGATGTGGTGTCGAGGTAACCAAGGCTAAGGTAAGACGTGAGAGAATGGGGCATATAGAACTTGCCGCCCCAGTATCTCATATATGGTATTTCAAAGGAATACCATCACGTATGGGACTTATACTTGATATGTCTCCAAGAGCGTTGGAAAAAGTATTGTATTTTGCTTCTTATGTAGTATTAGAACCTAAAGAAACTCCATTACTAAAAAAGCAGCTTCTTAATGAAAAAGAATATAGAGAAGCTGTGGATAAATATGGTGAAAGTAGTTTTGAAGCTGGAATGGGAGCAGAATCAGTAAAAAAGCTTCTTGAAGAAATAGAACTAGATCAATTGTCACAAGAATTAAAAAGTGACTTGAAAAATAGTACTGGACAAAAGAAAATAAGAGTAATAAGAAGACTTGAAGTTGTTGAGTCATTTAGACAATCTAAAAACAAACCAGCATGGATGATCATGGATGTTATACCTGTAATACCTCCAGATTTAAGACCAATGGTTCAATTAGATGGAGGAAGATTTGCAACTTCGGATTTAAATGATTTATATAGAAGAGTTATAAACAGAAATAATAGATTAAAGAAACTTCTTGATCTAGGTGCGCCAGACATTATAGTTAGAAATGAAAAGAGAATGCTTCAGGAAGCAGTAGATGCACTTATAGATAATGGAAGAAGAGGAAGACCTGTAACTGGACCTGGAAATAGACCTTTAAAATCTTTATCAGATATGTTAAAAGGTAAACAGGGAAGATTTAGACAGAACCTTCTTGGAAAACGTGTTGATTACTCAGGACGTTCGGTTATAGTTGTTGGTCCAGATCTTAAGATGTATCAATGTGGACTTCCAAAAGAAATGGCTTTAGAATTATTTAAGCCATTTGTAATGAAAAAACTTGTAGAATCAGGTATAGCACATAATATTAAAAGTGCAAAGAGAATGGTAGAAAGAGTTCAGGATCAAGTGTTTGATGTTCTTGAAGAAGTAATATCAGATCATCCAGTGCTTTTAAACCGTGCGCCTACTCTTCATAGGTTAGGTATTCAGGCATTTCAACCTGTACTTGTAGAAGGAAGAGCTATAAAACTTCATCCGTTAGCATGTACTGCATACAATGCGGATTTTGATGGTGACCAGATGGCAGTGCACGTTCCTCTATCAGTAGAAGCACAAGCAGAAGCTAGATTCTTAATGTTGGCTGCACATAATATATTAAAGCCATCAGATGGTAAGCCAGTTTGTGTACCTACTCAGGATATGGTACTTGGTTCATACTATTTAACTATAGATAAGGATGGAGTAAAGGGAGAGGGAAAAGCATTTTCAAGTGTTGAAGAAGCTATAATGGCTTATCAATTGGGTGAAATTGATGTTCACGCAAAAGTTAAAGTTAAACTTTCAAGAATGGTTAATGGAAAGCAGGTAGTTGGTATCATAACTACTACTGTTGGAAAAATAATATTTAATGATTCTATACCACAGGATTTGGGATTTGTAGATAGAAGTATACCAGGTAACGAACTTCTTATGGAAATTGATTTTCTTGTTGGAAAGAAAAATTTAGGTAAAATAATAGATAAGTGTTATCTAAAATATGGTCCTACAAAAACATCTATTATGCTTGATAAGATAAAAGCAAAAGGATATCATTATTCAACTATAAGCGCTATTACAGTATCTACTTCAGATATGTCTGTTCCACCGGATAAGAAGAGACTTATGGAAGAAGCAGAGGCTTCAGTTGATAAAATAACAAAGATGTACAGAAGAGGATTCATATCAGATGATGAAAGACATGAAAGAGTAATAGCTACATGGACAAAAACAACAGAGGATGTTGCTAACGCTCTTATGGATAATCTCGATAGATTTAATCCTATATTTATGATGGCAGATTCAGGAGCCAGAGGATCTAAGAGCCAGATAAAACAGCTTGCTGGTATGAGAGGACTTATGGCTAGTCCATCGGGTAGTATTATTGAGTTCCCTATAAAATCTTCATTTAGAGAAGGTCTTGATGTATTAGAGTACTTTATTTCTACTCATGGTGCTAGAAAGGGTAATGCCGATACTGCTCTTAAAACAGCGGATTCAGGGTACCTTACAAGAAGACTTGTTGATGTAAGCCAAGATGTAATTGTTAGAACAGAAGATTGTGGAGCAAAAGAAGGATTTGAAGTTTCAGAAATTAAAGAAGGCAATGAAGTTATAGAATCTTTAGCTGAAAGATTAACAGGTAGATATTCCTCAGAAGATATAACTAATCCAGCAAATGGTGAAGTTATAGTTCCAAGAGATACTTATATGGATGTTAATCTTGCTGAGAAAGTAGAGAAGACTGGCTTAAAGAAAGTTAAAATAAGATCAATCTTTACTTGTAATTGTAAGTATGGAGTTTGTGCGAAATGTTATGGAATGGATATGGCAACAGCACAAAAGATAGGAATTGGAGAAGCTGTAGGTATTGTAGCAGCTCAGTCAATAGGTGAGCCTGGTACACAGCTTACAATGAGAACATTCCATACTGGTGGAGTTGCGGGTTCAGATATAACTCAAGGTCTTCCTAGAGTTGAGGAACTTTTTGAAGCAAGAAAACCAAAAGGTCTTGCGATAGTTAGTGAAGTTTCTGGTACTGTAAGAGTAGAAGAAACTAAGAAGAAAAGAATTGTTTATGTAACAACTGAATCAGGAGAAGAAGTAAGCTATGATATACCATTTGGTTCAAGTTTAAAAGTATCTAATGGAGATGTTATAAGTGCCGGAGATGAAATAACAGAAGGATCAATAAATCCACATGATATACTTAGAATTAAAGGCGTAAATGCTGTTAAAAATTATCTTCTTTCAGAAGTTCAAAAGGTGTATAGATTACAAGGTGTTGACATAAACGATAAGCATCTAGAAGTTGTTGTAAGACAAATGACTAGAAAAGTAAAAGTAGAAGATTCAGGAGACACAGCATTGCTCCCTGGAACTATGATAGATATGTTCGATTTTAATGAAGAAAATAGCAGAGTAGAAGAACTTGGCATGGAACCTGCTAAAGGTAGAATTGCATTGCTTGGTATAACAAAAGCTGCACTTGCTACAGATTCATTCTTATCAGCAGCATCATTCCAAGAAACAACAAGAGTTCTTACAGATGCAGCAATAAAAGGAAAAGTAGATCCTTTGGTTGGTTTGAAAGAGAATGTAATCATAGGAAAACTTATCCCAGCTGGTACTGGAATGACTAGATATAAGAGCATAGAGATAGAACCAGAGGTTAGTGAGGAAGTAAATTTAGAGAATAAAATAGAAGGTTAAAAATTTGTTTTATTGACATAGCAAAGTATAAATGATAAAATACAATTTGTGTGATTATATTTATTGTAGAGTCAAAGCGTTGCTTTGTCTCTACCATTAATATAGGGGAGGTAAGCACAATGGTAAACAGATTGCCGGGTAAAAAGGTAGTAGGTGTAAAACAATCAATTAAGGCTATAAATGAAGGAACAGTAAAGATTGTGTACCTTGCAAAAGATGCAGACAGAGAATTATTCGAAAATGTTGAAAAATTATCTAAGGAGCACTCCCTGCAAATTGTGTATGTAGATACCATGAAAGAGTTAGGAAAGCTGTGCAGTATAGATGTAAAAGCTTCTACAGCAGTTGTTCTTAAGTAAAATATTGTTTTACATTTTGATTTATATAAAGTTTATGAAATTGCAGAGTTTATAATCTTTATATGTTTTGTTATGCTATTCACTAAATTAATATATAGATATAACTTTAAAAGGAGGAGGTGTAAACATGCCAACTATAAGTCAATTAGTAAGAAAGGGCAGAAAGACATCAATAGTTAAATCCACTGCACCAGCATTAAAAGAATGTCCACAGAAAAGAGGAGTTTGTACAGTTGTAAAAACAGCAACTCCTAAGAAGCCTAACTCAGCGTTAAGAAAAATCGCCAGAGTAAAGCTTACAAATGGATATGAAGTTACTGCATATATTCCAGGTGTAGGACACAACTTGCAAGAGCACAGTGTTGTTCTTATAAGAGGTGGAAGGGTTAAAGACTTACCAGGTGTTAGATATCACATAGTTAGAGGTACATTAGATGCTGCTGGCGTTGCTGATAGAAAACAGGCTAGGTCAAAATACGGTGCTAAGAAACCAAAGCAAAAGTAAGGTTTTTAGTTAGTGCTATGTCTTCGGCGTTATATATAGATTACTTTTATATTAAAATTTGTTGTACATATTTTAATATGCTATTTAAATTGCAGAAGCAAAGCATTTTACGACATTAATTGTCGAGTACCGATGAACTTAAATAAGAGTGTTAAGGAGGGAAGAAAAGTGCCAAGAAAAGGACATATTGCAAAAAGAGATGTATTACCAGATCCATTATATAACAGTAAGGTTGTTACAAAATTAATCAACAACGTAATGTTAGATGGAAAAAAAGGAGTAGCGCAAAAAATATGCTACAACGCTTTTGATGTTTTAAAAGAAAAAACTGATAAAGAACCTATGGAAGTATTTGAGGCAGCTATGAACAACGTAATGCCTTTACTAGAGGTTAAAGCAAGAAGAATAGGTGGTGCTACTTATCAGGTACCTATCGAGGTTAGACCTGAAAGAAGGCAGACTTTAGGAATTAGATGGTTATTAGATGCAGCTTTAAAAAGAGGAGAAAAGTACATGTACCAGAGACTTGC
The DNA here is from genome assembly GCF_021043395.1 of Clostridium guangxiense. Lineage (GTDB taxonomy): Bacteria > Bacillota > Clostridia > Clostridiales > Clostridiaceae > Clostridium_S > Clostridium_S guangxiense. The sequence goes on from NZ_JAJNKE010000020.1 coordinate 16,462, forward strand.
TGGAGAATTACTTGATGCTTCAAATAATACAGGAGCTGCAGTTAAGAAGAGAGAAGATACTCATAAAATGGCAGAAGCTAATAAAGCATTTGCTCATTACAGATACTAATACAAATAAACTTTATTTGTATATTGCATAAAACTGTTTTAGCATTTGCTAAAGCAGTTTTATCAGATTAATTAGCACAATGAGAGGAGGAAAAAAATTGGCTAGAAAATATCCTTTGTCAAAATTTCGTAACATAGGAATAATGGCACATATCGATGCCGGAAAAACAACAACAACTGAACGTATACTTTTTTATACTGGAAAAACTCATAAGATAGGTGAAGTTCACGAAGGTGCTGCTACAATGGACTGGATGGTTCAAGAACAGGAAAGAGGTATAACAATAACTTCAGCTGCCACTACTTGTTATTGGAAGGATCATGAAATTAATATAATAGACACACCAGGACACGTAGATTTTACAGTAGAAGTTGAAAGATCTCTAAGAGTCCTTGATGGAGCAGTTGCTGTATATGATGCTAAAGGCGGTGTTGAACCACAATCTGAAACTGTTTGGAGGCAAGCGGAAAAGTATAATGTTCCAAGAATGGCTTATATAAATAAGATGGATATAATGGGAGCTGACTTCTTTAGATCAGTTCAAATGATGAGAGATAGGCTTCATGCTAATGCAGTGCCTATACAATTACCAATAGGTAAAGAAGATAATTTTACAGGTATAATTGACCTTATTAAAAACGAAGCTGTAATATATGAAGATAAATTAGGAACAGTTATGGAAGAAGAACCTATTCCTGATGACATGAAAGAATTAGCAGAAAAATACAGGTCACAATTGATTGAATCAGTAGTAGAATTAGATGAAGACCTTATGGCTAAATATCTTGAAGGTGAAGAAATAACAGTTGATGAAATAAATGCAACAATTAGAAAAGGTGTTATTGCTAATGAATTTGTTCCTGTAACTTGTGGTTCTTCATATAAGAATAAAGGTGTTCAACAAATGTTAGATGCAGTTGTTGAATATTTACCATCTCCATTAGATATACCTCCAGTTAAGGGAGTAGATCTTGAAGGAAAAGAAGATGAGAGAAAAGCAGATGACAATGAGCCACTTTCTGCATTAGCATTTAAGATTGCTACTGATCCATTTGTAGGAAGACTTGCGTTTACTAGAATTTACTCAGGAGTAATGCATAGTGGAAGTTATGTTTTAAATTCTACAAAAGGAAAGAAAGAAAGAATAGGAAGACTTGTTAAGATGCACTCAAATCACAGACAGGATGTTGAGGAACTTGAAACAGGTGAATTAGGTGCTATAGTTGGATTGAAATCTACAACTACTGGAGATACTTTATGTGATGAAGAACATGCAATAGTTCTTGAAAGTATGGAATTCCCAGATCCAGTTATTGAAGTTGCTATAGAGCCTAAAACAAAGGCAGATCAAGAGAAAATGGGAATTGCTCTTGCAAAATTAGCTGAAGAGGATCCAACATTTAAGACATATACTAATCAAGAAACAAGTCAAACTATTATAGGTGGTATGGGAGAACTCCATCTTGAAATAATAGTTGATAGACTTCAAAGAGAATTTAATGTTGAATGTAATGTTGGTAATCCGCAGGTTGCTTATAAAGAAACTATTAGAAAAGCTGTTAAAGCTGAAGGAAAATTCATCAGACAGTCTGGTGGACGTGGACAGTACGGTCATGCCGTAATTGAAATGTCACCAACTGAAGGCGCTTATGAATTTGAAAATGCTGTAGTTGGTGGAGCTGTACCAAAAGAATATATACAGCCTATTGACAATGGTATTCAGGAAGCTTCTCAAAGTGGTATTATAGCAGGATATCCTACTATTAACTTCAAAGTTAAGTTAGTAGATGGTTCATACCATGATGTCGATTCTTCTGAAATGGCATTTAAAATTGCAGGTTCTATGGCATTCAAAAATGCTATGGCAAAAGCAGATCCTGTACTTCTTGAGCCAGTCATGAAAGTTGAAATAACAGTTCCAGAAGAATACATGGGAGATGTTATAGGAGACGTTAACGCAAGAAGAGGAAGAATTGAAGGAATGGAACCAAGAGCTGGTGCAGAAGTAATAACTGGATTTGTACCACTTTCAGAAATGTTTGGTTATGCAACAGCACTTAGATCAAGAACACAGGGTAGAGGAACATACAGCATGGAACTTAATAGCTATGAAGAAGTTCCTAAGAATATTCAGGAACAAATAGTTGGAGAAAAAAATAAATAGTTTATTATTAAGGAGGAACCAGAAATGGCAAAGGAAAAATTTGAAAGAAACAAACCACATGTAAACATAGGAACAATAGGACACGTAGATCATGGTAAGACAACATTAACAGCAGCAATCACAACAATTTTATCAAAAGAAGGAAAGGCAAAAGCTTTCAAATATGATGAAATTGATAAAGCACCAGAAGAAAAAGAAAGAGGAATAACAATCAACACAGCACACGTTGAGTATGAAACAGAAAACAGACACTATGCGCACGTAGACTGTCCAGGACATGCTGACTATGTAAAGAACATGATCACAGGAGCAGCACAAATGGATGGAGCAATACTAGTAGTAAGTGCAGCAGATGGTCCAATGCCACAAACAAGAGAGCATATACTATTAGCATCAAGAGTTGGAGTACAATATATAGTAGTATTCTTAAATAAAGCAGACCAAGTAGATGATCCAGAATTAATCGACTTAGTAGAAATGGAAGTAAGAGAGTTATTAAATGAATATGGATTCCCTGGCGACGATACACCAATCGTAGTAGGAAGTGCATTAAAAGCATTAGAGAACCCAGACGATGCAGAAGCAATAAAGCCAATAAAAGACTTAATGGCACAAGTAGATGAGTATATCCCAACTCCACAAAGAGCAACAGATAAGCCATTCTTAATGCCAATAGAAGATATCTTCACAATCACAGGAAGAGGAACAGTTGCAACAGGAAGAGTAGAAAGTGGAGTATTGCACGTAGGAGACGAAGTAGAAATCGTAGGATTAAGCGATGAAACAAGAAAAGTAGTAGTAACTGGAGTAGAAATGTTCAGAAAGTTACTAGATGAAGCAATGGCAGGAGATAACATCGGAGCATTGTTAAGAGGAGTTCAAAGAGAAGACATCGAAAGAGGTCAGGTACTAGCAAAACCAGGATCAGTAACACCACATCACAAATTTGTAGGTCAGGTATACGTATTAAAGAAAGAAGAAGGCGGAAGACATACACCATTCTTCAACGGATATAGACCACAGTTCTACTTCAGAACAACAGACGTAACTGGAACAATCCAATTACCAGAAGGAGTAGAAATGGTAATGCCAGGAGACCACATAGACATGACAGTAGAATTAATAACAAAAGTAGCAATGAATGAAAACTTAAGATTTGCAATAAGAGAAGGCGGAAGAACAGTAGGTTCAGGAGTTGTTACTACTATTTTAGAATAGTAAAATAAACATGTAATAAAATATAAGCAGATTACTTATTAGATAAATAAGAATTTGACGAAAATGGGGAGAGGACGCTCTCTCTATTTTTTGTTAAAAAAAATGTTGCAAAAGGTTAAAAAGCGGTGTATAATATAAGAGTTGTTATGTGAAAGTAGCGATGAAGCAAGAGGTAGCTGGACTTACGGGGAATTCTTGCTGAGTATGTCACGGTCATGAACCGGGCGACGGTATTCTGTAATTGCGTTTAGTGGTATGTATGGAACACGTGGCACTGTTTACAGAAGGTCCGTTGTTGTACGTAAGAAGTTTAAACGTGCGATGAAAAGGAGGGAATAAAATGGCAAAGCAAAAAATAAGAATCAGATTGAAGGCTTTTGATCACACAATATTAGATCAATCAGCTGAAAAAATCGTTGAAACAGCAAAGACATCAGGTGCTAAAGTATCAGGTCCTGTGCCTTTACCAACAGAGAAAGATGTTGTTACAATATTAAGATCTCCACATAAGTACAAAGATTCAAGAGAACAGTTTGAAATAAGAACTCATAAGAGATTAATTGATATAGTAAATCCATCACCAAAAACTGTTGATGCTTTAATGAGATTAGATTTACCAGCAGGCGTTGACATCGAAATTAAATTATAATTTTAAAATAATAACGGTTATGATTGCTTAGGCAATCCGCTAATGCGTTTGGAGGTGCTGAAATGAAAAGTGGAATACTAGGAAAAAAACTTGGTATGACTCAAATATTTAATGAACAAGGTAAAGTAGTTCCTGTAACTGTAATAGAAGCAGGTCCATGTGTAGTTGTTCAGAAGAAAACAATTGAAAATGACGGATATGAAGCTATACAAGTTGGTTTTGCAGACGTTAAAGAAAATAGAAGCAATAAACCAGCAAAAGGACACTTTGCAAAGGCAAATACTTCTGTTAAAAAGTTTGTAAAAGAACTTAAATTAGATGATTTAAGTGCCTATGAAGTTGGTACTGAAATAAAGGCTGATATATTTTCAGCAGGAGAAAAAGTTGATGTATCTGGAGTATCAAAGGGTAAGGGATTCCAAGGCACTATCAGAAGATGGAATGCACATAGAGGACCAATGAGCCATGGTTCTAAATTCCACAGAGCAGTTGGTTCAATGGGAGCATCATCAGATCCATCAAGAACATTTAAAAACAAAATAATGCCAGGACATATGGGTCATGTAAATACTACAGTCCTAAATTTAGAAGTTGCGAAGGTTATTTCTGAAAAGAACCTTATATTAATAAAAGGTGGAGTACCTGGACCAAATAAGGGATTTGTAGTAATTAAGAGCACAGTTAAAGCTTAAATTTAAGGAAAGGAGGATGCAGAATGCCTACTGTAGGATTATTTAATAATGAAGGACAAAAGGTTGGAGACATAGAATTGTCCGAAAAAGTTTTCGGAGCAGAAGTAAATGCAGATGCATTACATCAAGTTGTAGTTGCATTACTTGCAAATAAAAGACAGGGAACACAAAGTGCTAAAACTAGAACAGAAGTTTCTGGAGGCGGAATAAAACCTTGGAGACAAAAAGGAACAGGTAGAGCAAGACAAGGTTCAATACGTTCACCACAATGGATTCATGGTGGTATAGTATTTGCACCAAAGCCAAGAGATTATAGAATTTCAATTCCAAAGTCAATGAAAAAGACTGCTATGATTTCAGCTTTATCAAGCAAGGTTGCTGAGAATGAAATGGTTGTTTTAGAAGATTTGAAATTTGATGCACCAAAAACAAAAGAAGCTATTAAATTGCTTAAAGCTTTTGAAGCTAAAAAAGCACTTATTGTTGTTTCCGAATCAGATGAAAATGTATATAAATCAATAAGAAATATACCTGGTGCAGCAGTAGTTCCAGCAAATAATATAAATGTATATGACATATTAAAATATGAAAAATTCATAATAACTAAGGACGCTGTATCAAAAATTGAGGAGGTGTATGCATAATGTATACAAATAGCCATGATATACTAAGAAGACCAGTTATAACAGAAAAAAGTATGGCAGAAATGGCAAACAAGAAGTACACCTTTATAGTAGATGTTCATGCAAACAAACCTCAAATAAAGAAAGCAGTTGAAGAAGTTTTTGGCGTTAAAGTTGAAGATGTTAAAACTGCAAATGTACTCGGAAAAACAAAAAGAGTTGGGGTTCATGTTGGTAAGAGACCAGACTATAAAAAAGCTGTAATTAAATTGACAGCAGATAGCAAGGCTATAGAATTCTTTGAAGGAATGCAGCAGTAATAAAGCAGTTAGTGGCTAAAAGCCAGAAAAGCGAAAAAAAGGAGGAATAAACATGGCAGTAAAAGGTTTTAAACCTACTTCCCCTTCATTAAGGCAAATGACTATGCCTACTTTTGAAGAAATAACAACTGATGTCCCAGAAAAATCATTGTTAGTTGCTTTAAAAAGTAAAGCAGGAAGAAATGCTCAGGGAAAAATAACAGTTCGTCATAAAGGCGGCGGAGTTAAACAAAAATATAGAATAATAGATTTTAAGAGAAATAAAGATGGTGTTCCAGCTAAGGTTACAACTATAGAATATGATCCAAATAGATCAGCATATATAGCTTTAGTTGTTTATGCTGATGGTGAAAAGAGATACATAATTGCTCCAGTTGGATTACAAGTTGGAAATACTATTGTATCAGGACCAGATGCTGATATTAAGGTTGGAAATACACTTCCAATTAAAAACATACCAGTTGGTACAGTAATTCACAATGTTGAATTAGCAGCTGGAAAAGGAGCTCAATTAGTTAGAGCAGCAGGTTCATCTGCACAGCTTATGGCTAAAGAAGGAGAATATGCTCAACTCAGACTTCCAAGTGGTGAAATGAGATATGTTAGATTAGAATGCAGAGCAACTATAGGAACAGTATCAAATCTAACACATGAGATTGTTAACTTAGGTAAGGCTGGAAGAAAGAGACATCTTGGTATAAGACCAACTGTTAGAGGTTCTGTCATGAACCCTAATGACCATCCACACGGTGGTGGAGAAGGTAAATCACCAGTTGGAAGACCAGGACCAGTTACACCATGGGGTAAACCAGCTCTTGGATATAAAACAAGAAAGCATAAAAAATACTCAGATAGACTTATTGTTAAAAGAAGAAATGAAAAATAGCAATTTGAAGAGAATTCTTATGTTCTCTTCAATACTATGCTTATATGAAGTTATGAAGGGAGGACAATTAAGTGAGTAGATCAGTAAAAAAAGGACCTTTTGTGAAAGAGTCATTATTAGAAAAAATAGAAGCAATGAACAAAGCTGGAGAAAAGAAAGTTGTAAAAACTTGGTCTAGAAGTTCAACTATTTTTCCTCAAATGATAGGTCATACTATAGCAGTTCATGATGGTAGAAAACATGTGCCAGTTTATATAAGTGAAGATATGGTAGGACATAAATTAGGAGAATTCGTTCTCACAAGAACTTTTAAGGGTCATGGAAATACGGAGAAGACAACATCAGTTAAATAGTATGGAAGGAGGTAGCTTTTATGGAAGCTAAAGCTATAGCTAAATACATTAGAATGTCCTCAACAAAAGTTAAAATCGTTCTTGATTTAATAAGAGGAAAAGATATTAAGGAAGCATTTGCTATATTGCAGTATACACCTAAAGATGCTGCAGTTGTTGTAAATAAATTATTAAAATCTGCTGTGGCCAATGCAGAAAACAATCTAAACTTAGATATAAATAGATTATATGTGTCAGAAGCCTATGCTTGCCAGGGATCAACATTGAAAAGATATCAACCTCATGCACAAGGCAGAGCTTTTCCTATAAAGAAAAGATCAAGTCACATAACATTGGTTGTAAAAGAAAGAGAATAAAGAAGGAGGGAAATAGATGGGTCAAAAAGTAAATCCAAACGGTTTTAGAGTTGGCGTTATTAAAGATTGGAATGCAAAATGGTATGCAGATAACAAGAATTTTGCAAATTATCTTGTTGAAGATAATAAAATAAGAGAATATATAAAAAGTAAACTTGTTAACTCTGGAGTTTCTAAAGTAGAAATAGAGAGAGCAGCAAAGAAAGTTAAGCTTAACATATATACTGCTAAGCCTGGTATGGTTATAGGAAAAGGCGGTCAAGGAATAGAAGCACTTAAAAAAGGATTGCTTACTGTAGTTAATAATGCAAATGTATTAATTAATATAGTAGAAGTTAAAAATGCTGATGCAAATGCACAACTTATGGCAGAAAACATAGCTCAGCAGCTTGAAAGAAGAATTTCTTTTAGAAGAGCAATGAAACAAACAATTCAAAGAGCAATGAGATCTGGTGCGAAGGGTGTAAAAGCATCTTGTGCTGGAAGACTTGCAGGTGCTGAAATAGCAAGAACAGAACAATATCATGATGGAACTATTCCATTACAGACATTAAGAGCTGATATAGACTATGGTTTTGCAGAAGCAGATACTACCTATGGAAAAATAGGAGTAAAAGTATGGGTATACAAAGGTGAAATTCTTCCAGCTAAAAAGGTAGAAAAGAAGGAAGAAGTTAACGCGTAAGGAAGGAGGAATACGTTATGTTAATGCCTAAAAGAGTTAAACATCGTAAAGTACAACGTGGTAGAATGAAAGGCAAGGCTACAAGAGGCAATTTTATCGCATATGGTGATTACGGTCTTCAAGCAGTAGAATGTGGTTGGATCAAAAGTAATCAGATAGAAGCAGCCAGAATAGCTATAAATAGATATCTTAAAAGAGGGGGAAAAATTTGGATAAAGATTTTCCCAGACAAACCAGTAACTGAAAAACCAGCAGAAACTCGTATGGGTTCCGGTAAAGGTTCACCAGAATATTGGGTAGCAGTTGTAAAACCAGGTAGAATATTATTCGAAATGTCTGGTGTTACAGAAGAGCAAGCAAGAGAAGCTCTTAGACTTGCATCACATAAACTTCCTATAAAGACTAAGTTTGTTGCAAGGAAGGACTTTGAGGAAATGGGTGGTGAAATTAATGAAGGCTAATGAATTAAGAGAAAAAACTCCTCAAGATTTAAAAGTTCAGTTAGATGATTTAAAGTCAGAATTATTTAGATTAAGATTCCAGTTAGCTACTGGTCAACTTGAAAATCCGATGAGAATAAGGGAAGTAAAAAAATCAATAGCCCAGATTAAGACCATCCAAAGAGAAGAAGAGTTGAGGGCTTAAAACAGTAGTTTTGAAAGGAGGCTTATGCAGTTGGAAAGAGGAAACAGAAAAACAAGAATAGGAAGAGTAGTATCCGATAAAATGGATAAGACAATAGTTGTCGCTGTTGAAACAAAAGTACGTCATCCTTTGTATGGTAAAACTGTAAACAGAACAACTAAATTTAAAGCTCATGATGAAAATAATGAATGTAAAGTTAATGATAAAGTATTAATAATGGAAACAAGACCATTGTCTAAAGATAAGAGATGGAGACTTGTGGAAATAGTTGAAAAAGCTAAATAATTTGTTCGAAAGGAGGGTGTCTATATGATACAAGAGCAGACTAGATTAAAGGCTGCAGATAATTCTGGAGCAAAGGAAATTATGTGTATAAGAGTATTAGGTGGTTCCAAGAGAAAATGGGGAAACATCGGTGATATAATAGTTGCCAGCGTTAAAAGTGCAACACCAGGTGGAGTTGTCAAAAAGGGAGAAGTCGTTAAGGCTGTAATTGTTAGATCTGTTAAAGGATTAAGAAGAGCAGACGGTTCATACATAAAATTTGATGAAAATGCTGCTGTTATAATAAAAGACGATAAGCAACCAAAGGGAACTCGTATTTTTGGGCCTGTTGCAAGGGAGTTAAGAGATAAAGATTTTAATAAAATATTATCATTAGCACCTGAAGTTCTATAGTGAGGAGGTGTCTTTAATGGCAAATAAAGTGCATATCAGAAAGCAAGATTCTGTTGTTGTTATATCAGGTAAGGATAAGGGCAAAATAGGAGAAGTTTTGGCTGTATTCCCTAAAAAAGGTACTGTATTGGTTAAAGATGTTAACATAGTTGTAAAACATCAAAAACCAAATAAACAAAATATGCAGGGCGGTTTAATAAATAAAGAAGCTCCAATAAATACTTCTAAAGTTATGTTATACTGCACAAAATGTAAAACTGCTACTAGAATTAGTAAAAAGATACTTGACGATGGAACCAAAGTCAGAGTATGCAAGAAATGTGGAGAAACATTTTAAATTCTGAAAGGAGGTCAATTTAATGATTCCAAGACTTAAAGAAAAATATGAAAAAGAAATTGTTCCAGCTTTGATGGAAAAATTCGGATATAAAAATATAATGGAAGTACCAAGGCTCGAGAAGATCGTTATTAACATGGGTGTTGGTGAAGCTAAAGAAAATCAGAAGGTTTTAGAATCAGCTGTTGCAGATATGCAATTAATATCAGGTCAAAAACCTGTTTTAACAAGAGCTAAAAAATCAATAGCTAATTTTAAAATAAGACAAAACATGCCTTTGGGTTGTAAGGTTACTTTAAGAAAAAGCAAAATGTATGAGTTTGCTGATAAATTAATAAATGTAGCTCTTCCAAGAGTTAGAGACTTTAGAGGAGTTTCAAGTAATGCATTTGATGGTAGAGGAAACTATGCTTTAGGAATAAAGGAACAATTGATATTCCCTGAAGTAGAATATGATAAGATAGATAAAATTAGAGGTATGGATATAATCTTTGTTACAAATTCAAAGACTGATGAAGAAGCAAGAGAATTATTAAGATTCCTTGGAATGCCATTCGCTCAATAATAAGGAGGGGAATAAGATGGCGCGTAAAGCTTTAATAGAAAAATGGAAAAAAGAACCTAAGTTTTCAACAAGAGCTTATACAAGATGCAAAATATGTGGAAGACCACATTCAGTATTAAAGAAATATGGAATATGTCGTATTTGCTTTAGAGAACTTGCATACAAAGGTGAAATACCTGGTTGTAAAAAAGCAAGTTGGTAATATTTATTGATTGAAAGGAGGCATAATTATGAGCGGAGTTACTACAGATCCAATAGCTGATTTGATAACACGTATAAGAAACGCAAATATAGTTAAACATGAAGTTGTTGAATTACCTTCATCAAAAATAAAAAAGGCTATAGTTAATATATTGCTTAGAGAAGGTTATTTAAAGGATATAGAGGAATATACAGACGGTGTTGTACCTATGCTTAGATTATCTATGAAATACGGAAAAGGCAAGGAAAGAACAATAACTGGACTTAAAAGAATATCAAAACCAGGTCTTAGAGTTTATTCTAGAAAAGAAGAAACTCCAAAAGTTTTAAATGGACTTGGAATTGCAATTATATCTACTTCTAAAGGAATCGTTACTGATAGAGAAGCTAGAAAATTAGGTTTAGGCGGAGAAGTACTTTGCTACGTATGGTAGTAAGGACAGAACAGGAGGTGTAAATATGTCGAGAATAGGAAAGCAGCCTGTAGTGATACCTAATGGTGTAACTGTTACGGTAACGCCAGACAATGTTGTTACTGTTAAAGGTTCAAAAGGTCAGCTTACTAAGGCTATGCATAAAGATATTAAAATTGCTGTTGAAGATACTCAAGTTGTAGTTACAAGACCAAGTGATGATAAAAATCATAGAGCACTTCACGGACTTACAAGGGCTTTAATAAATAATATGGTAATCGGAGTTACAGAAGGATTTACTAAAACCTTAGAGTTAGTTGGTGTTGGTTATAGAGCACAACTTAAAGGAAAGAAATTAACACTGAGCTTAGGATATTCACATCCAGTTGAAATAGATGCTGTTGAAGGCGTTAACTTTGAAACTCCAGATGCAAATACTATACTTGTAAAAGGTGTAGATAAAGAGTTAGTTGGAGCTGTAGCAGCAAACATCAGAACATGGAGAGAACCTGAACCTTATAAAGGAAAAGGAATTAAATATAAAGATGAAGTTATAAGGCGTAAAGAAGGTAAAACTGGTAAATAATAAGAAGGGAGTGAAAGGATAATGTTCAGCAAGCAAAATAAATCTGAGGCTAGACAAAAGCGTCATTTAAGAGTACGTAAAAAAATATCTGGTACTCCTGAAAGACCAAGACTTGCAGTGTATAGAAGTGAAAAAAATATTTATGCACAGATTATAGATGATGTAAATTCTAATACATTAGTATCAGCTTCAACTTTGGATAAAGATTTTTCTTTGAAAATTGGAAGCAACAAAGAAGCAGCAAAAGTTGTTGGAGAAGAACTTGCAAAGAAAGCTTTAGCAAAGGGCATAGAACAAGTTGTTTTTGATAAAGGTGGATACATATATCACGGAAGAATCAAAGAACTTGCAGAAGGCGCAAGAGAAGTTGGATTAAAATTCTAATAGAAGGAGGGAAATAAATGAGAATAGATCCTAGTACACTTGATCTTAAAGAAAAAGTTGTATTTATAAATAGAGTTGCTAAGGTTGTTAAAGGTGGTAGAAATTTTAGATTCAGCGCTTTAGTGGTTGTAGGAGACGAAAACGGACACGTAGGCGTTGGAACAGGAAAATCAGTTGAAATACCTGAAGCAATTAGAAAAGGAATAGAAGATGCTAAGAAGAACTTAGTTCATGTATCCATGGTTGGAACAACAGTTCCTCATGAAATATATGGAGAGTTTGGAACAGGAAGAGTTCTTATAATGCCTGCTTCTGAGGGAACAGGAGTTATAGCTGGTGGTCCTGTAAGAGCCGTACTTGAGCTTGCTGGACTTAAAGACGTAAGAGCAAAATCCTTAGGATCAAACAATGCAAGAAATATGGTTAACGCTACACTTAACGGTTTATCAAGATTAAGAACGGTTGAAGAAATTGCCGCTTTAAGAGGTAAAACTGTTGAAGAAATTTTAGGATAGGAGGAGTAAGGCATGGCTAAAATTTCAGTAACACTTAAAAAGAGTTTAAATGGAAGAAAAAAAGATCATATAGCTACAGCAAATGCTCTTGGTCTTAGAAAAATAGGTCATACAGTGGAACATGAAGATACTCCTCAAATTAGAGGTATGGTTAAAAAAATAGATTATCTTCTAGATGTAAAAGAAGCATAAAAAAAGGAGGTGTATTTTATGAAACTTCATGAATTGAAACCTGCTGACGGAGCTAGAAAATCACCTAAAAGAATTGGTAGAGGTACTGGATCAGGTTTAGGAAGAAATGCCGGAAAAGGTGAAAAAGGTCAAAAAGCAAGAAGTGGTGGCGGAGTAAGACCAGGATTTGAAGGAGGTCAGATGCCACTATATAGAAGGCTTCCAAAGAGAGGATTCACAAATATATTTGCAAAAGACATTACAGCTATAAATCTTGATAGATTAAATATATTTGAAGATGGAACAGAAGTTACAATTGACTTACTTCTCGAAAGAGGCGTAATTAGCAAAGCTAATGACGGAGTAAAAATATTAGGAAACGGAGAACTCACAAGGAAGTTAACTGTAAAAGTTAATAAATTTTCCAAAACAGCGGCTGAAAAAATTGAAGCAGCTGGAGGAAGAGCAGAGGTGGTATAGTTGTTATCAACCTTACGTAATGCATGGAAAGTTAAGGATTTAAGAAAAAGAATACTATTTACAGTTGCGATGATTTTAATTTACAGGTTGGGGAATTTTATTCCCGTACCTGGAGTTAATGCATCAAAAGTCTTAAATTTAACTAGCAACTCTGGTTCACTTTTAGGTTTTTATGATATGATATCTGGAGGAGCTTTCAGTAAATTTAGTATATTTGCAATGGGAGTTCTTCCTTATATTAATTCATCAATTATAATTCAGTTATTAACTATAGCAATTCCTAGCCTTGAGCAGTTATCTAAAGAAGGCGAAGAGGGAAGAAAAAAGATACAAAAGTATACCAGATACTCGGCAGTTGCATTGTCTGTATTACAATCATTTGCATTTTATGCTATAATAAAAAGCTCTGGGGCTTTAGATAATGACAATAAACTTAGCATGTTTCTTATAATGCTAACACTTACTACTTCTTCTACGTTCTTAATGTGGATAGGAGATAGAATTACGGAAAATGGTATAGGAAATGGAGCATCTTTTATAATTTTTACAAGTATTATATCAAGATTCCCAAGTTCAGCGTATAATTTATATAAGCTGCAAACAACTGGAATTGTAGATATAGTTTCTTTAGCAGTATTTGCTGTTGCAGCAGCTGTTATATTTGTGCTTGTAGTAATAGCAACATTAGCTGAAAGAAGAATACCTGTACAATATGCTGGAAAAGCAGCTGGTGGTAAAGTTATTAAAAGTCAGTCTTCACATATACCTATAAATATGAATGCATCATGCATAATAGCAATAATATTTGCTATGTCCGTTATGGGATTCCCAGAAACAATAGCTCAATTTTGGCCTACGTCTGGATTTAGTAAGTTTGTAACTGGCAGTCCATATAGTATTTTTAAATCAAATAGCATACTTTATGTAATAGCGTACTTTATATTTATAATTTTCTTTACTTGGTTCTATACTCAGGTAACCTTTAAACCAGAGGAAATGTCAGAGAACATGCATAAGTCTGCTGGATTTATCCCGGGAATAAGACCTGGAGAACCAACGACAAGATATATAGAAAAAGTACTAGATAAAACATCAATTTTAGGAGGATTATTTGCAGCAGTTATTGCAATAGCTCCTATAGTAGTACAAATGAGTAATAAAGGATTTAAAGATGTATATTTTGCAAGCACAGGATTATTAATTGTTGTAGGTGTTGCATCTGATACATTAAGATCATTACAATCTCAATTGATAATGAGACATTATCATGGTTTCTTAAAATAAATAAGTATATTGATTATTGGGGATGATTAAATGAATTTAATATTGCTAGGCCCTCCGGGAGCAGGAAAGGGAACTCAAGCTAAATTAATTAGCAGCAATTTCAAAGTCCCACATATATCAACAGGTGATATTTTCAGGGCAAATATAAGTCAGAATACTGAACTTGGAATAAGAGCAAAACAGTATATGGATAAGGGACTTTTAGTTCCAGATGAAGTTACTATAGATATAGTTAAAGATAGACTTACAAAAGATGATTGTAAAAATGGATTCTTACTGGATGGTTTTCCTAGAACAGTTAAGCAAGCAGAGGCATTAGATAAGTTTTTAAACAAAAATGGCGGCAAAATAGATGCTTCAATTTTGATAGATGTACCTAAGGAAAGCATATTTGAAAGAATGACAGGTAGAAGAGTGTGCTCCAAATGTGGAGCTAGTTATCACATCAAATTTAACCCTCCTAAGGTTGAAGGTAAATGTGATTTATGCGGCTCAGATGTTGTTCAAAGAAAAGATGACAGTGAGGAAACTGTAAAAGAAAGATTAGATGTTTATGATAAACAAACACAGCCGCTTGTAGAATACTATAAATCTCAAAAAGCGCTTAAGCCTGTAGATGGTGCTCAAGATATCAATAAAGTATTCGAGGACATTAAAAATGCCTTGAGAGAGAAGAATGTTAAATGATAATAATTAAAAATAATACTGAAATTGAATATATGAGAAAAGCAGGAAAGCTTACTGGAGAAACTCTTTTAATGCTTGAAGAAAAAGTAAAACCGGGTGTAACCACTGAAGAACTTGATAAATTAGCTGAAGATTATATAAGAAAGCATGGAGGAATTCCTTCTTTCAAAGGTTATGGGGGATTTCCAGCATCAATATGTACTTCAATAAATGATGAAGTAATTCATGGTATACCATCTAAAAAGCGTCATTTACAAGAGGGAGACATTATAAGTGTAGATTGTGGAGCAATATTAAATGGATGGCAAGGAGATGCTGCTAGAACATTTCCAGTTGGTAAAGTTTCTGAAGAGGCACAAAAGCTTATTAGTGTTACAAAGGAAAGTTTCTTTAAGGGTGCTGAAAAAGCAGTAGTTGGAAATAGACTTACAGATATATCTAATGCAGTTCAAACTTATGCTGAAAGTTTCGGATATTCTTTGGTAAGAGATTATGTGGGCCATGGAATAGGAAAAGAAATGCACGAAGATCCTGAAGTGCCTAATTACGGTAGATCAGGTAGAGGACCTAAATTAGTAAACGGAATGGTTATAGCAGTAGAGCCTATGGTTAACGTTGGTAAATACCAAGTAGTTACACAGGATAATGGATGGACAGTAGTTACTGAAGATGGTAGCTTAGCTGCTCATTACGAAAATACAATTGCCATATTAGATGGTGGGTCGGAAATACTAACTTTGTGTTAATGAGGTGAATGAATGGGCAATGATTATATTGGCAAAGTTGTTTACTCAAAAGCAGGAAGAGATAAAGAAGGTTGCTTTATCATAACTGGTGTTATAGATGAACAATATGTATATATTTCTGACGGTTGTCTAAGGAAGGTTGAAAAACCTAAAAAGAAAAAAATTAAACATCTTTCCGTTACAAAAATTGTTTCAGAAGAAATAAGAGACAATTTAATTTCTGGAAAAAGTATAAGCAATGTAACTGTTAAAAAGTTTCTGCAGTCAGTATGCACTAATAAGGAGGTTTGATTACCTTATGTCAAAAGACGATGTAATAGAAATGCAAGGTAAGGTCTTAGAATCTTTACCAAATGCTATGTTTCAAGTAGAACTTGAAAGCGGTCAAAAAATATTAGCACATATTTCAGGAAAATTAAGAATGAATTTTATAAGAATATTGCCTGGTGACAAAGTTACAGTTGAACTTTCGCCATATGATTTAACTAGAGGAAGAATCACATGGAGAGCTAAATAAAAAGGAGGGTTATCAATGAAAGTAAGACCATCAGTTAAGCCGATGTGTGAAAAGTGTAAGGTTATCAGAAGAAAAGGAAAAGTAATGGTTATCTGTGAAAATCCTAAACACAAACAAAAACAAGGTTAGACTAGACTGAGCTAATATAAGTTTTGGGAACGGCTGCCAGCTGGCTTTATGCTATGCTGCCTAGAACTGTTAATATATATTTTAAAACATTATTTGTAAAAACCTAGGAGGTGTAAATTTTAATGGCAAGAATAGCAGGTATTGATTTACCTAAAGAAAAAAGAGTAGAAATTGGTTTGACTTATATATTTGGCATAGGACTACCAAGTTCAAGAAGAATTCTTAAAGCTACTGGTGTCAATGCTGATACTAGAGTTAAAGATTTAACTGAAGCTGAAGTAAATACAATAAGAGATTATGTAAATAAGAATATTAAAGTTGAAGGTGACTTAAGAAGAGAAGTTGCTTTAAATATTAAGAGATTAATAGAAATAGGCTGCTATAGAGGAATAAGACATAGAAAAGGACTTCCAGTAAGAGGTCAAAAGACTAAAACTAATGCTAGAACTAGAAAAGGACCAAAGAGAGCTGTAGGAGCTAAAAAGAAAAAGTAATAAGGAGGGCTGAAGATGGCTGTACAGAAAGCTAAAAAGACAAGAAGAAGAAAAGAAAGAAAAAATGTAGAACATGGTTGTGCACATATAAAATCAACTTTTAATAACTCAATTGTTACTATAACTGATGCAGTAGGAAATGCATTGTCATGGTCAAGTTCAGGTGGATTGGGCTTTAAGGGTTCAAGAAAAAGCACACCTTTTGCTGCTCAAATGGCAGCAGAAACAGCAGCAAAAGCTGCTATGGAACACGGACTTAAGAGTGTTGAGGTTTTCGTAAAAGGACCAGGAGCAGGAAGAGAAGCTGCTATAAGATCGTTACAGGCTGCAGGATTAGAAGTTACTTTAATTAAAGATGTAACTCCAATTCCACACAATGGCTGCAGACCACCTAAAAGAAGAAGAGTTTAATTTAATAGTACAGGAGGTGTAATTTTTAATGGCAAGATATACTGAAGCTGTCTGCAGATTATGCAGAAGAGAAGGTTTGAAACTATTTCTTAAAGGAGATAGATGTTATACAGATAAGTGTGCATTTTCAAGAAGAGGATATGTTCCAGGACAACATGGTAAGGAAAGAAAGAAAATTTCAAACTATGGTTTACAATTAAGAGAAAAACAAAAAGCAAAAAGAATATATGGAGTTCTTGAAAATCAATTTAGAATTTACTATAAAAGAGCAGAAAAAATTAAAGGCATAACTGGTGAAAACTTATTGAAGCTTTTGGAATTAAGACTTGACAATGTAGCTTACAAACTTGGCTACGGAAGTTCAAGAAGTGAAGCAAGACAATTAGTTACTCACGGACATTTTCTTGTAAATGGCAAGAAAGTTGATATACCTTCATACACTTTAAAAGTTAATGATGTTGTATCTATAAGTGAAAAGAGTAGAGGAACTGAAAAATTCAAAACTTTTGCAGAAAATCCAAAAACTTTACCAGCATGGATTAGTGCTAACTATGATAATTTTGAAGCTAAGATAGTAGCTGAGCCGAGCAGAGAAGAAATTGATGTTCCAGTTAATGAAACATTAATTGTTGAGTTATACAGCAAATAATTTTAGGTAGAATCAGTTGCCCTCAAATAGGTTGCCATTTTATTTTTAAGGAGGGTTATATAAATGTTAGAAATAGAAAAACCAAAAATAGAATGTGTTGAGTCTACAGAAGATGGTTCATATGGCAGATTTGTCGTTGAACCTCTTGAAAGAGGATATGGAATTACACTTGGTAATTCATTGAGAAGAATACTTCTTTCATCATTACCAGGAGTTGCTGCTAACTCAGTAAAAATTGAGGGAGTACTTCATGAATTTTCAACTATTAAAGGTGTAAAAGAAGATGTTACAGAAATAATTCTTAACATCAAGGCTTTATGCTTAACAATGAATGGTGATGGCCCTAAAACAATATATTTAGATGCAAAGGGACCTGGTGAAGTTACTGGAAATGACATAAAAACAGATGGAGATGTTGAAGTAATCAACAAAGATTTACATATTGCAACTCTTGATGATGATGGAAAGCTGTATATGGAAATCGAAGTAAATAAAGGTAGAGGATATGTCACTCAAAATAGAAATAAAAGAGATGATATGCCAATAGGAACTATTGCAGTTGATTCAATATATTCTCCTGTAAAAAGAGTTAACTTTACTGTTGGAAATACAAGAGTTGGTCAGATAACTGACTACGATAAATTAACCATAGAAATATGGGGAAATGGAACAATAAGACCAGAAGAAGCTATTAGTTTAGCTGCAAAAATATTGATAGAACACTTTAAACTATTTATGACTCTTACTGACCATGCAGATGATATGGAAATAATGGTAGAAAAAGAGGAAGATAAAAAGGAAAAGGTTCTTGAAATGACTATAGAAGAACTGGATCTTTCAGTTAGAAGCTATAATTGCTTAAAAAGAGCAGGAATAAATACTGTTCAGGAATTGACTCAAAGATCTATGGAAGATATGATGAAGGTTAGAAATCTAGGCAAGAAGTCTCTTGAAGAAGTTGAACAAAAACTAAAAGGTCTTGGTTTGTCATTAAAGTTACTCGAAGATTAATTTTAAATGATAACTTTCATTAATGTACATTAATAATTTTAAACTTTATAAAAATATAAAGTTAGAAATATCCATAAGTTGGGAGGTAAAGGCATGGCAATACAACGTAAATTAGGTCGTCCTACTGATCAGAGAAGAGCAATGCTTAGAAATTTAGTTACAAGTTTCTTAAAGCATGGTAAGATACAGACAACTGAAACAAGAGCTAAGGAAACTAAGAATTTAGCAGAAAAAATGATCACTCTTGCAAAAAGAGGAGATTTACATGCTAGAAGACAGGTTCTTGCTTTCGTTACAGAGGAAGATGTAGTTAAAAAATTATTTGATGAAGTAGCTCCAAAGTACGCTGAAAGAAAAGGTGGTTACACTAGAATATACAAAATGGGACCACGTAGAGGAGACGGAGCAGAACAAGTAGTATTAGAATTAGTATAATAAATATTATAGGGGATTAAGTAGCTAATAACTTAGTCCCTATTTTAATAAGTACAGTGAAATTGCTGTAATTGGGGTGTTCGTATGTGTGAAAAGATGATAGAATGTGAAGATGTAGTTTATGAATACCATAATGAAAATAAAGAAAAAGGCAATATTGCAGTTAATGGAGTAAGTATTGATATTAATAAAGGTGAATTTCTTGTTATATTGGGGAAAAATGGCTCTGGTAAGTCAACACTTGCTAAGCACTTTAATGCTTTGCTTGTTCCTACACATGGTAAAGTTGTAGTTGATGGACTTGATACGTCAAATCCAGAAAATACATGGGATGTAAGACATAGTGCTGGTATGGTATTTCAAAACCCAGACAACCAATTGGTTGCTACTATTGTTGAGGAAGACGTAGCTTTTGGACCTGAAAATCTTGGAGTTGAGCCGAGCGAAATAAGAAAAAGAGTTGATGCTTCTTTAAAAAAAGTTGGAATGTATGAATATAGAAGGCATGCACCGCATCTTTTATCTGGAGGACAAAAACAAAGAGTTGCTATTGCTGGAATACTTGCAATGCAGCCTGAGTGTATAGTATTTGATGAGTCAACAGCAATGCTTGATCCATCAGGAAGAAAAGAAGTAATGAAAACAATAAAAGATTTGAACAAAAATAGTCATATGACTATTGTCCTTATAACTCATTTTATGGAAGAAGCTGTTGATGCTGATAGGATTGTTGTAATAGATGATGGTAAAATAATTAAAATTGGAACACCTAGAGAAGTTTTTAGTAATGTTGAAGTTATGAAAAATATAGGATTAGATGTTCCACAAATGACTGAATTATCGTATGAATTAAATAAAGAGGGTATTTCTATAAAAAGGGATATACTTACTATAGATGAGATGGTGAATGAATTATGTCGATTAAAATAGAAAATTTAACACATATATACATGCCAGGAACTCCATTTGAGAAGAAAGCTTTAGACAATGTAAATATTGTTATAAAGGATGGGGAGTTTAATGTACTCATTGGTCATACAGGTTCAGGAAAGTCCACTCTTATACAACATATAAATGGCCTATTAAAGCCTACATCAGGTAAGATTTTAGTAGATGATGTAGATATAACAGACAAATCAGTTAAAATGAGCGATATAAGGAAGAAAATAGGACTTGTTTTTCAGTATCCAGAATACCAGCTTTTTGAAGAAACCATAGAAAAGGATATAGCATATGGACCTACGAATTTAGGGCTTAGTGAAGAAGAAATACATAATAGAGTAAAAAGAGCTATGAATATAGTAGGATTAGATTATGAAACCTTTAAGAATAAGTCTCCTTTTGATTTAAGTGGGGGGCAAAAAAGAAGAGTAGCAATTGCAGGTGTAGTTGCTATGGAACCCAAAATATTAATACTTGATGAACCTACTGCAGGACTCGATCCAAGTGGAAGAGATGAAATTCTTTATCAAATAAAGAAACTCCAAGAAGAATATGGAATGACTATAATTTTAGTTTCACACAGTATGGAAGATGTGGCAAAAGTAGCAGACAAAATTTTTGTAATGTATAATGCTAAATGTATACTTAATGGTTCACCAGAGGAAATATTTACAGAAGTAGATACTTTGGAAAGTGTAGGTTTAGCTGTGCCTCAAGTAACATATTTGGTAAGGAAGCTTCGAGAAAGAGGATTTAATATATCTGAAAAAATATTCACTGTAGAACAAGCTAAAGCTGAAATACTTAAAGTGTTAGGAAGTGCAAAGAATGATTAAGGATATAACGATAGGACAGTATGTACCAGGTAATTCTTTTGTCCATAAATTAGATCCAAGAATTAAAATATTGTTATCACTAGTGTATGTAGTTGATTTGTTCTTGGTAAATAATTTTAAAGGATATATTTTTATTGTTGCTTTCACTATATTTATAATTTCAATTTCTCAAGTTCATATAAGCTATATATATAAAGGATTAAAGCCAATATTTATACTAATTATATTTACAGGAGCTATAAATATTTTAATGACACCAGGGAAAGGTGAGGCACTTTTTCGTTGGAGTTTTATACATGTATATAAAGAGGGGCTCATTTTAGCAGCATTTATGTCCATAAGACTTATATTTCTTATTATAGGAACATCAATTATTACTTTAACAACATCGCCAATTGAGCTTACTGATGGCATAGAAAAACTTTTAAATCCTATGAAAAAAATAGGGGTACCAGCCCATGAACTTGCTATGATGATGACTATAGCGCTAAGATTTATTCCAACACTCATCGATGAAACTGATAAAATAATGAAGGCACAAATGGCTAGAGGAGCAGATATTGACTCAGGAAATATATTTAATAGAGCTAAAAGTTTAGTGCCAATACTTGTACCGTTGTTTATTAGCTCATTTAGAAGAGCTGATGAGCTTGCAATGGCAATGGAAGCAAGATGTTATAGAGGTGGAGAAGGAAGAACAAGAATGAAAAAGCTTACGATTACATCTAGAGATTATATTGCAGTTTTTTCAGTATGTATTTTGGTTGGAATATCAATATGGAGTAACTTTTGGAAGTAATTCAGGTGGTTAATTTGAAAAATATAAAACTTACAGTAGAATATGATGGAACAAATTACTGCGGATGGCAAAGACAGCGTAATGGTAAAAGTATACAGCAGACTATAGAGGAAGCTATAGGTAGGGTTACAGGAGAAAATGTGAAGCTTATAGGTTCTAGTAGAACAGATGCAGGAGTGCATGCCAAAATGTATGTATGCAATTTCTTTACAAATTCTACTATACCACCAGAAAAAATAGGAATAGTAATAAATCATGAACTTCCAGAAGATATTGTAATATTAGCTTCTGAAGAGGTAGACAGCACGTTTCATTCTAGATACTGCAGCAAAGGGAAGATGTATAGTTATACCATATTAAATAGAAACGAAAGAGCTGCAATCGAAAGAAATTATGTATATCAATACGGTAGAAGTGTTGATGTTGAGGCTATGAAAAAAGCAGCAGTATATTTTTTAGGTAAACATGATTTTTCAGCTTTTAAAAGTACTGGAAGTTCCGTTAAAGATAATGTAAGAGCCATAAAAGAAGTGCGAGTTGAAAAAAATGGAGATTATATAAAAATATATGTGTCTGGTGATGGATTTTTGTATAATATGGTAAGAATTGTAGTTGGAACACTACTTTTAGTTGGGGAAAAGAAAATAAGTTCCCTATATGTTAAAGAAATTATAGAATCAAAGGATAGAGATAAAGCTGGCAAAGTAGTTCCTGCAAAAGGCCTTTGTCTCGAAAAGGTGTTTTATTAAGGTGATTTACTTAAAAATGCATTCAAGGTTCAGAGAGTTAATACCAGCTGAAATCTTATTTAATTGTTGACACACCAGGATAATTGTATTATAATAGTTATGTTTGTAAAATTGATAAAAAGATCCACTAGCCCCGGATCTTAGACATAGAATGCGCGAAAGAAGTTCGAGGAGGGAAAAAACATGAAATCGTATTTAGCAAAACCAGAACAAGTTGAAAGAAAATGGTATGTTGTTGACGTTTCAGGAATGGCATTAGGAAGAGCAGCTAGTCAAATAGCTACAATATTAAGAGGAAAAAATAAACCAACATATACTCCAAATGTGGATACAGGAGATTTCGTAATTGTTATAAATTCAGATAAGATAGTTTTAACAGGTAAAAAATTAGATCAAAAAATGCTTAGACACCACTCACTTTATCCAGGTGGTTTAAAGGAAATGCCTTATAGAAAAGCTATGGCTGTAAAATCTGATTTTGTATTCTATGAAGCAGTTAGAAGAATGCTTCCATCAGGTGTTTTAGGAAGAAAAATGCTTAAAAAATTAAAGGTATATAAAGGATCAGAACATAATAACGAGGCTCAGAAGCCAGAAGTATTAGAATTAAGATATTAGAAGTAACCGGAAGGAGGAAGTAAAATGGCAAAAGTACAGTATATAGGAACTGGAAGAAGAAAAGAAGCAATAGCAAGAGTAAGACTTGTACCTGGTGAAGGTAAAGTTACAATAAATAAGAGAGATTCACAAGAATATTTTGGACTTGAAACATTAAGAGTTATAATCAATCAACCACTAGTACTTACAGGTACTAAAGAAAAATTTGATGTAATAGTAAGTGTTAATGGTGGTGGATTCACAGGTCAAGCAGGAGCTATAAGACATGGTATAGCAAGAGCTTTATTAAAAGCTGATGATTCCTTAAGACCAGAACTTAAAAAAGCTGGATTCTTAACAAGAGATCCAAGAATGAAAGAAAGAAAGAAATACGGTCTCAAGAAAGCAAGAAGAGCACCACAATTCTCAAAGAGATAATTATTTCTATGCTTATTACATCCCAGCAAGATTACTTGCTGGGATTTTTTAAGAGTTTTGAAAAAGCTTAAATGCATTTTTATAATAAATTTCTTATTGTCATGAAAAAATATTAATAAAATAAGTCTAAATTTAATAAAATGTATTGTATATCTAAATAAAAATGCAATATAGATAATTCACAGAAAGACAATATATTCTATTGTACAAAATTATATGATATAATGTTATAGTTTAGAGTTAATTTTACTTTAGTCCCATCAAGTGAACAATCCTTTAAAAGTAGTATCTTATAAAACTAAATTTAATTATATACTTAAATATCTTTATTAATAGTATTTATTGTTTTTGTTTTTAACATAATAATATTTATATAAAATAAATAAAATATAGGAGGAATTTTATGTTTAGTTTATCACCCAAAGACGACAAGTTTTTCAATTTGTTTATTGAAAATGCAAAGATAATTTATGAAACTGCGTTATTATTTAAGGATTATGTTAATGAACCAGAAGATGGTGAAAGTAAGCTCAAAGTTATAAAAGATATGGAACATAAAAGTGACTATCAGCAGCACAATATTTTAAATGAACTCAACAAAACCTTTGTAACCCCCTTTGATAGAGAAGATATTTATGTAGTAGCCAACCTTATGGATGACATAGTGGATTTTATGGAAGTTGCTTCAAGTAGATTTATAATGTTTGATGTTCATGAATCCACAGATGATGCAAGAGCAATGGCAGAACTTGTGGTAAGATCATGCAGTAAGATTATAGAACTAATGAAAGAGTTTAAATTTATGAATAAAAGCAAAGAACTTCAGAATATAATTATTGAAATAAACAAGATAGAGGAAGAAGGTGACCTCTGTTTTAGAAAGGCAATAAGAGTTTTATTCACAGAAAAGAAGGATGACGTCCTCAACCTAATTAAATGGAGAGAGATATATCAATATATGGAAAATGTATTAGATGCTTGTGAATCTGTAGCTAATGTTGTAGAAGGAGTTGCTATGAAAAATGCTTAATTCTGCTGTATTAATAACAATAGTAATTGTAATGTTAGCTCTTACGTTTGATTTCATTAACGGCTTTCATGATAGCGCTAATGCTATAGCAACATCAGTTTCTACAAGAGTTTTAAGCATGAGATCAGCGGTTATAATGTCCGCATGTATGAATTTTTTAGGAGCTTTTATTAGCGATAAAGTAGCTAAAACGGTTGGTGATGGTATAATAGATCCTTTTAAGATATCACCAAAGGTTGTTTTAATTGCATTAATTGCAGCTATTATATGGGATCTTGTTACTTGGTATATTGGAATTCCAAGTAGTTCGTCTCATGCCCTAATTGGCGGTCTTATAGGTTCAGCTGTAGTGTACAAGGCTTCTTTTGTCGTGGTTAATTGGGTTACCTTTATGGAGAAAATAGTATTGTGGTTATTCTTATCTCCAATAATAGGATTTTTAGCAGGATACATAGTTATGATATTGCTTCAATGGATATTGAGAAGGTCCAAGCCAATGTTTGTCTCTAAGTTTTTTTCAAAAGCACAAATTGTTTCAGCGATGCTTATGGCACTTAATCATGGTGGTAATGATGCTCAAAAGTCTATGGGTGTTATTACAATGGCACTTTTAAGTATAGGTTCTTTAAATTCATTTTCAGTACCTGACTGGGTTAAGGCTGCTTGTGCACTTGCTATGGCATTAGGAACTTCATTTGGAGGCTATAAAATTATAAAGACTATGGGAATGAATATGGCTAGATTAGCTCCCGTAAATGGTTTTGCAGCTGAAACTGGAGCAGCAGCGGTAATTTTTTCAGCTACTATGTTCCATGCACCAGTAAGTACAACTCAAATAATTTCAACTTCAATTATGGGAGTTGCGGCGTCAAATAGAATGTCATCTGTAAGATGGATGCTTGCTAAGAATATAGTAATAGCCTGGGTTGTGACCATGCCAGTTTGTGCAGGAATTGCAGGATTAATTACACTATTTGTTAGATAGATATTTATATAGATAAAGGTTTTGTTACTTATATTATTATACATAATGGTTTATTAAAGGGTTATAGTGGTTAATTACAGCCGATAACCCTTTTTATTATACTTATTATAAATTATAAATGTTAACGAATTGTTGCCATTTGGATAATTTTACTTAAATAAAATTTACATTAAAGACGCAAAATAAATTAAATGATTAAAAAAATTGTTTAGGGGGTTATATTTTGCGTTTTATAAGTTGTAAAATAAGAAGAGTGATAGTTTTAATTTTACTTTTATCTTTTATCTTCCCATATAAAATTATTTATGCTAAAGGTTCTAATGAAGCACCCAAAATAATATTAATAGATCCAGGTCATGGTGGAATAGATGGTGGAGCTCAGGCAAAGGATGGTACATGTGAAAAAGATATAAACTTAAATATAAGCCTTAAATTAAAGAAGTATCTTGAAAGCAAAAAATTTAAGGTTATCATGACAAGACAGGAGGATAAAGGACTCTATACCGAAGGTGGGAAAATAAGAAAAAAAAAGCTTGAAGATTTAGAAAACAGATGTAAAATAAAATTAAATTCAAATTGTGATGCATTCATAAGTATTCATTTGAATATGTTCCCTCAAACACAATACTATGGAGCACAAGTTTGGTATGGAGATAATGAGAAAAGTGAAAAATTAGCTGGGATAATTCAAAGAAATGCAATTGATGACCTTGATAAAAGCAATAGGAGAAAAGAGAAACCGGCTAAAAACTCATATAAAATATTAAGATATGGTAAGGACATACCATCTGTTATTGTGGAATGCGGCTTTTTATCGAATGATGCAGAGAGACAAAAATTAAAAGACGTAAACTACCAACAAAAAATAGCAGATAGCATAGGAAAATCAGTTGAAGAATTCTTTAAAGAACTAGATTAAAGGAGTTATTGTACCAAATATAAATGTTGCAAAGCAACTATAGTGAAAGGTTTTAACTCGCTCTGCTAGTTAAAAGACTAACTTTTTTACTTTCGGTAAAAGTGAAGGGTTTTAACTTGCTTTGCTCATTAAAAAGTGAACTTTTTAATGAGGATTTTCCTTCGATTCTCTACGGAAAATCTTTAAATTAAATCAAAAATAATCATACGAAGGGCTTATTTAAATTAAAGTAAGTGGTGCCATAACAAAATATTAAATATTATTTATATATAAATGTCAATAAGGTTAAAAATTTTCCATAGTAAAACAGAGGAAAATTATCCTTAACTTTTGGCTTTAGCCAAAAAGTTCACCTTTGACGTGCAAAACATCGTCAAACCCTTCACTTTTCACATAAGTGAAAAAGTTAGTCTTTTAACAAGCAAGGCGAGTTAAAACCCTTAACTTAAATTAGTTATAAATGTAAAAGCCAATATATAAATAAGTTGGGGGTAAAAAATTGAGAGAAATAAGTTCAGAAAAAATAACAGAGGTAGTAAAAAGACTTTGTATTGAAGCAAATTATAATTTACCAGAGGATATAGATAAAAGTCTTAAAAAATTCTATGAAAATGAAAATTGGACTATTGCTAAAGATATGCTTGAGAAAATAATTAAAAATGTATCTATAGCTAAGAATGAACAAGTCCCAATTTGCCAAGATACAGGTATGGCGTGTGTTTTCTTAGAAATAGGACAAAATGTCCATGTTACAGGAAAATTAATTGAAGACGCGGTAAATGAAGGTGTTAGGCAAGGATACACAGAAGGGTATCTAAGAAAATCAGTAGTAAAAGATCCAATATATAGAGGAAATACGGGCGATAATACTCCAGCTATTGTATATTATGATATTGTAAAAGGTGACGAAATAAAAATAACAGTTGTACCTAAAGGCTTTGGCTCTGAAAATATGAGTAAAATTAAAATGTTAAAGCCATCTGAAGGTGTAGAAGGTGTAAAAGATTTTATAATTAAAACTGTAGAAGAGGCAGGACCAAATCCATGTCCACCTATGGTAATCGGAGTTGGAATAGGAGGAACCTTTGATAAGGCTGCATTTTTGGCTAAAAAATCTCTTATGAGACCCATAGATGTAAATAATAAGAATGAGAAGTATGCAGAACTTGAAAAAGAATTGTTAGAAAAAATAAATAAACTTGGTATAGGACCTCAAGGATTTGGTGGAAATACTACAGCACTTGGTCTAAATATAGAAACATATCCAACGCATATTGCCGGATTGCCTGTAGCTGTTAATATAAGCTGTCATGTAACAAGACATAAGAGTGAAATAATATAAGATAAACCATCTAAGACCCAAAATTTAATTGTAATAAAATGCCATGTATTAAGGCATTATGGACACTTAAATTTTGATAGTTGAAGTGTTTTATAAATAGGGGGAAATGGTATGGAAATTGTAATAAATTCTCCAGTTTGTGAAAAAGAAATATCAAAATTAAAAATAGGAGATAGAGTACTTATAAATGGTGTAATATATACTGCAAGAGATGCTGCACATAAAAGACTTGTAGAGCTGCTTGATGAAAATAAAAAGCTTCCTATAGATGTAAAAAATCAAATTATTTATTATGCCGGTCCTACACCAGCAAAACCTAATCATGTTATTGGTTCAGCTGGACCGACTACAAGTGGAAGAATGGATGCATATGCGCCTAGACTTTTAGATCTTGGACTAAAAGGTATGATAGGAAAAGGACTTAGATCAAAAGAGGTTATAGATTCTATAATTAAGAATAAGGCAGTTTATTTTGGAGCTATAGGTGGAGCAGCAGCACTTATTTCAAAAAGTATAGTTAAAGCCGAAGTTATTGCATATGAAGATTTGGGATCTGAAGCAATAAGAAGATTGGAAGTAGTTAACTTTCCAGCAATCGTGATAATAGATTCAAAGGGAAACAATCTCTATGAAGAAGGAAAAAAAGAATTTCTAAGGAACTTTAAATAGTTGTATAATTGTAAAAATATGTGATATTATATTAATTGTCAATTACGTTTAAAGTTTGGAAAGGAGATTGAGAACTTAGTTTCTCATATATTTATGAATTATGATTCAAAAACTTTAAGTCAATATAAAAATAATGGTGATATAGAAAAGTATTTAAGTAATAAATATAAGATGACTGTTTTGAAAATAGGTGTAAAGAGTTTGGTGAATATGAGAAATGAATTACCAGAAAGTGGCTTGATGGAATTAATAGAAAATATAATGGAGGATTCATTTAAAAAAGATATATTCTTAAAAATATTTACAGTAACCAGTTCCGGTCCAGTATTTTTTTTGGTGATTGATAAAAGGTATGAAGAGGTTAAGAGCATGTCTGATATAATATCAGATAAATATTTCTCAAAATGCAATGTTTATGTGGATATAACTAAATACATTGGCTAAGTAAATTTTTGAACCAAAATGCGTGTAAAAAGATTTTGGTTCAAAAAGATTATTATTTATCTACATCTAAGTTGTATTTTTTGCACTTTAGGGCCACTGTCCTGTGAGTTATTCCAAGAACTTTACCAACTTTATTAAAACTTTTGTATTTTTTCATTGCAAGTTCTAAAACTTTTTTTTCATAATCTTCAAGTTTTAATATAGGATTATTTTCATCAATAGTTATAGAATCAGTTTCGGGCTCAATATTTGATATATATATTGGCAAATCCTTTGAAGTTATAACATCATTGTCGCACATATTTATTGCCCTTTCTATTACATTTTCAAGTTCTCTTATGTTTCCAGGCCATTGATAATTTATTAGATAATATATACAGTTTTTATCTATATTTTTTATTGGTTTATTAAGTTTCTTACTTATATTTTTTATGAAATATTCTACAAGGAGGTTAATGTCCTCTTTTCTTTTTCTTAGAGGTGGTAAAAATATAGAAATAACATTCAATCTATAGTATAAATCTTCCCTAAATTCTCTTTTTTGTATCATTTCTTCTAAATTTCTATTTGTAGCAGCAATAATTCTAATGTCTACCTTTTGAGTAGTAAGACCTCCAACGCTTTCAAATTCTCTTTCTTGAATAACCCTTAGAAGCTTTGCCTGCATTGATTTTGGCATATCACCAATTTCGTCTAAAAATAAAGTTCCTGTATCAGCTATGTTAAGCTTTCCGGGTTTACTTTTAAAAGCACCTGTAAAAGCACCCTTTTCATATCCAAAAAGCTCACTTTCTAGTAGATTTTCAGGTATTGCAGCGCAATTTACTCTAACAAAAGGCTTGTCTCTTCTTGAACTATTAGTGTGTATTGCCTTGGCAATAAGTTCTTTACCAGTTCCACTTTCACCCCTTATTAGTACAGTAGAGGTTGAATTTGATGCCTTTGCAGCTGTAATTAAAGTATCCTTAAGGGAACTGCTGCTGCCAATAATATTGCTAAAAGAACCACTTAGTTTAGTATGTCTTATAAGTTCACTCTTATAGTAGTTTAATTCTTCTTCAGATTGTTCTAATTTTTTTGCGACATCTTTTATTTGATCTACAGTTTTAGAAATGGATATAACACCCTTGAAATAATTATCAATAAAAATGGGTTCCACGGTACACATTATATTTACATCATGTTTATTAATAAGCACATCTTCTATTGGTTTTTTTGAATCGAAAACCTTCATCCTATAACCATCAGGAGAAATTTCAATTAAGTCTTTTCCTATTATATCCTTTTCAGTGATATGAAAATTTGTTTTATAAGCAGGGTTTATATA
Source organism: Clostridium guangxiense (assembly GCF_021043395.1). Classification (GTDB taxonomy): domain Bacteria; phylum Bacillota; class Clostridia; order Clostridiales; family Clostridiaceae; genus Clostridium_S; species Clostridium_S guangxiense. The sequence continues at coordinate 46,932 of NZ_JAJNKE010000020.1, forward strand.
GCTTATTTTTCTATGCTCGTCTACAAAACATATCAAATCATGAGAAGTTGCAAGTATCTTTTTAAATTTTTCATTTAATTCTTTTAAACCAATAAGTTCAGACATATCTTGAAAAACAGACACAGAACCAATCACATTATCTTTTGATATTATAGGTGAACTGTTTGAAATAATTGTGTTGTTTTTTATATGGTATATTTTACCTATTTCCTTTTCCTTGTTTTTCATTACCATTGGAAGTTCTGAATTTGGAAGTATGTTTTGTATAGGAAATCCCAATACGTCATTCAAGTTTTTATTTAGATATTTTAATGCATAGTTATTCATATAAGTAATATTGCAGTTTGAATCAACTACAACAATGCCAACAGGTAAGTTTTCAAGAATTTGTTCATTTGCTATGGTGTTTTCCTGTATTATAGCATCTATATTTGAAAATGAACTGTTTTTATCATTTAATTCTATGGTTATATAGTTGCTTAATTCAAGTACAGCTCTTTGACCATTTTTTGTGTCCTCAAAACAAGATAATTCTACAAGTTCATTTTCTTGAATTTTTAACGAAACAAGTGCTAGCATGCTTATGGCGATTGGTTCATTTGACGTCATCTTTCTTATGTATAAATTGATGTTGAATTTTTGTTTAATTTGAGAGGTTTTGTGAACAATCATAGCTGCAATTCTAGTATGAATTCCATTTTTTATATTTACCGATATGCAATTTTTAAACATAATCTAATCACCTTTCACGTTTTATGATAAAAATTATCAATAATCCCTAAAAGGTATGATAATTTTTATCAATTATATTTTACTACTATAAATAGCACATATCCACAAAAGTTTTGGAAAAAATATAAGTAAGTTAAGTTTTTATTATAACTGTTGATAAAAATTATCAAGAAATCAATTGAAATATTTAAGTTATGATTGTGTATGTCAATTTAAATATTACTTGAATTAAAAATTTCCTATGTTAAATACAGGTTTCACATGTAAAAACTAAATTAAAAATAATAAATTAAAGTACAATTGGCATATTTTTTGCTTATATAATTAGTGAAAGTTTATGCTATCTAAGGAGGAATTGTAATGCCCAATAATATAAAAAAGGGAATAGCGGCATCAAAAGGTTACGCTATAGGACATATTTTTATAAAGGCTGATAAAGAAGTTGAAATAGTTGAGAAGACAATATCTAATATAGAGGAAGAAAAAGCAAGATTTGAAGCTGCTGTAGAAGATTCAAGAAAACAGCTTACTAAAATAAAGGAAAAGGCTGTAAAGGATTTAGGCGCTGACAAAGCGGCTGTATTTGAAAGCCATATAATGCTTCTAGATGATCCTGAATTTGCAGGTCAAGCAAAATCTATGATAGAAGATAAGAAAATAAATGCTGAAAAAGCATTAAGTGACGTAATTGATAACTTTATGAATATATTTGCTGGAATAGAAGACGAATATATTAAAGAAAGAGTTGCAGACATAAAGGATGTTGGAAACAGAATACTTAATAACTTAACTGGAAATGGTTCAGGAGATCTTGGAGACATAGAAAAGGGAACTATTGTAGTAGCAAATGATTTAACACCTTCGGATACTGCACAACTTGATAAAGATAAGGTTGTTGCATTCCTAACTAATATAGGAGGTAGAACTTCTCACAGTGCTATAATGGCGAGAACATTAGAAATACCAGCTATAGTTGGTTTAAAAGATATAGTTTCTTCAGTTAAAAATGGAGATACAGTTATAGTTGATGGAATTGAAGGAGAAGCTATAATAAATCCAGATGAAAACACTTTAAGTGAATATACTGCTAAAAAAGAAGAATTTGAGAAAAAGCAGGAAGAACTTAAAAGACTTATAAATATAGAGACAAAAACAAAAGCAGGTAAAAGAGTAGAAGTTTGCGGAAACATAGGAAAGGCTAAAGATGTAGAGGCTGTTTTAGCAAATGGAGGAGACGGAGTAGGCTTATTTAGAACGGAGTTTCTTTACATGGATAGGGAATCAATGCCTACAGAAGATGAACAATTTGAAGCATATAAGCATGTTGTAGAAAAAATGGGTAAAAGACCTGTTGTTATAAGAACACTTGATATAGGTGGAGATAAGAAATTACCATATCTACCACTTCCAGAGGAGATGAATCCCTTCCTTGGCTTTAGAGCAATAAGACTTTGCCTTGGAAGAAAAGATATATTTAAAGTTCAATTAAGAGCACTTTTAAGAGCTTCAGTTTATGGAAACTTAAAAATCATGTTCCCAATGATCTCTTCACTTGAAGAATTCCTTGAAGCAAAAGAAGTTTTAAAAGAGTGCATGAATGAGCTTACTAAAGAAGGAAAGCCATTTAATGAAAAACTTGAAACAGGAATAATGGTTGAAATACCTGCAGCAGCAGTAAATTCAGAAGAACTTGCAAAATACGTTGATTTCTTTAGTATTGGAACTAACGATTTAATTCAATATACACTTGCAGCAGATAGAATGAATGAAAAAGTATCATATTTATACAATCCAATGCATCCCGCAGTTCTAAAGTTAATAAAAATGACTATAGAATCAGCACATAAAGAAGGAAAATGGTGTGGAATGTGCGGTGAAATGGCAGGAGACGAAAAAGCAATACCAACTCTTGTAGAGTATGGACTTGACGAGTTCTCAATGAGTGCTTCATCAATTCTTACTGCAAAAGAATTGATAATGAAAGCTTAAATTAAGGCATTATATTACTAAATATATATATATATTGGAGCAAACGGTACAGTGTATTGTTTGCTCCATTTTTTTTATCAGAGTACGAAGGACAATGAAGGATGATTTTTCTCTGTTTCACTACGGAAAATACTTAAATATAGAAGATAGCTGGATGACACTTTTAGAAATATAAAGTATAATGATTAAGAGTGAAACTAGCGTCAGCATTAAGTTCTAAGATTTTCTGGAATGAAATGAAAGAAAATCAACCATCACTGTACTCTCTACTCTAAATAAAAGGTTAATTGGTACAAAAATATTTTAGTTGATTTAAATATTACAGGTAATTTTAATATACATAGAACAAGGGTGATCATATGAATAAATCAAACAAGCTTTATAAAAGGGCACTGGCGCTTTTAGAAAATGGAAAAATTGATAAGGCAATTGAAGTTTGTGATAAAAGTATTGCTGAGGATATAAGAAATAAAGGAGCATTAGACCTTAAAGGATTGATTTTCTATTTAAAGGGAGACTTAAATGAGGCAAGAAAAGTGTGGCAGCTTAATTGTAAAGTTAATAAAGATAAAGCAGCAGAAAAATATCTTCAAGGTGTTGATAGTGATGAAAGGTTATTTCAATATTTTTTAAGGGCATTAAAATACATAGAAAAACTAAGAATAAATGAAGCGATGGAGCTTCTTGAGAAATGTGAAAGAAGTGATTATAATTCTATAAATGTGAATAATAATATTGCAATTTGCGCTGTGAAGCAGGGAGATTACAATAAAGCTAATATTCATTTAGAAAAGGTATTAAAATTAGACAGATCAAATGAAATGGCGCTGGAAACCAAGAAAAAGCTTCAGGATATTGGAATTATAAAATCAAAATTTAAAATTAAATCATTACTAAAGCTAGCAGCTGCAGTTACACTTGTGGTTTTAATTGGCTTTGGAGGTTTATACATATATAATGAAAACTTTAAAAATATAAGTAAAGTTTCTGTGAAAAAAGCAAAGAAGATAGCTGTAAAAAAACAAACTAAGGCAAAAGCAAAAAAAGAGGTGAAGGCTACTAATAAGTTTGATGCGGCAGAACTTCAAAATGCCATAAATAATAAGGATTATGAAAAAATATTTTATTACGAAGATAACTTTAAAAATGCAGACATTAGAATAAATGATAAAGTTTTAATGAATAAAGCATTAGAAATTCTTCAAAATGATGGGGTTGTATATTTTTATGGAGTAGCCAATGATTATGCTAAAAAAAGTGACTATGCTAATGCAGAAAAGTATTTTTTAAAAGCATATACATATGGAAGCAGCAATTATTTATATAAGGATACAATATATTTTTTGGCAACTTCATATAAAAATTCAGGTGATATAGAAAATGCAATTAAATATTATACAATGTACGATTCAAATTATAAAGCAGGAAGCTATGAAGAAACTGTTTTGTATGAACTTGCAGTTATTTATAAGGATCTAGATAAAGCAAAAGCTAAGAATTATGCTAGTAATCTTATAAATAATTACCCAAGGTCCGTATACATTAACTCCATAATAAAAAACATAATTTCGAATTAACACTAAGTTAATGCAGCTTTAATATAAGAATAATAAAATATCAATATAAATATTTATTCAGGGAGAGTTGTGTATGAAAAATTTAAATGTTTGTATTGATATTGATGGAACTTTGACCAATCCATACTACTGGCTTGATAAAACAGCAGAATATTTTAATAAAGTTGTTAGACATGAAGACTTTACAAAATATGAATATTCAAGGGTTATGGGAATTTCACAAAGTGAATACGAAGAGTTTTATGAGAAGTACAAGTTTAAATATCACAGTAAGGATATATTAAGATTTAAAGCAAAGGATATAATAAATAAGTTGTATTTAAGCAATAATATTTTCTTTGTAACGGCTAGAGATAAATCTCTTGAAATGTTGACTTTTTCATATTTAAATAAGAAAAATATTAAATTTGATAAGTTATTTGTATTAGGAACTCATCACAAGGTTAAAGAAGCAGAGGAACTTAAATGTGATATTTTTATTGAAGATAATCCTTATAATGCTGTGGAACTTTCAAATGCAGGTTTTAAAGTATTATTAATGGATACAACCTATAACAAAGCAATAGCACATCATAATATTATAAGGGTTTATGACTGGATTCATGTTGAAACGGTTATTAATAGCTTAATATTTGATGAAAAAGCAATTTAAATTGTGGAAATTTAATTTCTAAGATTTTCTGTATTAACAGAAAATCACACTTCACTGAATTCTCTAATCTAAAATCTCTATTATTTATTCTAAATTGCCAAAGTTTTGCAAAAAAATTTCTATAAATGCATGTATAACTTTAATTTTGTATCGTATAATAAAAACGTAGATTAAACGTATACAGAAAAAAACATTGACTTTATGTTATTAAGTGGTAAAATTATAATTAGAAACATACCCTATGGGGGTATACAAGGAGGAATAAATTATGGTAAAAGAAATAGGAGATTTAAATTTTGAAAGTGAAGTAACTGATCCAGAAAAGTTAGTAGTTGTTGATTTCTGGGCCCCATGGTGCGGACCTTGCAAAATGCTTGGACCAGTAATAGATGAAACATCTAATGAACTAAGTGAAAAAGCTAAATTTGTAAAAGTAAACGTAGATGAAAATCCTAATACAGCAAGCAAATTTGGAATTGCAAGCATACCAACAGTTATGATTTTCAAAAACGGAAGTCCTGTAGATACACTTGTTGGCTTTAGACCAAAGCAATCAATAATAAGTGAAATAGAAAAACACATATAAATTTTAGGATGTTAAGATGGATAGATACGATATAGCTGTTATTGGAAGCGGACCTGCAGGATTAGAAGCTGCCATTAATGCTAAAATTAGAAATAAAAAAGTAATAATCTTTGGAAATGAAAATTTAAGCAAGAGTTTAGTTTTAGCACCCAAAGTTAATAACTATTTAGGTTTTTATGGCTTATCAGGTGTGGAACTTAAAGATAAATTTAAGGAACATATAGATAAGATGGGTATATCTATAAATGTAGAAAAAGTAAATACCATATATGCTATGGGTGAGTATTTTTCAATTATGACAAGCAAGGAAAATTATGAGGCTAAAACTGTGATACTTGCTCTTGGAATGGAGCACACAAAACCGGTAAAGGGAGAAGATATACTTCTTGGAAGAGGTGTAGGATATTGTGCAACTTGTGATGCACCACTTTACAAAGACAAAATTGTTACAATAATAGGTTATAATAAAGAAGCTGAGAGTGAAGCAAATTATGTAAGTGAAATTGCAGCCAAAGTATACTATGTTCCTATGTATAAGGATGAGTATGGGCTTAACTCAAATATAGATATAGTAAAAGATTCTCCAGTTGAAATTACAGGACAAAATAAAGTAGAAAAGTTAGTTTTAAAAGCTGAAGAGATAGTTACGGACGGAGTTTTTGTACTAAAAGATAGTGCACCTCCAGAACAGCTTGTTCCTGGACTTCAAATGGAAAATAAACATATTAAGGTTAATAGAAAAATGGAGACAAATATCAAAGGATGCTATGCAGCAGGAGACTGCACTGGAAAGCCTTATCAATATATGAAAGCAGTTGGTGAAGGTCAAGTTGCTTCACTTAATGCAGTAGACTATTTAAATCAGAGTAGAGAGTAAAGATTAGAGAGTAAAGTTAAGAATGAACTTCTGAACTCTACTCTCTACTGTATTTTTAAGGTACTACAAAGAATACGTGTTTGCCTATAATTTTTATATTGTTCTTTTTTATATTATTCATCCATGAGGATGTTGATAACTGTGGATTATAAAAGTAAATTGCTTTTGGAGTAGGATCTTTTCCAGATAAGGCATCAAATACAGCAGAGTAACATTCTTTATTTGGTGTCACTGGTATATCTCCATCCCTAACACATGAAAAAGCATACTTTTGTTTAACGACATCTGTAACTGATTTTGGAAATTGAGGATTTTGAAGTCTGTTTAAAATTACAGATGCAACTGCAACTTTACCCTCATAAGGTTCAGAGCAGCTTTCAGCATATACAACCTTAGCCATTAAATCTACATCTTTGTTTGTAATGTAAATAGATTGACCATTAAAATTAAAAACCTGTACCGCATCGACCTTCTCTTCATATAAATTTTTTGCATTAGTATTGTTTTGAAAATGTAAAAGTTTATACTCTTTTGAACCCTCCTTAACTGGCGAAAACGCTTTTGCATAATTTGGGAATAAAAAACTTCCCATAAAAACAAATAATACAATAGCCCAAAAAGTTTTTCTCATTAAATTTCCTCCTTTTATTTACGAGGTTAGCTGACGGGTTCGGTAAAGGCATAACCTACACATAAATGTGATTCACCCCAAAACATGGTTTCCCCGTTTTTGTTAAACTTAGGCTATTGATATTATGCACAAAAATAAAAAAATAATTCATAAGTAAAATAAAATAAAGAAAATTTATTTATTTTTTTCTGAAATGTATTTTTTTTCAAAAGTGTTATAATCCTTAGTGGTCTTCTTAAAAGCATCCTTAGCTTCCTTGTAAATGTCATTTATATCGGAGGAAGAAACACTGGCGTCTTTTAAATTTGACTCGTAATTTAGTGCAGAAATAAAGTTGTTAATATAAGAAACATAATCATTTAAAACTAAATTGAAGTCTTTGTAAATATCAATCCTATTTGAAGGAACTGATAAATTTTGAAAATTGTTTTCTAGATTTATAAATTCAGCATCATTTTTGTTTATTTTGTCAAATGCATAATCATAGCTTATGATTTTTTTACGAGTTTTAGTTGCATAATCTGAAAAATCGGTTCTTATAAGATTAAATTGAGTGCATATAGCATCCATAGTGTTATCAAAATCACTGCTCATGGAAAGGCTAAAGTTTTTATCAGTTTTATTTCTCTTTCTTATTGTAAAGTAAGTTTGAAAAGAGTCTATAAATTTTAAAGTGTTATCCGGAAGAGAAAATTTTTCATTGTTTATTGTAATTTTTGAATAGTATTTTGTTGATAAATTCTTGTATGTATTAAGTGAGTTCATTGAAGCATCAATATCTGGAGCATCTGGATTATTTGCGCAGGCTTCAAGCTGTTTGTATAATAGAATGTTATTCTTAATGCCATTTTTTAAATTAAAGATTAAAGTTTTATACTTATCATTTATGCTTAACTTTGACAGCTTTGAAGCTTCTTTTGTTAATGCAGTTGATATTTTTTTTATATCTTTTCCAGTTTGTTTTGAATCAAGTTCCTTTGAATTTAAACTAGCTGATTTTTCATTTGCTTTTTTTATTTCATCGGTTATTGTTACTATAGCTTTTTCACTGGAAGTGTATTTATTTAAATTAAACAGACTATAAACTATAAAAATTGTTAAAAATACTATTGCAAGTAAGGAAAGTATGTACAGCAGTATTTTTATTTTAGCGGATTTAATATTCACAATAATTACCTCCTCAAAAAAATATATATATAAGATTATATGAATAATAAACTTGCAAATTACACTTTGAAGAAAATTAAGAAGGTAATTCGAAATTGTAAAAGGTTTTTAAATAATAATATATATATACTATAATAACTTTTGGTAGTGTATAATTATATTTAAGGAATAATAACTGAATTGTTTAAACTGTATTTAATAAGATTTTTACAAATGTACTTTATACTAGGAGGTGAGAATATGGAATTTATAGATATTGTAAACAGTGCAGTTAGGGGAATAACTATTTGGTCCGTAATGGATATTATCGTGGTATCATATATTTTTTATAAAGGTTATATGCTTATAAAAGAAACAAGGGCAGTACAGCTTTTAAAAGGAATACTTTTAATTATACTTTTAATTCCAATAAGTGATTTATTGCATCTCACAATGTTAAACTGGATATTACAAAGAACTATAACAATAGGTGTTCTTTCTATAATAATTATATTTCAACCTGAGATAAGAAGGGCACTTGAGCAGCTGGGAAGAACTGCTTTTAATGAATCTCATATACTTGAAAATGAAAAGGAATATGAAAAACTAATAGATGAAATTGTAAATAGTGTTGGAAACTTAGCGGAGCAAAAGACTGGAGCACTTATTATAATAGAGCAGAAGACAGGATTAGAAGATATAATAAGTACGGGAACAAAAATAGATGCATTAGTTTCATCGGCACTTTTAGAAAATATTTTTGTTGTAAATACACCACTGCATGACGGAGCAACCATAATAAGAAATGGAAGAATAGCAGCAGCAGGATGTTTTTTGCCACTTACTTCAAATAATGATTTAAATAAAAAGCTTGGAACAAGGCATAGAGCAGGAATTGGAATATCAGAAAACTCTGATGGACTTGTAATAATAGTATCTGAAGAAACTGGAAATATATCACTTGCTATAAATGGTAAATTAACTAGAGATTATAGCAAGGAAAAATTAAAAGCCATATTAATGAGGATAATAAGGATTAGGTATAGTAAGAAAACGGCATTGAAAGAGAAGGTGAAAAGATGGAGACAAACAGGAAAAAACAAATAGTTGTAAGAATAGTCTGTTTAATAGCTTCTTTTTGTCTATGGCTTTATATAAATAATTATGAAAATCCTATAAAAACATATAAGGTTAAGAATGTTACTGTACAAGTTTCAAATCAGGACTTACTTAAACAAAATAATTTCGTTCTTTCACCAAATCAAGACTTTAAAATAAATTTAACAATTAAAGGCAATGCTGTAGATGTATTTTCAGTTAGAGCCAGCGACTTTAAACTAGTTGCAGATTTAAGTTCTTATGCACTAAAAAAAGGTGATAATAGGATACCTGTAAAAATTGAAAAATATCCTAATAACATAAATGTAGTTCAAACGGATAGCTTATGGGTTGATGTTAATTTAGATGAGTATGCACAAAAAACCGTTCCGGTAACTACAAATATACAGGGGAAGCCTCAAATAGGACGTTACTCATCAGAGGCTACAGTTAATCCCAGAAATGTTACTGTGAGTGGTCCGTCAAAAAATGTACGATTGGTAGATCATGTAGAGGTCAATGTTAATGTAAGTAACTTAAGCAGTGATGCACAACTTAAAGTTACACCTCAACCTGTTGATTCAAAGGGAAATCTTATAAGCGATGTTAAGGTGCAGCCGGGTACTATAAATGTGAGCGTACCAATAAGAAAAGCTAAAAGTGTAAGTATAAATGTAAAAACCTCAGGTCAGCTTCCTTTAAATTTAAGTATAAAATCTATATATTCTGAACAAGACTATGTAGATATAATAGGAAATGAAAGTGCACTAGGAGATGTAAGTACGATAGATACAGAACCTGTAGATTTGAGCAGCATAACAGGTGATACTGAACTAAAGGTTAAATTAAATGTTCCTAAAAATATGAGAGTTGTTGGAAGCAGCACTGTAACAGTAAAAATAACAACCCAGAAAACAACAAATAGTGGAGCAAATAGCAATGTGAATTTAACTGTAAATGTAAATGCAATAAACCTGGATGAAAGCCTAAAAGCAGAAATAAAACCTTCCAGCATAGCGGTTGTTGTTTCTGGAGGTACGAATATTACCAGCGATGCATTGAAAGCAAATGTAGATTTAAATAATTTAAAAGAAGGTACCTATACTTTACCTGTAAATGTGACAATGCCAAGCGGAGTAAATAAAATATCACAGATACCGGAGAAAGTAAGCGTTACGATAAGTAAAAAATAGAGTACGGAGTACAGAGTACAGTGAAGGATGATTTTCCTCCGCTTCGCTGCGGAAAATCTTTAATTATAAAAAGCAATGAAGCTTAGCAGAGCTAAGCAAAGTAGTTTTAAAAATTTCGTGTCAGCATTAAGTTTTAAGATTTTCTGTGATAGCAGAAAATCACCCATAACTGTACTCTGTACTCTGTCATCTGTACTCTGATTTAATTGTTATCCAAATATTTTATTCAATTTAAAATTTGTAGGGTGATTTGAATATAGAGAGGAGCATAAAGCTTGAGTTTAAGAATAAGCAATATAAACATAGATATAGATGAAGACATTGAAACAATAAATAAAAAGGCGGCAAAGAAACTTAGGATTTCCGAGAAAGACATTAAAAGTTTAAAAATACTTAGGGAGTCTATAGATGCAAGGCGTAAAGACACAATAAAATTTAACTATATGGTTGAGGTTAATTGTGAAAATGAAGATAAGCTGCTTAAGAAGATACATGATAGAGATGTAATTAAGGAAAAAGAAACTGTAGACGAGGTTTTTAAATTTGGAAATGAAAAATTAAAACACAGACCTGTTATTGTTGGAATGGGACCAGCTGGAATGTTTGCAGCTTTGACCTTAGCTAAAAATGGATATTCTCCTCTAGTAATAGAAAGAGGAGAAAAAGTTGAGGATAGAACTAAAACTATTAATACTTTTTGGGAAGGTGGAAAGCTAAATACAGAATCCAATGTTCAGTTTGGAGAAGGGGGAGCAGGAACTTTTTCAGATGGGAAGCTTACAACAAGAATAAAAGACTATAGATGCAGTATTGTTATAGATGAGTTTGTAAAAAGTGGAGCGCCAGAGGAAATAGCTTATGTTGGAAAACCACATATAGGAACAGATATATTAAAAAAGGTTGTTAAGAATATAAGAAAAAAAGTTATAGAACTTGGAGGGGAAATTTTATTTAAAAGCAAACTGGAAGACTTAATAATAAAGGATGATAAGCTTCAGGCGGTGGTTGTAAATGGAGAAGAAATTCCATGTGAATGTTTAATAATGGCTATAGGTCATAGTTCTAGAGATACATATGAAATGCTATATAGAAATCAAATATTTATGGAAACCAAGCCTTTTGCTATAGGAGTTAGAATAGAGCATAAGCAGGAACTTATAAATGAAAATCAATATGGAAAATATAAAAATCATCCAAGGCTTAAAGCTGCGGATTATAGGCTTACATACACAACAAAAGAAACAAAACGTGGAGTTTACAGCTTCTGCATGTGTCCGGGAGGAGAGGTTGTGGCGGCAGCGTCAGAAAATGAAAGGCTTGTTACAAATGGCATGAGCTATTTTAAAAGAGACAAAGAAAATGCCAATTCTGCCCTTGTGGTATCAGTTAATAATGAAGATTTTAAAAAAGAAATTGATTTGTATAAAAAGTATATTCCGGATTTAGATAGGTTTGGTAGAGATAACTATCCACTTTGGGGTATGGAATTTCAAAGGTATTATGAGCATCTTGCGTATATAGCAGGGGGCAGCAATTATTGTGCTCCAATCCAACTTGTAGGAGATTTTATGAAGGATAGAAAAAGTACTAAATTGGGATCAGTTACTCCAACCTATAAACCAGGCTATAATCTTTCTAATCTTAAAGAATGTTTGCCAAATTACGTAATAGATTCTCTTAAAGAAGGAATAGAGAATTTTGATAAAAAAATAACAGGATTTATGGATGATAATGCTATTATGACAGGGATAGAGACAAGAACATCTGCACCAGTTAAAATATGCAGAAACAAGGAGCTTGAGAGTGTTTCTCTTAAAGGGCTTTATCCAGCGGGAGAAGGAGCGGGTTTTGCAGGCGGAATAATATCCGCAGCTGTTGATGGTATTAAAGCTGCAGAAAGTGTTATGCAAAAATATAAATTGGACTGAATTTTCTGAAAAAACAAGTTTTTGGATAAAAGTTTGTTAAAATAAAGATATAATAAATCAGTGCACAGTTTACAGTGCGAAGTGCACTGTGAACTAAAAGAAGGGGAGAACTTAATAATGATTAAGAGTTTTAATGAAATTATTGAAAAAGTTAAGAAAAACGAAATGAAAAAAGTTTCTGTAGCAGTAGCACAGGATGAGGCAGTACTTCAAGCAATAAAAGATGCAAAAGACAAGGGAATTGCAAATGCAATACTTGTAGGAGATCACGATGAAATAGTATCAATAGCTTTAAAAATAGGAATGGACATAAATCAATTTGAAATAGTAAATGAACCGGATGTAAAAAAAGCAGCTCTTAAAGCAGTAGAATTAGTATCACAAGGAAAAGCAGATATGGTTATGAAAGGACTTGTTGATACAGCTACATTCTTAAGATCAGTACTTAACAAAGAAGTTGGACTTAGAACAGGAAAATTAATGTCACATGTAGCAATATTTGAAACAGAAGCATTTGACAGATTATTATTCTTAACAGATGTTGCTTTCAATATGTACCCTGAATTAAAGGATAAAGTTCAAATAATAAATAATGCGGTTAAAGTAGCTCACGCAGTTGGAATAGAAGAACCAAAGGTTGCACCAGTTTGTGCAGTTGAAGTTGTAAACCCAAACATGCCAGCAACACTTGATGCAGCAATGCTTGCAAAAATGAGCGACAGAGGACAAATAAAAGGATGCGTAGTTGATGGACCTTTAGCCCTTGATATAGCATTATCAGAAGAAGCAGCACATCATAAAAAAGTAAGCGGACCTGTAGCAGGAAAAGCAGATATACTTTTAATGCCTAATATAGAAACTGGAAATGTTATGTACAAAACTTTAACTTACACAACTCATTCTAAAAATGGATGTCTTCTTGTTGGAACAGCAGCACCAGTTGTGCTTACTTCAAGAGCAGATAGCCATGAAACAAAAATGTATTCAATAGCACTTGCAGCACTTGTTGCTAGCCATAAATAATTAGTTAGGCTTTGGAGGGAAAATAATGTATAGATTATTAATTATCAATCCTGGATCAACATCAACAAAAATAGGTGTATATGACGACGAAAAAGAAATATTTGAAAAAACTTTAAGACATTCAGCAGAAGAAATAGGTAAATATAAGACAATTTTTGATCAATTTGAATTTAGAAAAGATGTTATACTTGATGCTTTAAAAGAAGCTAATATAGATATAAAAACTTTAAATGGAATAGTTGGAAGAGGCGGAATGTTAAAGCCTTTAGTAAGCGGAACTTATGAAGTTAATGATGCTATGATAAATGACCTTAAAATAGGAGTTCAAGGACAGCATGCAGCAAATCTTGCAGGAATAATAGCAAAAGAAATAGGAAAAAGCTTAGAAATTCCGGCATATATAGTAGATCCTATAGTTGTTGATGAATTAGGTGATGTTGCAAGAGTATCTGGTATGCCAGACATTCCAAGAAAAAGCATTTTCCATGCATTAAATCAAAAAGCTGTGGCAAGAAGATATGCAAAAGAAAATGGTAAAAAGTATGAGGACTTAAATCTTATAGTAGCTCACATGGGCGGTGGAACAACAGTTGGAACACATCAAAAGGGAGTAGTTGTTGATGTAAACAATGGTCTTGATGGAGAAGGCCCTTTCTCACCAGAAAGAAGCGGTGGAGTTCCAATAGGAGATCTTGTAAGAATGTGCTTCAGCGGAAAGTACACTTATGAAGAAATGATGAAAAAGATAAATGGTAAAGGCGGAGTTGTTGGATATTTAAACACTCTTGACTTTAAATCTGTAGTAGATAAAGCACTTGAAGGCGACAAGGATTGCAAACTTATATATGAAGCATTTACATACCAGGTTGCAAAAGAAATAGGAAAATGTGCAGCAGTTTTGAGTGGACAAGTAGATGCAATTCTTCTAACTGGTGGAATTGCTTACAATGAACATGTATGCAAAGCAATAACAGATAGAGTTAAATTTATAGCTCCTGTAGTACAATACGGTGGTGAAGATGAACTTTTAGCTCTTGCTGAAGGCGGACTTAGAGTTTTAAGAGGAGAAGAAAAAGCTAAACAATACTAATTTATAAAAATAAATCTACATTATATATTGTAGATTTATTTTTTTTAGTGTAATAATATGCATAAAATTTATACATATTATTGATATTAAATTAAAGTTTTCCTTTATGTATACAAATTACTACAAAAAAATAATGTGAACCTTATAAAGCAAGGTATAACATGTACGATAATATTATTGCAGTTATAACATAAGTGTATAATTAATTATGAAAAATATATGTAAAATATGTGTAAAATATATAAATAAACAATTGATGAAAAAGATTTAATGTTATATAATTATATGGAAAAACTTAAAAAAATATGAATCAAAGAATATAATGGATAAATTTGAATATTTTTAGCGCATATCCAAACTTATGTTGATATTTTACATAAAAAGATATATAATTATTGAAGTGTTAAAGTGGTTTATACTAAGATAATATTTGCTGCTCAGTCCGTAGTAGATATTAACTTTTTATTTATATTTAAATTAGATATTTTACTAATAATTAGGAGGGATTTGTAAATGAATTTCAAGAAGACATTAGGTTTAGTTTTAACAGCAGCTTTAGTTTCATCTTCATTAGTGGCTGTTAAACCAGTAAAAGCCGCAACTAGTGCACTTACAGGATTTAATTATTTTTATGCACAAAGATCATTGTTAGTTGAAAATGAAGCGGATACTTATGTGGTAGACACAAACTACAGTGGGAAAGTGCAGTATGAATTATGGGTTAAGAAGGCATCAGATCCAAGTGCAAAATGGCAGGTTGTATCTGCAGATGCAAATGGTAAGGCTGGGTATACAGAAGCTGTAGATGGCCAAAATTCACCATATGCAATTAAATTAGTAAGTGGCTTCACTTTTGACAAAGGAAAATATTATACAGCAGTATATGCTAAAGTAGCAGGAACTGCTGGTGTAAAAACTTATGGTCACTTCATAGATGCAAATGGAGTAGATACAGACTCAAAAAGTGGTACAGAACAAAAATATGATATAGTTAAATCTGGATATTTTAATGCTATGAGTACTGATTACAAGCAAAAATACAATGAAATGCTTGATGATTTCTTATTTGATAAAAGTTCATTTGTAGCAGGTCAAAAAGTTACATTTAAAGGATTTGCTTCACAAAAATCTGGAGCTAAGTACAAATTAGTAGTTAGAAAATTTGGAACAGCTGCTTCATCTCAAGCAGTATTAAATAGTACATTTGCTTCAACAGTAGACTGGACACCAACAGAAGCTGGAACTTATCAAGTAATAGCTTGGTCCGAGCCAACTAATGCTGGTAAAAATGCTGCAAGAGATGGATGGAGAATAGATACTATTACAGTTACACCAGCAGCTCCAGTACAACAGCAGCCAAAAGTAGATGAAACTTCAATAACTACTAAAGCAGGTATGATTCTAGGACAGACTTTTGTACAGTTAAAATTAACTGGAACAGATGATCCATCAAAATGTACTGTTTCTTTTGGAAATCAATCACTTAAATATGATGCAGAAAGTGGTACTTTCTACGGTAATTTAAATTCAGTGGATTTGGTAGCTTTAAAGAAGGCAGCAAGTTATACAGTTGTAGCGCCAACAACACCATCACAAACTTCAAGTTCTATACATGATACTACAGGAAGCGCATTAACTGTAACTTTATCTCCAAGTGCAGAAAAAGTATTAGTAAGTGCTGTATTAAATAAAAGTCATATATTAAGCACTTTAAGTGTTGATACAAATGATTTATCAGTATCAGTAAAAGTAACATTTAACGGAACAACATATGATTTAACAAGTGCTTCAGATGTAAATGCATTTAAGCTTGCAATAGCTAAAGCAGTCAAAGGAGCTAATGCAACAATAGATGATTATGCAACTGTTACTCTTGGAGACTTCAAAGCTAACAATTTAACTGCAACTTTGGATGTCAATGGTATACAGTATAATTTAGCTGTTAAATAAGACAAGCTAAAATTAATAGTTAGAGAAGAATGAAAGTTCTTCTCTAATTTTTTATAAATATAATTTAATTTAAAGGTATGGAATTAAATAACAAGTAATAATTATTTTAAAGTTAACTCTTGTATGATATAATTTATACATAATAAAATTAACATTTTGATAATTACGAAAGAAGGTGGTAGATTTGAAAATTAAAAATGCTGCGGCAACAATAGCTATAATTGGTGCTTTTTTATTTGTTAATTACTTTTATACATATAATACTAAAGCAGCGGCTGTATACGATAATCAAATTGCTGAAGAAACTACTAAAACATTTACAGCTAAGACAAATGTAGCTTTAACAAAAAAATGGACAATAACCTTTAGCAATGAAGTTAATGAAAGTAGTATACAAAATAATATTAAAGTTTTAGATGCTGCTACCAATAGTCCGGTAAATGTTAAAATTGAATTGGGTATGGACAAAAAAACCATAGAAATATTAGCGCCGGGTACAGGATATGGGACCGGAAAAACTTATAGTATTACAATAAACAAGTCTGTAACTTCAACAAATGCTAAAAGTTTAGCTCAAGATGTAAAAATGAATTTTTCAACAGCAGCTTCAAGAACTACAATGGATACAGCTTTTCTAAAGCAATTTAGTATTGATCTTGCAGATGCAGGAATAAATATAACTAATGTAAACGAGAGAAATGTAGTAGTAGAAATGGTAAAAGCCATTAACAATTATTTAAACAATCCGAGTCAAGAATTAAATGTACAAGCAGCTAAGAGTGCTTACTATGGTCTTACAAGTAATGAACAATCAGATTTGAAGGATGTGCTGATTTCAAATCTTTCATGGGATGAATTGATTAAAGCATATAGTATGTTTCAAGACTAAACATTTTGGTATATAAATGTTAAAAAAGTTTGAATATGATTACTATTATGTGTATTATATTAAGTGGGTAATTTTATAAATTTAAGGGATTAGAATACACTATGGGAGGGAAATTTGTTGGAAGAACAAGAAATGACACTAGATTTGAAAGACTTTTTTTATATTATTTTAAAGAGAAAAAAGCTTATATCTATAATAACTGTTTTAGCAGTTATCTTATCAGGAGTGCTAAGCTTTTTTGTGATTAAACCTACATATCAAGCAGAGACAAGCATTATTGTTGGAAGGCCTCAAAGTGAAGCTAAAAATGACAAACTTGATAACAGTGATGTTACAATGTATCAAAACTTAATGAAGACTTATACAGAAATAGTTACATCAAAACCTGTGCTAAATGAGGCTATTTCTGAATTGGATATAGCTGTAAATGCAGAGCAACTTGCAAAAGCTATAAAAGTTACTTCTCAGCAGGGAACTCAAATTCTTCAAATAGATGTAACTAGCGATAGCGCAAATGACGCTTATAAAACAGCAGATGCTGTAACAGATGCTTTTATTGATAAATCTAAGGATATATTCCCAACATCAGGTGTACAGCTATCTGTAATGAATAAAGCTGAGAAACCTAAGAAACCAATAAAGCCAAAGAAGGTTTTAAACATAGCAATAGCATTTGTACTAGGGCTTTTTGTGTCTGTTGGATTAGCATTTGTATTAGAATATATGGACAATACTATAAAATCTGAAAATGATATAAATAAATATTTGGAGCTTCCGGTTATAGGAATAATACCAGATCAGCCAGATTTACAGGAATAGGAGGATAACAATGTCAATATTTATAGTAGAAAACGAACCTAAATCTCCTGTATCAGAAGCATACAGAACTTTAAGAACTAACATACAGTTTTCATCATTTGATAAGGAAATTAAGAGCATACTTGTAACAAGTTCGGGGCCAGAAGAAGGAAAAAGTACTACCATTGGAAATTTAGCTTTTGCTATGACTCAGGCTGGTAAAAAAGTAGTATTAGTGGATTGCGATCTTAGAAAACCATCTGTACATAAAAAATTCTCTATATCAAATATGACAGGTTTATCAAATTATCTTGTTGGAGAAATTGATTTTGAAGGGGTACTTACAAAATATAGTGACAATTTACATATAATACCTTCTGGAACAATACCTCCAAATCCAGCAGAAATGATATCTTCAAATAAGATGAAAAGTTTTATACAAAGATGTAAGGAAGAATATGATTGCATTCTTTTAGATGCACCTCCAGTAATAGCTGTAACAGATGCACAGCTTTTATCCACAGAAGTAGATGGTGTTTTATTGGTAGTGGCTTCGCAGCAGGCAGATAAGGATGCAGTAAAGAAAGCAAAGGAACTTCTTCAAAATGTTAAAGCAAACATAATAGGAGTTGTATTAACTAAAACTAAAAGTAAGTCTGGTTATGGCAAAGGCTATGGTTATTATTATTACTATTCAGAAGAGGACGGTAAAGGCAAAAAGAAGAGGAAGAAGAAAAAATGATAGATACCCATTGTCACATAATACCAGGCATTGATGATGGAGCTAAAGATATTGAAACTTCAATTAAAATGCTTAAGATTGCAGAGAAAGATGGCATAAAAACTATAATTGCAACTCCACATTATTATAGAAATAAATATGAATGTAATATTGAAGATGCAAAAAATCATCTGGATGAATTGAAGGAATTGGCAAGAAATGAAGGAATATCAGTTAAAATAGTCCAAGGACAAGAAATTTTTTTAGATAAGTATACCGTGGATTTATATAAAAATGGAACTATAGGAACTATTAATAACAGCAAATACATCCTTGTAGAAACTTCTTTTGTAGGTTCTAAACCTAAGGATGTTCTTGAAAACATATATGAAATAAAGCTTCTTGGCTTAACTCCTATACTTGCTCATCCTGAGAGATATGGTTTTATAATACAAGATAACTCTTCAATAAATGAATTTATAAAGGAAGGCTGTTTGTTTCAAATAACCAGCAGCAGTATAACCGGCATATTTGGAAAAGACGTAAAAAAAACTTCTGAAAATTTAATTAAAAGTGGCATATGCAATTTTATAGGTTCAGATGCTCACACAACAGGCAGAAGAAGCCCTAGGATGAAAGAGGCATTAGAAGAAGTAAGAAAATTAAATGAAAATGCATATGAAAGTATAGAAAAAAATTCCGAAGCTGTTATTTCTAATAAAGAACTTGATATCAAAATGGAATTAGTTAAAAAAAAGAGAAGGTTTTTTCCTTTTCTATAAATTATAGATAGACAACTTGAAACTTTAAAATTGCAATCTCCAAATTTATCCTGATAAACTGGAATTTGTCGAGCGCTATAGTGAAGGGTTTTAACTCACTTCGTTTGTTAAAAGACTAAGGCTTTCGCTATGCGAAAGGTGAAGGGTTTTACGGTGCTGTGCACGTAAAAGGTGAACTTTTTTATCTTCAATAAAAAGCTAAGGTTGATTTTCCTCCGTTTCCCTACGGAAAATCTTTAACGTATTTAAATTATTTATTTTTCGTAGAGAAACGGAGAAAAATATTCCTTAACCTTTTGCCGTGGCAAAAACCTTCACCTTTGACAAGCAAAGCTATGTCAAACCCTTCACTTTTCACATAAGTGAAAAAGTTAGTTTTTTAATGAGCAGGGCGAATTAAAACCCTTCACTCAGCTCGACAAATTCCAGTTTGTAAGGATAAATTTGGTATTGGTAATTTAAATATTTCAGCTTGTTTATCTATATAGATAAACTGCTTCAACTATTGAAATTTCAAGTTTCATGGTGGTTTATCTTTAAAGCAGTTTTTGAATATATTTTGAAAACTGCTTTTTTTTAAACACAACTGGGGGTATTAAAGGAATGTTCTATAAGTGCAAAATGAACAATTATTTAAAATAAAGTCAAATATTAAATCAAATTTAAATAATAATTGTAATAAAATTGTAATAAAATTGCTTTAAATTATTTAATAATTATGTATATGATGTTATAATAGTATTTAATGATGTGATTTTTTATGCTTACGGAATAAAATGTGCAAATTTATATCAAGGGGGAATATAAATGCAAAGTGCAGAAGTGACAAATATGGAAGAATATGCTAAAGGAGATACATATGCACTTACCAAAGATTATGAACGCAGTAGGGTATATTATTTTTTTAAAAGGAGTATGGATATAATTTTTTCTGCTTTAGGAATTATTTTTATGAGTCCTGTCATGATATTTACTATCATTGCAATAAAATTAGATTCTAAAGGGTCAGCTATCTTTAGCCAAAAAAGAATTGGAAAAGGTGGACAAGTCTTTAAGATGTACAAGTTTAGGTCAATGGTAGTTGATGCTGAAGATCTATTGTACAAGCTTAAAAGCAAAAACGAAATGTCTGGACCTATGTTTAAAATGAAGGAAGATCCAAGGATTACAGGCGTAGGAAGATTTATCAGAAAGACAAGCATAGATGAACTTCCACAGCTTTTTAATGTGTTAAAGGGAGAAATGTCTCTTGTAGGACCGAGACCTAATTTGCCTAGAGAAGTGGTAAAGTTTAATGATTGGCAAAAGCAAAAATTATTAGTTAAACCAGGGCTTACCTGTTACTGGCAAGTTATGGGAAGAAGCGATATAGGCTTTGAAGAATGGATGAAACTTGATATAAAATACATAAAAGAGAGAAATACCTTGCTTGATTTAAAACTCATATTTAAAACATTTTTTGTTTTATTTGGAGACGAGCATGCACGATAGGGAAGTTGAGAATTGATAGTTAGTTAACATAAACTTAAGGTTTGGAGGGCTAGATTATGCTTTGTGCACTTATTATGGCAGGTGGCAGAGGTGAGAGATTTTGGCCGCTGTCTACAGATGAAAAACCAAAGCAGTTTTTAAAGCTTATTGGAGATAAAACTATGATACAAATGACGGTAGATAGGCTTACAAAACTTATACCATTGGAAAGGATTTTTGTGGTTACAGGTAAAAGATATGTTAATTTGTTAAAGGAGCAGCTTCCCAATTTACCAGATAGAAATATAATTGTAGAGCCTGTAGGTAGAAATACAGCACCGTGCATAGGGTTATCTGCATTTATGATAAACAAGTATTATGAAAATTCTTCAATGGTAGTACTTCCATCGGATCATTTAATAGTAGACGAAGAAGAATTTTTAAAAACAATAAAGGCAGCTGATGAGTTTATAGACAATAATGAGGAAGCAATTGTTACCTTTGGAATGAAGCCAAGTAGACCGGAAACAGGTTATGGATATATAAAATGCGGAGCTAATGAAGAAAACATAAATGGTTATAAAATAAGAAATGTAGAAAAGTTTGTTGAAAAACCAAATATTGAAACAGCCAAGGAATATTTAAAAGAGGGAAACTTTCTTTGGAATGGCGGCATGTTTATATGGAAATGTAAAAATGTGCTTAAACTTACAAAAATGTATTTGGCTAAAACTTATGAAGTATTAAGTGAAATAGCAGCCTGCAGGGAAGGCGGGTTTGAAGAAGTTTTAGAGGAAAAGTACCCCGAGGTTGAAAATATTTCTGTAGACTATGGAATAATGGAAAAGGCGGAAAATATATATGTTATACCCTGCGACTTTGGATGGGATGACATTGGAACCTGGTATTCTATTGAAAGATATAGAGATAAAGATGAAGATAACAATGTTTTTGTTGGTGACATAAAAAATATTGATGGTAAAAATAATATTGTTGTTGGAAATGAAAAACCAATAGTTGTGGTCGGACTTTCTGATGTTTTTGTGGTTGAAAGTGATGATATTGTTTTTGTGGGGAAGAAAGAGGATATTGAGCGAATTAAAGATATTAAAAAGAAAGTAAATAAGGAATAGGGTTGTGATCCATTTGGAAAGAAAAAAGGTATTATTTATAACAACTAGGTTGATATATCCGACTAATAGTGGTAGAAAAGTGGTTTTATATAATTATTGTAAGGGATTAAAAGAAATTTATAATTGTGATGTGTATCTTTTTAGTTTTCTTGAAGATGGGGATAAAGTTGAAAGTGGTAAACCAGATTTTATAAAGGAGCTTTATTTGGCACATCAACCTAATAAAATAGAAAAGTTAAAAAATTTAATTTATAATAGTATAATTTTGCAAAAGTGGCCACTTCAGGTCTCATTATATTATTCTAAAAGCACATATAAAAAATTGCTAAAATTAATAAATGAGCTGAAACCAGATATATTGATATGTGATATGGCTAGAACGGCAGAATATATAAGAAACTTAAATTTGAAAAAAACAAAAAAAGTATTAGATATGGATGATTTGATTTCAAAGCGATATTATAGACAAATCCAATTAAAGTACTCAAACCATTCTGCTTTAGGTATGTATTCAAGAAGAATACCTAAAATATTAAAAATGAATAAACTGATTAATATTGTTTTGAAAATAGAATATAAATTATTGAATAAATATGAAAAAAGCTTAAAATATGATTTCGATAAGATAATATTTGTTTCGCCTATTGAGGCAAAGTCTTATAATGAATCTAATTCGACAGATAAAGCTATTAGTGTAACAATAGGTGTAGACTATAATTATTATTCAAGTAAAGTTGTAGATAAAGGACAGGATAAATTAATTGGTTTTTTAGGTAATATGTATGTTTCTCATAATAAGGATGCAGTTGACTATTTTCTGAAGAAAATATTTCCTATCGTAAAAGAAAAAGTTCCAGACGCAAAGTTTATTATTGTTGGTAAATGTAGTGATGAGTATAAAAAAGCTTTTAATAATGATAATAATATACAAGTTACAGGTGAAGTGGTTGACATTAGAAAATATATACAAAAGTGTTCTGTAGTTATAGCACCATTAACATATGGTTCTGGTATAAAAACTAAAATATTAGAAACAATGGCTATGGGGGTTCCTGTGGTTACGAATAGTATTGGGGCAGAGGGAATTAATGTTGAGAATTCAAAAGACATATTTGTAGAAAATAATGATGAAGATTTTTCATATGAAGTTGTTAATTTATTACTTAATGATAAGTTAAATAAGTTAATATCTAAAAATGCTCAACAGTTTATATTATGCAATCACACTTGGAAGTATACCTTAGCAAATTTTGATTACATATTACTGTGATGGAGGCAAATATGAAAGTAGCAATAGATTGTAGAATGTTAGATAAAAAAATAGGTATGGCAAGAGTTACATATAATTTATTACTATATTTAAAAAATTACGATAGTAATAACACTTTGGACATAGACTTACTATTTGATAGGGATTATGGTAATGAATTTAATAAGAAGTGGATTCTAAGAGGATATAATGTAAAGATATTACATTGCAAAAACTATTTCTTGTGGGAACAAGTTGTTGTCCCATTGTATTGTAAAAAAAAATATGATTGTGTAGTCTTTATGCTTAATACAGGTAGTGCATTTATTAAACCGTCTAGATATGTAGTAGGGTACATACATGATGTTATATTTATGAAAAATAGAAAAGAAGTGCCATATTCTAAAAGTTTATATAAAATATTTGGAAGATTATATAGAAAATTAATTGTACCTAAGTTTGCCCAAAAAGCTGATGAGATAATTACGATTAGTAAATTTTCGAAAGTTGATATTGAAAAAACGTTGAAAATAAATCAAGATAAAATAAAAGTTATATATAACGGATGTGATTCAATTGATTTACATGAAGAATTTACTAAAAGTTATAATATTGATGAAAAATACATATTTGCAATTGGATCTCTTGATAAAAGAAAGAATACAGAATTGATAATCAGATATTTTTCTGAATTTATTAAAAATGGTAAATATAAGCATTATAAATTAAAAATATGTGGAATAGATGATTTTTATAACACCTATTTTGGAAGCATTGTTGAAAAATTAAAAATTAAGCAAAGTATTATATCTGTTGGAAAAGTAGATGATGATGAATTAACTAATTTATATTTAAATTCTGAGTTTTTTATATTTTTATCATCCTATGAAGGATTTGGACTACCACCACTTGAAGC
This sequence comes from Clostridium guangxiense, assembly GCF_021043395.1. Taxonomy (GTDB): domain Bacteria; phylum Bacillota; class Clostridia; order Clostridiales; family Clostridiaceae; genus Clostridium_S; species Clostridium_S guangxiense. Next base: position 71,362 of record NZ_JAJNKE010000020.1, read on the forward strand.
AATGAAACTTGGAGTTCCAGTTGTCTGTTCAAAATTAAGTTGTCTGGAAGAAATAGTTGGAGATGCAGCAGAATTAGTCAATCCATATGTTGAGGAAGATGTTATAAATAGCATGATTGAAATTGTTGAAAATAATAGTTTAAGAGAAAGTTACATATTAAGAGGATATGAAATGGTCAAGAAATACAAGTGGCAAAATGCAGCTAAAGAATTTTTTTATGAGTTGAATAACTTATTGTAAAACCTAATTTATATGCAATTGATTGTTAAATAGTGAAAAAAATTTTTACTATTTATTCAATATAGGCTAGTTTTGTTAATTTACTTGAAAGACTTATTATATTTTGTTTCGGATGCTATTTGGTTTAATAGTTAAATCATGTAGAGTTGTTAAACAACTATGAGTGTTTTGGATGTAAGTTAGGATATTAATTTATATAAATTCGGAGGATAATATGATTTCTATTATTATAGCAACACATAATAGAGTAGATGAAATAACAAATTCATTAACTTTAATGAAAATAAATAATATATTTGATAATGTTAAATCAAGAATTATTTTAGTGTTTGATGGTAATATTTTAAATGAATTACAATACGATAAATTATTAAAAAATAATCCATGTGGATTACCTATTATAATTTCGCAAAATAGAGAACATATAGGACAAAATAAAGCTAGAAATATTGGAATTGAAATAAGCAAGCAAGATAATCCACAATATATATGTTTTTTAGATGATGATGCAACTATAGATAAGGGCTATGAGTTAAGAAATATTATAAATATTATGGATAGCAGTGAAAAGATTGTTGCAATTGGGTTACAGTCGGTTATTAAGCAAAGTGGAAATGATCAGTATTATAGTAAATATAATAAGCAGAAAGGTATTTTTCCGGTTGAAATTATTTGTTTGGCAGGGGCTATAATTAAATCCAATGTGGTATATAAATTCGATAGATTCTTTTTCCCAGAAAATATTTTTTATGGTTCTGATGAATGGGCTTTAGTAATGAGAGTACGTCAATTAGGATATCAAACTTATGCTACTAATTTATGTAGAGTAATCCATAGATTAGAATCAAAAGGAAGAAATGCTAAAATAAGATACAATCTACAGTATGCACATTCATTCATGTGGACCTTGTTGCCTAAAAAAATATTAATTGTATTGATTTTTAGACCAGCTAGTAAAAGTCAATAAGTTTTTATAAAAAAATTATTAATAAAAATAGGTATCATAAAAAATCCATTGA
>NZ_JAJNKE010000021.1 GCF_021043395.1 Clostridium guangxiense
AAATATTATTATAAACATCCGTTAGTAGATTTGGTCTAATCTTTATTGGTGGGTACAACTATATTATACGAGTGAAGGGTTTTAACTTCACTTTGCTCGTTAAAAGACTAACTTTTTCATATAAATGAAAAGTGAAGGGTTTGACATAGCTTTGCTTGTCAAAGGTGAATGGTTTTGCCACGGCAAAAGGTTAAGGATATTTTTCTTTCGCTTTGCTACAGAAAAATTATTAACTTAAATTAAAGATTTTCCGTAGTAAAACGGAGAAAAATCAACATTAACTTTTTACTGTACGTAAAAAAGTTCACCTTTTACGTGCGAAGCATCGTAAAACCCTTCACTTTTCACATAAGTGAAAAAGTTAGTCTTTTAACGCGCAGGGCCAGTTAAAACCCTTCATTATTATGATTGCTTCGCAATTTTTTTAGTGCGACAGCCCCTAGCTATCTTGTTTATTTAATCTGAGTCTTGACTACCTCTAACATATATTCCTGTACCTGCTAATTATAAGCCTCTTATATATTACTACATTTCATTAAATATATCTTCTACAAATTTCTCAAAGTTTTCTCTTTGGGTATGATTATTATCTACATATATTTCTTTTGAAGTCAATATACTATTTAATTTATATCCATCTAATGACTTCATTTCTTCAAATTGATTATTTTCATACAAATTTCTTAAGGTTTCACCTATTCTCAAAAGACTTTTATAATGCATTCCATTAGAAAATCCTCTAATCATGGAACTATTAGCAGGTTTCTTTGAAAAAAATAAGGATTTAGCCAACCATCCCTCATCTGCAATTCCCTTTTTCGTAGTACTTGTCAGCACAAAATTTAAATACTCTGTAAATTCCGTAAATATTCCTGTATAGGTTTTTATTCCAACAATAGGATACCATAATCCTCTTATTTTACCACTATTAGTTCCTGATGATCTAAAATATGCTAAAGTCACCCTTTCCATTCCATAAATATATTTAATATTTACATCTATCAATCCAATCATTCTAAAATGTTTTACAGAGTATAAATTAGCTCTGAAGCTTTCCGGGTACATTTTTAGTATCTCTATTAAATTTGGCATAATAAATACCTCCTCAATTTAATCCTATGCTTATTATGAAATAAAGCCATATGATATTAGAATTAAAATTCCTAATCATATGGCCCATCTTCAATATCAATTTATATTTTTGATTTTTTCAAGTTGTTTTTTTATTTCTTCAATATTTTTATAATTTCCTTGGATATTCATTAACTTTTTTAAAAAAATTTCTTCTTCTGGATTTAAATGAAGTTCTTCATACCAAGGTTTATCTTCTGAATCGGTTACTTTATATGATGAATAATATAGATGAATTAAAAAATCACCTATAAACCAATAATCTACATCTTTTACATATCTTTTATTATCAATAATTCTTGCTAATCCAAAATCAATCAAAGCTATATCTTTGTTTTTTTTCAATATTACATTAGGAAGTCTAATATCACGGTGTACTATACCATTATTATGCAATATTTCAACTAATTCTAAAAGCTGCCACCCAATTTTGTAAATCTCGTCTTTATTAAACTCATATTCATCTATGGCTAATAAATCTTCAAATACTTTTCCCTCAATATATTCTAATATATAGCCTTCTCTATCTTGGTCATTAAATTTTGATATAAATTTAGGAAATTTGGGATTATCTAAAGCTTTTAATATCTTCTCTTCATAAAATAATTTTTTTCTAGTATCCTTAAGCATATTTTTTTTTAATTGTTTTATTACACGCTTTTCACGTTTGTCATTAGCTGCCAAATATACAATTCCATATCTACCTTCACCTATTACTTTTAGAATTGAATATCCATTTATCTTTTCTCCAGTTTTATAATATCTATCCATATCAATAATCCTATAACTATTTTATTTCAAATAACGTTATCGACTATATGACCTACCAACTTCTTGATCTACTTCTAGACCTACTTCTTGATCTACTTCTAGACCTACTTCTTGATCTGCAACTTGACCAACTTCTTGACCTGCTTCTTGATCTGCAACTTGATCTCCTTCTTGATCTGCAACTTGATCTACTTCTTGATGAACTGCTGAGTTTATAATAGCTATGGCCATTATATGATTCATTAATAAAAGAATCCATACATAACACCTCTTCTGTACTTTTTTAAATCAATATGATTTATTTTTACAGTTATATAATATGAGTTATCTAAACATTATGTTACCTATTTAGAAATAAATTAAATATTTATATTATCTTAAAAGTAAAAATAACTTATAATAAAAAATATAGGGCATTATAACTTAAAATCAACAATGAAATTAAGTTGCAATACCCTATACTTTTATAATATAATTTTTTTCAAAAGTTTGTTATACCAAGCTTTTTAACTAAAATTATGCTATTAATTTTACCATTTAGATTTATCTTGGATTTTTAACCTGTGCCTGTGCAGCTGCAAGTCTTGCAAGAGGGACTCTAAATGGTGAGCAAGAAACATAATCAAGTCCAACATCATGACAAAACTCTACAGAAGAAGGGTCTCCTCCATGTTCACCACAAATTCCAAGTTCTAAATTAGGATTTGTTTTTCTTCCCAATTCAGCAGACATTTTTATAAGTTTTCCAACACCTACCTGATCTAATTTTGCAAAAGGATCAAATTCATATATTTTCTTTTCATAATAATCCTTTAAGAATTTTCCCGCATCATCTCTAGAGAATCCAAAGGTCATTTGAGTTAAATCATTAGTTCCAAACGAGAAGAAGTCAGCTTCTTTTGCTATTTCATCTGCTGTAAGTGCAGCCCTTGGTATTTCTATCATAGTTCCAACTTTATATTTTAAGTTAGCGCCTTTTTCTTTTATAATTCTATCTGCTGTTTCAACTACTATGTCCTTAACATATTTTAATTCTTTTGTTTCACCTGCGAGAGGTATCATAATTTGAGGCTCAATATTAAGGCTCTTTCTCTTATTTACATCTATAGCTGCTTCTATTACAGCTGTGGTTTGCATTTCAGCTATTTCAGGATATGATACACACAGTCTGCAGCCTCTATGACCCATCATAGGATTAAATTCGTGTAAGGATAAAACCGTATTTTTAAGTTCATCAAAGGTAATTCCCATTTCTTTTGCTAAATCTTTTATATCTTCATCGTTAGTAGGTAAGAATTCATGCAAAGGTGGATCCAAGAACCTTATTGTAACTGGTCTTCCTTCCATTGCCTCATATATTCCTATAAAATCCTCTTTTTGCATTGGCAAAAGTTTAGCAAGTGCCTTTTTTCTTTGTTCTACAGTTTTAGCAACTATCATTTCTCTAACTGCTGGTATTCTATCTTCATTAAAGAACATATGCTCAGTTCTACAAAGACCTACACCTTCAGCTCCAAATTTTACTGCCTGAGCTGCATCTCTTGGTGTATCAGCATTAGTTTTAACTTTAAGTTTTCTTACTTCATCTGCCCATCCCATAAATGTTCCAAAGTAACCACTTATTTCAGGTGCAGTTGTCTTTATAGAAGATCCATAAACACTTCCAGTACTTCCATCTAATGAAATGAAATCACCTTCATTATATACTTTTCCACCTACTTCAAATTTCTTATCTGCTTCTTTGACAACTATGTCTCCGCAGCCTGCAACACAGCATGTTCCCATTCCTCTAGCAACAACTGCTGCATGTGAAGTCATACCTCCCCTTACTGTGAGTATTCCTTCTGAGGCTACCATTCCTTCTATGTCTTCTGGTGATGTCTCAAGTCTTACAAGTATAACCTTTTCGCCATTTTCATGATGTGCTTTAGCATCCTCTGCTGTAAAATAAATTTTTCCTGAAGCCGCTCCAGGTGATGCTGGAAGCCCTTTTGCTATTGGTTCAGATTTTTCAAGTTCCTTTTTATCAAAAGCTGGATGCAAAAGTGAATCAAGCTGCTTTGGTTCAACTTTAAGAAGTGCCTCTTCTTTAGTCAATAATCCTTCATGAACCAAATTAACTGCAATTTTTAATGCTGCCTGTGCAGTTCTTTTTCCATTTCTAGTCTGCAAGAAATAAAGTTTACCTTGTTCTATAGTAAATTCCATATCCTGCATATCTCTATAGTGATTTTCAAGTTTCTGAGCTATCTCCATAAATTGTTTATAACATTCTGGCAAATCATCCTGAAGTTTTGTTATTGGCTGAGGTGTTCTAATCCCTGCAACTACATCTTCACCTTGTGCATTTATGAGATATTCTCCAAATATTCTCTTATCTCCAAGTGCAGGGTCCCTTGTAAATGCAACTCCTGTTCCTGAAGTGTTTCCCATATTTCCAAATACCATTGATTGAACATTTACAGCTGTTCCCCAATCACCTGGTATATCATTTATTCTTCTATAAACTATTGCTCTAGGATTATTCCAAGATCTAAATACAGCGGTAACTGCTTCTATAAGTTGCTCTTTTGGATCACTTGGAAAATCCTTTCCTAATTCCTTTTTATATAATTCTTTAAATTGTGAAAGTATATTTTTCAAGTCATCTGCATCTAATTCAGTGTCGTATTTAACATCTTTTTCTTCTTTAACTTTATCTATAATATCTTCAAACTTTCTACCATCTATTCCCATTGCAACATTTGAAAACATTTGAACAAATCTTCTATAAGAATCATATGCAAATCTTTCATTATTCGTAAGTTTCTTAACTGCTTCTACAGTTTTATCATTTAATCCAAGATTAAGTATCGTATCCATCATTCCAGGCATTGATACTCTTGCTCCTGACCTTACAGAAACAAGAAGTGGGTTTGTATCGCTACCAAATTTCTTTCCTGTGATTTCCTCAAGTTTTCTCATATGTTCATCAATTTGTTCATGTACATCATCAGATATTTTTTCGCCATCTTCATAGTATTTTATGCACGCTTCTGTAGTAACCGTAAAGCCTTGTGGAACAGGTATACCAAGGTTGGTCATTTCTGCTAAATTTGCTCCTTTACCTCCCAATAAATTTCTCATACCTGCGTTTCCTTCATCAAAAAGGTATACATACTTTTTTCTTTCCATAGTAACATCCCCTTTAATCGTTTTGTTGTTACAGTTATACCAACTTAAATGGCATATCTTTTTCTTTATATAGGATTATTAACTCAACTTTTAATTTATACATGCCTCATAATACCTTGAACATAGCATTTTAAAACATATATAAATTGAGTCTCGATACAATAACCCTTACTAACGAGAATTTTATCTCGATTAGTTCAACTTAAATCGTTTACTTTCGACATAACAACAAGTTAACTACAAAAATCACCCTATTAATGATATAAATTATTGCATTATAGAAACTCATAAACTCTAAAAATAATATTGCATATGTTTCTAATAAAAATATAAACCTATCAAAATTACATATTAATTATAGCATTTTCCAAAAATAATTATTACACCTATTTCTCCAGTTTTTGGTTTGATTTAAGCATAATATGGCTAATTATTTTGAAAATTCTTTAATTTCCTTAATTTTTTATAAGTTCTTAGTTTAATCTCGAAATAAATAAAAAAGGCATCAAGCCCTTTTTATTTTTAAATGTATTCTATTTATAAACTATTTTGTTTCATTATCGTCACTTTTTTTATCATCATCTATATCGTCAAATCTTACAGTGTATTGATAAGAATTTTCACTATCATCTCTATTATTGTTACTGCCCTTAAATTTTTCTTTAAATTCTGATGCGGCATCATTCATTTTTTCCTTAACATTTGTAACTGTATCTTTAACTACTTTATTTACAACTTCAACAGAGCCATCTTCCTTTGTTATTTCCACTGTAACTCTAGTAACTACAGCAGTCAAAAACATAAGTGCTATAGATGGTGCCCATACAACTCCTGCTGCAACACCACCTACTATACCAGCGCTAACAGGTATATCAAGTATGATCTTATCGTCTTTTTTAACTCTTATCCTTGATACATTACCTTTGCTAATAATGTCCTTAATCCATGCAACAAATTCATCTTTAGTGGTATCAAACTGTTCTTTTGCTCCTCCATTTTTTTTAGAATTTTTTTCTACATATACAAGAGCATCAATTACATTTCCATTTGAAGCCTCAAGTGCTTCTTTTGCCTCTGTATATGTAACTCCGGTTCTTTCTTTAATGATATCAATTTTCTCCAAAGTTATTTCTTCCATTTATAATTCACTCCTTATTCATTAAACTTAATATTTCCAAGCTTTTAGGTTTTTTAGCATAATCTTGAGATATAAATTCACCTAATATTCCATATACCTCTTTTTTTATTTTTTCATTTAAATTAACTCTATAAATATTCCCTATGGGAGTCCTATTTAAATAATTAAGAGCATTGTAGGAGGCCGGTGTAATGCTTCTTCCTCCTTCCTTAGTGCAATCATCACATAAAAAACCATAGTATTTATAACTTATATAATTGGAAGATGATATTTTTTTTTTGCATTTGGCACAATGACCAAAATTAAGGCTATAACCAGTATATTTCATAAGCTTTAGTTCAAACGCTCTGGCAAGAGTTTCTAGATCGCCTACCCTATTCTTTATTAAATAAAATGTACTTACGAATTCTCTAAATAAATCTCTTGAGCTTTCACCTTCAACCATAGAAATATCTATTAATTCACAAAGATATGAAGCATAAGTAAGAACATCTAGATCATTTAAAAATTCCTGAAAAGAGTCAATTATTTCGCCCTCATTTAATATAAACATGCTTTTCCCTTTAAAAAGAACATAATTTCCAAAACAAAAATTTATGGTTATAGGTAAATATTTACTTCTATTTTTTTGAGCTCCTCTAGCAATTGCAGATATTTTGCCTAACTTCTCAGTAAAAATCCAAATCAATTTGTCATTTTCATTTAGATTTTGACTTTTTATTACTACACCTCTGCTTTTAAATACAGCCAGATTCTCATCTCCTCCCTTGATATTTTAACCTTTTTTTAAAAAATTATTTGTATCCTAACTCTTTAAGAACAAAAGGACTATCTCTCCAATCTTTTTTAACCTTAACCCACAGCCTTAGATTTACCTTTTTCCCAAGAAACTCCTCAATGCTTTCTCTAGCATATGTTGATATTTTTTTTAGCATTTTTCCATTCTTCCCTATTATTATCCCTTTATGTGATTCTTTCTCACAAAGTAAATTAGCTTCAATATTATATTTACCATTTTCATTTTCTTTCATTTTAATAACTTCTATGGCAATTCCATGTGGAACTTCATCAGATAAAAGTCTTAAGGCTTTTTCTCTTATAATCTCTGAAACAATGAACCTTTCCTGTTTATCTATTATCATTTCATCTGGATAATACTTAGGTCCCTCTTTCATGTACTTTACCATAAGCTCTATCAGAGTATCTACATTTTTTCCCTTGATAGCTGCTATAGGTATTATTTCTTTAAACTCAAAAAAATCAGAATAATTTTTAAGAGTTTTAGCTAATCTTTCATCAGTAGTCTCATCCATTTTATTTACTACCAAGAATATTGGAACATTGACATCTTTAAGCTGTTCCAATATATGAATATCTCCCTTTCCTACTTCAACATCAGGAGTAGTTACGAACACAATCAAATCAACGTCTTTTACGGTATCATTGGCTACCTTCACCATATATTCTCCAAGTTTATGCCTTGGCTTATGAATTCCAGGAGTATCCACAAAAATAAGCTGATAATCCTCTCCTGTAAGTATAGTTTGAATGTTATTCCTTGTTGTCTGAGGCTTACTAGATACAATAGATAATTTTTCACCCATTATGTAATTAAGCAATGTAGATTTTCCTACATTTGGTCTTCCTATAATTGTTACAAATCCAGATTTAAACATAAATCCTCCTTATTTAATTAAAATTTATCAAATGGTTCAGGAAATATATCTTTCATTTCCTTTATTATATAATTTTCCTTATCTTTAGCTAATATTATTTTAATATCTTCAGCTGCAAATTCATTTATTACCTGTCTACAAATACCACAAGGATAAGTATATCCGTCATCATCAGATACTATCGCAATTGCTTTTATGGATGTTTTTCCTTCTTCACTTACAGCCTTAAATATAGCTGTTCTTTCAGCACAATTAGTAGCTCCAAAAGACACATTCTCTATATTGCATCCACCAAAAATATTATTGTTTTCAGTAAAAACTGCTGCTCCAACTCTAAAATGTGAATATGGAACATATGCCTTTTCTTTATACTCTAATGCTTTTTTTATTAAAAACTTGTAATCCATAATAGTTTCTCCTTCTATAGATCTATAGATAAACTAACTGTTTCAATTATTGAAATTCATTTGTACCAAAATCCCCAGAAGACAGCATTTTGGTACAAATAAATTTGAAGTTTCAGGGTGGTTTATCTTTACTTAAACATAATTCATAATACACAATTTTTAACGAAATATCTTAAATAAAATTATAGTAATTAAAATTCCAAAAATTGCTCCTACTACTACTTCAAACACAGAATGAATTTCTGAATCGACCCTACTTTGAGCAACTATTACTGCTAAGAGATAGCTAAGAACTATAACCTCAATTTCTGGTGATATAAGTGTTATCATTGTTGCTAATGAAAATGCTATTACACTGTGACCACTTGGCATTCCTCCTCTTAAAGGAGTTCCTTCGCCAAATTTTGCCTTGACTATAAGCGTAACAATACAAACAATAATCAATATCATAAACAGCATATATGGATTAGAATTTTTAACTCTATTTATGAGGTGATTAGTAGCCGGTTTAAGTTTATTCCAAAATATAACAAATCCTACTATGACAGCATTTATGGCCGTTACAAGAACTGCTCCAGCTGCTACATTCTTTGCTATTTTAGCGAGTGGATGATAGTAATTGACATACAAATCAACAACACTTTCTATAGCTGTATTAATGAGTTCTGCTGCTATTACCATTGTTATAGTTATGGTTATTACAAGAAGTTCAACCTTAGACAAATCTGTAAAAAAACAAACAGTAAGTATCAAAAGTGTAAATATAAAATCTATTCTAATATTAAGTTGTGTTCTTATAGCATATATTATACCCTCAATTGCATAGTTAAAACTATCCACAAGCTTTTTCATCTTCATAAATATCATCCCATACCTTAAGAATTCACTTAGTAAATTATATATATAATAAATTATATCAAATTAATTTTATAATTGTTACAAAAATGCTTTTATTTTAATGATAACTATGGCATGCACACAATTTTGTGCATGCCATAATTATCTACTAATACCAAACCTATTTAATATTTCTTCTTCTCTTGCCCTCATTTTTTCCTTATCTATTTCTTCCATATGATCATACCCCATTAGATGAAGTACTGAATGCACTGTAAGATATAAAACTTCTCTTAAAAAAGAATGACCATATTCTATACTCTGCTCCTTGGCTCTTTCAAGAGAAATTGCTATATCCCCTATGACAAGTTTTTCATCATCCAAATATGTATCATCAAATTCATAATCAGAATATACATCTTTAAAAACCTTTCCCTCTGGATATTCAAGCATAGGAAATGAGAGCACATCTGTAACACTATCTACATTTCTATTTTCTCTATTTATATTCCTTATTTCTTTATTATCGATTAGTATTACAGAAACTTCATAATCTACTTTAACTCCTTCTTCTTTAAGTCCGTAATCAATTATTTCTTTTATCTTATCTAAAAGCTTATCTTCTACATTAATAATTTCTTGTCTATTATCTATAAATATCATAAAGTTCTTACTCCTTTTGTTTTTTCAATTCACTTTTATCAACAGGATACTCTATCCTTTGATGATATATTCCAAGCAGTGCTTTTAAAAATGCTTTTCGTATCTCTCCAATATCCTTTAGAGTGAGATCACAATTGCTTAGTTGTCCATCACTTAACCTTTCATTTATTATATTATTTATCATCTCTTCTACTTTGCATTTAGTGGGTTCATGTATTGATCTTACAGCCGCCTCTATACTGTCTGCAAGCATTATAATAGCTATTTCCTTACTTTCTGGAACAGGACCTGGATATCTAAAGTTTTCTTCCTTTACTTCATCTGGATTTTCACTTGAATTTTTTAGCGTTATATAAAAATATTTAACCAAAGTGTTACCATGATGCTGCTCAATGGCATTTTGTATTATCTTTGGTATATTGTACTCTTTTGCAAGCTCTATGCCATCTTTTACATGAGAGATTATAACAAGAGCACTTAAATTAGGATTTATCTTTGAATGTGGATTATCAACTCCAATTTGATTTTCCTTAAAAAAGTATGGCCTCTTTATTTTTCCTATATCATGGTAATACGCAGATACTCTTGCTAAAAGTGGATTTCCTCCAACTTTTTCAACAGCAACCTCTGCAAGATTAGCTACCATTATACTATGATGATATGTTCCTGGTGCTTCCATTAAAAGCTTTTTCATAAGAGGATGATTTGGATCTGATAATTCAAGAAGCTTTACCGAAGTAACTATTCCAAAAACATTTTCGAAAATAGGCAAAAAACCTATTGTGAGAACTGCTGATAAAATCCCTCCAATAAAAGTAAATGCTGCTTTTTTAACATTATCAACAACATTATTGCTGAGTAAAAATCCAACAGAAAATGCTACAATTGCACTTATAAAGGCTATAAACATAGCAGCATAAATTGTATCACTTCTCTGCTGCATTTTTCTAAATACTATTGATACTAAAATACAGCTTAATATTGTAAGTAAAATTATTTCCGTATTAAATTCACAAACCGCAGAAATTAAAATACTGTTTAATATACTCTCTATTAATGCTATCTTATAATCTAAAAGCAATGTTAAAAGCATAGGTACACATGCAAGTGGTATTAAAAATGGTGAAATAATGCTTATAGTTCTAGCTAATATAATAGATATTATATTTAAAATAAACACCATTATAAGTTTTCCACTGTCATCGTAAACTTGTTTATAATATTTAAAAATATAGTATACTTCAAGAAATAGTACTATAGAAACAAGCATAGCTAAACTGATGTATATATACCAATTATAATTGTTTTTACTATTTAAAAGCCCAAGATCCTCAAGTATTGCAATTTCATTTGCAGTTACAGGTTCGCCTTCTTTAACAATTACTTGCTCCTTTTTTACTATTACAGGGGAAACCTTTTTGGCAATTTCCTCTTTGATTTCTTTAGTTTTGTCGGAATCATAGGTCATATTAGGCTTTATATAAGAATATACTATGTCTTTTGCTAAATTATATTCACTTTTATTTAGTTTTGCACTTTTAAACTGTGCATCAGCAGTTTCTTTGGCTTTTTTAATATCTTCTGGATTTTCTTCACGAATTTCACCATTATATATTTCTTTGATTGCTTTAATTACAACCTGCTGCAAATTTTTTGTTTCATCTTTACTTAAAGATAATATTGCACTTAAGTCAGCATCGCTAATATTTGCTGTAATAGAGCTTTTTAGTTCATCCAATTTTTTAGAATTATCAAAAGTTGTATCTTTAACAGAATTTATAGTTGCAAAATTTTCATTTAGATCGGATAAACTTTCGTCTAAAACTTGAGAATTTTTATTGTATTGAAGCCCTACAGAGTTTACCGCCTGGTTTATTCTGTCATTAGTTGCATTTCTATCTTTTACATCTCTAGGCGCTTTAATATCTATCTTAGCAATATCTCCTTCTTTTAAATTGTATTTTTTAGTAATCAAAGATGTTAAAATTATTCCATAGATAATAAAAAAGGAAACTAATAAAATTAACACCTTTTTAACTTCATTTTTTTTCATAAGCATAAATATTTTCATATTAATTCACCCTTTTGTTTAACACTGCTTATAAAGGGTTACCGTACCAAAACTTAATCTATGCATGTTCAAGGCACATGAGACATATATAAATTAATAGTTGAATCAGTAACCCTATTTACTGTATCATTCCTATATCTTCTTCTGTTATTACTAAAATTCTAATTGTACACAAATCTCCACTTGTTGTTGTATCAACGCTTTTATTAATTACTTTTATATTTTTATCAAACTTAGAAGAAATTTTTTTATACATTTCATCGGCTTCATTTTTAATAAGCTTTTCCTTATTTTGCTTTTCTAATTTATCTTCAACTTCATAATATGTTTCTTTATTAAAAAATAAATTGCTATCTATTATTTTATCATATTTCTTAAACTTGTTTGCATTTTTTTTCAAATAAAATTTTTTATCTCCAATTTTTATATAATAATTTTCCAAATTTTTTCCCGTTCTCACTCTAACATGCTTAGATAAGCTAACGTCCACTGATTTTTCATAAGAAACTTGTGCAATAACATTTCCTTCTGCGTGAACATTATAAGTACTTCCTTCCTTTCCTTGCTCTCCTTTTATAAGTACTTGTCCTTTTTTAACGACATCTCCAGGCTTAACAACGGCAGTACCAGACTTTGTATAAATTCTAAGTATATACCCGTCTTTATTCGCTGCAATATTACACAGATTAGTGTCATTTATTATTTGAGGTGGTTCTTGCCTTTCTGCAATATTAACTTTGAGATGAGAGCCATATATCCTAACTCTGGCCCACATTATATCATTATTTCTAAGAGCAAGCTTTTTTTCAATATCATAAACATTTAAGTTTCTTTTATTTATTCCAGGTCTTATACCTAAATTATATAGCTGGAGCCTTATATTATACGGTGGTATATTTTTTTCTGTATTTATATCTATTCCCCATATAAAACCAGCTAAATAATGTATAACAACTAAAAACATGACAGCTCCTATCACTAGAGAAAATCTATTTTTTAACTTAAGTAAAACGAACCCAAACCCTCTTGTTCTTATTATTTTTACTCTTGATTTTGTTTTAGCTGCTAAATCCTTTATTTTTTTGTAATCTTTAAGTTCTGTTTCTATACGAATTAAGTTCATATCCATCCTATGTATTTCAATTAATTTTATTTTATTTCTCCAAAGTAAATTTAAAAACTCCTCAATTTTTTTAGTTCTAATTTCAATGGTTATATAAGCATGTTTTGTTTTATCAAATTTAACTTTCATCACTATCATCTCCATACGCAATAGCTTTGAATTTCCCGCCAATTATTATTGTGCTTTTCCCTATAAAAAGAATTTCAAGATTGCTTCCTTTTATCCTTATAATTCCTGATGTAGTACTTACTTTAATTAGATTTTCATTAAAGGTAAGAATTTCCTTATGATTTTCTATGGATATTTCTTCATTTCCTAATATTGAGATATCTATCTTTGGTATGTCTAAAACTATATCTGTTGGAAAATCAAGTTTATTTGCTATACTTCTTTTTATGTTACTTAATCTAAATTTCTTCACCCTTCCACCCTCAAACGTTACAACACTTCCATATTAATTTATGACTTTAAGCTACAATAAATTACTACAAAATAAAAATGGAAGGAATATTAAACTCCTTCCATCTTATTTCCACTAGCACCAATTTCACATAAATAAAATTGGAGATGTCATTAAGCCATCTCCAATTTGAATACATTTCTTACGAAATCACATTAATAAAAGATCCGGCAAATCCGGATCTTATACAATTCCATTTTATTTACTATTTAAAAACTCTTTCACGAGTTTACTAACTAATGAACCATCTGCACGTCCCTTTGTTTTAGGAGTTACAGATTTCATTACTTTTCCCATGTCTTTCATGCCATTTGCTCCAACTTCTTTAGCTACATCGTTAATAATACTTTTAATCTCATCTTCAGTCAATTGCTGAGGAAGGTAATTCATAAGGATTTTTATCTCATTATTAGCTTTATCAACTAAATCTTGCCTATTACCTTTTTCAAACTCAACTAAAGCCTCTCGCCTCTGTTTAACTTCTCTTGATAAAACCTCAATGACATTTGAGTCATCTAACTTTTCGCCATCGGTTTTTTCAACCTGTAAAACAGCAGCTCTAGCCATACTGATTATGTTAGCCTTAAATTTACCTCCACTTTTCAAGGCTTCTTTCCAATCTTGCTGTAGTTTTTCCTTAAGGGACATTCACGTACCTTCTTTCAAACCTATTTAAACTTTCTTTTTCTAGCAGCTTCAGATTTTTTCTTTCTTTTTACACTAGGCTTTTCATAATGTTCTCTCTTTCTTACTTCTGAAAGAACCCCCGCTCTAGCACATTTTCTCTTAAATCTTCTTAACGCATTCTCTAAAGATTCATTTTCGCCAACTTTAATTTCTGACATCTATATCCCTCCCTCCGCTAGCTTAACTATAATTCAAATGCAGCTATTGGGCAAAATAACACAAAACAATTATACAACACATAAAGCTTTAATGTCAACAATTTCATGCGTTCATAGAACAATTTATATGCATGTTTTTAGCCTGGAGGCCAGTTAAGACTTCTACCTCCAAGTAAGTGGAAATGAACGTGTGGAACACTCTGCCCACCATTTTCTCCGCAATTTGAAACTATTCTATACCCAGCTTCATCAATTCCAAGCTCTTTTACTAGCTTAGGAACAGTTTTAAATATATGTGCTATTATTTCAGCGTCTTCATCATTAACATCATTAAGACTTGAAATATGTTTTTTAGGAATAATAAGCACATGCACTGGAGCTTCAGGATTTAGGTCCTTAAAGCTTATTATTTTATCATCTTCATATACTTTATTACTTGGTATTTCTCCCTTTACTATTTTACAAAAAACACAATCATCCATGTAATCACCCCCTTCTGATAATATATTCAATATAAATCAAATTTTTTCCTCTATGCAATGCATTCACTGTATAATTTCGCCAATTAAATACTCATTCTTATCAGAAATAATATTTACATCTAATATAGATGAAGATATATTCTTATGGCTTTCTACTACAACTTTTATATAATTAGTAGTATATCCTTCGTACAATTTACTATTATTTTCAAAATTACTTTCAAAAAGCACCTTCATACTTCTTCCAATAAATTTCTTTATAAATTCACTCTCATTTTTATTGTTAAGTTCAATAAGCTTAGCACTTCTAGCTTCTTTTACATTACCATCAACCTGCTTGCTCATATCAGCTGCCTTTGTGCCTTCTCTCTTAGAATATTTAAATATATGAGTTTTAGTAAGCTTTATATCCTTAAGGAAATTATAAGTTTCATTAAATTCACTTTCAGTTTCACCTGGGAAACCCACAATAACATCAGTTGTTATTGACACATCCTTTATATTCTTTCTAATCTTTTCTACAATATTCTTGTATTCCTCTGCTGTATAATGTCTATTCATTCTCTTTAGTGTATCTGTACACCCACTTTGAAGTGACAAGTGAAAATGAGAACACATCTTTTTCATAGATCTTATCTTTTCAATTACTTGATCTGTAAA
Organism: Clostridium guangxiense; assembly: GCF_021043395.1. Lineage (GTDB taxonomy): Bacteria > Bacillota > Clostridia > Clostridiales > Clostridiaceae > Clostridium_S > Clostridium_S guangxiense. Next base: position 15,439 of record NZ_JAJNKE010000021.1, read on the forward strand.
AAATGTCGGTTCAATTGATCCTATTCTTATTCTATCTATACCTTCAATTTTTTCGGCTTCTTCAATAATCCTAATTAAATCCCAACCATTTTTAAGATCAAGACCATAAGATGCTATATGTATTCCTGATAATATAATTTCCTTAAATCCGTGCTTAGCAAGTTCCTTGATTTCATTTATTACCTCATCAGGATCTTTACTGCATATTCCACCCCTTGCATAAGGTATAAGACAGTATGAACAAAATCTATTACAGCCATCCTGTATTTTTAAAAACGCCCTTGTCTTATCATGATATTCTTCTATTTTAAGATCTTCAAATTTTTTATCTCTAAAAACATCTTTGACGTTTACTATTTGCTTTCTTTTTTCAATAAATTCATTTAAATATTTTATTATATCTCCCTTATTTTTAGTTCCAAGTATTATATCAACACCATCTATTTTAGATACCTTCTCAGGCTCAACCTGAGAGTAACATCCTACAACTGCTATAAGAGCATCCTTATTTAATTTTTTTGCCTTACTTATCATCTGCCTTGATTTTCTGTCACCCATATTTGTAACCGTACATGTATTTATAACATAAACATCAGCCTTGTCTCCTGGCTCTACAAGTTCATATCCTTCTTTAATAAACTTTTCGGCCATAGCTTCACTTTCATATGAATTTACTCTGCATCCAAGTGTGATAAAAGCAACTTTCATTATAAATTTCCTCCAATATCGGATAGTTCATACATAACAAGTGAAGTACATACAAAACCTGCTGTTTCAGTTCTAAGTATTCTAGGTCCTAGTGTAATTATATGTGCTCCAATTTGCTTTAGTTCTTCTATTTCTTGTTCATCAAAACCACCTTCAGGTCCTATTACAATTGCTACATTTTTAATGTTCTTACCATCTATTTCTTTCACTACTTTTTTTAGTCCAGTACCTTCTTCGTTTTCATAAGGAACTATCACTAGATCAATGTCTTCTAGCTTTTCAAGCATATCATTAAACTCAATTACATCATTTACTTTAGTTATTAAACTTCTTTTACTTTGCTTACATGCTTCAAATGCAATCCTATTCCATCTATCCAGTTTCTTGAATTCCTTCATTTCGTTTTTTACAACTACTCTTTTCATTATAACAGGATTTATTTCCTTTAGTCCAAGTTCGCAACCTTTTTGAACTATAATATCCATTTTTGCTGCTTTAGGGACTCCTTGAAATAAATATACATCAAGTGGACTTTCATTGTTCACATCTAATTTTTCTATTATTTTAGCTTCTACAATGCTTTTATCTATATGAGTTATTTCTGCTACAAATTCCTCTCCATTGCAGTTGTTTATGCTTATTTTTTCCCCTTCTTTAAGCCTTAACACCTTATATATATGTTTCACATCATCGCCGTATATACTTACAATATTATTAACTATATTTTCTTTGGCGACAAAAAATTTGTGCATATTTTAGAACACTCTCCTTAAATATTTTATGCTTTTGCAACAATACAGACCCATTCTCCTTGGTTATTAACTTCTACTATCTCAAATTTATTTTTTCTTAATTCTTCAATTACATCCTTAGCTCTATCTTTTATTATACCAGATGATACAAAATATCCTCCCTTTGTAATAAATTTATTTACATCAGGTATTAAAATCTTTATAACTTCTGCAATAATATTTGCTACAATTACATCTGCTTTTCCTTCAACAACTTCCATTAAATCTCCGTGTTTGATTTCAATGTTGTCTAAATTATTATACTTCAAGTTTTGTTTTGCAGAATCTACCGCAACAGGATCAAGATCAACTCCTAAAACTTTACTTGCATTCAATTTAGCTGCTGAAATAGCAAGTATACCAGATCCTGTTCCTATATCAAAAACCGTTGAATTATCATCCACATATCTTTCAAGTGCCTGTATACACATCCTTGTAGTCTCATGTGTTCCCGTTCCAAATGCCATACCAGGATCAAGTTCTACAACTAATTCGTAATCTTTTGGTTCATACTTTTCCCATATAGGCTTTACTACAATTCTAGCACCAACTTTAGTAGGCTTATAATACTTTTTCCAGTTATTTTCCCAATCTTGTTCATTAACTTTATTAGAAACTACAAGACCTTTACCTTTATCTATTCCAAATTCGCCTAAATTATCAACACTTTTTTTTATGTATTCAAAATTATTTTCAAATTCCTTGTCTTCTTTGTAATATCCCTTTATTACCGCACCTTCTTTTATATTGAGAAGTTTTTCATCAAAATAATCCCAATCACCATGATGCTTCTTCTTAAATTCGATATCATTTGAATCCTCAATTGAAACTCCCTTAACAGGTGTATTGTAAAGTATTCCTGTAACTGCCTCAACAGCCTCACTGCTTGTTACAATACTAACTTCTATCCAATCTTTATCCAACTTTATTCCTCCAAATATATTATTTATGATAGGATTTAGGAGGGCATAGAGCCCTCCTAAACTTGGATGCATTTCTATCAAAATCACCTTAAAAATACAAGTAAGAAGTCTTAATTCTTACTTGTATTTAACATTATATCACTCTTTTACTTGGCTTTCTATTTTACCAAGGAGTTTTTTATAACCTCTTATGACATTTCTAAGTTCTTCTTCACTATCTTCATATTCTTCATCCATATCGTAACGCAATTCTTGAATTCTAGTGTTTATTAAATTTTTTATTTTCTTTACCTCACTTGCATCAAGATCAAGCATCATAGAGCATCATTCCTTCCAAGTTATAGTCAGATTACTATCATACTTAACTATTCTATATTATGCTCTAAAATCCTTCTTTAAAACAGTTTAGAAAAACTTAAATTTCCCCTTTTTCTCATTAGAAGACTCTCCGCTAGCTTCCATAAATAATTTTAAAGCTTCCTTTTGTTTTTCATTTAAAGTCTTAGGAACATCAACTATAACTTTTACGTACTGATCTCCTCTACCTGAACTATTGACTCTAGAAATTCCTTTTCCCTTTAATCTAAATACAGTTGCTGATTGAGTTCCTGCTGGAATTGTATATTTCACATCACCATCAATAGTAGGAACTGTTATTTCTGTTCCTAATGATGCTTTAGGGAAACTTATATGAGTATCCATATACACATCAAAACCTTGTCTCTTAAACTGTTTACTAGGAATAACTTTTATATTTATATATAAATCTCCTGCTGGTCCTCCATTTTTGCCATGCTCTCCTTGCCCTCTAAGAGGTATTACATTGCCAGTATCAACACCAGCTGGTATATTTACAGATATTTTTCTTCTCTTTCTTACATTACCTGAGCCATGACAATCCGGACATGGTTCAGTAATTATTGTTCCTTTACCACCACATTTATCACAGGAGGTTTCAGTTACAAAACTTCCAAGTGCAGTGTTTCTCTGAACTCTTATTCTACCCGAACCTCCGCACTTATCACATTTTTTAGCCGATGTTCCAGGCTTTGCTCCTGTTCCATGACATGTTTCACAAGATTCACTTCTAGTTAAATTAATTTCTTTTTTAACTCCAAAAACTGCTTCTTCAAAAGTTAAAGTCACGGTATATTCAAGGTCATTTCCTCTTTCTGGAGCATTTGGATTTCTTCTAGATCCTCCGCCTCCAAAACCACCACCGAAGAATGAACTAAATATATCTCCTAAGTCTGAAAAATCGCCAAAACCACCGCCTGAAAAGTCACCAAAGCCTCCGCCTGCGCCATTAAAATCAGCTGTTCCAAATCTATCATAATTAGCTTTCTTCTCAGGATCTGATAAAACCTGATAGGCTTCATTTATCTCTTTGAATTTTTCCTCAGCCTCTTTATTACCTCTATTTTTATCAGGATGATACTTTATTGCAAGTTTTCTAAATGCTTTTTTTATTTCATCTTCTGAGGCTTCTTTTTGAAGTCCAAGTACCTCATAGTAGTCTTTTTTTGCCATCCCTTTCACCACCCAAAATCTACAATTATATTGCTGAATTTCTACTAACTTAAAATTAAGGGAAGGGTAAAAACCCATTCCCTTATATTCAGGAAACAACTTCTATTATTTTTAATATCAGTTTCCCTTTTATTATACTTATAAATTAATTTTTTTCAAACATTTTTTATTTGTCATTATCAACTTTAAAATCTGCATCAACTACATTATCGTCGCCATTGCCTTTTCCATCTCCAGCATTGCCAGAATTTGCGCCTTGGCTTCCAGCACCTGCTGCATTAGGGTCTCCCTGTGCTGCTCCTGGGTTTTGCTGATAGATTTTAGTTGTTACTGCATATAAAGCTTGAGTTAAATCTTCTGATGCTTTCTTTATAGCTTCTGTATCATCGCTATCTTTAATTTTCTTAAGATCTTCTAATTTTGCATCAATGTTAGTTTTATCTTCAGCAGGTACTTTATCTCCAAGATCTTTTAATGTCTTTTCAGTCTGGAAGATCATTTGATCTGCATTATTTTTAACTTCTATTTTTTCTTGTTTTTTCTTATCTTCTTCTGCAAATTTTTCTGCATCCTTTACAGCTTTATCTATTTCTTCATCTGTTAAGTTTGTTGAAGCTGTAATTGTTATATGAGATTCTTTTCCTGTTCCCTTATCTTTAGCAGAAACATTTACTATACCATTTGCATCTATATCAAATGTTACTTCTATTTGAGGTATTCCTCTTGGAGCTGGTGCTATTCCATCAAGAGTAAATCTTCCAAGGCTCTTATTGTCAGCAGCCATTTTTCTTTCACCCTGTACTATATTGATTTCAACTGATGGCTGATTGTCTGCTGCTGTTGAGAATACCTGGCTCTTTCTTGTAGGTATTGTAGTATTTCTTGTTATTAATGGAGTTGCAACTCCTCCTAAAGTTTCTATTCCAAGAGTAAGAGGTGTAACATCAAGAAGAAGTACATCTTTAACATCCCCTGTTAAAACTCCTGCCTGTATTGAAGCTCCAACTGCAACACATTCATCAGGATTAACTCCCTTTGAAGGTTCTTTTCCTGTAAACTGTTTAACTGCCTCTTGAACAGCTGGAATTCTTGTTGAACCACCGACAAGTACTACTTTGTCTACTTCATTTATTGAAAGTCCTGCATCATTAAGTGCTTTCTTCATTGGCTCTATTGTTGCTTGAACTAAATCATGAGTTAATTCATTAAATTTAGCTCTAGTTAAATTCATATCTATATGCTTTGGACCTGTTGCATCTGCAGTTATAAATGGAAGATTTATGTTAGTCTGCATTGAAGATGATAATTCTATTTTTGCTTTTTCAGCAGCTTCTTTTAATCTTTGAAGTGCCATTTTATCATTTCTTAAATCTATTCCATTGTCTTTCTTAAATTCTTCTGCAATGTAATCCATTATTTTATTGTCAAAGTCATCTCCACCTAAACGAGTGTTACCATTTGTTGATTTAACTTCAAATACTCCATCTCCAAGTTCAAGTATGGATACATCAAATGTACCACCACCAAGGTCATAAACAAATATCTTTTGATTTGTATCCATTTTGTCAAGACCATATGCAAGTGATGCTGCTGTTGGTTCATTTATTATTCTTAAAACTTCAAGACCAGCTATTTTTCCTGCATCCTTTGTTGCTTGTCTTTGGCTGTCATTAAAATATGCTGGAACAGTTATAACTGCTTGAGTAACTGTTTCTCCTAAATAAGCTTCTGCATCAGCTTTTAATTTTTGAAGTATCATTGCTGAAATTTCTTGTGGTGTATAATCTTTACCATCTATTGATACTTTATGTGATGTTCCCATTTCTCTCTTTATAGATATAATTGTCTTATCAGGGTTTGTTATTGCCTGTCTTTTTGCAACCTGACCTACAAGTCTTTCTCCATTTTTCTGAAATGATACTACTGAAGGAGTAGTTCTTGCACCCTCAGCATTAGCTATAACAACAGGTTCTCCACCTTCCATAACAGCCACACATGAATTTGTTGTTCCTAAATCAATACCTATAACTTTTGACATAATAAAAACCTCCTATATATTTTAGTTTGCTACTTTTACCATACTATGTCTTAATACCTTATCTCCTCTTTTATATCCCTTTTGAAGAACTTCAACTATTTCGCTTTCTCCATAGTTTTCATCTTCAATATGCATAACAGCATTGTGGAAATTAGGATCAAATGCACCTTCACCTGGTATTTCCTCAACACCGAGTTTTGTAAGAGCCTCTTTAAATTGTCTTATAGTCATATCAATGCCCTTTTTTATATCTTCAGCACTTCCACTTGATGTAGCTGCTCTTTCTAAGTTGTCTAAAGATGGAAGCATTTCATTTATAACATCACTGCATGCATCAGTGTATATGCCCTCTTTTTCCTTAGCAGTTCTCTTTCTATAGTTGTCATATTCTGCAGTTAGTCTTAAAATTCTATCCTTCATAGTTTCAAGTTCATTTGATAATTTTTCATTGTCATCTTTCAACTTGGAATTGAATAATTTCATATCTTCTAACTCTTTCTTTTCTGGAGATTCTTCTTTTTCTCCTTCTATTTTTTTATCTTGAACTTCAACTTCTTCTTCATTTTGAACTTTATCTTCTACTACTGCTTCATCTTTATTTTCATTTTCAATAGCTTTTTCAGCATCTTTTTTATTTTTTTTCATCAACTTCACCTCTTACTTTATTCATCATTGTCATACAACCTTTTTAGATTATCATTAATTTGATCAACAACTTCCTTTATGACCCTTATAACATTAGAATAAGGTATTCTTGTAGGCCCTATAACTCCAATTGTACCAAACGGTCTCCCATTTACGCCATACACTGATGAAATTATGCTACATTCTTTAGCTTCAGAAATATTATTTTCATTTCCTATACTTATAGTAAATCCATCTGAAACATTAATAAGACTTTTCATAATTTCATTATTACCTACAAGTGAAAGGAAATCCCTAACCTTTTCAATATCTCTAAACTCTGGATAATTAAATATGTTTGTTGTTCCTTCCATATAAACCTTAGATGAATCCGACTGCTTTAATATAGTGTATATATTAGTAATAATGGATGAGAATATATCTTCATATCCTCTCAAATCATTTTTAAGGTTATTTATTACTTCTAGGTTTATCTGCTCTATAGTAAGACCTTTTATTCTTTCATTGATTAAAGCAGTCATTTTCATTAAGTTTTCATCAATAACACTTTTTGATACTCTTATAATGCTATCTTTAATAAATCCATTATCAGTTATTATTACACAAAGTATACTACTTGAAGAAACATTAATAAGCTGTATGGATTTTATATAACTTTTATCAGCTGATGAAGCTTTAACTATACATGTAAGCTTAGTCATATCAGAAATTAATGACATAGCCTGCTTAATAATTTTATCGACTTCAAAAAGAGCTTCATCAATTATCTTAGCTTTTATTATCATCTCTTCTTCAGGTGATATTCTAGGCACTTTCATAAGCTTATCTACATAAAGTCTATATCCCTTATCAGAAGGTTTTCTTCCTGAAGAAGTGTGAAGTTGTTCTATATATCCCATTTCCTCAAGATCAGCCATTTCATTTCTTATAGTGGCCGAACTTATACCTAAATCATATTTTTTGGCTATAGTTCTTGACCCTACAGGCTCACCAGTGCTTATATAGTCATTTATTATTGCTTGAAGGATTTTAAGTTTTCTTTCCTCCATATCCATATTCTCACCTCTTTATTAGCACTCACCTTGTTTGAGTGCTAATGACTATGTTTATAAAATAACACCTTGTTTTGTATTTGTCAATATGTTTTACTTTATGGAAAAATCTCATTTTTAAGCTTATAAGTTAAATAATAAAATTATTTTTATTATTTGCCTAATTTTCTCTACTTTGCTTAAAATATCACTCCAATATAAAATCAGACATTATAGTATTAGAAATATGAACTGCCTTTTCTGTCAAAAAAACTTTATCACTCTCAATCTTAATAAGTCCTAGCTTTTCATATTTATTAACTACGGCCCCATATATGTCATAAATATTAACATTAAATTTACTTTTAAAATCACTGATTCTTATTCCATTGGTCTTTCTAAGTCCTAAAAACATAAATTCTTCCATATTATCTTTCGTAGAATTTTCATGTTTTTCAACTGATGTATCCTCATAACTTAAAATTTTCTCAATATATCTTTTTACATTGCTCTCATTTTTATTCCTTATATTATTAAAATAAGAATGAGCAGAGGCACCACAGCCTATATACTCATCCATACTCCAATATATTAAATTATGCTTGCACTCTTTATGTTCCTTAGAGAAATTTGATATTTCATACTGCTTGTATCCATTGTCTCTTAAAAACTCTACAGTAAAGTTGTACATTTTAACTTCAACATCTTCTTCTGGAAGTGCTAACTTTCCTTCTTCTTTCATTTTATAAAATGGTGTTCCTTCTTCAACAATAAGGCTGTAGCATGAGATATGCTCTGGATTCAAGTTACTTACCTTTTCTAAAGTTTCTTTCCACTGCTCAAAACTTTGTCCTGGAATGGCAAACATCAAATCTACATTTATATTTTTAAATCCGATATTTCTTGCCATTTCAAAGCCTTTTAAAAATTCGCTAAAATTGTGAATTCTTCCAAGGCTCGCTAAAAGTTCATTTTGACATGCTTGAAGTCCTATACTTATCCTATTTGCACCAGCTGTCTTTATAACTTCAAGCTTATCCTTATCAAAAGAACCTGGGTTGCACTCAACCGTAAATTCACAATCTTCATGTTTATTAACTTTATGCAAAGTTTCTTTTAAAATCTCCCATGCTTCCATAGATAAATAACTTGGAGTTCCTCCTCCAATAAATATAGTATTAAATCTTTTACCCTTACACTTATTTTCTATTTCAAGGCACAATGCCTTTACATAGTCAAGCATATATTTTTCCATGCAGCTATAGGATGGGAAATCACAATACAGACATTTCTTTTTACAAAAAGGAATGTGTATATACAAACCCAATTTTCCCATAATCAATCCACCTTCAATATAGACATGAATGCTTCCTGTGGAATTTGAACACTTCCAACCTGTCTCATTCTCTTTTTTCCTTCTTTTTGTTTTTCAAGAAGTTTTCTCTTTCTTGAAATATCTCCACCATAGCACTTTGCAAGAACATCTTTTCTCATAGCCTTTACAGTTTCTCTTGCTATAATTTTTCCTCCAACTGCTGCTTGAATAGGTATTTCAAATAACTGTCTTGGTATAATTTCTTTTAATTTCTCAGCTATAGCTCTTCCTTTTCCGTAAGCTCTTTCTTTAGGAACAATCATTGAAAGCGCATCTACTACTTCTCCGTTAAGCAGTATATCCAATTTAACTAGTTCTGTTTTTTCATATCCATTAAGCTCATAATCAAAAGAAGCATATCCTTTTGTTCTTGACTTTAATGCATCAAAGAAATCATATATTATTTCATTTAGAGGAATTACATAATTTAACATAACTCTTGTAGTTTCTATATACTGCATATCAATGAAAATACCTCTTTTGTTTTGGCAAAGCTCCATAACCGCTCCAACATAGTCCGCAGGAGTAATTATTTGAGCCTTCACAATTGGTTCCTCCATGTAATCTATTTCTGTAGTTTCTGGAAGATTAGCTGGGTTAGTAATATCTATAGCCTCTCCATCGGTCTTCTTTATCTTATAAACAACTGATGGTGCTGTAATTATAATATCAAGATTAAATTCTCTTTCTATTCTCTCCTGTATTATTTCCATATGCAAAAGTCCAAGAAAACCGCATCTAAATCCAAATCCAAGTGCTACAGAAGTTTCAGGTTCAAAATTTAAGGCTGCATCATTTACCTGAAGCTTTTCAAGTGCATCCTTCAATTCAGGATACTTAGCGCCATCTACAGGGTATATTCCACTGTACACCATAGGTATAGCTGGTCTATAACCCTCAAGCCTTTCGCTTGCTGGATTATCTGCATCTGTCATTGTATCTCCAACTCTCGCGTCTCTTACATTCTTTATAGATGCTGTAACATATCCAACATCTCCAGCTTTTAATTCATCAACCTTAAGATAATCTGGAATAAACACACCAACTTCTGTAATTTCATATTCCTTGTTGGCTGCCATAAGTTTAGCCCTAGTTCCAGCTTTTATGGCACCATCAATTACTCTAATATGGCATACTACGCCCCTATAACTGTCATAATACGAATCAAATATAAGTGCTTTTAAAGGTTTATTTTCGTCACCACTAGGACAAGGTATTTTTTCTACCACAGCCTCAAGCACATCTTCAATATTAAGTCCTGTTTTTGCTGAAATAAGTGGGGCATCTTGAGCCTCTATTCCTATAACATCTTCAATTTCATTTTTTACTTCATCTGGTCTTGCACTTGGTAGATCTATTTTATTTATAACAGGCACGACCTCTAAATTATGATCTATAGCCATATAGCAGTTTGCTAAAGTTTGAGCTTGTATTCCTTGAGTAGCATCCACAACAAGTACTGCTCCTTCACATGCAGCTAAACTTCTAGATACTTCATAGTTAAAATCTACATGACCTGGAGTATCTATTAAATTAAGAGCATATTCTTCACCATCAGAAGGTCTTTTATATATAAGTCTTGCAGCCTGTGACTTTATAGTAATACCTCTTTCTCTTTCTATATCCATATTATCAAGAACCTGCTGTTCCATTTCTCTCTCAGTAAGAGTTCCTGTTATCTCTAAAAGCCTGTCTGCAAGTGTTGATTTCCCATGATCTATATGTGCAACTATACAAAAATTCCTTATGTGTTTTTGTCTATTACTAGGCATGCTGCAAATCCCCCTTTAATATTATGTATTATTGAAATTACTACAAAGCTTAAAAAAGATTTCAAGTAATCTAATAAATATCATTTTTAATCGTGTACAAATCAAAATAAATTATAGCATACATAGAAGGTTTTTTGTCAACCAAAGAAATTTTTACAGTTTGTTCATCTCACTTTTTAAATTTTCCAAGCCATTTTGTACATTTTCATTAAAATTTATTCCAAATGCATATACTTCCTTTTCAATTTCATTAAATCTCGAGTTAATACCATCTATATATCTTGAGCATGTATTGTTTATATTTGCAAACCTATTTCCAAAGGCAACTACAATTTCATTGTTAATATAAAATTTATAATTTTCAGTTTCTAATCTTATATCTAAAGGATTAGTCCTAAAAAGTATTCTGAATTTAGGAACATATACTTTTTCAATCACATCAGAAATGCTGTTTTTTTCTTTACTATTTTGGTCCTTACTTTCCAAATTATCAAGATGTTTTTCCATATCATCTAAATTGTAGTCATTAATTTTATTTATCATATCCTGCTTACTTTTTTTTATATGTAAATCATTGCAATATATATTTCTGTTTAGCTGTATATTGTTAATGCAAATAGAAATTAATGTTATCATTAATATTAAACTTATAAAAATTATTTTTAACTTTTTTGCCATAAATAAAAAAAGCACCTCCTAATTATAAGGATGCACTTTTTTTAATTTATTATTCATTTTTTACCATTTAAATACTCTGCAATAACTCTAGCAATATATTTTTGTGTAGCCTTTGCTTCATCCAAGGTATTTACCTGAGAACCTATTTCTATTAAAAATGCATTATTGCTTTTTGCTTGATTAAAGTAATTTGTACCGTAATCATAATAATAAATTCCATTAAACATCTGAGGAAAATATTTATTTGTAAGTGAAACTAAACTATTTACCATAGCTATATTTTTAGCATAATGAGGATTTTTTCTAGCCATTACAAACATAAATTTTGCAACATTTTCTCCATTTATTTTGGTAGTTACAGAGGTTTTATCTGGGCTTGAGTCCCTATGCATATCAATTATCATCTTAAAATCACCATATTTTTTCATATACTTATCTACAGTTTCTCCTGAACGAGTATAGCTTTTAGTATATACTGCATTATGAAGTGTTTTATCATTTATTGCAGATATGCCATAATTTTGCTCAAGCTCCTTTACAAGTTCATCTCCAACAGCACATACATTGTGATCATCATCAAAATCATCTTGATTGTATGGCTTATAGCTTTCTGTAGTGTGACTGTGATATATTAAAACCTCTGGCTTAGATTCATCTAATGGTTTCTTTAATTTAGGATCATACACTGGAGAAACTGTATTTTTTGAGTTACTTGAGTTGTTATTTTCAGATGATACTTTAGATATATCACTGCTGTTTAAATTAAAATCACCCACATTGCTACTATTTTGATTATTGTTAAATGCCATTTTACTATCGGACATATCGTCACTATCAAAACAAGATATTTCCTTACTTAATATTTTTTCTGGATTGTATATATCTATTCCAATAACTGATAGTGCCAAATTTTTTATAGAATAACTGTTTTCAACCATATCCTCTTCATCAAAATTTAAAACCTTAACCGATGGAAGTGTATAATTAATTATTTGAACATAGGACAAATTATTTCTAGAATATTTTTTATCGGAGCCCGCCTTAACTTTGTTGAAAATACACATAAAAATCAGCAAATTTATCAGCAGCGTAAATATACTTATTTTTATTATAAGCTTATCTTTATCTTCGTTAATCAATTTATTATAATACATGATCACATCCCTCCTATATAAAATATACTTTCGAAATGTGATTTTATTACAATAAAAATTTCACTGTATATAAATCTTCAGCTTATGTACCTATTTATCTCCTTAAGCTCTAGTGCTGGCTGAAGTGCAATATTTATTCCTGTAGATATTACTTTAGACAAAACATCCACTACCATATCCACTTCTTTGGGAGTAACCATTAAATTACCTATATATGGATCAAGTATTTCATGTATCATCTTTTCTTTTTCTGCCTTGTCAATTTCCTTTAGCATATTATAAAATCCACTGCCTTTTGTAGCAGCACCCGTCATTTCTTCTATAACAAGATCTATGGTATCATTAGCCATAGTAGCAGCATCTACCACCGTAGGAACTCCTATAGCCAAAACTGGTATTCCTAGAGTTTTTTTACTTATTTCCATTCTTTTGTTTCCTATCCCAGAGCCAGGTGAAATTCCAGTATTTCCTATTTGAATTGTTGAATTTACTCTTTCCATCTTTCTTGATGCTAAAGAATCTATGCATATTACGAGGTTTGGTTTTATCCTATCAACTATACCTCTTATTATCTCACCCGTTTCCATACCAGTTATACCTAAAACTCCTGGTGCAATACCACACACTGGTCTTATACCTTCATCTATGCTGTCAGGTATATACTCCTTTAGGTGTCTTGTAATCATAATTTTAGAAATAACCTTAGGTCCAAGCGCATCAGGCGTAATATTCCAATTTCCAAGTCCTACAACTAAAGCTGTCATATCATCACGAAAATTTGTATCTTTTATTATTTCTAATATTTCTTTTCCTAATATCTTTCCAACCCTATCGATATCTTCCTGTTCATAATTTGAGAGCTTAGGTATATCCAAGGTAATATATGTACCTTTAGGTTTATTTAAAGTTCTCTCACCTTCATCATTTTTTATTTCAACCCTTGTAACCTTCACATCATCTTCTGTACTATTTTGCACTATAACTCCATCTATAGCATTTTTTTTGGCTTCTTTAGAATATATTTCTGTAGCTTCAATAGCAAGATCGGTTCTAATATTAAACATTTAATTAAATCCTCCTTAATTTGATTAACTTTCACAATTTATAAATATTGCGAAGTAATAACTAATTTTTTTCGCCCAAAAAGAAGGCGAAAAAGCTAAGGGTGAAGGGTTTTAACTTGCTCTGCTCGCTAAAAGGTGAACTTTTTTACCTTCAGTAAAAAGTTAATGATGATTTTCTTCCGTTTTACTACAGAAAATCTTTAATTTATTTATTTTTCCGTAGCGAAGAGAAGGAAAAATCACCTTAACTTTTGGCTTTAGACGAAAAGTTCACCTTTGACGTGCAAAGCATCGTCAAACCCTTCACTTTTCACATAAGTGAAAAAGTTAGTCTTTTAACGAGCAAGGCAAGTTAAAACCCTTAACTCGAATTAGTTCACAATATTTTTATATTGAGATAACTTAAATTGAGTTAATTTATCTTTATTTTCTCTTATTTTACACATACTATTCTTAAATTGTATAAGTTTCACTTGATAAATATCTTGATTAATGTTATAATGGCATTTGTTAAATGTTGAATGTGAATGTTACTTATACGCAGATTTCCCCAAAGCTGTGTGGTTATATAAAATTTGAGGTGGTGAAAAAATGGCAAACATAAAATCAGCAAAAAAAAGAATAAAAGTAATAGAAACAAAAACTCTTAGAAATAAAATGGTTAAGTCAGCTTTAAAGACTTACATAAAAAAATTCGAAAGTGCTGTTGATGCTAAAAATGTTGAAGAAGCAAGAAAAGCATATAAAACAGTTTCTGTATCTTTAGATATGGCTGCTTCTAAAGGTATAATCCATAAAAATAAAGCTGCAAGAAAAAAATCAAGATTAGCTTTTAAATTAAATGCATTAAACGCATAGAAAAAAAACCGGTTTATCCGGTTTTTTATTTTTTATACGTATTTAAAACAAAGTTTTATCTTAGAATTGCTATATTAATTATCAATAACTCCATTTTAAACTTTGCTTCTCCAGATAAGCTTTTAAGCTCCTTCTCTGTACTTAAACACAAATCAATTGCCCCTACAATCTTGTTTACACTAAAGCTCTTACATTGATGCATCATTTTATCGCATATATATATGTTTAACCTCAATTCCTTAGAGAGAGTTTCTTTACTTTTTCCGCTTTCCATACCTATTCTTAAATTAAGCATTATCCTAAATTGTCTTTCTATCATGTACAATATAACGCTGGCTTTTTCACCTTTAAACATAATTTCATTTAATATCTCAATTGCCTTTTCCGGCTTTGATTGAGATATAAAATCTACCAAATTAAATATATCGTTGCTTTCCTTAGGATGGCATATTAATTCTATATCATCATGAGTTATATCCCTATCTATAGCATAACAGCACAGTTTTTCGGCTTCATTGATTATAACATCAACATTATCGTCTACCTTACTGCAAAAAAAGCTTAATTCAGCCTTGCCAATATTTTTACCTTTGCTTTCAAAAATCTCTTTTACCTTTTTTTGAAGTCCCAATCCTTTAAGCTTTGAAAATTCAACTACACAAGTCTTTTTTTCAAAGCTCCTTATTTTTTTTGAAATTCTTTCCCTAGGATTGTCAAATACATAATACATTATAAAAACACTTTGCTTTGGAATTTTAGTTATATAATTTTCAAGGCTTTTAACTATATCATCACCATTTTTATTGAAGTTTTTAGAATTATCGCCTAAAAAATTTGCTCTATAAACAACAACAACCCTTTTTTCGCTCATAAAAGGAACTGTTTCTAAAGCATTATATATTGAATTAAAATCTACAGTGCTGCCGTCAAAAACATCATAATTTAAGCTTATAAAATCTTTATTTACAAGCTTGCCTATAATCTTTTTAATATAATCTTTAATAAGCTGTTCATTAAATCCAAATATTATATATGAATTTTTTAAATTTCCCTTTTTTATATCATCATCAAGCTCCAGGTAATTTATCAACCTTATTCACCCCTTAAAACTAATATCTTGCCAAAAATAATTAAAGCAGAAGCTTTTATCTTATACGAATCGTATTTTTGGGTTTTATCCATTTTAATTATATCATATCCATTTAAATAACTTCTTTTATAAACTATATTATTACTATCACTTTGAAGCATTTTTTTACCATTGCAATAAATTTCAACGTTATTTTTTAAACTATCCACAGATATTCTATAAACCTTATTTATAATAAATGTTTTATAGTTATATACGAAGCCATTTACGCTAAATCTATTAGCAATTTCCTTTTTATCCTTTTCGTTTTTAGTATAACCATTCATAACTGCAACAGATCTATTTTTATAATTTACTATTAAAGCACTGCTATTTTTAAGCGTAACATAGCTTATTTTAGGGAAAACGCAATAGCTTTGAAAAGTAACAGCTATGAATATAATTACAGGAAAGTACTTAAGCTTTTTATTTCCCTTTAAATACATAGCAAAACTTACAAGTATAAAAATAAGTGCAACCCCTATAAAACTTGTTGCATAGGTTATATGTGGAGTAATAAATAGTAAATCATCTATAACTCCATCTAAAGATTTTAAAATAATATCAATACCCTTGCATAATAACGAAAATAGATAGTCAAATTGGAATAAAAATATTCCTGCATTCCCAAGCAGCACTATTAAAGAGTATACTGGTACAACTATAAGATTTCCAAGTATAAATCCTCCACTAAAGCTGTTTAACACTAAAAGGCAATATGGAACAGAAAAAATTTGTGCACTTAGTGTAACGCTTAAAGCATCATTTAATTTTTGTGGAAGCTTATACATCATTCTTCTTATTTTTTTATAAAAAATTATTATACCTAAAGTAGCAAGATAAGAAAGATCAAAACCTATATTTAATAAGTAATATGGTTTTAATACAAGCATAACAAGGGCCGAAAATGCTAAAGAAACCAGAGCATTATAGTTTTTATGTATTCTATAAGATAATTTTAAAATAGCTATCATTATAAATGATCTAACAGTAGCAGGCAGATTACCCGTAAATATAACATATATTAGAGAAACTATAAGTGCACCAAATGTGCCTAGCAATTTCTCCATGACAATATATATAACTCCTATGTGCATTCCAGATACACTTATGGCATGTATTATACCAAGTGTCTTTAAATTGTTTTTATATTCACTGCTTAAATTTGAAGTATCTCCAAAGCAAAGAGACATTACAATTCCTGCATCATCTTTTCCCATTTCTCCTTTATACTTTTCAAATATCTTTCTTCTAAAATCATATATTTGAGAAATAAAATCTTTCTTTACATATTTAACTTCCTTGACATTTAAATCACCTATTATTCCATTATCATAATCTATATCTTTGCTAAACTCACCGTATATTTTTACCAAATCTCCAACACTTACTTTGTTTAAGTTCCCCTTCAAATTAAAATTTCTTCCTAAGCAACTTCCTTCAGCATAATAATTATTTTTGCTGTTTATTCTAATTTCTAAAGCAGCCTGTTTGGGAATTTTAACATTAAAATATAAATTTGAACTTACAAAACCAAGACATACAAATAAAATACACAGTGCACAAAATTTTTTGTCTATATTAAAATACAATATTCCAAAAAAAGATGCAGCTATTACTGCACCTAAAACAATACTATAATTTAAAATAATATATGATAAGATTCCTATTATAGTGCTGATACAATAAAATACCAGTGGATTACTCATACAAAAATACACCTCCACTTTTTAAATTGTAACCATCACTATAAAGTTTAATCAACACTTATTTGAAACAAGCCTAACATCTATGAAAATGTTCTTTTAATTCCTAGCAAAATTGCTTCAGCTAAAAGAACTACCCCAAGCACTTCTAGTTCATATAAACTAAGAATATCAATGCTGAAAATAGCTTTACCTGCACCAGTAAATAAGATTAAGCTTTGAATAGCAATATTGGCAATTATAACAATATAAAAATGCAGATTATTTTTGAAGTTATTTATAAGAACATATATGATACTTGCATAAATAATACTATATAAAATAAAATTATCTGCATTTGTTATATGCTTATAATCTGAAAGAAAATAATACCCCGAAAAACTAATCATTAATATAAAGATGCTGCTTAATAAAACTGAGAATATATTTATATTCCATAATCTTTCTTTTTCAACTTCATAATCATATTCAACAGAAACATTAGTATAATTTGTTAATATAGCTATTCCGTTTAAATTAAAACAAATAAATATCATCCATATAATTGCATATATATCAAAAGGCATGTTTTTGTTCTGCATAGAAAATATCAGCAGCATAAGCGTAATACAAATATCACCCAATATTATATTTTTAATCATATCCCTTATTGATATTATTAATCGTTTGCTATTTTCTATTATCTTCAATATCTTTCCAAAATCATTTTCTTCAAAAAATATATCACTGAGTTTTTTTACTATTTTATTACATGTCCTTCCTGAAGATATAAATAAATTTGCCTCTTTTAATGTTGGAAGTTCTGTAAGCTTAGATCCGCTTATGATAATATTATATCCAAATTTCTTCAGTGTTTTTACAATGTTTTCTTTATTTTTATTTGAAACTCTAGAATACATCCCTATTTTTTCTACATGTCTTTCAAATTCATCATTTAGTATATTTTCAAGTTCAATTCCAGATATTACAGAATTTCCCTCACTTAAAATACGTGTTTTATTTCCTATAGACAATGCTGTAAGTTTACTATCTTCAGTAAATATAATAGGTTTAATTCCATCATTTCTACATCTTTCAAGGGTATATTTAAAATCATCTTTTATTGGGTTCTCAAACCCTACCAAACCTGCAAAAACGAGATTACTCTCTATATTTTCATCCTCACTAGGTCTATAGTTAAAATTCCTATATGCAAAAGCCACCACATGCAGTGAATCACTACTCATTTGTATATCTGCTAATTTTATCTTGTTTATAATATCATCTGTAATTTCTCTCTCCGTACCATTAATCATAACATGAGTACACTTTTCCAAAATAACATCTAAAGCACCTTTTACATTTGCTCTATATTTTCTATCTATTTTATTAACTGTAGTTTTTATTCGTTTTTCAGCATCATATGGTATTTCAAAAATTCTCTTAATTCCTTTAACTTCAAAAATATCAATTCCTTTTCTTTCTACATAATCTATAATTGATCTTTCCACAATATTTAATGTAGTATGAGAATAATCATTTTGATTATAATCGTTACATAAAATACCTATGTTCATTATTCTTTCTATGTTATCTGTCCATATTAAATCTTTATCTGCCGTTTTTAAATCTGTATTATCATATATGCTTTTAATAAACATTTGATTCTTAGTAAGTGCATCCTCTTTTTCTATGCATATTGCATTTATTTGTGACAATTCTTCTATTATCGACAAGTTTTTTAAAACAATTTTATCTTGCTTTAAGTATTGTTTAGATATATGAAATATTTCAAATAAGATGAAGGTAATTTCCATTGGCATTCCAGATATACATATGAGTGCACTCTCATACATACCTTCATAGGAGGCCTTCTTGTATATAATAACAAATATAGCTATAAAAAAAGCAATTACAGTAAAAGCATTAACAGTTTCTTTAACTCTATCCGTTATAAAATTTCTGTTATTATTTCCATTGAAAAATGAATCCATTATTCTTCCAAATTCAGTATTCATACCTACTGAAACAACTATGCCTTCCCCTTCTCCTGAAACAACTACTGAAGATTTAAAAAGCATATTTTTCATTTCAGATATAGGTATATCATCTCCTCCTATTTTGGCTGAAAATTTCTCCACAATACTTTCGTCACCAGTTATGTTGACTTCATTGATTTTAAGTTTATCACAATCAATTATTCTGACTTCTCCTGGAATTATATCTCCCTTAGAAAAAATAATAATATCACCAACTACAAGTTCCATAGCAGGAATTTTTATGAGCTTTCCACCTCTTAGCACACTACAAAAATTATAATTAAGTCTTTCAATATTTTTGATTTCTCTGTATTTTTTGTAATAAGTATTTATCACAATAGCCAAATCTAAAAACATAAAAACAATTGTAAGCAAAAAAATATCATATTTCCTTAAATAAGCAAACATTGCGGAAGCTATGATAAGCAGCATAATCCACGGTTTAATCATTTCCCTAAGTGCGCTAAAAATAAATTTTTTCTTACTTATTTCAATTAATCCATTACTTCCGTATCTTTCTCTATTAAAAGCAACTTCATCAGAGTTAAGCCCTCTTATGCTGTTACTTCTGAATAGCTTGACCACATCAACTGCAGCTAAACCATACCAATCAGCAATCATTCAATCAACCCCCAGTAAAATATACATAAATAATATCGTATTTATTGGCAATATCTTTATTTTTTAATTTATTTCAACATATTGGCTTAGGTTTTCACCTCTTTTAGGTCCTATGGCTTTCTTTAGATCCTCAACAGAATTTATTCTACCACCATTTTTTTCTCTATACTCAATTATTTTTTTAGCCAGTCCATCTCCTATCCCCTTTATCTTTTTATTTACAATATCCTCCTCCGTTGCAGAGTTAATATCAAGTTTCTCTCCTTCTTCTTGATTCATCGCTGCTTTACTATTTCCCTCGCTGCTATTTGTTATACTTGTGTTGATGCTTTCACCCTTAGCCTTCACATATATATTAGCACCATCACTTACTTTTGCTGCTCCATTTACACTGTACTTATCGGCCTTATCAGTAAATCCACCAGCGAACTTCACAAGTTCTTCAATCCTATCATCAGAATCAAGAGAATACACTCCTGGTTTATTTACTTCACCATAAATTTGAGCCTTAATTTCTTTCTTGGAAGCTTCCTGCTTAGAAGATTCTTGTTTACTATCTTTTTTAACAAAAGAATCCTCAATTTTAAAGTCATTTGCAGTTCTATTTTTATAAGATATGTATCCTATTAATAATAAACCTACAAAAATAATCAAAATTATAATAGAGCCTATCAGTTTCTTTCTATTTTTTATCATAATGACTATCATCCCTATAAATTTTAATAATATTAACCATAATGCTATTTTTTATAATATTTATGTAGCTTGTGATTAGAAGAACCCTATAAATATTAAATTTCATTATAATTATCGCCAAATGCAGCGAAATTTAAGCACTTTTTTTGCTATAATCACATTTTTTTGATATACTATTAGCATGATTATTTTAAGGAGGTTATTATGAAAAAAATAGCATGCGCTATATTAGTTTTAGCAACACTTATTTTCAACTTAGGTTTTGAAACTTATGCTGCACCATCAGCACCAGCAATCAGCTCTGATAATGCAGTTTTAATAGATGCAAAAACAGGTGAAGTTTTATATTATAAGAATATGAATGCGATTTTTCCACCGGCTTCCACAACAAAGCTTATGACAGCCCTTTTAACAATTGAAAATTGTAATCTTGAAGACACAATCACTGTAAGCAATGATTTCCTCACTAAAAATTCAAAATATATAGATGGAAATAGAATATACATAGAAAATGGTGAACAACTTAAAATTAAAGACTTGTTATATTCACTATTATTAATGTCTGCAAATGATTCTGCTGTCGCTCTTGCAGATCATATAAGCGGTTCTGTACCAGAGTTTACTAAACTTATGAATAAAAAAGCTAAAGAATTAGGATGCACTAGCACAAATTTTGAAAATCCAAATGGTTTATATGATGATAAGCATAAATCTTCAGTCAAAGATCTTGCTTTAATAATGCAAGAATTACTCAAGCATCCTGAATTTACAAAAGTATCTACTACTTTAGTATATGAAATGTCACCTACAAATAAATTTAACGCTGATAATACAAAAAAAACGAGAAGATTTTGGAATGAGGATAAACTATTATATAAGCAATCAAGTTGCTATTATGAGGGTATCTTAGGATCTAAATCTGGATATACCATTCAATCTTTTCATTCTTTTTCAGCAGCAGCAACTAGAAATAATTCAACTTTTATAGTTGCCTTTCATGGTAAAACAAAAACTTTTTATGAAGATACTAAAATTTTGCTGGATTATGCGTTTAATAATTTTGAAGAGAAAAAGTTGTTTTCAAAAGGAGATATCGTTACCTATTATAATCTAAATGGAACAAAAATCCCTCTTATTGCAAGTAGTGATTACTATTATGTGGCTCAAAAAGGCTCTAAATCTAAACCTGAATATTCTATTAAAAAAGGATCAATTAAAAAAACAAGTTTCAATAAGGGAGATATGTTGTTAACCTTGAAACTTAAGCTTGATAATAAAGATTTATCTGACTTAAAGCTCATAAGTGGTACGAATTATAAACTAAGAACTATTGGAACATATAAAATATCAAATACCTCTCAATACATTATATTAGTAATTTTCTGTTTTATATTACTGCTTGGATGTTTATTTATATTTTTCAAAGCTAAATCGAAAAAATCTAATAAAAATATATATTATTAAGGTTACATTTTAAAACAAGGCCATTATTAAAAAAATAGTATTAAGGAGAAAAAAGAATACATCTCTTCCTCCTTAATACTATTTTTTTAGTTTGCTTACAAGTTCCTTCATGTCATCAGGCAATTCAGTTTCAATACTTACTACCTTCCCACTTCTTGGATGAGGAAACTGAAGCTTATACGCATGAAGCGCCTGTCTATTTATATATTCCTTTTCTTCAACACCATACAGAGAATCACCAAATATAGGATTGCCCATACTGCTTAAATGCACCCGTATTTGATGCGTTCTGCCAGTTTCAAGAACTAACCTTACCATTTCGCTATCTTCATATTTTTCAATAACTTCATAATGAGTTATGCTCTTTTGTCCTCTATCATCTATAATTCTCTTTAGGGAGCCTCCTTCGTCTCTATAAATAGGCTTATCTATAGTTCCACTTTCAAGTTTTAGGTGTCCATGAATTACAGCTATATACTCTTTTTTAAAACTTTCCTTATTCATATCCCTAGCAAGCGCCATATGAGAAAATTGATTTTTAGCTATTAAAACAAGCCCTGAAGTATCCATATCCAGCCTATTTACAAGCCTTACTATGCAATTTTCTCCCTTTTCTCTAAAGTAATATATAAGCCCGTTTGATAAAGTTCCACTTTGATAGCTTTTTGTAGGATGCACTACCATTCCTGGTAATTTATTCACAACAATAACGTCCATATCTTCATAAGCTACATCTATATCCATCTTTTCTGGTTCTACATTTTGGCTTTCGCTTTTTGTAACTTCTATTTCAATCTTATCTTCATATTTCAATTTATATGAAAGCCTTGCAGTTTTTCCATTTACAAAAAGTCTATTGTCAAATGCTGCACCTCTTACAAATCTAGTTGAAAATCCTTGAACTCCTTTTAAATAGTCCTTTATTTTACGACCTTCATATTGCTTCTCTATAAAAAAACTAAGTTTACTATCCATTTAAAAAGCCTTCCTATTCTTTAAAGTCTTCACCAATAATTATAATAATATCATACTTCTGAGCCTTATTATTAACGAGTTCTGCATTTTCAATTCCAAGCTTACTTTTAACTTCCGAAGCGCTTCCTTCATCAATACCATATAATGTGGCTCTAGTTTCCTTTACTGGCTTTTTAGATGCATTTCCTGTAGTAATATCAGAAAATCCTTTTTTTATAAGCTTATCCCTATAC
Organism: Clostridium guangxiense; assembly: GCF_021043395.1. Taxonomy (GTDB): domain Bacteria; phylum Bacillota; class Clostridia; order Clostridiales; family Clostridiaceae; genus Clostridium_S; species Clostridium_S guangxiense. Next base: position 38,848 of record NZ_JAJNKE010000021.1, read on the forward strand.
TTTTTTGCAAGTCCATTTATTTCTGTACCATTTAAGATTTCCACCTTCAAATTTTTAATATCTGCATTACTAGTTTCAGGTGATCTTTTATCATCAACTGTTTGATTATTACTTTTAGAATTATATACAAAGTAAGAAACTCCATTTATATACATAGATGTTCCTTTTATTGTGCTCATAGTAATATTGTTTTTATTTACTTTTAATGCTGCTGATCCATACTTTACTATTTCTGAAGCCGACATATTAGTCTTTGTATTTTTAGCAATTGCCTTAAGTATTGCTGGTAATTTAAATATTGCTCTTTTAGTCTTTAATTTTTGAACCACTGCCTCAATAAAGTTATGTTGTGATTTTATTCTTCCAATATCACCTTCAGCAAATCCTGTTCCATCATTATTTTTTCTCCATCTAAAAAACTCTTCAGCCTTTTGTCCATCTAAATGCTGACTTCCTTTCGTAAAATGAATATGAAGATTTTGAGCTGGGTCATCATAATTCATTTCATTTTCAATATTTACATCTATACCCCCAATAGCATCTATTATATTTCTAAATGCAGTATAATCAACTTGCATATAATAATTTATATTTATCCCCATCATATTTTCAATGGAATCTGCAAGGTATTTAGCTCCACCTATTGGTACAGAAGAATTAATTTTCGCATTTTTTCCATTGATTTTTATTTTAGTATCTCTTGGTATAGAAATAACCTTAATAGTCTTTAGACTTGGGTCATAGCTAATCACCATAATAGTATCTGTTCTTTGTGCTGCATTATCAATTCCAGCTTCAGAACTTCCTATATCAACACCAGTAACTAAAAAATTCACAACTTCATTCCCCTTTGCTGGTGAAGCTTCTAAATTTATGTCCTTAGAATTGGTTTTCATAGACGATAAATATATATATGAAAATCCAATAGTACCTACAAGCAAACATACTAGTATAATAGAGATAGTAATAAGTATTTTTTTTATTGCATTTGAATTTCTCACTAACTACACCTACTCTTTATTATAAATCATATAATTTCTAGCCTCTACAGTATCCAAATGAATTAGCATTTCTCTTTTTATGACGTATTTTATTGTTTGGTCAAAAGAAAGAAGCATTGCTTCATCTAGATTATCATTTACTGCTTTTCTGAGTTCATCTACACCAGGGAAATCCCTTAAAGGTTCAACATAATCAGCTATATAGATAATTTTTTCAAGAAGCGTCATATTTTTCTTACCAGTAGTGTGAAACCTAATGGAATTTAATATTTCTTCATCGTTTATTCCCATTTTATCTTTAGCTATTATACTGCCAGCAAGTCCATGAGCAATACTTGGATTTTTAAGCTCAACTTCATTTAAAATATATCCTGCTTCAGAACATATATTTATTATTTCTTTATCCTCAATATTCTTAGCACAGTCATGAGCAAGTCCAGCAATACTGGCTTTTTTAACATCGCAATTATATTTTTCTGCAAGTTTAACTGCTGTATCTCTAACGCTTAAACTGTGTTTAAATCTACTTTCCTTAAGATTTTTTTTTAAATACTCTATAATTTCGTTTTCTGTCCACATAATTAACACCTCAAATATAAAGTTTATTATTCTTTATTATATCATAAACTTCCCTGGGTACTAAATATTTTATTTCTTCGCATTTTTTTACTTTTTTCCTTATTTGTGTAGAAGATATATCTAGAAGCGGTATGTCCATAAATATTACTTCATGCTCATACTTATTCTCAATTTCACTTTTTTTCCTTAAAATATCCTTCCTTTCATATCCAGGTCTATTAAAAACAACAAATTTACTGCATTTAAAGATTTGTTCCGGACATTTCCATTCATCAACATACATTAAACAATCTACTCCAGTTATAAAATATAACTCTGTATTCTTTTCAATTGAATTTATATATTCAAGTGTTTTATAAGTATAACTATATCCTTTTTTATCTATTTCATATCGACTAACTTTGAATTTTTCTTCACCTGTTATAGACTTCTTTATCATATCATATCTAATCTCAGGTGAAGTTATTATTTTATCATTTTTATGAGGCGGACTTCCTGCTGGCATAAATATAATTTCATCAAGTCCAAGTCTATACAAGCTTTCATAAGCTATATTCATATGTCCATTATGAAAAGGATCAAAAGTACCTCCCAAAATCGCCTTTTTCTCCATTATATCCCTCTTCATCAAATTTAGATTTATTTTGGAATTTCTATTTTGGGTTTTTTCTTAGATTTCCTATATAAAACTAATTTTCTTCCTATAGCCTGTATTCCCTCACTATTTAATTTGCTACATATCACATCGCTTGCTTCCCTAGGAGTAAACTCACTGTTTTCAAGAATATTTATTTTAATTAGTTCTCTTGCTTCCAATGCATCGTCTATTTGTTTCAAAAAAGTCTCGTCTATTCCATTTTTTCCTAACTGAAAAATCGGATTTATTGTATTTGCCATACTTCTTAAAAATGCTCTTTGCTTACCAGTTAACATAAAAATCCTCCTAAAGTAAAAACTCAAATTCAAAATCATTTAATCTAACTAAATCGCCATCTTTTATTCCAAGCTCCATAAGTTCATCCATAATACCCTTATTTTTTAATACCTTATGAAAGTACCTAAGTGAATCCGGTTCATTTACATTTACACTATTTAAAAGTCTATCCACAAAACTTCCTTCAATAATATAGCAGTTAGCTTCTTTCCTAATTGTGTAAGTAAACTTTTTATCCTCTGGTACAAACTTGTCTTCTTCCTCTATTTCAATATCCGTTACAGGTATCGTACTTAAAATTCTGGCACTTTCCTTTATAAGCTCATCTACACCAAGCTTAGTAGCAGCTGAAATTTTAAACACATTTTTATAGCCTAATTTTAAAAGTTTATCTTTAAACTCTTCAAATTGTTTATCATCATAAATCATATCACTTTTATTAGCTGCAACTATTTGAGGTCTATCCCAAAGCTTAATATTGTATTTTTTAAGCTCTTCATTTATCTTAAGAAAATCCTCAAACGGATCTCTTCCTTCAGAACCTGAAATATCAACTACATGAATTAGAAGCCTTGTTCTTTCAATATGTCTTAAAAATTCAAAACCAAGTCCAACTCCTTCAGCTGCACCTTCTATAATTCCAGGTATATCTGCCATTACAAAACTATTTATACCAGGTAAACTTACCACTCCAAGATTTGGTGTAATAGTAGTAAAATGATAGTTAGCAATTTTAGGCCTAGCCTTTGATACTACTGAAAGAAGTGTAGATTTTCCTACATTCGGAAATCCAATAAGCCCTACATCTGCAAGAAGCTTCAATTCAAGCTTTATCCATCTATCCTCTCCCGGCATTCCAGGCTCCGCAAAATTAGGTGCCTGCCTTGTAGGTGTACAAAACTTTACATTTCCTTTTCCACCTTTTCCACCTTTAGCAACTACAAACTTATCTCCCGTGTGAGCAAGATCCGCCATGATTTTATTGCTTTCAAAGTCTCTTATAACTGTCCCCATAGGAACTTTTATATATAAGTCATTTCCATCTTTTCCATAGCATTTTGATCCTGCGCCATTTTCTCCATCATTAGCTGCATACTTTCTCCTGTATTTAAAGTCAAGAAGAGTAGTCATATTAGGATCAACTGTTATTATTACACTCCCACCTTCTCCACCGTCTCCGCCATCTGGTCCTCCAAGTGGAATGTATTTTTCTCTTCTAAAAGAAATAGCGCCATCTCCACCTTTGCCTGATTTAACCAATATTTTTGCTGTATCTATAAACATTTTTTCTCACCTTTTACCTTAAAATTTGTATAATTGTTATAAGTTATTATCTTCATTTTGAAGATTTTTATCAGCAAAATTTTAAGAGTTTTAAAAAAGCACCCTAATTTAAAGGGTGCTCTTACTATTCTGCTGCACTTTCTTCAGTGGCAACTGGATAAACACTTGCTACTTTTTTAGTTCTGCCTACTCTTTCAAATTTAACTATACCATCAACTTTAGCAAAGAGAGTATCATCTCCACCTCTACCTACGTTTGCACCAGGATGAATTTTAGTTCCTCTTTGTCTAACAAGTATGTTGCCAGCCAAAACAAACTGTCCATCTGCTGATTTAGTTCCAAGTCTCTTAGACTCACTGTCTCTTCCGTTCTTTGAACTACCTACTCCTTTTTTGTGCGCACACAACTGAAGGTTTATTATTCTCATATAACTACACCTCCTCCAAGATTATATTCATATATTCTCTATAAGTTAATTCTAAATTTTTAAGACCTATAAGCGTAGTCTCCATCAAAACCTGAGTTTTTTCAATTTCTCTCAAGGTTAGATTTTCCAGATTCAAAGCTATGTATCCTTCTTCTACAGTGCATTCAACTTTTAATTTTAATACCTCTTCAATGCCAAGTATGCATATCTGACCTAAAAGTGATACTCCACTACAAGCTATATCATCATATAGCATGTTAGTTTCAGGATCATAATTGTCATTACTTTTTTCAAAGCTTTTTGCTGTGCGGTCTGCATGACCTCTTATAACATAAGAAACAAGCATACCATCCTTTTTTTTAAAAGCTATATCAATCATAACTATGCTTCAATCTTTTCTACTACAAGTTTAGTATAAGCCTGTCTGTGACCATGTTTTCTTCTGTAGTCTTTCTTTCTCTTGTATTTAAATACAATAACTTTTTTAGCTTTTCCTTGTGCTGCAACTTTAGCAACAACTTTAGCTCCTTCAACTACAGGTTTTCCAACTACTATTCCATCTTCTTTTTCAACTAAAAGAACATTTCCTAATTCTACACTCGAATCAACTTCAGCTTCAAGTTTTTCAACGTAAATTACGTCTCCTTCTTGAACTCTGTATTGCTTTCCTCCTGTAACAACTACTGCATGCATTAATAAAACACCTCCTCATATACGGTCTCGCCAGTGAGGGTACACATTTTATGTGTTTAATAAAAAACCCTTTTTGTGCGGTCTTACAAATGCCATTGTAACACATACAATATCCTTTGTAAAGTAATTTTATCCATAAATCTTAAACTGACTAATTTCTTTAATTTTATCTTTAAAAACAACAAGCTCAATTTTGAAAAGTCTCATATTATCCTTAAAATTTACGTATATGTTTCCATCTTCTAATCCAACATCAGTTGCAAAAGCTTTTGCATCGCACAGTATTTTTTCTCTGTATCTTTTATCCATTTCTATATAAATGTTTTTTTCACCACTATGCTCATTTAAACATCTTGCAATTTTATTTGCTATCAGATTTTTCATATAAATCAAACTAAGTTGTTTTCCATTTCCATTGCATAATTCACATTTTTCTTCTATGTATTCGCATATGGATTTTCCTTTTCTACTCCTCGCAATTTGAACAAGATTTAATTCCGTAAATGGATAAATCACTGTTTTACTTTTGTCATTTTTGAAACCTTCTTCAAGTACATTTAAGATTTTTCTTTTAACACTATTGTCATTAATATCAATAAAATCTACGACTATTATGCCACTTAAATTCCTCAGCTTTATTTGACGAACTATCTCCTTTGCAGCTTCTAAATTAGTTACAATAGCTGTACGCATTATGTCCCTACTCTTTACATTTTTTCCTGAGTTTACATCAATAGCATACATAGCCTCAGTTTTATCTATTACTATAAACCCACCGCATTCAAGTTTTACTTCTTCATTGGTCAATTCCAGAATTTCCTTTTCTATGCCATAATAATCCATTAAATTTATAATATTATCATGCAGGGTTACCTTACAATTTATGTCTTTTTTACTATCGACATATTCCTTTATATAATCAAAGTCATCTTTGTTGCTAACTACTATTTCAACTGTGTCTTCATCAACTCTATCCCTTAAAACCTTCGCTATTGCACCACCTGCATTATACATTAAGCCCTTATGATTTGAATTTTCACTTTTAGCAATCACATTTTTATATATTTCATATAGCTTTTTTATTTCAATATTTATAGTTTCAAAATCAACTTTAAGTGCATTGGTCCTAATCATAACTCCCACATCTTCTGGTTTTAGTACAGAATGTTTAAGCTTATTTATATATTCCTCACCAGTTATCTTTTTTGAAATTTCTATTTCATTGTGTGAGGTTATAATTACCGCATATCTTCCTGGCACAGTTATAGCATTGCTAACTTTGGGTCCCTTGCTTCCTGCTGCTTCTTTAATCACCTCAACTAAAAGTTCTTCTCCCTTTTTTAAATTTAAATTATTAAGCTTACTATCCATATAAAGATACGCACTTTTAGACTCTCCTATATCTACAAAAGCACATTTTATAGCAGGAACTATGTTTTTTACAATGCCCTTGTATATCTGACCTGAACATATATCGTTATCCTCTTCAACAAAACACTGCTCTAATACACCATCCTTCTTTATAGCTATTCGTAAAATTTTACTGCATCGTTCCACATATATCTGTTTCAATAAAAACACCTCATATTTTGAAAAATTTAAAAAGAGAAACTAAATTATTTTCTTTAAGCCCATACATTTCTTCCCTTTTAACTTCACAAAATAAATTAAGATCTGCATAACTTGTGTTGTCTTTTATATAGTTGCACAAAAGTTCTGGTGAAAGATTTTCTCTACTACCACATGATAATAAAGTATCTATTCGTAAAGTGCTACCATCAACTCTATAATTTAATTTTCTTATCATAGTTCTTATATTAACCATTTTTTCAGTTTTCTTACTCTTCTTAAGAGTAATCCATTCTTTTCCATGTAAAAGATTTTTCATTTCTTCTGCTAACTTATCTGCGTTTTTGTATCTTATACTTATAGAATACCTTGCTGCAATTACGGCTGCCATAGACTGCTCAACTTTTTTTCCATCATCATAATATTTCTTTTCAATTTTTAAAACTTCAATTATTTTTAAATCTACTGGAGCAACCTCATTGAATTTGCTTCTTATTCGTTCTTCATTTACTTCTTCTAAAAATTCCACATCCATATATTCTCCATCAGAATAAACCCCAACAGACAATGGCTGTGCTATAGACATTGTCATATGTGGATTAAATCCTTTTGAGTATTCCACGGGGAGACCGCTTCTATTAAAGGCTCTTTGTATGTTTCTCATTATATCTAAGTGAGAAACGAATTTTATATCGTAACCCTTACTGTACTTTATTAAATAACGCACCTTCAAAACACTCCCCTTCTTTAAAGCTTTTGTTTATCCCACAGTTTTTACACCCTTGCCTGCAATCTGGTGTTACAACCGCCTTCTTAGCCTTTTCGTTTTCGCTCATTAAAAATTTCTTTGACACCCCAACATCAATAAAGTCCCAAGGAAGAATTTCATCATAGCTTCTATCTCTATAAACATAAAAATCTGGATCTACACTGCATTCTTTAAATGCTTCCATCCATATATCATTATTAAAATACTCAGACCAGCCATCAAATTTTGCACCTTTTTCAAAAGCTCTTATAAGCACATCGCAAACTCTTCTATCTCCTCTAGCAAAAACTGATTCAAGAAAACTTACAGGAGTTTCATGCCAATTATAATTTATAACCCTTGCATCCGAAAGTTCAGCTCTGAGTTCTCCAATTTTTGCTCTTACATTTTCTATATTATCCATTGGAGCCCATTGAAATGGAGTAAATGGTTTTGGCACAAAGATTGAAGTACTTAAAGTTACCTTAAGCCCTTTCTTTCTTACTTCCTTCGGAACTTTATAATATTCAGCTACTACCTTCTTGCCTAAGTCGCCAATTCCTCTTACATCTTCTGACGTTTCATATGGAAGTCCAATCATAAAATAAAGCTTTATTGTAGTCCATCCATTTTTAAAAGCACTGCTCACTGAATCCATAAGATTTTGCTCTGTAACGCCTTTATTTATTACGTCTCTCATTCTCTGAGTTCCAGCCTCTGGTGCAAAAGTAAGTCCAGACTTTCTTACCTTCTGAATTTCTTTAATCAAATCAACAGAAAAAGAATCTATTCTAAGTGATGGAAGAGAAACACTTACTTTTCTATCTTTATATTTTTCAACTAACCTATTTATAAGATTTTGAATATCAGAATAGTCACATATACTTAAGGATGTAAGTGATAATTCTTCATATCCTGTATTTTTAATAAGCTTATCTGCAAGTTCCACTAATTTATCAGTTTTCTTTTCTCTTACAGGTCTATAAATCATACCTGCCTGGCAAAATCTACAGCCTCTTGTACAACCTCTAAAGGTTTCAAGCATTATTCTATCATGAACAATTTCATTATATGGAACTACGATTTTATCTGGATAAACAACATCATTAAAGTTTTTAATTATTCTCTTTTTAACTTTTGCAGGAACATCATCATATAAAGGTTTAAATTCATCAATTGTACCGTCTTCTTTGTATGTTACATTATAAAGACTTGGTACATACGTTCCTTCTATGTGAGATGCCATCCTTAAAAATTCTTTCTTAGAAACTCCATCTCTTTTACACTTTTTGTACAAATCCAAAACATCATTTAAATGTTCTTCACCCTCACCAAGTGAAAACAAATCTGCTATATCATATAAAGGTTCTGGATTATACGCACAAGGACCTCCACATATTACTATTGGATCTTCTTCTTTTCTCTGTGACGCTCTCACAGGTATACCTGATAAATCAAGCATATTGAGTATATTAGTATAGCTCATTTCATATTGAAGTGTAAAACCTATAAAATCAAATTCAAAAAGAGGGTCTTTTGTTTCAAGTGCATAGAGCGGAATTTTATTTTCTCTCATTAATTTCTCCATATCTGGCCACGGAGCATAAACTCTTTCACAATAAGTATCCTCTCTTAGATTTAAAACATGATAAAGAATCTTAATTCCAAGATGCGACATTCCAACTTCATAGACATCTGGAAAACAAAACGCAAATCTTATGTCAACGCTTTGTTTATCCTTAATTACTGAATTGTACTCTTTTCCAACATATCTTGCTGGCTTCTCAACTTTATATAAGATATCATCTGAACATTTGTTCATCAATTTTTCCTCCTAATTTTTCTCTAATGTTAAATCATTTGAGTTTAGACATTTAAATATTTTAACATATATATAGCTAATGACTCAACTGTTAAGTTCTACATTCTTTCCTTTTATCTGAATAAGTTCTTCAAATGTAATATTTCCATACTCTTTAAGTGCATTTATTATTTCTTCTTCATAAATAATCTTCATAACCCTCATATTATCGTCTAGAACAGTTAGAATTGTATATTTATTTTTGTCAATCATACCTAGCCCAAATAACAAATCCTTTTTATAGAAAACAGATATTATTCTATTTTCTATAACTCCATTTTTCATAAACTTTAATCTTTTTTTCATTATATCCTCCATAATTACATAAACTATTCTTCTCTTTTCTTTAAAAGAACAGGATAAAATAAAGAAAGAAATTAAAATTAAATTTAGATTATTAACCCCATAGAAGAGGGGTACTAAATATAATATTTGAAGTATTATTCCGATTGTCATACTTACATAGACTGTAATTTTGCTAGCCTTCTTATATAAAAGCTTCTTACACAAAATATCTCTAAGTATTCTTCCTCCATCTAATGGGAAGGCTGGCAAAAGATTAAAAATTCCCAGTGACAAATTAATTATAAAAAAGTTATAGAATTCATCATAATCATACATTTTTAAAGCTGCATAAAAAATAACCGCTAGAACAAAATTCATCATAGGCCCTGATATAGAAATAATGAACTCTTCCTTACATGATGCCTCCTCTAAATCTTTAAGTTTAAGTGACGCTCCAAAAGGAAGTATTTCTATATGAAAACCTGAAAATCCTAGTTTCCTAGCAGTTAAATAATGTATAAATTCATGAAGTATGACAAAAATAAATATAGTTGCAAGTTGACCTCTAAATCCAACTAAGAATAGTATTATAATATATGGAATACAGTATTTGTTTAATTTAATCAATTAAACGCCCCACATTAATTGCTCATACGCAAAGCCAAAAATCTAATTTTGAGCTGACGTATTTATATTAAAATAACTTTCGGGATTTTTGTTTTCTCCCATATACATAATTTCAAAATGAAGATGTGATGGTTCCTTTTCTGCTTCTTTTCCAACTTTTCCTACATAATCTCCTTTAGTCACCCCATCCCCTTTTTTTACACTTATGGAATTTAAATTTCCGTATTTACTTTCGACTCCATCTCCATTATCGATGACAACGTATTTTCCAATTTCACTATTTTGACTCACCAATTCCACAGTTCCATTATACACTGCCTTTACATTACTACCCTCCGAGGCTGCGATGTCTATACCCTTATGATCATTTTTACCTCCAAAAGAACGTATTATCTTTCCGTTCACTGGTACTACATACTTGCTTTCTATTTTCTCATCAACAGTTTCTTCTCCTGTTATCTTAGATTTAAAGTTTTCAATATAATCCACGGATTTCGCTTCTATATTATCAAAATTGATTTGATTAACATAGTTTTGAACATCATTTAAGTTTACAGTTTCGACTTGTTTTATCAATGCTCCATAATCATAATTTTCATTTAAAAGATATTTACAATATTCATAAGTATTTTTTGTTTCCGGCATTGAAACCTCTCTCATTGCAAAAACAGCTAAAAATAAAATTATAGTTCCAACAATTTGAAACTTTAAAGTATTTATAAGCTTTTTCGTTAAATCCTTTCTATTATATCCATTAGACGAAAAAGAATCATACTTTCTTCTTTTAAGCATGTTATTATAATAGTCCTCATATTGTGAACTAAAACTACCCACTTTTCCTCCTATACACAATTGATATATACTAATTATATATATGAGAATAGAAATTTATTACTAAAAACTTACGATTTAGAAATTAATTTTGTTTCTTCTCATGCCTATATTAATAACAATTCCAATGCTTATAAAACCAGTTAGCATAGAACTTCCTCCATAACTCACAAAAGGAAGTGCTATACCTGAAATTGGCATAATTCCTATTGTCATTCCAATATTTTGAAGTATGGCAAATAAAAATGATGATGCAGTTCCAATGCAAAATATCTTTCCAAATATATCCTTAGAATTTTTACCTATATTCACAATTTTACAAAGCAATAATAAGTATACTAATACCAAAGCTACTCCACCCACAAGTCCCCATTCTTCACCTATTACTGAAAATATAAAGTCTGTATGAGTCTCTGGAATATATCCTCCTTGTATTTGCGTTCCCTTTAAAAAGCCTTTACCAAATATTCCTCCTGAGCCTATACCTATTTCCGATTGTATAAGCTGCAGCCCCGTCGAATTAATGTACTTTTCAGGGCTCAAAAAACTAGTAAACCTTTCTTTCCAATAAGCCTTCATAATTGACGTAGGCCAAACCGCAGCTATTCCTAATATTATGGTGAGAATACCACCCAATACAACTCTTAGATCTAAACCCGCAATAAAAAGCATACCTAAAACTATAAAAAAGCATACCTCAGTCATTCCCATATCTGGTTGAATTACTATAAGTATCATAGTTATGCCAGCATAAAAAATTATAGTAAAAAAGTTTTTTATATTGTTTATATCGCCTTTCATAACATCGAGTTTTTTTGCGACTAAAATTATAAGTGCTACTTTTGCAAATTCTGATGGCTGAATAGCCCTTTTTCCTATGGCTATCCATCCTGTAGCCCCATTAACAGTATGTCCAGCTACATCGTTAATTATAAGTAGTACAATTGAAGCCCAATAAATAACTTCTGCATAGTTAATTAATACTCTATAATCAAATTTAATTATAATATAAACAATTATGAAACCAATAATAGCCCAAGCAATTTGAAGTTTCCAATTGCTTGCAAGGTTTGCATTATTATGTACTGCACTATAAATATTTACCGAACTAAAAGCTACAAGAATAGTTGGAATTATAATTAACCATAAATCCATTTGTTTTAATAATCTCTTATCTATTTGAAATTTTTTAAGCATATTTGCCCCTCCAAAATTATTATAATAATCCAACGAAATTATACCAAAACAAATAGGGCTAAGTGCCCTTTTGAATTTTATTATATCATAAAAAAATAAAAAAACTATGTACAATATTTAAAAAATACATAGCCTTTTATCACCTTATTTTGTTTTTGCTCTCTTAATTGGTATATTTGCAACTAATGCTGGGGAATTCCCTTCATCTAAATCTGTTTTTGTAAGCTTAACCTCAACATCTGAGTTATCTATTTCCACATACTTTGCAATTACATTTAGTATTTCTCCTTTTATCGCCTCTAAAAGTTCTGGAGATAAATCCGCTCTATCATGTATCAATATAAGCTTTAATCTTTCCTTTGCAACATCCTTAGACGAAGATTTAAATATACTAAAAAGATCCATAATCCTCACTCCTATTTAACATTAAACAATCTTTTAATTGCTGAAATTAATCCTCCACCTTTATTCTCAGAGGTGTGAAATGGAACCTCATCTCCAGTTATTCTTCTTGCTATATCCCTAAATGCTTTTCCTGCCTTAGCATTATCATTTAAAACTATAGGTTCACCTCTATTTGTAGACACAGTTATCTCTCTATCATTTGGAACCGCCCCTATAAGTTTTATAGCTAAATTATCAATAATATCCTCTATGCCAAGCATGTCCCCTTTTTTCACCATTTCATAATCAATTCTATTTACTATAACTTGATGATTGTCTAGTCCCTTCGCATCCAATTTTCCAATTACTCTATCAGCATCTCTTATAGAAGTAACTTCCGGATTAACTACAATTAATGCTCTGTCAGCTCCAATTATAGCATTTTCAAAACCTTGCTCTATTCCTGCTGGACAATCTATGAGAACATAATCTGTATCAGCTTTAAGTTCATTAATTAAATTAAGCATTTCCTCTGGTTTAACATCATTTTTATCTTTTGTTTGAGCTGTTGGAAGTAAAAATAAATTTTCATATCTCTTATCTTTTATAAGTGCTTGCTTTAATCTGCAATTTTCCTCTATTACATCTAAAAGGGTAAAAACAATTCTATTTTCTAGTCCCATAAGTACATCCAAATTTCTGAGTCCAGTATCTCCATCAACAAGCACAACCTTTTTGCCCATAGAAGCTAATGCAGTACCTATATTAGCTGTAGTAGTTGTTTTTCCTACTCCTCCCTTACCAGATGTTATTACTATAGCCTCTCCCATAAATATTACCTCCATAAAATATTTTATATTACAAAATATTAACCTAAACTATGCTATAACGCTTCCACTAATTTTGTCAAATAATTAACCTTATATATTGAATTCTCCAAAAAACAAAAAAATCCTTCTAATTTAAATGAAAATTTTAATATATGCAACGTTAAATCAAAAGTATTTTTCCACATAAAGTATAATTTGAATTAATTCACAGTATATATTAGGGCTGTTGCACAAAAATTAATTCAATCGTAATTTATAAATTTAGTGCAGCAGCCCTATATTTTATAATTTCATTTTTTAAGAGATACATTAATAAGAATCATTCGAAATAAGTTCATTTGATATCATGGTACCATTTTGATAAGTTTGAAGATAAAGCTTCACTCTTTTACCACCTTCTAAAACATCATCTACAACTTTATAAGTCTTACTCTTTAAACTTGCATCCGAATATATGTTAAAGGTTTCTATACCATTTGCTGAACTACCTTCAATGTATATTGGAAAATTAAAAGTATTTTTAAACTGATAGTCAAGTTTTCCATCATAATCTACTGTTGCATCATGCCCCAGCGAAACATAAGCTGATGGAATAGAATGATGGGTTCTTACAGTTGGCTTAATTCCTGCAAGAAGCGCTGCATTATAAAGCGTAGTTGAAACCTGACAAATACCTCCGCCAATCCCCATTCCTGTAGTCTTTCCTATATCAACTGGTGCCGATTGATAGCCTTTTTCAGTAGTTCTTCTTCCCAAAATTCCATTAAAACTAAAAGTCTCTCCTGGCATTACCACCTTACCGTTTATAGTCTTTGTAGCAAGCTGAATATTAGTCATCCTTCCAGGACTTGATATAGATCCATAACTAGTACTAAATGTAGATATAAAAGTATTTATTCCACTTAATTTCTCCTTAGTCACTCCAGCTTTTACAGTTTCTATATTTCCGTGAACAACTGGTTCTTCACCAATTTGTCCATTTATTGCTGATATAATATTCTTCTTAAGCTCTTGATCCTTTAATTTATAACCATCCTGATCTGGATTAATAATAAAACTGCCGCCATTTTTAGTTATTGAGGCATTTTTAGGATCCTTATTAATATCATTCTTTATATTATTTATCACATCATCTATAGGTTTAGTGTTTGAACTATAAGCAAATGAAAGCTTTATATTTTTTGATATTGGATTCTTTAACAGCTTGTACCTATCCATGATGCTTCCATCTTTTCCATAGTTATAAGCCTCTTTAATTGCTTTATTTATGTCATATTTTGCTCCAATTTGAGAATAAGCAATTGTATAATTTTTACTTTCAACCTTTATACTTACTTTTTTATTTTGAAGCGAAGCTTGGTACTTATCATTAAGTATTTTTTCAACCTCCTCCTGTGTCTTTCCAGATACATCTTCGTTTTCTATTACTACTCCAGGATAAATATAGCTATCATAACTTTTTACCTTTGAATAAATCTTATAACCGTATAATCCCACTGCCAAAGCAGCAATAAAAAGACATGTAGTACCTAAAATTATTGCATTTTTTTTATTCATAAATACACCTCATATTATTATACTTTTGCACTCTAATTTTAATTGTAATGCTTACTATACCTTAATTAATTTCTAAAGATAATTACTTATTTCATTAGAATATTTGTATGCAAATTATAAAACGATATTACTAATTTTATAATTTAATTTTAATAATATTCATATTATCATTATACTAATAAAATAGCATATATCAACCTATTTTATTTTGATATATGCATAAAACTTATTGTACACTATTACTATGAGATTTAATACCACTTTGCCTCCCCTTGAGATTGCTTTACCAAAAGCTAGATTTTCCAGTATTTTTGACATTATTTGCGTTGTTATCTTCTATATTTTCATTAACTTTAACAGATTTTTTTATATTACAATTTTCTGTCCAAAGTGGTTTATAATCACTAATCTTAATAAGTTTAATGTATTTTGAAAGTCTGTGCCTCGTGTAGTCCATTTTTTCTAATATAATTGGCTTTGCTCCTCTTAATATCAATATTTCATTCTTATTTGGAAGCCTCAATATTTCATCCGGATTCATCAAATTCCTTTTAACTGCTCTCTTTGTTACCTTTCCAAAATCTACAATTCCCTCTAACCCTGCCGACTTGCTTGAACTTACATCTTTTACTGTTGCAGTTCCAAGAAGCTTTGATACAAATTCCGCTGTTATTATATCGGTAGCACCTAAGAATAGTCTGCTGTCGCAGTTACCTATAATTTCGGACCATGCATCATTAGGGTATCTATTCTTAAGTTGAGCTATATTCTGGAATATTACGCAACTTGAAATCCCCCTGGATCTCATGGTAGATATTTTTTTAGTAAAGTCAGGAATTGCACCGATATTCGGAAATTCATCCAAGATAAAATATACATCTTTTTGTCCTTCTTTTGCCGTATAATCCGCATATTTAGTAAGTTTTATAAATAAGAATGAAAAAAATAACCCTGCTATAAAATCAAAAGTCGATTCCATATCTGATGTTATACAAAAATAAGCACATTTTTCTTTCTTGGGAAGTGTTAGATCTATATCACTAAAAGCAGTTAAATTCTGCACAAGTTTATTTTGAAACACCTGAAGTTTTGAACCCAACCCTATAACAACACCTGTCCTTACTTTTTCACTTGCCTGAGAATATATATTATATGGCAGCTTCGCTGAATGAGATGACGGAAGTGTTTTAAATATAGCATCTATGGTTGATACATCACTTGAGGCAAGCATAGAATAAACCGTGGATAAATTTTTTTCTTCTTTGGAATTTTCCTTTATCACATATAAGACAAGCGCCTTCAACAAATTCATTTCAGTTTTATCCCAAAATTCATCTGATTTTGCCCCTGGAGTTTTTGTATTTGCCATAACAGTTTCTGCAAAGCTTTGAGCTGCTATATCATCTTCTATTTCATCAATTGGGTTCCATCTATCTGAATTTATCATATTTACTAAATTTAAAACTTTAACCGTATAACCTTTATCTCTTAAAAACTCAGACATAGATTCAAATATTTCTGCTTTAGGGTCTGTAAGTATCATAGATTGCCCCATTTCGCTTATCTGCATTATATTAGGTCTTACAAAACTTCTACTTTTCATACTTCCACTAGCACCAAATACGGCTATGTTTTTATTAAAGAAAGTATCTGGCGGTAGTGTAACCATTTTATTTCTAATTCCATCTTTTATGGTGCCAAATACTAAGCCCTTTTCGCTTCCAATACATAATACTTTTTTAGCTTCACTTATGTCCATCCAGCTTGCAGTTCCTTGAGTCCCATTTTCTTTAAGATAATTTATACCAATCTGACCTTCTTCAAATAACATGCTTTTTGCTATAAAAAATAGTACTATTAAAATGACTGTAAGTAAAATAAAAGCAATAATAAAACCTTTAAATACGACTGAATTATTTTTCATCAAACTAAAGCTCTGCGTTGGATGCTTATACATATTGCTTATTTTGTTTATATTAAAACCCTTATTATTAAACATATTGTATTTGCTTATTTGATATTTTAGATAAACCAGCGGCGTTAATACATAAATACTAAACAAAATATATATTGGAATTGTAAATATAATCAATAAAGAATTTATTTTTTCTTCTTCATTCATATTGCTATACTCCTCCATCCTTTTTTTGTATTTTAAATTCTCTAAGCGCAAAACTAGCTTTTGTAAAGCACTCTTTATACTTTAATCTTTGTGCCACTCCAAGAAAAAAATATTCATGTTCTTCTACTATAACAAATTTATCTTTAACCTCTCCCCTATCCTTAATTACTATATCCCCTAATTGGGGCATTCTTCTAGCTATAGCTGAGTCTTTATACTTAAAAGCCATTTTTAGTCATCTCCCCATTCTAAAAAAATAACTCCACCATTTTCTACAGTGCAGTATTTAGCTTGTTTATTTATTTTTATTTTTTCTATTTGACTTGCACTTTCAAGTATTACAATTATTCTTTCAGCTGCAGTTCTATTTACCGCCGCTGAATAAATAACTTCCTCTCCTTCATTTATTACCACTGCATCAAAAATCTTGCCATTCCTAAAAAATACAAGGGTAAAAGGAAAGTCTTCAACATTACACCATTGAATAGATACCTGTCTATTAATAGAATTTAAATATGTGCATATCTCTAAAGCCTTAAGAACTTTATTGTTTACCTCTCGCCGCCCTATGGATACATATATATTTCCCTCAAGCACCCTTACCCTTCTCTGATTTACAAGTATTTTAAGCTCCTTATCCAAATCCTTCAAATTACTAAGTTCTTTAATTTGTTCATAAGTCATACAGCCAAATTTATTAATGTTATCAAGTATCTTTTGCTGTTTTAAATTTACATAATACAAATTATCACCTCCACAAAAAGAGAAGGAATAGCATTTTAAAGCATTAAACAAACTTTGTTTAAACCACTCTATAGACGCTATTCCTTCTCTTAAAAAATCATATGTTTTTCCACAAAATAAAAAGCAGCTAAAAGGGGGAAGTATTCAGCTGCTTTTTTATATTAATTTATTGGGAGGTTTCATTTTCTATATTTACATAATACCCTTTAATTGTGACAAATATATTACAACATTAAGTATAATATGTTAAATTGAATTTCTCTTTATCGAATTACTAATGTTTACGTTTTTTGGAACCTACCCTTTGTTCAATTGCATCTTTCCAATCATCAGCTCTACCTGCTGCCTTAATACATCCTCCTGTAACTAGTAAAACAACTATTACTACAAATGCTGCAATCACAATTATATATTTAAATTTAATTGACATATACACTTCTCCATTCAAATTAAATTTATTTTGTTATATACTTATATATTACCCACTATATAAAATTTTAATCAAAATTTTAAAAACAAAACATTTACCAACTTAATATTTTATTTCCTTAATTTTACGTTAAATCTCGTACTGTTAATACAATTTTATAGTATTAGCTAGGTTAAAACTTACCACTTTTATGTCATTTTTATAATATTGTTCTAGTTACACCAGCAATGTTTTAGCTAAAAAAGCAAAATAAAAAAGGCTGATAAAAACATCAACCTTTTTACTATTAAAATCCTAATTCCTCTGCAACTATAATAACTGTTATTCTTCCTGGCTCTTTACGTCCATTCCTTATTATGCCAGTATAATTGCATACAGAACTCTGTGACTCACAATGCATGCATCTTCCTGTTTCAACACAAGGTGCCCTATGATGAACTCTTGTTGCATTCATTGGAGCTATTTCTTGTATTCTTCTAAAAGCTTCATCTAAATTTTCTACTATTTTATTAGCTCCTGCAACTATAATTACTTTTTTAGGTCCAATAATCATAGATGCAACTCTATTACCTGATGAATCCGTATTTACAATTTCTCCATTTCTTGTTATTGCATTAGTGCTTGAAACAAAATAATCTGAAAGCAATGATTGTCTATATACTTCATATAACTCCTCATATGGCATAGGTTTAAATCTATCAAAGAATTTATATTTTTCACTTCTAAATTCTTCAGTCATATTCATAACCCCAAGTGTCTCTGATCCACCTACGGATATACTTGCTCCTTCTGGTATTAAACTTAAAATTTTCTTCTTAGCTTCTTCTTTATCTTCAACGTAATAGCTTAAATATCCCTTGTCTTTTAAAATATCTACCATTTCTCTAGCTATTAATTGATATTTCTTTTTTTTATATTGATTCATTTTCTTCACCCCTATTTTTAATTTTCCATAATACAAAAGGACCAGATTAAAGAAACTCACTCTAGTCCTTTTATACCTATCTATAGTTAAGCTATTTTTCTAATACACTTTTAACGAATTCTCTCATTTTATCACATTTACAATTAGCAAAGAAGTATTCCTGGAACTTCTCTCCAGCTACAGCGCCTTTAAGCAAATCTTGATTTATTTCTTTTAACACTGTTATAATATCTTTGAAAGCTACTTTTCTAACTTCATCTAGTATTTTTTTATTCCTTTGTTCTGGAACAACTCTTTCCTTTGGATAGCCTTGTCCGCTTTCTCCTTGAAATAACTTTTCAAATATATATTCAAGATTTAGTTCTCCGCCCCAGCCAAAGCCTTTAGCGAAAGGTATTGCAATTGCATTTCCATCATTAATTTGTGCAAACATGAATGCATCTGAAGGATCTTCTACATGTCCGCAGATTACTCCTGGAAAAGAGTTTAAAGCAAGCATTGCTCCTTCTCCAGTACCGCATCCAGTTATTACATAATCAGCAGCTCCTGAATTCAATAATATAGCTGCTAAAATACCATTTTGAACATACGTTAATTGTGCCTTATCGTCAGCAGCATACATTCCATAATTGAATACTTCATGTCCTTTTGGCTCTACTACCTTTTTTAATGTATTTAATATCAATTCATTTTTTGCCGCTTGGCTATTTTCATTTATTAAAGCAATTTTCATTCTTATATCCCTCCTATTATTGTGGCTGTTTTCCGATATATGCTAAAATACCACCATCTACATATAAAACGTGACCATTTACAAAGTTTGATGCATCAGATGCTAAGAAAACAGCTGGTCCCATTAAATCTTCTGTTGATCCCCAACGTGCTGCTGGAG
This sequence comes from Clostridium guangxiense, assembly GCF_021043395.1. Lineage (GTDB taxonomy): Bacteria > Bacillota > Clostridia > Clostridiales > Clostridiaceae > Clostridium_S > Clostridium_S guangxiense. The sequence goes on from NZ_JAJNKE010000021.1 coordinate 58,768, forward strand.
TTTTTGCAATTATAAATTGGTCAAATGGATGCTTTGAACCATCTGGTTGAATTTCTCTAAGTGGTGCAGTTTGAGGTGTTGCTATATATCCAGGTCCGATACCATTGCACTGAATGTTATGTTCACCATATTCAGATGCAATGTTTCTTGTTAACATCTTAAGCCCGCCTTTTGCAGCTGCATAAGCTGAAACTGTTTCTCTTCCAAGTTCACTCATCATAGAACAGATATTTATTATTTTTCCGTGTCCTTTTTTAATCATACCAGGTATTACAGCTTTAGATACTATAAACGGAGCATTTAAATCTACATCTATAACCTTTCTAAAATCTTCTGCTTTCATTTCAAGCATTGGAATACGTTTAATAATTCCTGCATTGTTTACAAGAATATCAATCACTCCAACTTCTCTCTCTACTTTTTTAACAAGTTCGTTTACTTCTTCTTCGTTTGTAACATCACATACATATCCATGCGCTTTTATCCCTTCTGCTTCATAAGCTTTTATTCCCTTGTCTATTAGCTCCTGTTTAATATCATTAAATACAATTGTAGCTCCTGCATTTGCATAAGCCTTTGCGATAGCAAATCCAATACCATATGATGCACCAGTTATAAGTGCAATTTTACCGTTTAATTAAAAATCTTTCATTATATCCATAAAATACTCCTCCTTTAATTTACAATACTTTCATATAAAACAAATATATATTAATGTATTTTCATTATGTTCCACATTGCGGAACACCGTTTCAATTTCTAATTATATTTTAATATTATATTTTAAGATTGTCAATCACATTAAATAAAAAATTTAGCATTTTTTTATTTGTTAAAATCTATATTAAATATTACAATATAATATAAAGATAGAAATTACACAGGAGGATTTAATACATGTCTGAAGATTTAAACAACTTTAATTTAGTTCAATCAGTAGAACGTGCCATAGACATACTCGATTGCTTGGCAGACTACCCAAAAGGCTGTGGAATTGGAGAATTATCAAAGAATTTAGGCTTGAGTAAAAGTACTATACATAGAATAATAACAACTTTGAAATATAAAGGATACGTTACACAAAATAAAGAAAACGACAAATACCAGCTTGGAATAAAGATACTTAACCTATCCTTTTCCATAACTAATAACATGGATTTAATAAACATTGCTAGACCATATATACGTGAATTTGCAAATAAAGTTGATGAAGTTATACACCTTTGTATCCCTGATGAGTCATATTGTAATATAATTTATGTTGATAAAGTTTCACCAGAAAACACAAAAAGAAACATAACAATGTCTTCAAGAATAGGTAAGAAAGCACCAATTTATTGCACTGCTTCTGGAAAGCTATTACTTTCTCAATTTTCTGACGATAAAATAAAAGACTTATTAAAAAATACAACTTTTATTAAATATACAGAGAATACCGTGACCGATATAAATAACTTTTTAGATGAGATTCATGAGATAAGAAAAAATTCATATGCACTTGATAATATTGAATATGATACTGGTGTTATATGCATAGCTGTTCCAATTTTTGATAGAACCAATAAAATCATTGCAGCAACCAGTCTTTCATCTGTAACTCTTTTCAACAGCTTAGATGATTTACTTAAATATAAAGATGAATTTATGAATGTTGCTAAAAACATTAGTAATTTGATGGGATATGTACCTTCTTAATTTAATTATTATACTAATAAACAAGTAGCCTACCAGTATAATTGGTAATGGCTACTTGTTAAGCTGTCTATAGAATACCTTTTTTCACATCCTCCTATATTTTTACCATATAGATTTCATTTTCCATACACTAAGTTTTTTCACATTTAACTTATTTCCTTTATTAAGTTCAATGCTTATATTTTCACTACTTTCAAGTGTTGGATATATTCTTGTTGATATGCAAACTTTGCTATCAGCAAATACTTCAATAATTGAATGATCAATAAATATACGAAGATTTAGCACTTCCCCTTTTTGTTTTTTTAGTGGGGATTTAAGCACAGTTTTGTGTACCTCATTAGAAATACTTGACTTGGTTCTATCTACAAGGATTTCTCCATTAACTGCATCATATCTGACTACTGTTTTTTCCTCGTCATTAGGTGCTTCAAGTAAGTTCAAAGAAAAATTTTCTCCCCCACTTATCTGTATTTCCATTGATACTTCTACAGCCCTCCCCTTAGATAATAAAGCCATTTTATTGTCATCTATAACTTTATTGTCATAGGTTTCCTCATCATATCTAAGCATTTCATATTCAGAGGCCGGCTCTATTCTAAGTAAGTTATCCGAGCCTAAAGATAGTATTCTAGGAATAGATTGAGCTCCTGCCCATCCCTTTGCCCCTTCAAATTCTCCTCTAGAAGTTTCAGTCATCCATCCCCACATTATTTTTCTTTCACTAGAATTCATTAATGTGTTTGGTGCATAAAAACCATCATATCCACTATTGTCTAATATTCCCTCATATTCTGATGTAAACGTAAAATCTTTATTTAAAGTTCCTACATGATATCTAACTATACTGCTAGGAGAATAAACAAGTACATACTTTTCGCCGAATTTTATCATATTAGGACATTCTAAAAATCTAAAGTTTGGCGCCTCAAACATTTTATTTAAAAATTTCCAGTTTTGAAGATCATGAGAGCTATATATTAAAACACAGCCCTTATCTTCACAACTTCCTCCCAGTACCATATACCAAACTTCATTTTCCTTCCAAACAAATGGATCTCGCCACTCTTCTATATTCATTTTGCCATGTATGCCTGGTTTCATTATAGGGTTAAATTTATACTTTTCCCAAGTAAGCATATCATCATGACTCACAGCCATCCACTGTTCCGCACCTACTTTTGCATTTCTATTATCTTCACCTATGCTTGTATAAATTATTGTTGGAACTCCTTCGTTGTTTACCGCTGCACATCCAGAAAAGCAATGTCTCTCTCCTAACTCATTTGATGGAAATAGCGCTATAGGAAGATGCTTCCAATGAACTAAATCTTTACTTACTGCATGCCCCCAATGCATTGTATCCCAGCAATAATCATTAGGATTATGCTGATAAAACAAATGATATTTTCCTTTATAATATATGGGTCCATTTGGATCGTTCATCCAATTTCTTTCTGGCATAAAATGATACTGCGGTCTATATAAATCCATACTTTACCTCCGACGTGAATAATTTTAATTTTACTTATTGCTCTTGTAATAATTATCTAAATACTTTTGTTTTATACCAACTGCCTTTTTAACTCCCAATTGATCTAATTTAGTTAAGTAACTATTCCAATCCTTATCTATTCCACCTTTTAATATCCACTGTGCTTTCATTCTTTCTGCATAAGTCTTCATTGCTGTTTCAAGCTGTGTTATTTGACTTTGATCATTTTGATTCATGAAAACAATAGGATAATTATAAGTTGCCTTCATATATGGAACATATGTTGTCTCTAGTATGTTAAGTCTCCATGCTGCATCATCCGGTTTTGTAGTATATTTACCATAATAGTTATTTAATACTGCTAAAGGTCCACCTGTGCAAGTTTTTTGTCTTAATTCTACAGGTGCAGTACCGCTAAGTGGTAAGTGTTTTAAAGTCTTATTGCTTGTAAGTTCAAAAATATTTTGCTGAGTTTTATCTCCATAAGTACCCCAGTTATCCTGAACTGATTGAATTGGATCATAGCATCTATCTAACCATTTTGCTGTCAATTCAAGATTTTGATTTGCACTTGTAATTACGCATCTACCTCTGTCAAATCCAATACCATTTGTACGTGGTACATTTATTTGTCCATCTGGTCCTTTTAAAGGTGGTAATTGAACATAGTCATCACTACTTCCTGAAATATTTGCTTTATCCCATGTGAAATACAATCCATAGCGTTGAGCTTTACCTTTTGCTTCATAGGTATTCCAATCCTGAGTAAATGCTTCCTTATCTATTAATCCATCATTTTCAAGCTTATTCATCCACTTTATTCCATTCTTATAATCATCTTGTGTCATAGTATAAACAACTTTTTTATCCTCTGTAACCACGTAGTGATCATCATTATCACCCTTTCCAAAAGCTCCAAGTAGCATTGCTGGATCTTCACCACCATGATTTATCATGAATGACATTGGAATTACATTACCACCAAGCTTTGATGAATTATCTTTGAATGCAGTGAGTACTTTTTCTAACTCATCTGTAGTTGTTGGCATTTTTAACCCTAATTTATCTAACCATTTTTTATTTATCCAAGGTATATCATCCAAAGCTTGAATAGCATTCTTTCCTGTTCCAAGCTCTTCAATCCATGGAAACGAATAAATATGTCCATCCGGTGCAATTAACATTTTTTTATACTGAGGATTTTCTTTGAGAATCTTTTTAAGATTTGGCATATATTTATCTATTAATTTATCAACTGGAACTATAACTCCTTGCTTTGAATATCTTAACAGATCATAGTCTGAAAACTGCGCATCATATATTACATCTGGCAAATCTCCACTTGCTAGAAGTATATTTTTCTTATCTGAAAATTGATCATCAGTATAATTTGTCCAATTAATATGAACATTAGTAGCCTTTTCAAATCTCTGAAAAATCAACTTTTTATTTGGATTATTAGGTGCAAGTGCTGAACTATGTGTTAAAAATTTTAAGCTAACATTTTTCTTCAAAGGAAAACTTAGATTAGTTAAGCCATAAGACGGTGATGAATTTGATCCTTTTGCTTTTGAAGCTGTAGAATTCCCACTTCCTGAACATCCTGTTGCAAGCAAACTGATTGACATTAATACACTTACTAACAATTTAACTTTTTTCATTTTTATATCCCCCTCGATTTAATTTAAAATATTTTTATCCCTTTATAGATCCTACTAATACTCCTTTTTCAAAATATTTTTGAAAGAAAGGATACATTAATATTAAAGGCAAACTTGAAATAACAATACTGGAATACTTAATCATCTGAGCTATTTCTTGTAATTTAGCTGTATCCGCAGCATTAGCCGCCATATTAGTACTAGGTTGATTTTGAACTAATATAGATCTTAAAACAATCTGTAACGGCTGCAAATTAGCACTTTTCAAATAAATCATGGCATCAAAGTAAGAATTCCACTGTGCCACAAACTGATATAAAACTAAAACTGCAATTATAGGTTTACACAACGGCAATAATATTTTAAAGAAATACTGAGTATCATTTGCACCATCAACTGTCGCTGCCTCCCTTAATTCCTTTGGAATACCTTGAAAATATGTTCTGGCTAATATAATATTCCAGACATTAATTGCTCCTGGTAGTATAATTGCCCATGGGGTATCCAGCATATTTAAATTTTTTACTAATAAGTATGTTGGTATAAGTCCACCATTAAAAAACATCGTAATAACAAATATTGTCATAAAAAACCCTTTACCTACAAAATTCTTTCTTGACAGTGGATAAGCAGCAAATAATGTTATCACAACTGAAACAAATGAAAATGAGGCTGAATAAAATATTGAGTTTCTAAAACCTATTAACATTTCTGGATCTTTAAATACACGTCTGTAACCTTCCAAAGTCCAGTCCTTCGAATTAAGTGTAAGTCCTTTGCTTAACAAAGTGCTCGGCTGCGTAAAGGAAGCACAAATAACATATATTAATGGAATCAATACACAAAGCACTAGAACTACAAGCAATATATTATTTAAAACCAATATAATTTTATCGGTTCTTGATAAATTCTTGTCCATTTTTTTCCTCCTGTATTTTATATAATTACAATCCTTGACCTTCATTTAACTTTTTTACTATTTGGTTTACGGATACGAGTAATATTAAATTGATTACAGAATTAAAGAGTCCTATTGCCGTTGAATATCCATAATCTCCCATTTGCAAACCTATTTTATAAACATATGTTGGTAAAATCTCAGAGGTTGGAATATTCATAGAGGTTTGCATTAAATATGCCTTTTCAAAACCAATACTCATAATGTTTCCCGCAGCTAAAATAAACTGTATGACAGTTATAGGTTTTATAGTTGGGAAATCTACATGTCTAATTTGCTGAAAAATATTTGCTCCATCTATAATAGCTGCATCAAGTAAATCTTGTCCTACATTAGACAGTGCTGCAAGATATACTACAGATGCCCAACCTGCGCCTTGCCAAATACCACTTATAATATAAATTGATCTAAACCATCCAGGTTCACTCATGAAGTCTATACCTTTTCCACCAAATAAAGTTACAATCTTATTGATAGGTCCTACTGGTGATAAAAAAATAAAAAGCATGCCAACAATAACAACAACAGAAATAAAGTTTGGTGCATATAAAACAAGTTGTATTTTTTTCTTTAATCCAACACTTTTAACCCTATGAATCATAAGTGCTAAAATAATTGGAACCGGGAACCCAAATATAAGACCATAAACACTTAGTTTTAATGTATTCAATAATAAATTCATAAAATCAGGTGTACTTGCAAATTTTCTAAAGTTTTCAAGTCCAATCCATGGGCTACCCATTATACCTTTTAAGGCATTGAAATCCTTAAATGCTATTATTGAACCGTACATCGGGATATATTTGAATACTACAGTAAGTATTAGAGCTGGCAGTATAAAAAGGTACAATTGATAATTTTCTCTTATGTACTTTAATTTTTTAGTTCCTGTTTTATACTTAATCAAAATTATATATACCTCCTTTAAATTTAATCTTAAAACGCGTAAACAACCCCTCCTCAGTTAACATTAGCTGCAATAAACATTTGCAACATTTTTGATTTCCTTGTATGTAATTGTAGCAAAATATAATTCAAATGTCAACGTTTTCTTTTTGCATTTGTTTGTTTTTTTATTTTCATTTGAAACTATTTAGTCTTTACATTTGTTTACTAGCAAGTAGTGGTATAATGTCAGTATAGGTAAAAGCCATGACTTGTACCTATTTACAAGCTTAAATAAAAAAGCACTAAATATTTAATTTTGTATTGTATTTTAGGGAATCTTATTGTACATTAACATATAGTATGGTTTACATTTTTAAATAAAATGTACAAACTTTAATAAGGAGGAATAAATATTGCACAATTTCAACCTAGAAAAAATCAAACTATATATAAGCAAGAATACAGCTAAAATGATTAGCCTTATTTAATTAAAGCTTTGTAAATAAAACAAATATAATGTAGACCTTTACTTTTAAATCTATTATAATTATTTTACGTTATATTATTGAAACAAAATTGACCATGTGTAAATATACATCTAATTGTTGAATATATAAATAATGCAAAGGAGATACATATATATGAATAAAGAAAAAGTCACTATACAAGATATTGCTAATTCATTAAATCTTTCTAGAAACACAGTATCCAAAGCCTTAAATAGGAATGATAGTATACCTGAATCAACAAGAAATAGAGTTATAAAAAAAGCTGTTGAATTAAAATATAAGCATTTTGCTTTTATAAATAACGAAAGCCTGCCAACAAAAAAAACTGGCAATATAGCTCTCTTAACATCAAGTATGCCTGATAGCTCACACTTTGGCTCTAAATTAATAAACGGTCTAGAAAAAAAAATAAGCTCAGAAGGTTATAACCTATCTATTCATATCATAAGGCAAGCTGAAATTGATGCCCTTATTCTTCCAAATAACTTTGAATTAAAGAATGTTGATGGAATAGTATGTATTGAATTATTTAATAAAGCTTATACAAAACTAATAAATAATCTAGAAATTCCTACAATCTTCATAGATTGTACCGCTGACATATTTTATCCGGACCTTAACACAGATATCCTCCTAATGGAAAATGAACACAGCACTTATTCATTAACAAAAAAATTAATAAATAGTGGACATACAGAAATAGGATTTGTTGGTGACTATAAGCATTGCAAAAGTTTTAATGAAAGATGGATAGGATTTAATAGAGCATTAATAGAGTCCAATTTAAAACTTGACTTATCCTTTTGTATAACTGAAGATAATAAATTTCCATATGTAAGCCCAAACTGGATAAACAGTCAGCTAGATGCTATTGATAAACTTCCTTCAGCATTTATATGCGCAAATGACTTTGTTGCAATTGCTTTAATAAAAGCTTTAAAGAGCAAAAATATAAAGATTCCTGAAGATATTCTTATAACTGGTTTTGATGATTCTCCTGAATCTCGTATCATTGATCCTCATTTAACAACAGTTCATATATACAGCAATGAAATGGGAGCTATTGCTGCAGATTTAATTTTATCAAGACTTAGGAATCCATCTAAACCTGTTCAAATAACTCATGTAAAAACCAAACTTATATTTAGGGAATCTACAGGTAATATTATTTGATTTAATAAATCTTTTCACAAAAAATCAAAGATCCTATGTAAGGTTCATAAATATAATAAATTATATTTATGAACCTTACATAGGATCCGTTTACACCTTCCTGCTTAATTTATGAATTATACTTAGAATTTAATAAGCCTCTAATTATAGCCTCTTCTTGTTTTTGTGTTATTGTTCCATTGTTCACAAGTACATCAAATTTGCGCTTAAAAAGTACATTTAAATTACTAATACGCTCTTTTTTACAAGAATCAAATAAATTTTGCACTGCTGTCTTTTGATTTTTATTTATTATTTTCTTATTTACTAAAGTATCAAGTTCATTATTAAAAGAAATTTTAAAGTTTTTGCCACTTTTCTTAGAAGCTAAAAATGCTTGCTTTATGTAGGACTCCTGAGTTTTAGTTATAGTTCTATTTTCAACAAGAGCATTTAATTTATTTTTAGAACATTTATGATTTTTTTTCATGGATTGATGAAACTCATCGGATTTTATCAAATTTAGTACAGCGTCTTCTTGCTTTTTATTTATAACATTATCATTTGCCAGTTTATCTAAGCGAGATTTATAATCATGATGCTTATGATTTTTATTCATAATTGTAGTTCCACTAATTGAAGTGGTACTTTTAGCAGATGAAGCATAGGTAGATTTGTAACCTACATTTAATGAAATTAAAATATTTAGAGCAGTCAAGGCACCTATAATTTTAATATTTTTTTTCAACATTTTATATACCTCCAAAATAGATTTACTTATTTATAGTCTGCCAATTTTTCAAATAATTATAATATTAATTTAAAAATATATCTAAAACCATATATAAATAAGAAAGAAATACTTTTTCCTCTATAGCGGTGCTTTTTATTACAATATTGAGCATATGTTCGAGGTAACTTTAGAAAACTTAAATAAAATAAAAAAAAGCAAATATACCAAAGTATATAAGCTTTAACTTCTATATAAAGTTCAAAAAATAAAATGGCTCCGCGAAAAGGATTCGAACCTTCAACCTATCGGTTAACAGCCGAGTGCTC
>NZ_JAJNKE010000022.1 GCF_021043395.1 Clostridium guangxiense
AAGTGAAAAAGTTAGTTTTTTAATGAGCAGGGCGAATTAAAACCCTTCACTCAGCTCGACAAATTCCAGTTTAACAGGATAAACTTGATATTAGTAATTTCAATCTTTCACGTTGCCTATCTATATTAAGTGTATAAAATTCTTACTAAATACTAAAAATTATATATTGACAAAGGGATTTAAAAAATTATAAAATATGACCTTGGAAAGGTTTTATTTAACAATTGTAAAGCTGTAAAAAATACAGTTTTGCCATGTATTAAATACGTAGGAGGATTGGCCATGAAGTATCTAAAAATTGCTTGCACCAGTGAAGCAGAAGAGTATTTTTCAACTAGCAGAGATATAGTTCCAGCAGAAAATACTGACTATACCGATGTAGCTTCAGTTGTGTTGATTGATTCTAATGAGGAATTAATTAACAAGGTATACAATACAAAATTTGAAATACCTGTTTTTGTTATTTTGAAAAATATACATAAGCTTAACGATGAATTAACAAGCAAAATTTATAATTCTATAAACGTAAATAAAATTGACGTAAACCATTATAGTATGGATATAGAAGCTGCGGCAAGCGAATATGAAGATAGGGTATTGCCTACGTTTTTTAAAATGTTAAGTAATTATGCAACTCAGAAAAATTTACAGTTTGATTGTCCAGGGCATCAAGGAGGAGAATATTTTCGTAAACATCCAGCAGGAAGATGCTTATATGAGTTTTATGGTAAGAATGTTTTCCTTTCAGATATTTGTAATGCAGATGTTGAATTAGGAGATTTGCTTATACACGAAGGAGCTGCTATGCAAGCTGAAGTACATGCAGCTAAGGTATATAATGCTGATAAAACTTATTTTGTTATGAACGGAACAAGTACATCAAATTCTGTAGCTATAAATGCTGTAGTTGCTCCAGGAGATTTAGTGTTATTTGATAGAAATAATCATAAATCAGTTTATAATTCTGCCTTAGTCCAATCAGGAGGTAAGCCTGTATACTTAGAAACTGCACGTAATCCATTTGGATTTATTGGAGGTATAGATGAACACTGCTTTAATGATGAATATTTGCGCGGTTTAGCAGATAAAGCTGATCCTGAGAAAGCTAAAAATAAAAGACCATTTAGATTAGCAGTTATTCAACTTGGAACTTATGATGGGACAATTTATAACGCAAGGTATGTGGTTGATAAAATTGGACATCTTTGTGATTATATTTTATTTGACTCAGCTTGGGTTGGATATGAACAGTTTATTCCTATGATGAGGGATTGTTCACCTTTACTGTTAAAGCTTGGACCAGAAGATCCAGGTATTTTAGTTACTCAATCTGTTCATAAGCAGCAAGCGGGATTTTCTCAAACTTCCCAAATACATAAAAAAGATAGTCATATAAGGGGTCAAAAGCGCTATGTAGATCATAAGCGTTTTAATAATTCATATATGCTTCATGCTTCAACGAGTCCGTTTTATCCACTGTTTGCGGCTTTAGATGTTAATGCTAGAATGCAGGAAGGAGAAGCTGGAAAAAGGCTATGGGCAGATTGTATAAAGTTAGGTATTGAAGCAAGAAAATCAGTTTTAAAAAGATGTTCATTATTTAGACCATTTATCCCACCAATTGTAAACAGAAGGAAATGGGAAGAGTATGATACAGACAAGATTGCAAATAATATTGAGTTTTTTAAATTTAAACCAGGAGAAAAATGGCATTCTTTTGAGGGATATGGTGAGAATCAGTATTTTGTAGATCCAAATAAATTTATGCTCACAACACCAGGTATTAATGTTGAAAGTGGAGAATATGAAGATTTTGGTATTCCAGCTACAATACTTGCAAGTTATTTAAGAGAAAATAGAATTATACCAGAAAAGAATGACCTGAATTCTATATTATTTTTATTAACACCAGCAGAAAGTATTGAAAAAATGAATAAAATGATAGATCAGCTTGTTAAATTTGAGCAGCTCGTAGAAAAAGATTTACCATTGGAACAGGTATTGCCTAGACTTTACAATGATAATACAGAAAGATATAAAGGATATACTATTAGAATGTTGTGCCAAGAAATGCATGATTTTTATAAAGATAATGACGCAAAAACATATCAGCAAAGGTTATTTAGAGCAGATTCATTTCCAGAGCAGGTAATTACGGCACAGGAAGCTAATTGGGAATTGGTAAGAAATAATGCTAAACTTGTGCCATTAGAGGACATTGTAGGAAAAGTAGCATTAGAAGGAGCCTTGCCATATCCACCTGGAATATTCTGTGTTGCACCGGGTGAGAGATGGAATAAAGTTGCTCAAAAGTATTTTCTAATATTAAAAGAAGGGATCAATAAGTTTCCAGGTTTTGCTCCGGAGATTCAGGGAGTATACTTAGAAAGAGAAAATGGCATTATTAATGCTTATGGATATGTGTGGCACAAATAAGGCGAAGTAACAATGCTTCGCTCCCACGGTAGTTCAATGAAAAAATTATTTATAACTTTAATGTCATTTTCGCTTGAAGTAATGAAATATTCGTTATGCATTGTATTTACTTTTTCACCATGCTCAGTAAGTTTATAAAAAACATTTTTTTATTGTAAGGACTTTGATATTGTTCAATAAGTCCTTTTTTTATAAGCCTATTTGCTATTGACTTTGCCCTTAGGGGAAGCTTTAAACTTTTACAAGAGGAGTTGATAAAATGTCAAAGGATATTGTATTAGAGGTATCTAAGCTTACAAAAAAGTATGGTGATTTTACATCTGTCAAAAATTTAAGTTTAAAGGTATTGCGTGGAGAAATTTTTGGACTTCTTGGGCATAATGGTGCGGGAAAGTCCAGTACAATTGAATGCATTCTTGGAACTAAAAAGTTTGAGGAGGGAAAAGTAGTTCTTCTTAACATGAATCCGATAAAGAATAGAAAAAAACTTTTTGAGAGAGTAGGGGTTCAGTTTCAACAATCTAATTATCAAGATAAGATAAAAGTTAAGGAAATATGTGAAATGACAGCGTCATTGTATGTAAATCCAGTTAACTATGAAAGTATTTTAAAAGATTTTAAACTTTACGATAAAAGAAATAACTTTGTTTCTGATCTTTCTGGAGGACAAAAGCAAAAGTTATCGGTTTTACTTGCACTTATTCCAAAGCCTGAAATTGTATTTTTAGATGAACTTACAACGGGATTAGATACTAAAGCTAGAAGAGAAATATGGGGATACTTAAAGAAATTAAAAAGTAAAGGAATATCTATTTTTTTAACTTCACATTACATGGATGAGGTTGAATATTTGTGCGATAGAATTTGTATTTTAAAAGAGGGAAATATGGTTATTTGTGATACTGTGCAAAATGTAATAAAGATCAGTGGAAAAGAAAGGCTTGAGGACGCTTATCTATATTATACAGGTGAGGAGGAATTAGAATAATGAAAGCATTTAAAACTATGCTAAAAGTTGAAGGTATATTAGCTATTCGCAGTATGGATTCTATTTTTTTTGGAATAATTTTTCCAATGGTAGTTGCATTTTTAATTGGAATTATATATGGAAATAAGCCTGCTTTTAAGGGGGCAAATTATACTATGTTGCAAGCATCTTTTGCGGCAGTTGTGTCAATAGGAATTTGTGCAACGGGACTTATGGGACTACCGATAGTTATTTCAGATTATAGAAATAAAAGTATATTGAAAAGATTTAAGGTTACACCAGTTAGTCCGATGGAAATAATAGTAGTTCAAATAGTAGTATGTTTTGCAATTACTACTATTTCAGCTTTAGGAGTTTTTTTTGTATGCAAACTTGCTTTTGGATATACAATGAATGGATCTATAATTAAGTTTATGCTTACGTTTATATTAGTGACAATATGTATTTACAGTATTGGAGGGTTGATTTCGAGTTTAGCTCCTAATGTGAAAATAGCGAACTTAATATGTAATTTAGTTTATTTTCCAATGATATTTTTATCGGGAGCCACAATTCCATATGAAATATTACCCAGAAGTGCGCAGAAGGTTTCAAATGTAATGCCACTTACACAAGGTATAAAGCTTCTAAAGGAAACTTCTTTAGGAGAGCCAGTATATAACATTATGTTTTCGATAGTATTTATGATAGCTATAGCAGTTTTATGTATAGTTATCTCATTGAAGAGTTTTAAGTGGGAAGAGTAATATATGTAGTATATCGATAGACAAGAAAGAGGTGTACTAATTGTATACAATAGGTATGTTTTCAAAAATAAATAGGATAACTACTAAGACTTTAAGGCATTACGATGAAATAGGAATTCTTAAACCAGAACATGTAGATGAATTTTCTGGATATAGATATTACACAACACATCAGCTTCCCAAACTTCATCAAATATTGGCATTAAAGCAAATGGGATTATCCCTTCAAGATATAAAAGAGATTATTGATAATCCAATGGCATTAAATTTATTTTTAAAATTAAAAGAAGAAGAAATAAAAAGGAATATAAAAAATGAAGAAATAAAATTATCTCAGATAAGGAGTATTTCTAATTTAGCTAAAAGTGGTAGAATTAATCTTATGTATACACCAATTATTAAAGATATACCGAAGGTCATAGTTGCTTCTATAAGAAAAACTATAAAAAGCTATGATAAATTATTCTATATAAGTAATAATATTATGGAAAAAGAATTGAATAAACTTAAGTGTGAAAAATTTCAACCTAATTACTGTTTTACTATGTATCATGATGGTGAATATAAAGATGAAAATATAGATGTTGAAGTATGTGAGAGAGTAGTTTGTAAAAAAGAGAATAATAATATATTAAAATTTAAAGAAATTGATGGTATAGACAATGCAGTTTGTATTCTTCATAAAGGAACTTACAGCAAGTTTAGAGAAACTTATGCTTTTGCTTTTGAGTGGATAGAAGAGAATAATTATGAGATCATAGGAAACATACGAGAATCTTATATCGATGGAATATGGAATAAAGAAAGAGAAGAGGAATGGTTGACTGAAATTCAAATCCCTGTAAAGTTACCTGAATTCATATGAAATTAAAATGAAGTAGTATAGAGTAAAGGATTTTTAAAAATTCTCTATTCTATGCTACTTCATTCTGTCTGTTTCAAAAATGAATTTATTTTAAGTGTGTATAAATAAATTTTATGTGCTATAATTAGATATATGTAGAAAATGAAGCATATAATGTAATTGGGATAAATAATCGCTCTAATTAAGTTTTAAATAGGCAATAATTTATGAAATTATAGATTATTAAGTTTTAGTGGGAGGGAATTATTTATGGAAATCAAGAACAGTTTAGAAAAGGCAGCTAAGCAAGCAATTATAAATAAGATTGTTGGATATCTTGATAAGAATCCAGAAGAAAATGTCGATAAGATATTTAATGCAATTTATCATTTAACAAAAGACAAATCAGCAATAGCTCAGATCGATCATGTTTATAAGTATTATAAAAACGATAAGTCAAAGCATGATTTCATCCAAGATATTTTAAAAAATACTGATAATAGATGTTTAAAAAAGTTTTTTACTAATTTCTTTGCTAACGCCAATTGGTATGCAGGACCTAAAAGGGAAAAATATATGGAAAAGGAAAATACCAAAATTCCATTTGTTATGCTCATAAGTCCATCTATGAGATGTCCACTTCATTGCAAGGGATGTTACGCATCAAGTTTTAGTAAAAAAGATGATATACCACCTGAAGAGGTTGATAGAATAATAGGAGAAGCAAGGGACCTTGGAATTTATTATATTATAATACTTGGCGGGGAGCCTTTCTTTAACGATTACTTACTCGACATATATGAAAAGTATGATGATATAACATTTACACCATTTACTAGTGGACTTCTTTTAAATGAACAAATAGCAGACAGGCTTAAAAAATGTGGAAATGTTATACCGATGCTTTCAATTGAAGGCTTTGAAGAAGATACAGATGATCGTAGAGGCAAAGGAACATACAAAAAAGTTTTAAAAGCTATGGATTTACTTCATGAGAGAGGAATTTTGTTTGGAGTATCTTCAGCTGTAACAAGAACTAATATAAATACTGTGCTAAGCGATGAGTTTACAGATATGCTAATTGAAAAAGGTTCGAGAATGAGTTGGTACTTCTTATTTATGCCTGTAAATGGTGATGACAAAGATTTTGATATGATGCTCACGGCAGAGCAAAGGGATTTTCTTGGTAAGAGATCAAGAGAAATAAGAGCTACAAAACCGTATTTTACAATTGATTTCTTTAATGATGCTCCGTATGTTGGTGGATGCATTGCTGGTAAGTACTATTTTCATATTAATTCAAAGGAAGATGTTGAACCTTGTATATTTTCTCATTTTTCTACAGTTAATTTGAAAGGAAGACATCTTATCGATGCATTTAGGGATCCTTTCTTTAAAAAATTGAGATCAATTCAACCATATAATAAAAATATGTTAAGACCGTGCATGATGATAGATAATACAGATGTTATACTGCATGTATGCAAGGAAACAGGAGCTAAACCTGATGATTATGGTGCAGAAAAGATGCTTCATGATAAAGAATTTCATGAAAAGATAACTAAGAGTGCAGATGAGTTTGTGCCTTATGCAGAAAAGGCATGGAAGGAAGTCTTTGATGAAAAGGGAAATGATAACTTTGCTAAAGGATAAAATTTTTAGAAGGAATATTAGATAAAACGTCGAAAAATTAATTATAGGTTTATTTAAAAGGGAGTGATTTGTTATGAGTAATCTAAAGGGTACAAAAACGGCAGAAAATTTAATGAAAGCATTTGCTGGAGAGTCACAGGCTAGAAATAGATATACATTCTATGCATCTGTTGCTAAAAAAGAAGGATACGTTCAGATATCTAAGATTTTTGCTGAGACTGCTGAAAATGAAAAAGAGCACGCAAAAAGATTTTTTAAATTTTTAGCGGAAGATCTAAGCGGGGAAGCAGTAGTAATAAATGATGCCGGGTATCCAGTAGCCTTAGGAGATACAAAAACCAACCTTACGGCAGCAGCTAACGGTGAAAATGAGGAATGGACTGAATTATATCCTAAGTTTGCAAAAGTTGCAGAGGAAGAAGGATTCCAAGCTGTGGCAGCTGCATTTAGACTCATAGCTACAGTTGAAAAACATCATGAAGAAAGATACAGAAAGCTAGTACAGAATATTGAAAACAATAGTGTATTTAAAAAAGATAAAAAAGAATTATGGATATGCAGCAATTGTGGTTATATATATGAGGGCGAGTCAGCACCTAAAATATGCCCAGCTTGTCTGCATCCCCAAAGCTATTTCGAAATTTTAAGCGAGAAATATTGATTAAAGAGCGCCTGAAAAGTTTAAAATTTTTCAGGCGTTTTTTTATGTAAGATATTATTTTTTAATTTTATGGTGTAATCGTATAATAAAAAAAAATATGTCTATATTATTAATAGATGTAACATTAGATAATATAAGCATATATTGGTAAACGTTTACACAAAAATACAAATACTAGGAGGATGTTATTTTGAATTTTAGAATATTAGTTATTAATCCAGGTTCAACCTCAACTAAAATTGCAATATTTGATAATAATAAGAAAGTCTTAGTTGAAACTATAAAGCATTCAACTGAAGAGCTTCAAAACTACAAAGATATATGTGAACAATTTGAATTTAGAGAAAACGTAATATTAAGGATACTAGAAGAGAGAGATATTGATATTAATAGAATAGATGTTGTTGTAGCTAGGGGGGGGCTTTTAAAGCCTATAGTAGGTGGAACATATAAAATCAATGAAAAAATGCTTGAAGATTTAAAAATTGGAATTCAAGGTCAACATGCGTCTAACCTTGGAGGATTAATTGCAGATGGAATTGCAAATAAGCTGAATATCCCAGCATACATAGTAGATCCAGTAGTAGTAGATGAAATGGACGATATTGCAAGATATTCAGGAATACCTGAAATTCAAAGAAAAAGTATATTTCACGCATTAAATCAAAAAGCTGTTGCAAAAAGATATGCAAGAGAGTGTAGAAAAGAGTATGAGAGTTTAAGAATAATCGTTGTGCATATGGGCGGTGGAATATCTGTAGGTGCTCATAGGGAGGGAAGAATAGTTGATGTTAATAATGCTCTTGACGGAGATGGAGCTTTTTCACCTGAAAGAAGTGGAGGATTACCAGCTGGAGACTTAGTTAGAATGTGTTTTAGTGGAAGTTATAC
Source organism: Clostridium guangxiense (assembly GCF_021043395.1). Lineage (GTDB taxonomy): Bacteria > Bacillota > Clostridia > Clostridiales > Clostridiaceae > Clostridium_S > Clostridium_S guangxiense. The sequence continues at coordinate 8,220 of NZ_JAJNKE010000022.1, forward strand.
AAAAGATGAAATGTTGAAAAAAATAACTGGTAAGGGAGGATTTGTTGCATATCTTGGAACTAATAATGCTCTTGAGGTGGAAAAGGCTGCTCTTCGAGGTGACGAGAAAGCTAAAAAGGTTGAAGAGGCAATGGGATATCAAGTGGCTAAGGATATAGGAGCTGCAGCAGCGGTGCTTGATGGCAAGGTAGATGTTATAATATTAACTGGCGGTATGGCATATGGAAAACCAATAATCAACTTTATATCAAAAAAAGTTTCATTTATAGCACCAATAGTAGTGTATCAAGGAGAAGATGAAATGCTTGCACTTGCTGAGGGTGCTCTGGATGTTTTAGAGGAAAGAGAAAAAGCAAAAGAATACTTGTAAAAACCAGAGTGCTTGATATTTTGGGATTTTAGGTGGTTTATTATAATTATAATGTACCATTTTTATTGAAAAAAGTAATAAATTAATATATACTAAATATATTGAAATACTTTGAAATAAAAAAGGGGTGCATTAAAATGCAGCGATCAGTTGAAATAAAAAGCAGAGAATTAACATTAAGGGGCATGCTTCATATACCTGAAAAGGCAGATAAAAAGACACCTATAGTTATTATTTACCATGGGTTTGGTGGAAATAAAATGGGACCTCACTTTGCATTTGTTAAATTATCTAGGATTTTAGAAAAGCATGGCATTGCAAGTGCTAGATTTGATTTTATAGGCAGTGGTGAGAGTGATGGAGATTTTAGTGATATGACTTTCGCAAATGAAATTGACGATGCAAATGCCATTTTTGACTATGTAAAAGGCCTTGATTTTATAGATAGAGATAAAATAGGAGTGTTTGGTTATAGCATGGGAGGAGCTATTGCCAGTGTTATAGCTGGAGATAGAAGAGAGGAAATTAATACCTTATGCTTATTAGCGCCTGCAGGTAATATGGAGGAAATTGTTAAAGAAGTATTTATTGGAGACAAATATAATGAATATATTAGAGAAGGATGTTTTGATATACAAGGTTTTTTGCTTGGAAAGAATTTTATGGATGATATAAAAAATATAGATATATTTGAAAGAGCTTCTAGATACAATAAAAAATCTATGATAATACACAGTACTTCAGATGAGGTTGTCCCTTTTAATACATCGAAGATATATATGGATATATATAAGCAAAACTCAGAACTTAAGGTTATAGAAGATGCTAATCATACATTTGAAAACAATAAGTGGGAAAAGAAAATAATTAATTATGTAGTTGATTATTTTAACAAAAAGCTTGCAGATTAGAATTTGTATTGTAAACTTAAAAATGATACACTGTTTTTTTAATATATAAAATTTAGAAAGATAGCTGGGTAAAGATGATATTAAAACTTGGAATAATAATTTTAGTATGTATAACTACTTTAAAAATATATGTAGATAATAATTTTATAGAGATATTGAATTATAAAATACGTTTATCTAAAATACCAAAAGAGTTTAATGGTTTTAAGATATTACAGCTTTCAGATCTTCATAGTAAAAGTTTTGGAAAAGATAATATAAAATTAGTAAGAAAAGTTGAAGCAGTTAATCCTGATATTATAGTAATTACAGGGGATATGGTAAATGATGATTTTGATTATTCATCATTTGCTTGCATTGTAAGTAAGCTTGTAAAAAAATATAAGATATATTATATACTCGGTAATCATGAGCAAAATGTAATTAAAAGAAATCCTAGCGAATTTAATAATTTTATTAAGTCAATAGAAGATAAAGGAATCAATATAATAGATAATGAAAAAGTTGTAATAAATTTTAGAAAAAAATTTATAAATTTATATGGAATGTATATTGATTTAAAATACTATAGAGATTTTAGAAACAAGAATTCTAGAAGTGTAAATCTTAGTGTTGAAAGTATGGAAAAATTAATTGGAAAATGTGATAAAAGTAATTACAATTTATTGCTTTCTCATAATCCTGTTTATTTTAGTACTTACGCTAAATGGGGAGCAGATCTTATACTTACTGGTCACGTACATGGGGGAATGATAAAACTTCCGTTTTTAGGAGGAGTTTTTTCTCCAGAATACAGATTTTTTCCTAAGTATTATGAAGGCATATATAGGTATAATAATAGTTTTATGAATGTAAATAGAGGACTTGGAAGGGGAAGTTTTTGCATAAGACTTTTTAACAGACCTGAAGTTTCTGTAATAACTTTATACAATAAGCATGATAATTCATAGAAAATATATAGATAATAGACAAGAAAATGAAGGGGCGTCGCACTAAAAAATGATATGATACCTCCAAAGTAGATTTTGGTTATTTACCATGTCTACTTTGGAGGTATCATATCAAAAAAAATTGCGATAGCCCCCTCATTTTTTTAGAGAAGAATATTTTTAACTAGTTTTTCTATTTAACATTTTATTCTTATATGATATTAATGTAATCGGTACCTTAAAACCAGAAATGAAATATATTTAAAAATATCAAGGTGTAGCACCATTTCCTTATAGGAAGTATTGTAAGAAAAATATTTCTTGCAAACGATTGCGCACAGATATATAATATTAGAATAATCAGCATAAAAAACCTAATTAAGTTAAAAGTAGGGGGAAACATTAATTGATAGAAGTAAAAAATTTAAAAAGAGAATTTAAAATGAACAAAAAATATCCGGGATTTAAGGGTGCAATAAAATCATTTTTCTCAAGAGAATATACTATTAAAACTGCTGTTGATAATATAAGCTTTAATATTGATGATGGGGAAGTTGTGGGATACATAGGAGCTAATGGTGCTGGAAAATCTACAACAATTAAGATGATGACAGGAATATTAACTCCAACTTCAGGTAGTGTGCTTGTAAACGGTATTGTTCCTTATGAAAATAGAGAAGAAAATGCTAAAAGTATAGGTGTTGTTTTTGGCCAGAAAACGCAGCTGTGGTGGGATCTTCCGTTATCAGAGACATTTTCTCTTTTAAAGGATATTTATGATGTAGGGGACAAAAAATTTAAGGAAAGAATGGATTTTTTAAATGAAACATTAGGACTAAAAGATTTTATGCTTAGTCCAGTTAGAACGCTTTCATTGGGACAGCGAATGAGGGCAGACCTTGCAGCAGCTTTCATTCATAATCCTAAGGTTATATATCTTGATGAACCAACAATAGGATTAGATGTAGTAGTAAAAGATAATGTTAGGAAGGCTATAAAGAAAATTAATGAGGATTATGGAACAACTATAATATTAACAACACATGACTTAAATGATATTGAAGAATTATGCAATAGAATTATCATAATAGACAATGGAAAGAAAATATACGACGGAGGTTTGAATGAAATAAAAGAAAAGTATGGATACATGACTAGCATAGAAGCTCAAATGAAAGAAAAAGTAAAACTTGAAGAGATTAATTTTATTAAAGAATTAGATGTTCAAAATATAGAAATTAAAGTTATAGAAAATAAAATTAATATAACTTTTAATAAAAATAATATTTCAGCTGCAGATATAATTGAAAAATTAATTGGAAAGTTTCATATATTAGATTTTTCTATAAAAGAGACAAGCATTGAGGATATTGTTAAGAAGATATATAAAAGCGGGGTGTAGAAGGTGAAAAGAAGAAGTAAGTTGAAAATGTATCTACCCTTTGCAACTAATGTTTTCCAAAGGAAGTTATCTTATAAAGCTGATGTAATTATATTTTTGTTTGGACAATTTATGGTACTTGCAGTAAGTTATTATCTTTGGAAGGCTGTATATGGAAGCTCCTCAAAGACTACAATAAAAGGGTTTTCTTTAAATGAAATGGTTATATATATACTGATATCATTTCTTACAAGCTTAATGATTGGTGTTAGTATATTTAGTGACATATATTCAGAAGTAAAGGATGGATCTATTGCAGTTAACCTCATAAGACCTATTAGTTATGAAAAAAGAATGATGTTTCAAGCACTTGGAAATGTAATGTATAACTTTATATTAATATTCATAATTGGGTTTTCTGGCATAAATATATTGCTTTATAAGTATACTGGAGTTTTTAGTATCTCCAATATTTTATTGTATTTAATTAGTGCTATATTGGGATTATTAATTAACTTTTATTATAGTTATTGTTTTGCACTACTTTCTTTTAAGATAACAAACATGTGGGGTTTAACCCAAATAATGGGCGCTATAACAGATTTGCTATCTGGTGCATTGATACCAATAGTGTTTTTCCCTAAGATAATCCAAAAGTTTATTGAAGTTTTACCATTTAGTTCGTTAATATATACCCCATCAATGATATACTTGGGAAAATTAACAGGTATTTTTTTGATAAAAGCATTAATACTTCAAGTGATATGGCTGATAATTTTATCAGTTATTGCTAAGGTCATGTGGAATAGTTTGATTAAAAAGCTTACTATTCTGGGAGGTTGATATTATGAAGAGATATTTTAAATTATATATACAATTTCTTAAACAATATATAAAATCCTTGATGGAATACAGAATAGATTTTATATTAGGCTTGATAGGTTTTATCTTTGTTCAGTTTGCTGGTGTAGTTTTTATAAAGCTTATATTTAATAATATACCAAGTTTGGCTGGATGGAGTTTTTATGAAATTTTATTTATTTACGGATTTGCACAAATACCAAGGGGAATTGACCATGTATTTACAGACAATCTGTGGATGTTAAGTAGAAACATAATAGTACAGGGGCAATTTGATAGATATTTAATAAGACCATTAAATCCTTTATTTCAACTTATAGCAGAAAGGTTTCAGCCAGATGGCTTTGGAGAAATAATTATAGGTTTAATTTTAGTTGTGACCTCATGTAACAGGTTAAATATCAAGCTAACACCTTTGAATTTAGTACTTATGATAATTGTAATAATATTTGCAAGTTTTATATATACAGCAATTAAACTTGCTGTTGCAAGTATAGCGTTTTGGGTTAAATTTGCACAAAGCTATTTATTTATGACATATCAATTAAGTAGTTTTGCTAAATATCCAATGGGTATATATCCTAAAGTAATAAGTTCTATATTGACTTTTATTATACCTTTTGCATTTACAGGGTATTTTCCAGGAGCGTATTTTATTGGTAGGATGAGTTTTTTTTATGGTATAATGTTAACTTTGTTAATTAGTGTTATAAGTATTTGTGTAGCTTATTTTATATGGCTTAAAGGAATGAATAGATATGAAAGTTCAGGAAGTTAATATAGATAGATAATGTGAAACTTGAAAATTATAAGTTCCAGGTTTATCCTAATAAATTGGAATTTGTCGAGCTGAGTGAAGGGTTTTAATTCGCCCTGCTCATTAAAAAACTAACTTTTTCACTTATGTGAAAAGTGAAGGGTTTGACATAGCTTTGCTTGTCAAAGGTGAAGGTTTTTGCCACGGCAAAAGGTTAAGGAATATTTTTCTCCGTTTCTCTACGAAAAATAAATAATTTAAATACGTTAAAGATTTTCCGTAGGGAAACGGAGGAAAATCAACCTTAGCTTTTTATTGAAGATAAAAAAGTTCACCTTTTACGTGCACAGCACCGTAAAACCCTTCACCTTTCGCATAGCGAAAACCTTAGTCTTTTAACAAACGAAGTGAGTTAAAACCCTTCACTGTAGTGCTCGACAAATTCCAGTTTAACAGGGTTAATTTGGCATTAGTCATTTTAACCTTTCAAGTTGTCTATCTATATCTTTTATTTATATTTAGCCTCCCAAATTTCTTTTTCAACAGCTTCTTTCGCATCTGTTATAGGAGCTCTATTTAAATCATCTTTAATTGCTGCATTGACAACTGCGGTTGCAACTAACTTTGAAGCTTCTTTGAGTCTTGCAACAGGTGGAAGTATTGATGCACCAGGTTTTGAAAGATCTTGAAGAGTTGCAATTCCATGAGCAGCAGCAGAAAGCATTGCATCTGAAACTGTCTTTGCTTTTGCAACTATTATTCCAAGTCCCAGACCAGGGTAAAGTAGAGCATTGTTTGCCTGACCTATTTTGTAAGTAACACCTTTATATTTAACAGGAGCAGAAGGGCTTCCTGTTACAACTAGTGCTCTTCCATCAGTCCATTCTATAAGATCTTTTGCAGTTGCTTCTGCAAGCCTTGTAGGGTTTGAAATAGGCATAATAGCAGGTCTTTCATTTATTTCTGCCATTTTTCTTACAGCAGTTTCAGAAAAAGCACCATGAACTCCAGAACAGCCTATGAGAACTGTAGGTTTGACTGCTGCTACTATATCAGCAATATCAGTTAAAGGGGCTTCAAATTCTCCTTTTTTTCTAGCATATTTCTTTTGACCAGTTGTTAAGTTTTCCATATCTTCAGTAACAAGTCCGTATCTGTCTATAATATAGAAATCTTTTATTGCTTCCTCTTCAGCTTTTCCAGTTCTAACTTTTTCAAGAAGTATTTGATCTGAAATTCCAATTCCAGCAGTACCACCACCGAATACTAATACTTTGTGGTCTTTTACAGGAATTTTTGTGACTTCTGCAATGGCATTCATAGCAGATACCATCATTACGCCTGTACCCTGAATATCATCATTAAAAGTACAAATTTTTGATCTATATTTTTCTAGTATTCTGCTTGCATTTCCACGTCCGAAATCTTCCCAGTGAATTAGAACTTCAGGGAAAAGTTCTGTGGAGATTTTTACAAATTCGTCTATAAAATTATCGTATTTTTCTCCTGTAACTCTTTTATGTCTATTTCCTGTGTATAATGGATCATTTAAAAGTTTTTCATTGTTTGTTCCAGCATCTATTACAACAGGAAGAACATTTTTAGGATTAACACCAGCTGCAACAGTATATACTGCAAGTTTTCCTATGGAAATGTCAACACCTTGAACTCCCCAATCTCCAATTCCAAGAACACCTTCACCATCTGTGACAACAATAAGTTTAATTTCATCAAGATCTTTTAATCCTGCTTCAATGGATTTCTTTATGTTTTCAGGGTGATCGATGGATAAAAATACAGCATCTTTTGGAGTTTCATAATTTTTAGAATAATTTATAACTGCATCACCTATAGTTGGAGTATAGATTATTGGAAGAAACTCGGTAACATGTTTTCCAACTGTATAGTAAAAAAGAGTTCTGTTTATATCAAATAAATTCATAAGATAATTGTGTTTTTCAAGATTGTCTTCAAAAGCTTTTGTTCTTTCATATACAATTTGTTCCTGCTCTTCAATTGTTCTTACTGTACTTGGAAGAAGGCCTGTAATACCATATTTCTCTCTTTCTTCTTCTGTGAAGGCAGTTCCTTTGTTTAAAAATGGGTTCCTTAATAAATCTTGTCCTTTTAGGTTTATCATCCAATAACACTCCTTTAAATTTTAATCTTATCCAATAAATTTCAACCGTATAGAAACTAAACAAGCCATATATAGACAACTTGAAACTTGAAAATTTGAAGTTACAAATTTTGATTTGACAGGATACGTTTGGTACTTATAATTTCTATGTTCCAGTTGTTCATCTATAATAAAGTATATTATACCAAGAATAAAGTTTAAACTCCACCTTTGTAAGAGTTTGTGCTATTGATTTTCATTCAAACCATGGTGTAAAAACATAGCAGTGGCTATAGCATCTCCATTAAACTCAGAAAATATAGGAAAAGACCATATTTTTATTTTTCTTCTGTAATAAGATATCCCTAAGAAGAAAGTTTTGTTTTATCCCCACATTTAATGTTACCTTCAGTTAACAAATCTACCATGTTATATGGAGAAGTTATATATTCGTCATTATCAGAATAATTGAAATAAAATCTTATTTTATGATTTTCATCATTTACTGCTTCTTTATAGATTATAGGAAATTGCAAAGAATCATCTCGGATAATTCCAATTTTATCAGTATAATATCTTAATAGTGTGTTAATTACTTCTTTACTTGGAAGGCATCCAATGTATACTGAACTTCCGCTGCCATAGTTGTTTTCAGTAATAGCGGCGTATTTACCCCAGTGTTTATGCTCATATGTTGCTATAACATCAGCAGTATCAGGAATTAAAAGTTCCATCCAATCACTTATTTTTTTATCTATATCTTGATTAAATATTGAATTTAGTTTTAAGGTAGATTTTGAACGTTTTCACTGGAGGTTCCATAGTGTTTTGTTTCATTATCTATTTGATAGCCTATAACTGCTGGATGATTGGCTACATGCTTTATCATTTTTTTGATGATTCTTTTTGAGTATTTTAGAAATACTGGATTAGTAATATCCATTATTTGTCTTGAGCCATATTTCTTTTGACCATCTTTAGTTGTAACCATTATCTCAGGATATTTTTTTACAAGCCATGTTGGAAAAGCATAAGTTGGTGTTCCTACTATTACGCTAATGTTAGCTTTGTTCATAGCATCTAATACTTTGTCTAATGGAGAAAAGTCAAAGATACCATCTTGAAGTTCATATGTACTCCAAGTACTTTCCCCAATTCTAACAAGATTGATATTAGCCTTTTTCATCATAGCTATATCCTTTTCTAAACGGTCGTAAGGTAAGTATTCATAGTAATAAGCTGTTCCATATAATATTTTATCCAAATCAATAGAGGGGGGGGATTATGGAAAATTAAGGAATATTAGCAAATGCACATAGGTTACCAGTGTTAGATTGGAATTTATGCTTTTTGGGTGGTCATATTCAGAAAAGGGTATAAAAATTTAGCGCATTTTAGTTGTCAATTTAAAAGATGGAAAGAAATATCACCTAATAAATATCGCAAAACGGTTATTTAAAATGTTAATATATTGTATTAAATCTTGTAATATATTCTCAACAATTAAATGCTATTATATAAATATAGAAAATGAACAAAAACTGATGTTTTAATAATATGATAAAAGCAGTTGGAGCTTCACTTTTCCAACTGCTTTATTTTTTATAAAAGCTACCTTGAAGTGTTGTCTGCAGGAAATATAATTCCGCCTTTCTTTCTTGCAATTGTCAGAACATCACTAACTATTAAGCTGTGGTTAAGCAGGTTATAGCACTTATCTAGGTTGTTATTTTTAATGATGTCTATAAATTCGATAAATTCATTAACCATGCGATGCTCATAATTATTTTCATTGATTAGCTTGCTTGTTCCATCATTCATCAATAATTCGAATTTCTTGCAGATATTTGCTGGGGTATCTTGATATATACAGCCCTTATCTCCTTGAATATTGTTTGCAATAGGTGCTTTGCAATCTTTTGCTCCAATACAAACGCATTTGAATTTTTCATAATCCAACATCAAAATTCCAGAGGTATCTATTCCTTTTTCAATATTAGGATAATATTCAACATTTTTAGGCTTTCCAAATAAACCAACAATGTAATGAATATTATAAATGTTTAAATCCATTAGAGCACCACCAGAGAAATTAGGATCAAAGGATGGCAGTACAGAACCTGCTTTAAAGCTGTCATATCTTGTAGAGTATTGAGAATAATTACATTGGACAATTTTTATTTCGCCTAAGCTTGGAAGTAGTTCTTTTATTTTTTTATAATTAGGCAGGTATTGATTTGTAATTGCTTCAAATATGAATAAATTTTTTTCCCTAGCTAGGTTACTTAAGCTTAAGGCTTCTCTATAGTTTGAGGTCATAGGTTTTTCTACAATAACGTTTTTATTTGCTTCTAATGCTATTTTAGAAAATTCAAAATGCAGATTATTAGGAAGGGCAATATAAACCGTATCAACATCACTGTTTAATAATTCATTGTAGTCAAAAAAAATATTTTTAATTTTATATTTATTTTTTAGTTCCTTCATTATTTTTTTATTATTTTTTCGTCCGAAGATAGCTTCTAATTCTAAATCTTTTAAATGGGAAGTGATTGTCAAGAAATCATTAACAATCATACCAGCGCCAATAATACCTAACTTCATTTTTATCCCTCCAAGTTTATATTTTTGAAATTATTATGTATAGCTATTAGCTCAATTAAATAAGCAATATTTCTTCCTTCACCTTCGTTTCCTCAATATTTTTTATTTTAAGTTTTTTATTCCTGTTTCTAATATTTCCATTTGTAATAAGGTTTGAGCATCTGTTATAGTTTTATTTTTGCCGTTTTTAATTGTTTCATACAAATCATCATAGACTCTTCCATAGTCACCATTTACGAATTTTACCTTTTCCTCATGCATATTTCCGCTGCTGTCAATGTAGGTAAGCACACCATAGTGTTCAAGGGTGTCAACTCCAAAATCTTTATTTTCTGGCATATAAAACAGTTTTAAATGCTCTTCCTGGCGATCTTTTTTTCTTTAATAAAACAGCCTTTTTTACCATGATCTAGTACCATTTTTGCATATTCATAGTGACTGTTATGCAGTGCGCAAACCACAATCAATTATATTTCCTTGTCCTTTAATAAGTCATCTAAATTAGAGGTGTAATTTATGCCTTTAATTCTAGCCCATTTTTCGTGTTTAGGATTTCTCTCATAAATAGTTTTTACCTTGATATTTTTCCTTTGTAAAACGAAGGGTAAATGATATCTGTTGGTGCTTTTACCATTTCCAATATAATCAATTGTAAGCATATTACTTCATCTCCTTTAATTAAATTATAGTAGGCTACTATTTTTCCTACAAACTAAAATATGTCACCATAAATAGTGAAAATCTTTATACGTTATTTCACAATACTATTAAAGGGGTTATCGTAATAAAAATATATATTAGTATAATGGCTATTTACCTTTTTTTGTAGGTATCAAGGTATTCTTTTATCATATCAAGGTCATTTTGTTCAATTTCAGGGTTTATTCTGATGAAGGGAATGTCTGTAATATCGGCTATAGTTGAGGTAGTAATTATAAGCTCTACTTCTTTTAGTTTTTCTTTTTCTTCGTACATAAATTCCTGATAATCATAAAACCTAGTTATTTTTAATTTTTCTCCAAAGCAATCTTTGATTTTGTCCTTAATAAAACTTAATATAGACTCGTCATAATCACAAACGATTATGGTATTAAACTTATATTTCCACAATCCACACATTGATACTAGATGCATAGTTATATAGGCTAAATCAATCATTTTTATATCAAGCTTTAGTTTTTCTTTTATTATATATTTAAGTTCTATTGCCATTTTAAATTCAGTTTTGTAGGTTTCAATAATTTTTTTATCTATACTATTAGGTATGCAATGCATATATTTTAAGCGATTTATCATTGGAGCAACATACAGAATTAATTTATATCTATTATCTGGCTTAGCACTTAAATTTATGTTGAATTCTTCCTTTAAGGTTAAAAAAAACTTATCCACTATAAAAGCAGTTTCTTTCGTTTCCACATTTTTAATATCTGTTCCATGAAGAAATTGCTTTGATTTAAAACATTGCTCTAAATTAAGCCAATCTGTTTCTGGCAAATTTACATTTAATTTCATTTCTAGTTTTTCTCGTATAGCAGCCATAATTGGTATAAGCTTATCTTTTGTATCATGGAAAGAATTTAAATTGAAGCCTAAATTGCTGCGCTTAATTGCAACTAGTATTTCATAGCATAAAAGTTGAGCACTATGTCCGGATAAACAATAGCCATATTTTTTTGTTTCGGTATTGACTAACTGGTAAATAGCTCTAGCCTTTGAGATAACGTCTTTATCGTCAAATAAGTAGTTCCAATATTTTAATACTGAGCTTATATTAAGTCTTATTGCTAAAACCCAGCTGATAATATTTCTTTTTTCTATTTCATTTGCCTTAAGTGTAAAGCCTTTATTTAAAGAGTAACCTATTCTTAATTTTAAATTGCTTTTTAACCATTTGTTCATTAGAGCAACATCGTTATTTACAGTAGCTTCTGACACATATAAAGTTTTTTCTAATTCTTCTAAAGAAATATGTTTTTTAGTTGTTAATTTTAACAATATATATATTTGTCTGTCTAGTGGTGAATTTGGAACTTCGATTATATATTCATAATCTAATACTTTTCTTATAAGATTACTTTCTTTCAAAACATTCTTGCTTTTTTTATTAAGAAAGTACCCCTTTTTTAAACTAGAAGTTATTTGAGAATCGTATTCCTTTAAGGTCTCATTAATTTTTTTTATGTCTCGCCTTATTGTCCTGAGTGTAACGTTACAAAGCTTAGCTAATTCATTTCCAGTAATGTAGTCCTCTGTGTTTAAGATTAAATTTAAAATATCTCTATGTCTTCGATTCAATTTACGTTCACCTACTTACTTTGCAGAAGATATATTATAAGAAGCTTTATGTTAATTACCGAATTTTTATTATATTATATCAAAATAAATATTACTTTGCCCTATCGTTTTAACTTTTAAAACTTTTACTTTGTCTTGATTCAATAGGAACGATACTTGCAGGAATGCTTTCAGGACTAATTGTTGGAGCTATATGTGGTGCAATTAACAACATAATTTATGGACTAACAATATCGCCAGTAAGTTTTATATATGGATTTACAAGTGTTGCAATTGGACTTGTTGTTGGTATGCTTGCATACAGTGGTTGGGTTAAGAATATTGGAAGAGCTGTTATGCTTGGAATTATAGCTTCAATAGTATCAGCAATTCATAATGCACAAAATTGATCCGATTACTAAAATGCTGTATATAATTTTGGCAATCGCAATACCTATAATTCTTCCAAGCAGAATTACAGCTTTAACTTTTATAGCTTTAAGTTTAATATTTTTATGCATTGGAAAAGTTTTAAAAAGGGTTGTGCCAATTATAGGATTTAGCTTCATTGTTTTACTTTCAGTTATCTTAATTCAAGGATTATTTAAAGCTGGAAATAAAACCGAATTATTCAGATTTGGCAGTTTGATTTTTTATAAAGAAGGACTGCTTTATGCACTCACAATTTGTCTACGCGTTTTAAATATATTGTGTTCTGTTGCAATACTTATACTTACCACTAAACCATCGGATTTGATTGAAGCCTTTGTGAGAAGAGGATTATCTCCTAAGATAGGATATGTTTTGAACTCTGTGCTTCAGTTAATACCAGAAATGACTTTAACTATGAATAAAATTACAGATGCCCAAAGATCAAGGGGAATGGAAACAGAGGGGAGTGTCATAGTGAGGATTAAAGCTTTTGATTCAAAGGTTAAAAAAACATTTTTAAATGAAGAAGAGATTTATACAGGCAGTAAATTTATAAGATTGGCAATGATAATGTCATTTGCGGCGGCAATTATTTGGAGGATACTTATATGGAAGAAATAGTTGTACAGAATTTAAAATACAAATATCCTTTGACGGATAAATTGGCATTAAATGACATAAGTTTTAAAGTAAAAAGAGGAGAATTTATATGGATAATAGGAAAAAATTCATCTGGAAAATCAACTTTATGTCAGGCACTAGTAGGGCTTATTCCTCATTTTTATAAAGGAGCTTATGGTGGTAAAGTATTTGTTTGTAATATGGAGGTTTTAAACAGCAGAATAAGCGATATCGTAAAAAAGGTTGGATTGGTTTTTCAAAATCCTTTTACACAAATTACGGGCTCAAAGCTTTCCGTATATGAAGAAATTTCATTTGGACTTGAGAATTTAGGAATGCCTAGAAATGAAATGATAGAGAGAATAGATTATTCACTAAAATTACTTGATATATATAAGCACAAGGATAGAAGTCCATTTGAATTGTCAGGTGGTCAAATGCAGAGAGTTGCCGTAGCTAGTGTTATTTCTATGAGTCCAGAAATAATAATATTAGATGAACCAACCTCACAGCTTGATCCACAAGGTTCAGAAGAGGTGTATAAAGCAATTGAAAAGTTAAGTGAAGATGGAAAAACTGTAATAATGGTTGACCACAAGATGGAGAAAATTGCAAAGTATGCATCTAAAATAATGCTGCTAAGTGAAGGTAGGATAGTAGATTTCGATGTTCCGGAAAAAGTTTTTTCAAAAGAAGATTTAGAAAGTTATGGAGTTACGCCGCCTGTTTATACTAAAATATGTAGGGGATTAAAATTAAAAGATATGAAGACAGGCTTGTATCCAGTAACTTTGGAGGATGCTTGCAGCTTGGTGGTGAAGAATAATGAATAATATAGAAATCAGAAATCTACATTTCTATTATGATAAAGAAGAAGAAATACTAAAGGGGTTGAATTTAAACTTCGATGAAAGGTCTACGGCTATAATAGGTCAAAATGGTGCGGGAAAAACCACATTTGTTAAATTGCTTAAAGGGCTATTAAGACCTAAAAGTGGAGATATAATTATAAATGGAATAAATACAAAGTCCGTAAGCGCAGCTAAGCTTTCTAAACACATTGGAATGGTATTTCAAAATCCAGATGATCAAATATTTAAAAATAAAGTTATTGATGAGGTGATGTTTGGACCTTTGAATATAGGTCAAAGCAGGGAAGAAGCTAAAAAAACTCAAAACTTGCTCTTGAGGAAGTTGGCATATCTTATGAGATTAATAAAAATCCATATGATCTTAGCTTAGCTGAAAGAAAACTTATAAGTATTGCCTCGGTAATAGCCATGGATACAAAAATTATTATATCTGTAGAAGAATTTTTACAAAGAGGAGATGTGTTTTATGGAAAAAATAACTGATAAGGATAAGTTCATAGAAAAATCAAAGGAAAGTTTATTAAGGATATTAGAATCCTTTGAGAAATTGCCAATATTAAAGGTGAGTGACTTTAGTCCAGAAAATACTGTAATAGTAAATGTAGATTTAATAAATGGTTTTTGCAGAGAAGGAAATTTAAGCTCAGAATTAGTTGCAAAGATAATACCGTATGCGGTTAAAGTTAATGATTATTTTAAAGAGTATCATAAGATATTTTTTGTGGATAAGCATACTAAAACCTCAGCTGAGTTTAACTCTTATGTGGAGCACTGCATAGAAAATACAAGTGAAAGTGAGATTGTTGATGAATTACAACTATTTGTGGATGAGAACAGCACGATTTGTTTTAAAAACAGCGTAAATGGATTCCTATGCGAAGATTATTCAAAATGGCTTGAGAATAATATGGACAAAACAAATATAATAGTTTTGGGAGATGTTACTGATATATGTGTTTTGAATTATTGTCTTACTCAAAAAACTTTTTTTAATGAAAAGAATATAAATTCAAGAATAATAATACCTATCAAAGGGGTTGAAACTTACGAATTAGAAATAACTAATCACAATGCTGAGCTAATGAATTTATTTGCATTGTACAATATGAGAATGAATGGAATAGAAGTTGTTGGGGAGATTGAAAAGTAATTTTTATTTTAATAGGGTTTTGATAAAGAAGCTTACAGCAAGTTTAACTGTAAGCTCTTTTCTATTTTTTTACTAAGTTCTTTTCTTAAAGGATGTACCGCACTTCTTGCAAGTTATAACTATTTTTCCTTGTTTTTTTGGAACTCTTAATTTTTGTGAACAATTTGGACATTTAAATATTTTATATTGACTTGAGTGTCCTATGCCTGGCTTGAAATTGTGAAATTTGTTTTGCAAACCATTTAAAAAATTTTCAAATCCTTTAAGTTCTCTTTGACGACTGTAGATATTTTTAGAAATACTTCTTATTGTGCTGAAAATTATTAGTGCAAAGCCTATGACCGCTGTGTATTTGGTGAATAAAAGAATAGCACCAATGGCATATAAATATTTTGAGAATTTATCTACTCCGTAAGAACCTCTAAAATAATCCCTTAATTTATTCAAAATAACGTCACCCCACTATTATAAATAAAGAACTTGAAAGGTTAAGATTAGCACTACCAAGTTCATACTGATAAACTGAAAGTTGACTCAGAGTACAGATGACAGAGTACAGTGAAGGTGGATTTACCTTTTGTTTCTCTCAGGTAAATCTTAGAACTTGATAGTGTCAGCTGCGCTGAGCACTATACTTTATGCCATGCGTAAGCATTAAACTTAAGATTTTTCGAAGCGATAGCGGAGAAAAATCATCCTTCACTGTACTCTGTACTCCGTACTCTGTGCTCTTAGATAAATACCAGTTTCACAGGATAAAACTGGTATTAGTCATTTCAAACTTTTATGTTGTCTACTTATAAAATATCACATGTATTTTTATTATTCAATGTACATTTTGTTAACGTATTAATAAATGTTTATATATATTAAAGTTACAAAATAGTTACAATAAATAGATAAGAAATAAGTTTGAAAATAAAGTGTGATATAATTACATTGAATTTATGTAATTTTTTGAAGAAAAATGATTTTTTTATTGCTAGTTAGAGGTGAAATATGGGAAAAAAAGTATTGATAGTTGAAGATGAAGCATCCATAAGAGGATTTATTAAAATAAACTTTAAGAGAAACAATTTTATTGTTATTGAGGCGGAATCAGGAGAAGAAGGAATTGAAAAAGCTACCATTGATAAGCCAGATATTGTAATATTGGATGTTATGCTTCCAGGAATGGATGGTTTTAAAACTTGTGAAATTCTTAGAAAAAAGTTTTGCGATATTGGAATAATAATACTTACCGCAAGAAGTCAGGATATGGACAAAATCATGGGACTTGAATTTGGGGCGGACGATTATATGGTAAAGCCTTTTAATCCACTTGAACTTATAGCAAGGGTAAATGCTATCCTGAGGCGTATGGATAATGAGACTAAAAATAATGATAACATTTTAGTTTCAGGTGTTTTTAAAGTTGATAATTTAGCTAGAAAAGTATATAAGAGTGACAAGGAGCTGGATTTAACACCAAAGGAATATTCACTTGTAAAAATATTTATAGAGAATTCTGGAAAAGCCTTAAGTCGTGCTGAACTTTTGGATCAAGTTTGGGGATACAGCTATCTTGGAGATACAAAAATAGTTGATGTTAATATAAGAAGGCTTAGAGAGAAAATAGAAGACGATTCATCTAACCCTAAATATATTGAGACAGTTTGGGGAATAGGATATAGATGGAGAAAGGAGAGTCAAGCTTGAAGGGCATAAGAGCTAGACTACTTGGAAGTTATCTTTTTTTAATAACCGTAACTGTAGTAAGCTTTGAACTTTTCTTTATTGTTGCTGTGGATAAGTATTACTATAATAATATTGAAAATCTTCTTCTAAACCAAATAAAAGTTTCAGCTAATTTTTACGATATGTACTTGTCTACAAATACACTTAAAGAAAATGTTCAAAATAATGCAGATGTATTTTGGAATAATACACATGCAGAAGTGCAAATAATAGACAAATCTGGCAATATGCTTATGGATTCTATTGGGAATTTTACAGAAGAGAAGGTGAAAAGCAAGGATATAAAAAAGGCACTGCAGGGTGAAGCCGGAAAAGTTATAGAGAGAGACGAAAACTCTAAGGAGAAGATACTTTGCATATCCTATCCACTAAAGTCAAAAGGAAAAATAGAAGGAGTACTAAGATTTATAACATCTGTACAAGATGTTGATATGACCATAATAAAGATAAGCTTTATTCTTATATTAATAGGCATTTGTATAATTGCAATTGGCGGAATATCAAGCATGTTTTTATCTAATTCTATAGTAAAACCTCTAAGAGAAATTACAGAAATGGCTAAGAAGATTTCCTCTGGAAACTTTAATGAGAGAATAGTAAAAAAGAGGGATGATGAGATAGGCGAATTGTCTGATACTATTAATGTTATGGCTGACGAAATATTAAAAAATGATAATTTAAAAAATGAGTTTATGGCATCTATGTCACATGAGCTTAGGACCCCATTAACATCCATAAAAGGATGGGCATCAACAATACGTACTGGAAATTTAGAGGATAAAGAAGAGATGATTTCTGGACTCAATATAATAGAAACTGAAAGTGATAGATTATCAAAGCTTGTAGAAGAACTTCTTGATTTTTCAAAATTTATTTCAGGAAAAATAGTTCTAAAAAGAAATAATGTTAATATTGTAAATACAATTTTATATATACAGAAGCAAATGTCGCTTAAAGCGTTAAGAAACAATATTAAATTTATGGTAACAGTGGATGATAACATTCCTATTGTACTTGTAGATGAAAACAGAATAAAGCAACTTTTAATAAATATCCTTGATAATGCATTTAAATTTACAGAAGAAAATGGTACAGTTGAGCTTAAAGCTAAAACTAAAGACGATAACTTAATAATAATTGTAAAAGATTCTGGAATTGGTATACCGGAAAGCGATTTGCCAAGAGTTACAGAAAAGTTTTTTAAGGGGAAAAGTAGTAAATCAAGTAATGGCATAGGCTTATCTATTTGTAAGGAAATAGTAGAACTTCATAGTGGTAAACTTGAAATTAATAGTAAGCTTGGAAAGGGAACCGAGGTGCGTATAATACTACCTATATTATAGAAAAAGGTGATAATTTGAAAAAAATTAATACTATAATTTTCGTTTTTGTAATCGTAACAGCTTTTTTGCTTTACAAAAATATGAATTTGTATTTTAATGTTAGAATTGCACCTACTAAAACTTCAAGGGTTCCATTATATGGTGAGTGGACAGTTTCTAAGTTTGTGAAAGCAGGGCAAACAAATTTAACAGATGAAAAAATTAAAAGTATTATAGGTAAAAAAGCTATTTTTAGTAATTTTGAAGCAAGATTTAATAATGATATTTGTAAAAAACCCAACTATAAGATAAAAGTAGTTGACACTGAAAATTATTTTGAATCTAATTTTAAAATAAAACCTTCTCAACTTGGAATAGATGAGAAGGAGGTAAAGGTTGTAACTATTTCCTCTAGAAATTCATTTTATGATGAATATATACAAGTTAGTGATAACCTTATATTGAAGAATTATGAAGGCGTGTTTTTTTTCTTAAAGAAAAATGGAACAATAAAAATTAATAAAAATAGGTCCAAAGGACCTGATGAAAATAAACTTACAGATGGCGATAGAAAGAAAAAAGTCATGGCACAAAATGGTGTGCTTATAGGATTAAGATATAGTACTGATTATGGCTATCAATATAAGACAATTTGGATAAATAGTAATGATAAAAATCAATTTGGCATAAAGGAAATGAATAATTTAATTGTTCCAAGAAAAAATGGTTTTATGATGGTTGGAGTTGATAAGATAAATGAAAATGGGGTATATGTTAGGGATCAAATTTGGACAGGAACACTTAATACTGCTGCAAATAGTATAGTTAAAAATGTAAGTTCTGCTAAACAGGATAATACTATTGATTATAAAATAAACTTTGTTGGAAATGAGTATATATCTCTTGAGAATAGTGAATTAAAAACAAACAGTTATGGCAAATATGTATCAAAAACTTATCTTTCTGTATTGCCATTGGATAACATTTATGGCAATAGTGTTGCATTTTCAAAAATAATAGGAAATAACAATAATGATTTACTAAGTAGAAATGCAGAGGAATACCTTGTAAAGACAGGTAAATCTGATTATAAGTTAGATAAAGATGAACTTGAGACCAATTGGGGAATTGTAAGATCTAAAGGAAAATGGATAATAAGAGGAAGAATTGCAAATGAAGATTTCAATGTAAATATAGAGGTGCCTAAAATATTGACTACTTATGATCGTTTATTTATTCCTTTTAAAACCATTCAATACAAGTTTCCGGACGTTCTAGATGCGTATACATCTTTAAATAACAATTTTATGATTACAATAACGGACAATAAGATAAATATAGTAAGTATTGAAAATAATTCAATAGAAAAAATAGAGAAAACTATAGCTGTTGATGAAAATGCTCAGGTAGTTATGTCCCAATGGGCAACTGGCTCATACGTTGATAAGTGGGATAAGACTTTTCAGAATATAAAGTAGAGAGTAATATTATTGACATAATTAAATTACAATGGTAAACTAAAAATAATTAAATAGAGATTATCCTTCGGGGTTGGGTGAAATTCCCGATCGGCGGTAAAGCCCGCAAGCCATTTGGCAGATCCGGTTAAATTCCGGGGCCGACAGTTAAAGTCTGGATGAAAGAAGGAAAGAAAGTATGTGTTTTTGATGCATATTTTTTGGTATTCAAGTCCCTGAAAGATAATTTTAGGGGCTTTTTTGTGCGCACAAAATTTTTAGTCCTACTTTAGTAAAAGTATATTTAAGGTTTAATAAGTATTGGTAGGTGATTTGAAATTAACGATTTTTTTATGAAAAGAGCTCTTGAACTTGCGGCAAGGGGGAGAGGGCGTGTAAATCCAAATCCAATGGTTGGGGCAGTTATAGTAAAGGATGGAGAAATAGTTGGAGAAGGATATCATGAATATTTTGGAGGAAATCATGCGGAAATTAATGCATTAAATATAGCAGGAAAAAAAGCAATTGGTGCAGATATATATGTTACTTTAGAACCTTGTTCGCATTTTGGAAAAACACCTCCATGTGCTTTGGCATTAGTTAAGGCAGGAATAAGGAGAGTAATAATTGCTATGAGGGATCCTAATCCGCTTGTTAGTGGAAAAGGAATTGAAATACTTAAACAAAATGGAATAGAGGTTTTAAATGGGGTACTTCAGAAAGAAGCTTTAAAATTAAATGAGGTATTTGTTAAATATATAACTACGAAAAAACCTTACGTTATTATGAAAACAGCTTCAACCTTAGATGGAAAGATATCAACTGTAACTGGACAATCAAAGTGGATAAGTTCAGGAGCTTCTAGAAAATATGTGCATTATTTAAGGAATAATATTATGGGAATAATGGTTGGGATAGGAACTATTATTGCAGATGATCCACTGCTTACAACAAGATTAGAAGGGGAAGTTTGCAAAAGCCCAACTGCTATAATTGTAGATTCAAAGCTTAGAATACCCTTGAACTCTAAAATATTAGATACTTTAAAATATAGAAAGATTATTATTGCAGTAACAGAAAAAGCAGATAAAGTTAAGCTGAAGCAGCTAAAAGATATAGGAGTTTTAATAATTGAAACACCAACAAAAAATAAAATGGTTGATTTGAATTATCTTATGATGAAGCTTGGAGAGCTTAATATAGATAGTATTTTGCTTGAAGGTGGAAGTACTTTGAATTTTTCTTGTATTAAGGAAAAAATTGTAGATAAAGTTATGTGTTTTATATCGCCTATACTGCTTGGTGGTGAAGAAGCTAAAACAACCATTGGTGGTGCTGGAATAGAATGCTTAAGTAAAGCTATAAAAGTTTCAAATATAAAACTAAAAAATATAGAACAGGATATTTTAGTAGAAGGGTATATAAAAGGAGTGTGAGCAGTTGTTTACAGGTTTAATAGAAGAAGTTGGAGAAATTAATACAATTAGAGAATCGGCTTCTTCAATAAAATTAGGAATTAAGGCTGCAAAGATAATGAAAAATATAAGCATTGGAGATAGTGTTGCTGTAAATGGCGTATGTCTTACTGTTACATCTATAGAAAAAGGTGAATTTGATGTTATGCCAGAAACAAAGCGGATTACAAGCTTAAAAAATTTAAAAATAGGAAGCAGGGTTAATCTTGAGAGAGCATTAGCACTGGGAGATAGATTTGGTGGTCACATAGTAAGTGGACATGTAGATGGAGCTGGAATTGTTGACAAAATTAGAAAGGATGATATAGCAATTGAGTTTGTAGTAAAAGTGGATACTGAACTTGCAAGTAAGTTAATTTACAAAGGGTCAGTAGCTGTGGACGGTGTAAGTTTGACTTGTGGAGAAGTTGGAACAAGTTGTTTTAAATTTTATTTAATACCACATACTCAGGAAAAAACTACTTTGACAGGGATAAGAGAAGGCAATCTTGTAAATATTGAGTGTGACATTGTAGGTAAGTATATTCAAAATTTTATAAATATACAGAATGTTCGTAAAAAACGTGGTATTACAGAAGAATTTTTAACAGAAAATGGATTTGCTTAGGAGGGGTAGTAGTGGAAGATAAGTTTAATACGATTGAGGAAGCTATAGAAGATATAAAATTAGGAAAAATGATTATAGTTGTTGATGATGAAGATAGGGAAAATGAAGGCGATCTTGTAATGGCAGGAGAAAAGGTCACTGGAAAAACACTTAATTTTATTGCAAAATATGCAAGAGGACTTATATGCACTCCAATGGATGGAGAAACAATGGATAGACTTGATATAGATCAAATGGTTGATAAAAATACTGAATATTTTGGAACAGCTTTTGGTGTTTCTGTTGATGCAGTTGGAACC
Organism: Clostridium guangxiense; assembly: GCF_021043395.1. Classification (GTDB taxonomy): domain Bacteria; phylum Bacillota; class Clostridia; order Clostridiales; family Clostridiaceae; genus Clostridium_S; species Clostridium_S guangxiense. The sequence continues at coordinate 30,401 of NZ_JAJNKE010000022.1, forward strand.
ACAACAGGAATTTCTGCCTTTGAAAGGGCGTATACCATTAATAAACTTGCAGATAAAAATTCAAAGGCAGAGGATTTTTTAAAGCCTGGACATACATTTCCGCTTCGTTCAAGAAAAAATGGCGTACTAGATAGAACAGGTCACACGGAAGCTACAGTAGATATAGTTAAACTTGCTGGTTTTAAAACAGGAGTTGGAGTATGCTGTGAAATTATGAATGAAGATGGTCATATGGCAAGGCTTCCACAGTTAATTGAATTTTCAAAAGAACATAATATTAAAATTATATCTGTTGAGAAGCTTATTGAGTATAGAAAGAGAACAGAAAGCTTTGTAAAAAGAGAAGCAGAGGCCAAGCTTCCAACTAAATATGGTGAATTTAAGGTTATTGGATACAGGAATATTGTTAATGGAAAAGAAAACTTAGCGATAATAAAAGGAAATATTGATGGTGATGATGATGTTCTTGTTAGAATACACTCAAAATGCTTGACGGGAGATGTATTAGGTTCCTTAAAATGTGATTGTGGGGATCAGTTAGCTATGGCACTTAAAATTATAGAAAAGGTTGGCACAGGTGTAGTTTTATACATGGATCAGGAAGGAAGAGATATAGGACTATTAAACAAGCTTAAGGCCTATGCACTTCAAGAAAAAGGAATGGATACGGTAGAAGCAAACTTAGCACTTGGTTTTGCACCTGATTTGAGAGACTATGGAAGTGCAGCTGAAATGCTCAAGGATCTTGGCATAAAAAGAGTGAGATTAATTACAAATAATCCCGAAAAAATAGAGGGATTAAAAAAATATGGAATTGACGTATCAGAAAGGGTTCCAGTTAATACACAGCATTTCAAGGAAAATAAATTTTATCTTAAAACTAAAAAGGAAAAAATGGGACACATGTTAGAGATTTAAAAGTAAATATTAAAGGAGATTAAGGATTATGAAAATATATGAAGGAAAACTTGTAAGTGAAGATTTAAAATTTGGTATAGTAGCAGGTAGGTTTAATGAATTTATAGTATCAAAACTTATATCAGGTGCTTTGGATGGATTAAAAAGACATGGATGTAAAGATGAGAATATTGAAATGGCTTGGGTTCCTGGAGCATTTGAAATTCCACTAGTAGCTCAAAAGATGGCCGCTTCTAAAAAATATGATGCTGTAATATGTTTAGGAGCAGTTATAAGAGGAGCAACTCCACATTTTGATTATGTAGCATCTGAAGTATCAAAGGGAGTAGCACAAACTTCACTTAAAACTGAATGTCCTATTGTATTTGGAGTGCTTACAACAGATAGTATTGAGCAGGCAATTGAGAGAGCAGGTACAAAATCGGGTAATAAAGGCTTTGACGCTGCCGTAACAGCAATTGAAATGGCGAATTTAATAAAAGCTATGATTTAAAAAAACATTAATTGTATCCATACACTTTTTGATAATGAGCGCTATATGTATAATTATAATATAGCGCTTATAATTTTATATTAAGGTACCTTAATATAATAAATTTTATATTAAGATTGAGAGGTATTTTTTATGGAAAGACTTGAAATAAACAAAAATTTAGCTCAGATGTTAAAGGGCGGAGTAATAATGGATGTAGTTAATAAGGAACAAGCTATAATTGCAGAAAAAGCTGGTGCTTGCGCTGTTATGGCATTAGAAAGAGTTCCATCCGACATCAGAAAAAATGGTGGAGTTGCTAGAATGTCAGATCCAAAAATGATAAGAGAAATAAATGAAGCAGTAACTATACCTGTTATGGCAAAGGTTAGAATTGGACATTTTGTAGAAGCGCAAATACTACAAGAATTAGGAATAGATTTTATAGATGAGAGCGAAGTACTTACTCCTGCTGATGATGCATACCACATTAATAAACATGATTTTAAAGTTCCATTTGTATGTGGAGCTAGAAATTTAGGGGAAGCACTTAGAAGAATTGGTGAAGGTGCAGCTATGATAAGGACAAAAGGTGAAGCTGGAACTGGAAATGTAGTTGAAGCAGTAAAGCATATGAGAACGGTTATGGATGAAATAAGAAAAATAAAAAATGCATCAGAGCAAGAACTTATGACATTTGCAAAGGAACTTCAGGCGCCTTATGATTTGGTACAATATGTTTGGAAAAATGGTAAGCTTCCAGTTGTAAATTTTGCTGCAGGTGGAATAGCAACACCAGCCGATGCTGCTTTAATGATGCAATTAGGATCGGAAGGAGTTTTTGTTGGTTCTGGAATATTTAAATCGCAAAATCCAGAGAAAAGGGCAAAGGCTATTGTTTTAGCTACTACTTATTATAATGATCCTAAAGTGCTTGAAGAGGTTTCAGAAGATTTAGGTGAACCAATGTCCGGACTTGAAATAAGTGATATAAAAGATAGATATGCAGAAAGAGGCTGGTAAAAATGAAAATCGGTGTACTAGCATTTCAAGGAGGAATAGAGGAGCATATTCATCATATAGAAGCTTTAAATTGTGAAGCGATTAAGGTAAAAAAAGTTATCCAATTATCTCAAATAGATGGCCTTATAATTCCAGGTGGAGAAAGCACTACTATGGGAAAGTTCCTTCATTTTTCTAATATTCTTGAACCATTGAAACATAAAATATCAGAAGGAATGCCAGTATGGGGAACATGTGCAGGAATGATACTTCTTGCAAAAAATATAGAAAACTCAGAAATAAATTCTCTAAATGCTATTGATATAACAGTTAGGAGAAATGCTTATGGAAGCCAAATTGATAGTTTTAGAGAAGATACTTTAATTCCAGAAGTTTCAGACCAGAAGATTCCATTAGTTTTTATAAGAGCGCCTTTTATTACACATTTAGGAGAAGGAGTCAAAAGCTTGTGTAAAGTAAAAAATAATGTAGTGGCTGCAAGATGCAAAAATGTTCTTGTAACTTCATTTCATCCTGAGCTCACTGATAATCTTGATTTTCACAAATACTTTTTATCTATGTTTTAAGAAAATAATATTAAGTAACAGTATCTTGGAATATTAATTTTATTTAAATTATTCCAAGATACTCAAAATTAATTGTGAAGTGATTTATCTATATATATTATAGTGTAAATTTTTCAATTATTTTATTTAGCTTATTTGCATTGTCTTTATTTTCTTCAGCACATTTTGAAATATCTTTAAGTTTTTGTATTATAGATAAATTCTTTTCTGAAATATTTGATACCCCATAAGCACCATCACTAGCAGTTTTAGCTACATTACTTATTGCTGAAGAAATTCCAGTGATTGATGCATTTAACTCCTCAGAAATTGCACTGAAATCTAACATGAAATTATTAATGGTATCTGCATCTTTATCATATTGTTTTGCCGTTTGTATAAAGCCTTCATAGTTTTTAAGGACATCCTTATCAATAAAAGTAAGGAGTTTTTGAGAATGCTTACTAAGGTTATTTACAGAATTAATGACTAAGGTTACAATGTTTTCTATTTCTTTAGTAGTGCTTGATGATTGCTCTGCAAGTTTTCTTACTTCATCTGCTACTACAGCAAAGCCTTTACCAGCTTCTCCAGCACGAGCAGCTTCTATAGCTGCATTGAGCGAAAGTAAATTGGTTTGTTCAGTGATTTCAAGTATTGATTTTGTTAATTCATTAATTTTATATACTGAAGTAGAATCGTTTATTGCTTTTTCGAAATTTTTTCTTACGCTTTCATAAAGCTTTTTTGTATCAGTATTAGAGTTAATAGATGTATTCATTAAATTATTTGCACGTTTTGATATATCTCCTGCCTCAAGTGAGCCATCATTTGCTTTAAGGGCCATTGAATTAATAGCACTTTTTATTTCACTGGAGGAAGCGGATACTTCTTCGGAAGAGGCGGCGGTTTCTTCCATACCAGCTGAAAGTGTTTCGGTTTCTGCGCCAGTTTCTTCAGCAAACCCTTTTAATTCAACTGTAAGTTTATCTACTAATTCTGCATTTGAATTTAAGGTAATTGATGTATTTTTCAATAGAACAACCACATCTTTTAGTATTTTTCTCATAGTCCATATTGAATTAGCTATGTCTCCAACTTCATTATTGTATTTCATTAAGTAATCATACTTAGAATCATCATCAAGTTCAAGATTAGAAGTTTTGTTTACTAAATCTTTTAATTTTGATATAGGGTCAGTAATATTTTTAGATAAAGCAATTCCTATGGCTGCCGCAATTATTGTTACAACTAAGGATATTAATAGTATTGTGAAGATTAAGCTGTATATAGATTTTGTAACTTCATTTTTATTAACAGAAATGACTATTGTCCAGTGAGTATTTGGAATTTCACCATAATATGAAAGCTTTTTTTGGCTATTAAAATTATATTCTATTGAAGTAGCTTTTATTGCATTACCTTTTTTTATAGAATTAACCACGTTTTTTATAGCAGTATTTTCAACAGGTTTACCTATTTTCGATTGCGTAGGGTGGTAAATTACATTTCCTTTTTCATCAACTAAATAAGTATAACTTGAATTAAGGTCTGGCATTTTTATATTTTTTAGATATTTTGAAAAACTTTTAGAGTACAAACCTGAAGCTATAAATCCAAGTATTTTTCCATTATATTTAATTGGACTTGCAAACACTACTATTTGTGTATTACTATCTTTTGAAATTAAGGTTTCACTTATGGCATCATTTCCGGCAAGAGCTTCTTTACAATATGATCTGCCAGAAATATTCTTGCCAAGAGTGTTTGCTGAACTATCAGAATAAATTATTGAGTTTGAATCTACTATAAAAGTATGTTCAATATATTTAGCGTCAGCTACATATTTCTTTAAGCTTTTGTTGCTTTGCGACACTAAATTTTTAAACTCTTCTGATTTACCATCGCTTTGCCTTTTTAAAGCAAGTTCAATAACAGCTTTGCTTTGAGCGAGTTTTTGTATTTCAGTTTTTTCTTTTTCTATCATAACTTCAATTGTATTGTTAGCACCTCTTTCTGTTAAAGCCATTTGAGAATTAATTTGATGTAGCATTATATTGTTGGTCTTATAATAAGTAAATATTGAAGTCGTTATCATTGACGATGTTATGAGAATTATTATGACTGTAGGGATTTTTTTCGTAAGTTTCATGCTAAACACCTCCATTTGTTCTATAATATATATATCGTAGATATGTTTGATGGAATTAAATAATTACGATATAATAATTTAAGAATTAATATTAGACATAAATAATGGAAGAAGGTGGTTTTTTGCTGATAAAAATAGATTTTGAGTCAGAAACACCAATATATGAACAATTAAAGCGTCAAATAGTTAAAGGAATTGCTAAAGGCGAACTTAAAAAAGGAGAAAGCCTTCCTTCTGTAAGACAAATGGGGGAGGATATAGGAATAAATCTTCATACTGTAAATAAAACATATAATATATTAAAACAAGAAGGATATCTTAATATAGATAGAAGAATAGGTGCAGTTGTAAGTGAAAATATGCCTATAAACAGTGAGGAATTTAGCGAAGAATTAAAAGAAGAATTGGAATATGTCATAGCCAATTGCGGCTGCAGAGGAATAAAAAAAGGTGAATTTTTAGATTTATGTAAGAAAATCTATGATGAATATAATTATTGAATTGTTTTATACTTATATTAAGTAGGAGTGGTTTTTATGAATGATAAATTATACTTGAGTTTAATATCCATGTTCACCATGTCAATACTTATTTTGGTGCAAATAATTTCTTTAAACTCCTCCAAAAGAGATATATTTTTGGGAGTGCGAATACCCCAAAATGAAAGAAACAGCGATGAATTAAAAAAATTAGGAAAGAGATATATAGTTTCAAATTTGTTTATAGGCATTCCAGTAGCCATTATATTTTCTGTACTTGTATATAATTCTATTCATGTATGGTTATTTGTAGTATTATTGTTTACTTTTATTTTTATAAATTTTTTAGTTTATTATAGATATAACAGAATTGTTTTAAAACTTAAAAGTGAAAAAGGTTGGCTTAAAACAAAAAAGCAATTTGTTGTTATAGATACTAACTTTACTAAAGAAAACTACAGTAAAATTATGCCATCAACTTGGTGGTTTTCAATATCCTTTCTTATAATAGCTGCGTGTATAATTATAAATATTATTCAATATCCTAAGCTTCCATATAAATTTCCTACGCATTGGGGATTTAATGGTGAACCTGATGGATATTCGATAAAATCTTATAGCAGTATATTTTCAATGCCAGTGGTACAGTTATTTATGCTTGTTGTTATGTTTTTTTCATATAAAACAATAGGATGGAGTAAGAGGGAGATAAATCCTAAAAATCCAGAAGAGTCAAAAATAAGAAGTATTAAATTTAAAAGAATATGGGGAATATATCTCATAATAATTAATTATGTAATGCAAATTCTTCTTGTAATTGGAGATTTGCAAACTATGCAGATTATTAACCCTAATATGAAATTTACCTTGTTTTTTATACTTATTGTTTTCTTTGGTGTTACCGCTGGGTCTGTAGTGCTTTCAATTAAAGTTGGACAGGGAGGGAGCAAATTAAAAATTAATAAAGAGAGTAAAATTTATGATGTTGATATTAGAGATGATGATAAATTTTGGAAGCTTGGAAATACCATATACTATAACAAAGATGACCCGTCCGTATTTGTTGAAAAAAGATTTGGCATAGGATGGACGGTAAATGCAGCAACTACTTTAGGTACTATATTTTATATATTTATAATCGTAATTTTAATCTGTTCCCTTATTCCGTTATTTTTTATTAGGTAATAAGAATATGCTAAAAAATATCGATAAAAATAATATGGTAGAAAATATTAAAATTTTCTACCATATTTGTTTAGAACTTAAAATCATCTTATTATGACTTATATATATAGTTACACACTTAAATAAACCTTTTCATTTTTTATCTAAGCATCTCATTACACATATAAATCTTCATTCGACTTAGTAACATACCTTAAAAACTATATTAATATTTCAATTAATATAATCTTTAACTTAAAATTGCATATAAGCTATTTATAAGCCTGCGGAACATTAATAAATCTTCGCTTGACCATTACATATCTTTTAAAACCTTATAAAGTTTAATTCAATATAAAGCTCTATGAAAACATATAATAATCGTCCATTGACATAAATAAAACCTCGCATCAAATTACAATTTTAAGAAAAATTATTAACAGATACTAATGTGATCTTATTTATATCGCAAGTCGAATAAATTCGAACCTACAAATTGAGATCCTAATTACTCTTCGCTCAACGATTTTAAATCCTTAACAGTAATTAGAATGCCCTTATTATTTTTTTATATTCATAAATTTAAAATAATAATAATAATATTATTATAGGGTATATGAAAACTACATTAACTGTGCATTGTGAATTGATTTTAAGTAGGAGATGAAAAAAATTATGGCCATTAGATTGGAAATTGATAAACTTGAAAATGCGCTTAAAAGAGATCCCTTTGAGGACTATAAGGAATATGAGAAAAGAATATTAAATATAAAGTCAATGCCAATTGGAAAAGGAAGTTTAAGCGAAAGTGATTTTGATTCCGAAACTGGGTTTTGTTACATAAAGATACAATGGTATGGAGTTAATTATATTGAGAAAATCAGCAGTAAATACTTTTTTTGTGTTTTAAGTAAAGAAAATTTAAATGGATATATAGATTTTAGTAGCAAATATGATGTATATGCTTCTTTTACCGCTGTTGGAGATAAGGTATATATAAATGAAGATAATGTAATGATAAGTATTAATGGATATGATTATAAAGTATATTGTATGAATTTAGTCAAAAGTTTATTTGAAGATGAAGAACAATTTGGACAAAGGATAAGAAATATGGGTGAAATACCCATTGGAAAGATAAGGATAAATAAGTATAAGTATGATATAAAATCAAAATCAATTATTTTAGAAGTTATGTGGAATATTATAGATGAAGTAATTGTACCTGCAGTATATGGAATTTTCGCTGTAATAGATAGCTCAGAAATAAAAAAATTATATGAAAATAATATGGAATATACCCTTTATGGAAAGTTAATGAGTTTAAATAAAAAGATAAAAATTGATATGGGAAGTATGAACATTAAAGTCGATAACAGTGAAATAAGAATATATGCTATTACTATTAACAAAAATGATTTTTATGATGAAAATAATTTTAGAGAAAATTTATTAAAATTAAACTGCACTAGTGCTGGAAGAGCAAAATTAAATCCAGCTAGTTATGATTATGAAAACAGCATGCTAAGTTTTGGCGTTACTTGGAAAAAGTGGACAACAAACTTTGTGTCAAATTTATGCTCGTTTTTTATAAAAATTTCTAGAGATGAAGTAAAAAAACTGTTTATGGGTGGAAATGAGTATGATATTTATATAAATTTTAAAATTGAAGAAAGCAGCATTACAATTGGAAAAATAATCATGATAAATTTTTATAAAGATATAGAAGTTAAATTTAGAATTAAGGATGAAGAAGTAAGTATGCAGGAAATGATAGAAGCTGCTATAAGTGATGAAAAGTGCGAAAAGTTAAATCTTATGAGATATATAAATGAGAAGGGTAAATATGGATACATGGACAGTACAGAAAGAAAAGTAATAATAGAGCCTAAATTTGATTATATAGGGATTTTTACAGATGAGGTTGCTAGGGTGAATATAAACAATGCTTGGGGTTTTATTGATAAAAGTGGAAAAGTAATAATAGAGCCTAAATTTCAACATGTAAGGGATTTTCATGAAGGTTTTGCAGCTTTTATGGTAAAAAGATTTGGAGTGAAAAAATGGGGATATATAAACAGAGAAGGTAAGGTTACAGTAAAACCAATATATGATGAAGCAGGGGACTTTAGAAGTGGTATTGCAAATGTAAGATTAAAAAAACCATTTGGAGAAAGCAAGGAATTAATCATTGATTGTAATGGAAAAATAGTATCAATTAATGGCTAACTAAAAAACTATTTAGAAAAATTGCGAAGTAATACTAAAAAGTAGTATTACTTCGCTTTCACAGTAGCACAAATAAAAAATTTCTTCGTAATTTTTTATTGTTCTAAATACTTTCAATAGCAATCAATGCTGCGCCTATTGCGCCCACTATTTGAGGTTCTTCTGGTATAAATATTTTGCTTTTCAGTTTTTCTTCAAGGCATTTTACAACTCCTATATTTTTTGCAACTCCTCCAGTCATCATATAGCCTTCTTCTTTTCCAACTCTGTTTACAAGAGCAGAGGTCTTGGTTGCTACTGCTTTGTTAAGACCGTGAATTATGTCTGGAATTTCCTTATTTTGAGCGATTAAGGATACTACTTCAGATTCTGCAAATACACTGCATATACTTGTTATATCTATATCTTCTTTCCAAACTAGAGATTTTTCGCCCATTTCATTTAGAGGAACTTCAAGACTGTGGCTCATCATTTCAAGAAATCTTCCAGTTCCGGCAGCACATTTGTCATTCATAGCGAAATCAACTACATTTCCTTTATCATCAAGTTTTATTGCTTTGCTGTCTTGACCACCTATATCAACTATGGTTCTTACAGAATCGTTCAAAAAGTAAGCAGCTTTTCCATGACAGGTGATTTCGGTTACTTCTTCATCAGCGAAAGGAATGCTTACACGTCCATAACCTGTTGATATTATTTTTGAGAGTTTGTCTTTGGTTAGATTTAATTTATCAAGAGCTTCTTTCATTGCACTTTCTGCACCATTTTGACTTTTGGCACCAGTTCTTACTATAGAGGAGGAGAGTATTTCTCTATTTTTATTCATTATTACTACATTAGTAGAAGTTGAGCCGCTGTCTATTCCAGCTACTAAAATGTCTGCATTTGTATTGGCAAAATTAACTTTTTTACAATTGTCATTTTGATTATTTTTTGTCTTAAGAGTTTCTACAAAAGCTTCTATTCTTGTTTTCATTTGACCATTACCCTTCTCTGTATAATCAGTTTCGATTTTTAGCATTGGCACTGAAATTAAGTTCTTTAACTTTGCATATTCAAAGGAATAAGCATCACAAAACTTTGTAGTATGATATATTATGCCGTCTATATTACTTAAATTTTCATTTAAAACTTTAATTCTATCGCCGTTTTCAACCATTCTCATGCATGGAAATGAATTTAATAAAAATGATGAATAATTTAAAAGATAATCTTCTTTTGCATTAAGCTTAGTTGATTTTGAAAAATTGCCAGTGCATGTGAAATTAAAATTTACGGCAGCACCCGCGTCTTCAATTTGATTTAATGTTGTATCTTTTACCCTAGAGCCCATAAGAGCAATATTTAAACTTGCCTCATCTTGTTTTTTAGGTTCAGCACCTGAATTAACAAGGTTGATAAATTTGTCATCGTCAAAATCATTTCCTGTGAAGTCTTCCATTGCCTTTATAAATTTTGTGATTTCTTTTTTCATCATTAAATCGGAGGCTTTATTCCTTTTTCTTGGAACGTCTATAAGGTAAACAAAATTAAATTTATCATTGCTTTTTAAAACATCATACAGTCTTTTTATACTATCACAGCAATTTACAAGAACTATATTGTATAGGTTTGAATTTATGCATTCTTCAAGTACAGCTTTTGCATAGGTGCATATATTAGGATGCATTAAGGTTTCAGCTTTGTCAAAACCTCGAACGTGTGGGTCTATTTTTATAGCTTTTTCTCCAAAGGCTTCTATAATGTGAAAAGGTGTATACTTACAAACATAACCTATCATTTCGCTACCCCCGATTTACTTTCAAGTATTTCCATAAATGCTTCTAGTCTTGTTTTTATTTGACCTTCATGAGCATTTCGTTTGTCAACGCCATCTCCATCTATTGAAAGATAAGGTATATCTTTTTTCTTTAAAGCTTTTTTTAAAAGCATAGTTCCACCGCTGCATTCTTTACAGCCAAAGGAGCATAAATTTATAACTCCATTTGCTTTAAAATCCTCGGCCATTTTTGTTAGATTTTCTATTTTTCTTTGAAAGGGACCATTAAGTCTGTTTGAAAGAAGTTTTTTTGCAACTGCCTCATAAGGATGGTTAAAATCCATGCTGTCAATATTATCAAAATTATAATCGCAGGCTAAAATTTGATAATTAGGGTTAAGGTTAAAATATTTTTTTAAAGTAGGGCTGTAAAATGGCATCACATGACTCCATAAAATTCGTTTTCCAGTATAAGCAGGAGAACTTTCTATATCATTAGCCTGCATTTTATAAAAATCAAGAACTTCTTTTGTACCAAGACCTGAATGGGAGGCAAATAATCTGTACATTTCCAAAGTTAAAGTGTTTGGAAAGTATTTTTCTTTAAGACCATCATAAAATTTACGCATATATTTTTTTGTTTCATTTTCAATACTTATTACTTCTTTAAACTTTTCTTCATCAAATTTTGAAGAGGTTATGTCTTCTATAAATTTAACTATTTCATGAAGCTGCTCTACTACGTATATTTCTGTATCTTTATTATTGTCATAGGGTATGTCAAGATAATAATAAGGAATTTTATATTTATTAGAAATAAATCTAACTGTATTTAGATTTCCGTCACATATCATAGAAGAGGTTAAAGCAAATTTTGCTTTTGGTATTACGTTGGCTTCTACGGCTCCTACAAAGGCTTTATGATAACTGCAAAGTGTATCTGATATTCCCGATTTTTCTGCGTAATCTATAAAGGCATCTTCACATTCAATACCAGAAAGAAAAGAAGAAAAGCCTTCCATTAAAAATGGATTTATATTAAAAACATGAAGTATTTCAGTTGGTGCAAATATAGTTACAAAAGCTGAAGTTGATGGATTTTTAATAGGATTAACTATAAAGTTTAAGCAAAGCTTATTTAAATAATTAAGTGAAGGGGGGAGAGCTTTGTCTTTTAGATGGGATACTAAAAATTTTTCTAGTGAAAACCCTGCCTTTAAAAGGCTTAAGGCTTTAGATGGGTTATCAATATTTTGTTTTATATACTTTCCGTACGATTTAACTAAATTCATTTTTATATCCTTTCTATAGATAAACCTTGTAACCTAACGAAATTTATGTTCATCTAAATGTCTCCAAGACGACATTTTGGTACAAATGAATTTCGAGTTTTCAAATGGTTTATCTCTATTCCTTTATAAGAATAATTTTACAATTATAAATTATTAATGTCAAAATTTAAATTATTGCCTTGGCAATAGTAGTAAAATACTCATAAATACATTATAATAGAAACCTAGGATTTAGCACGTGAATATTTAAATTAATATTTAAAGTTTATTAATAAAATTAACAGTATTTTATGGTATTATAAATAATACAATGGGAGGGAAAAAAACGTGTTTGATAATAAAGATTTTAAAGATAAAAAACTAAAGTATGCAATATTCTATTCCTTAGGTGTTATGATATTTGTTTTAATTATCAACTATGCATCTGCTGCAATAAGAACTCAGGAAATAACTTATAATAAATTTCTTGATTTACTTCAAAATAAAAAAGTTAGTCAAGTAGAAGTGTCAGATGATAAAATTGTTGTTATTCCTAAAGATGGGGTGGGTTTCAATAAGAAAATTTTATATACTGGAAGGATATATGACCCTGATTTAAAGGATGAGCTTAGAAAATCAGGAGCAGAAATAAAGGCTACACTTAAAAATGATGACCCTATTAAAAGCTTTTTATTTACATGGGTACTTCCTATGGGATTTTTGCTTATAGTAGGTAAAATTATTTTTGACATGCTTGATAAAAAGCTTGGAAATGGCGTTATGTCATTTGGAAAGAACAATGCAAAGCTTTACGCAGAGAACGAAACAGGAAAAACCTTTGCAGATGTAGCAGGACAAGAAGAGGCTAAGGAATCTCTTGTAGAGATTGTAGATTTCCTTCATAATCCTGATAAATACACAGAAATAGGCGCAAGGCTTCCTAAAGGAGCACTCTTAGTAGGACCTCCGGGAACAGGAAAAACTCTTCTTGCAAAAGCCGTTGCAGGAGAAGCGCATGTTCCTTTCTTTTCTATGTCAGGCTCTGATTTTGTTGAAATGTTTGTAGGTATGGGAGCTGCAAGAGTAAGGGATTTATTTGAGCAGGCCCAGGAAAAGGCTCCTTGTATAATATTTATAGATGAAATTGATGCTATAGGAAAAAGCAGAGAAAGTGGAATTGGTGGCTCTAATGATGAAAGAGAACAAACTCTAAATCAGCTTCTTGCTGAGATGGATGGTTTTGATTCTTCCAAGGGGGTTGTAATTCTAGCAGCAACTAATAGACCAGAAGTACTTGATAAAGCTCTCTTGAGACCTGGAAGATTTGATAGACGCGTAATTGTCGATAGACCAGATTTAAAAGGTAGAGAAGCTATACTTAAAGTACACTCAAAGGATGTTAAAATGTCAGAGGAGATATCACTTGAATCTGTAGCTAAATCGACTCCAGGAGCTGTAGGAGCAGATCTTGCAAATATAGTAAATGAAGCAGCACTTTTAGCAGTTAAACAGGGAAGAAAAGAAGTAGAACAAAATGATTTGGAAGAGGCAGTTGAGGTTATAATAGCTGGTAAGGAGAAAAAAGATAGAATTCTATCACAGCAGGAAAAGAAAACTGTGTCTTATCATGAAGTAGGGCATGCTCTTGTGGCAGCACTTTTAAAGCATACAGATCCTGTTCATAAGATTACAATTGTCCCGAGGACTATGGGAGCACTTGGATACACTATGCAGCTTCCAGAAGAAGAAAAGTATCTTGTTACTAAAGAAGAAATGTTTGATCAAATAACGGTTATGCTTGGTGGGAGATCAGCGGAGGAAGTTGAATTTGGTACAATATCCACAGGGGCATCTAATGATATAGAAAGAGCAACAAAGACGGCAAGAAATATGGTTACTATATATGGAATGACAGATGAATTTGATATGATGGCACTTGAAAATACAAGCAGTAGATATCTCGATGGAAGGCCAGCCCAAAATTGTAGTGATACCACAGCGGCAAAAGCAGATGAAGAAGTACTTAGAATTATTAAAGATGCACATAATAAGTCTAAAAGTATACTTAAAGAAAATAGAGACTTATTAAATAAACTTGCGGAAATACTACTTGAAAAAGAAACCCTTATGGGAGATGAATTTATGCAGGTTGTAAAGGAGAGTTCGTCATGGAAAGAGAAGGAACAAGAGACATTGATACAATAGTCAAAGATAAGGAAAAGGAGCAAGAGTTTCTTGAAGAGGCTGATAAGTTAAAAGGTGTAATTGAAATTATAAATAGAGAAATTTTAAGTTATATTAGAAAGAGAAAAGATATATCAAAATATATAATTGAAGCTAGAAAGAAAAATATAGAGCAGTTTGAGGATGACGAAGATAAAATAATAGAATATTTTGATCATGAAAGATATGTAAAAGAAGAAAGTTTTAGAGTAATAGATAAAAGATTAAAAGAATTTACTATACTTTTAGCTTCCCCATATTTTGGAAGAGTTGATTTCAATGAAGAGGAATATGGAGAGGATAGAATATATATAGGTAGATTTGGAGTTACTGTTGAGGTGAGTTTTGCTCCACTTGTGGTTGACTGGAGAGCCCCTGTTGCTTCACTTTTTTATACGGCATCTCTTGGAGAGGCTAAATATACTTCTCCAGAAGGAAATACGGACGTTGATATTTTAAAGAAAAGGCAGTATGTCATAAAAAAAGGAGAATTAAAAGGACTTTTTGATTCAGAAGTTGATGTTAAAGATGATATACTTCAGATGGTTTTAAGTGAAAATTCGGGAAGTAAGCTTCGTGACATAGTTATGACAATACAAGCGGAACAGGATAACATAATAAGGCAGCCTAGAAACAAAATTGTAGTGGTAAATGGTACAGCTGGAAGTGGCAAAACAACTATAGCGCTTCATAGAGTTGCATATCTTTTATATAACTATAGAAAAATACTTCAGGATAAGGTTTTGATTTTAGGACCAAATCAAATTTTTATGGAGTATATAAAAGATGTTTTGCCTACACTTGGCGAGGAAGGAATAAATCAGGAGACTTTTGTTGATTTTGCTTTAAATATGCTTGAATTAGATACTGGAGACATTATGAGCACTAAGAATTACATGGAGCATGTATTAAGTAATGACAAAGAGTTTATAGAAGAAACAAAGCATAAGATGTCAGATGGGTATATAAATGAACTTAATAAAATTATAGAAGATTTAAATTTAAAATATGAAGCTGGTATGAACTCAGTAAAATACTATGATAAAGTGGTTATGCCTGAAGATGAGGTAAAAGAGCTTTTTAATAAGTATTATAAGGATATGCCTTTATATAGAAGAAATAAAAAAATAAAAAGAATAATTTTTGGAAAGCTTAAAGATGCTAGAGATGAAAGAGTAAGAGTTATAGAAAGAGAATATAAAAAGCTCATTGAAAGTTGTACACCAGATGAAATTAAGTTAAATGGAAATCAAATGGCATATAAAAGAAAATTAAAAATAAGAGAAGCTGTGGAGATGGTTATGAAGGCTAAAAGGGAACTTCAGTTTCTTAATGAAGCAGATTTACTTGAAATTTATAAGACTATTAATGGTGAAAAGATGTACACAATTGATGATTTAGCACCGCTTCTTTACTTAAGAATTAAGCTTGAAGGCATCAACATGGAAAAAGAAATAAAACATGTTGTAATTGATGAGGCACAGGATTACAGTAAACTTCAGTTTATGGTTATAAAGGAAATTACAAAGTGTCTTGGTATGACTATTGTAGGAGATTCTAACCAGAGGATTATACCATTAGTTTCAGAGAAGGTTCCTATGGAAGAAATTATTGAAGTTTTTGATGAAATGGAGGGGGAACTATTTAAGCTTAATAAAAGCTATAGGTCTACAGCCGAAATAATGAAATATGCTAATAAATTTTTAAATGATGATACCATAGTTCCACTTGTAAGAAAAGGTGAAGAAGTTGAAGAAATTACAGCTCAAAGTGATGATAAGTTTACTTCTATTGTTGATAAGCAGATATTAAATATGAAAAACAGTGGCATTGAAACGATAGGAATAATATGTAGGAATATGGATGAAACAAAGTATTTTGGAAGTCTTCTTAAAAATAATCAATATATAAAGGTAATAGATAAGGAAAATTTAATTTACTCTGGTGGGGAAGTAGTAATTCCGTCATACCTTGCTAAAGGGCTAGAATTTGATGGTGTAATTATGATTAACACAGAAAAATTCAATGAAGAAGATAAAATATCATATGTAATGGCAACAAGAGCACTTCACAAGTTGTGTGATATTTATATTGATTATAAGTGGAATGAAAATAAATAACTAAAGGAAGCTTTGTTTTAAATAAGTGTGAAAGAGAGCGTTTATTTAAAACAAAGCCATAGATTAACATGGGGAAGGGATAATCATGGATAAATCAAAGGCAGTAAGTACTAAAGTGCCTTTTATTGAAGAAAATATCAAAGAAGAAATGCAGGAAATGCAAGAAACCTTAATGGTTTATAGAGCTGCTATAAAAGAGGTTAGCACTAAACTTGATATATTGGATTATGAATTTAAAGTTAGAAGACAAAGAAATCCAATAGAATATATGAAGTCAAGAGTTAAATTGCCTGACAGTATAATGGGTAAACTTAGACGTAAAGGACTAGAGGAAAGTATTGAATCAGCAAGGAAAAATTTAAATGATATAGCGGGAATAAGAGTGGTTTGCTCATTTGTTAGCTATATATATGAGATTGCAGACATGCTAAAAAAACAGGATGACATTACGTTAATAAAAGAAAAGGATTATATAAAAAATCCTAAACCTAATGGATATAGAAGTCTTCATATGGTTTTGGAAATCCCTATATTCTTCTCAGATCATGTAGAGCCTGTGAGAATTGAAGTTCAAATACGAACAATTGCAATGGATTTTTGGGCAAGCCTGGAGCATAAATTGTATTATAAATCAGGTGAAGGTAATTCAATACATATAAAAAATCAATTAAAAGAATGTGCAGATATCATAACAGAAACAGATATGCGGATGCAGAGTATACAAAGAGAAGTGGAGAAGTTAAATTAGCCATTTACTTTATGTTAAAATAGCATAACAGAAGTTTTATTAAGGATGCATAACGAAATATTATTTCAATGCAGCCTGTTTTTTTTACGTTTTAACAGGTTGAGAGAGGTCAATAAACATAAACTAAAGCGAGTGATATTAAGTAATTAGTATGATTACTATTTTTCAGAAATATGTACCAAAAGATAAGCGAGGAATGATTTTTAGTCTATTTTCAATTATTATGAATTTATTAACACCTATTTCACTGCTTTTTTCTGGAATTGTGCTGGATTATATTAGCACACCTAGTACCCTTTCTATTTGTGGATTAACTTTAATAATTGGAGCTGGATTTTTAATAAAAAGTTTATTAGATTTAGACAATTTTAATAAGCTCGACACTTAATAATAAGTGATGTAAAATTACATTATAAGGAAGATTATTAATAGTTTGAGGAGTGATGGGTTTAATGGGTAATAGTAAAATTATAGTATATGAAATTCGATTAAATATTAGTGAGGCGAAATATATATGAGCATAAAAGTTTATACGTTGAATTCTTTTGCAAAAACAGAAGGAGGAGGAAATCCAGCTGGAGTTGTTTTAAATGCAGATCATTTATCGGTAGATGATATGCAAAAAATTTCAGCAAAGGTTGGTTTTTCAGAAACAGCTTTTGTAAAAAAATCGAATAAAGCCGATTTTAAGGTTGAATTTTATACGCCGAATTCGGAAGTAGATATATGTGGACATGCAACTATTGGGACTTTCACTTTGTTGGCCTATAAAGGCATTATAAATAAAGGACAGTATACTCAGGAAACAAAGGCGGGTATTTTAAAGATAGAGTGTAATAAGAATAATGTAATTTATATGGAACAGAAAAAACCTGAGTTTTATGAAATACTTGATAAAAAAGAAATAGCGCAGTCATTAAACCTTGATGAAACTGATATTATGAGTGAACTTCCTATTCAAATTGTATCTACAGGTTTAAAGGATATTTTAATTCCAGTAAAGTCACTTAAGGTACTTAACAATATAAAACCTGATTTTAATAAAATTTCATGTATTAGTAAAAAGTATGGTGTTGTTGGGTATCATGTTTTTACTTTAGAAACGCAAAATAATGGAACTGCTCATTGCAGAAATTTTGCTCCCTTATATGACATACCAGAAGAGGCAGCAACGGGAACTTCAACTGGAGCATTAAGCTGTTATTTATATAGGCATGGAATTATTAATGAAAAAAGTTCACGAAGTTTAGTTTTTGAGCAAGGATATTCGATGAGAAGACCTTCAGAAATTTTAAGCAGCTTAATAATTAAAAATGGTGAAATTAGTGAAGTAATGGTTGGAGGAACAGCATTAAATATTGAAGAACGATTTTATTAATAGCATTGATTAAAAGGAGAATTTTAATGAAAACAATATTAGTTACTGGCAAAGATGGTTTTTTTGCTTCTAGATTTATTGAATATTATAAGGAGAAATACAACATTATTGGATTTAGTCATAGTGATTTAGATATAACGAATGAAAAACAAACAGTTTCAATAATATCAAAATATAACCCTGATTATTTAGTGCACGCAGCCGCTATATCAGATACAGGTACCTGTGAAAGAAATCCAGAAAAATCTTTTGAAGTAAATGTTAAAGGTTCAATTAATGTTGCTAAGGCATGCTTAAAAACAAAAGCGAAATTAATATATTTAAGTTCAGATCAAGTATACAATGGAAACGATGAAGAAGGACCATATGATGAAAAAAGTTTTAATCCTAATAACGTATATGGAAAACATAAGATTGAAGCGGAAAAAGAAATACTTGAAATAATGGATAATGTAGTTATCTTAAGGTTTACATGGCTTTTTGATCTTCCACAAAGACATAAGAAAACAAATTCTAATATAGTATGGAATATAGTAAAAGCATTAATGGAAAATAAGGCTATAAAATTTCCGGCAAATGAATATAGAGGAATTACATATGTGTATGATTTAGTAAAGAACTTTGATAAAATTATTGATTTGCCAGCTGAAGTCTATAATGCAGGAAGTGAAAATAATTTAAGCACATATGAAGTAGCAGAAAAAGTTGTTGCTGCAATGGGATTAAGCTGTAGAGTTAGAGAAATTTTAATAAAAGATATTGAAAGATATAAAGAAAAAAATAGAGATTTAAGAATATCAAATAATAAACTTAAAAATCATGGTGTATTTTTTAGTAGCACAGAAGAAGCAATTGAAAATTGCATAAAGGATTTTTTATCTTAAGTATTTGATGGAAAATGCACTGATACAACAATTTATGTTTATTATCCAATTGAAGATAGGTATCAAGAGGTTGCTAAAAACTTTGAGGAGTGGGCAATAGGATTGCTTTCTGGGAGGATAAAGAGTTAGTATAGACAAACTGGAATTTGTCGAGCTGAGTGAAGGGTTTTAATTCGCCCTGCTCATTAAAAAACTAACTTTTTCACTTATGTGAAAAGTGAAGGGTTTGACATAGCTTTGCTTGTCAAAGGTGAAGGTTTTTGCCACGGCAAAAGGTTAAGGAATATTTTTCTCCGTTTCTCTACGAAAAATAAATAATTTAAATACGTTAAAGATTTTCCGTAGGAAAACGGAGGAAAATCAACCTTAGCTTTTTATTGAAGATAAAAAAGTTCACCTTTTACGTGCATAGCACCGTAAAACCCTTCACCTTTCGCATAGCGAAAACCTTAGTCTTTTAACAAACGAAGTGAGTTAAAACCCTTCACTATAGCGCTCGACAAATTCCAGTTTATCGGGATGAGTTTATATTAGCAATTTAAATATTTCAGCTTATTTATCCATGCATTGGAGGGGTATAATGATATTTTGTAAAACAGAAAGATTAATAATTCGAAGTTTAGAAGAACGAGATAAAAGTCTCATAGTTAAATGGCTATCTGATGACAAGGTTCTTAAGTATTATGAGGGAAGAGATAACCACTTTGATGAGAAAATGGTTGAAGATAAATTTTATGCTAAGGATAGTGATGTAACAAGATGTATAATTGAATTCTCTAATATTCCTATAGGATACATACAATTTTATATTATTGATGAAGATGAACGTAGGGAATATGGATATGAAGAGGTTAAAGATGATATATTTGGTACAGATCAATTTATAGGAGAAACTAGATGTTGGGGACAAGGCATGGGAAAAGAATTAATGAAGGCAATGATTAATTTTTTAATAAAAGAGAAAGCTGCGAGCAAAATAGTGCTAGATCCTCAAGCCTGGAATGAGAGAGCCATTAAATGTTATGAGAAAAGCGGATTTGTAAAAGTAAAAATACTTCCAGAGCATGAATTACATGAAGGGGAATTAAAGGACTGTTGGCTTATGGAATACAAAGTAATGAGATAAGGTTTGTTATAGCTAATAATAAAATTTTTATAAAAAAACTATTAAAATGTACAAATTGGAAAATTGAAAGAGTACAATTAAAGTAATAAAATACGAAGGAGGAATGGATAAACATGTCAGTAGATGCAGTAGCTCAGCTTATGCAGCAAAATGCATTACAAAATTTATATGGTACGAATAGCGGTAGTAATTCAGGTAATGATATTGATTTTTCTACATTGCTTGGGGATGTTATGCAAACTTCAGCTAAAGAGAACTCTACAAGTGCAACAAAAGTGAATGGAAGTACAAAAGTTGATAGTGCTGATACATCATCACAAACGAGTAAGCTGGATGAATTAGAAAAATTACTTCAATTGCAAAGTTTGCAAAGCATGTCAGGTGCATATAATACAGCTGATAGCTTAGGGAGTATTGATGATAGTGATGACGATAGCAGTAGTAGTTTAGGGGTAGGCAATAGTGGTGACTACGGCAATGAAATGATGAATTCTATATTTCAACTTTTAAGTCAAAATCAAGCCAGCAATAGTAGTAATGTAAATGAAACTACAAATGATGCTTTAGCAAGTAATTTAATTTAGAGTTTAAATACAAGGTAAGTTTTATACCTTGTATTTTTTATATATGGAATAGTATAATAATAACATGTTTTGATGCTTGTACAATATTAGGAAAAATGTGTTTTCAATATTTAATAGCATAGAAGCGTAGATATTTTAAGAAGGTAGGTGAATTAAGTTATGTATATAGGATGTAATTGGTCAAAAGAGTTAAGAATGCTTTTAGAAAAGAATGCTGTTAAAGTTGATTATGTTAAATCAGGCGCATTTGGAAACTTTGATAAAGAATTTGAAACTATGCGCTCAATGCGTCCAGTTTTGCTGCATGGATTAGGTTACTTTGAAAATACCGGAATGAAAAATATAGAAGTTATAGATTTTAACCGTGCAAATAACCTTATTGAAAAATGCAATTCATTTCATTATGGAGTTCATCTTGCAATCAGAAATATAGACATGGGTAAGGGGATGAGCGATGTAGCTATATATGAACATTTATCTAAAAATATTAAAATTTTTAAAGATAATTTAAATGTACCACTTCTTATAGAAAATTCTCCAGATACCACTATAGAGCGCAAGAAATACGATTTCTATCCATATTTCACGCCTCAGAGGATTTCAGAACTTAGCGTGAATAATGATGTCTATTTTCTACTTGATATAGCACATGCAAAAATTACGGCAAAAGATCATGGATTAGATGTCTATGATTATATTAAAAAACTTCCACTTGATCGCATTAAAGAAATTCATCTAGCTGGATCAGGTTATAATAAAGATGGTTTTCCAATAGATACTCATCAAGCTATGAAAGATGAAGACTATAAATTATTAGATTGGGTACTTAATTATTCAAAACCTGATGTGGTTACATTAGAATACAATGGAATAAGTGGAGAGAACGAAGAGTTAATTACAAAGAACCTAGAAGAACAACTAAACAAAATAAATAGAATATGTAGAAATTAAGTTTAAAAAGTATAATATGATAAATAGAATGTATTATTAAAAAATAAGTAAAACTAAATATTTAAAAAAATGTGTGTTTATATTATGTATGGATAATAAACCCACATTTTTTTAAATATAAAATTGTAAAAAAAACCAGTTGTTGAAAATCATTAATGTGATGGAAATAAGACCATATTGAGAAAAGTATAAAATAATAGTAGGATATAAACGTAACTAATAAATGATTGTTTGTTTTGAATTATTATTAACAAATTAATAACAATTTATTAATAATATTATTAATTGAAAGACAAAAAAACACAGATAATAGTTTTTAATTTAAATAAAATTCTGTGTGTACAATATAACTTTTAAATTACAAAATAATACAAAACAATAAATATTTGGAGGGACAAAATGCTCAAATATATTTTAAAAAGACTAGTTTCAAGCATTATTACAATTTGGTTTGTAATAACAGTAACATTTTTTTTAATGCATGCTATTCCAGGAGGTCCATTTACTGGAGATAGAAAGTTACCACCAGCTGTAGAGCAGAATTTGAATATAAAATATGGACTAAATAAACCATTAGGAGTTCAATATGAAAAATATTTAACTGATTTGTTGCATGGGGATTTAGGACCATCTATGACTACGGAGGGACTTACAGTTAATCAAGTTATAGGAAACTCATTTCCATCATCACTAAAGGTTGGAATTTGTGCTATTTTATTTGCACTTTCAGCCGGGCTAATTCTTGGAATAATTGCGGCACTTAAACAAGGTAAATTTTTAGATAATTTATGCATGATGATATCTACTGTAGGGGTTGCCGTTCCAAGTATGATATTAGCACCTGTTTTAATATATGTTTTTGCCGTAAAATTTGGCATTTTGCCAGCAGTAGGATTGGACAAACCTTCAAATTATATAATGCCAGCAATAGCACTTGGATTATACTATATGGCGTTTATTGCAAGATTAATACGTTCTAGTTTAGTTGAAGTTATAAGAACAGATTATGTAAAAGTTGCAAGGGCCAAGGGATTGTCAAAGGGAAAAATAATTTTAAAACACGTGCTTAGAAATTCATTAATTCCATTAGTGACATACCTTGGACCAATTACAGCAGGTTTACTTACTGGAAGTTTCGTAATTGAAAGTGTATTTGGAATTCCTGGAATTGGAAGAGAATTTGTACAAAGTATATCTAATAGAGATTATACAACAACCTTAGGTGTAACTGTATTTTTCTGTGCATTTTTAATAGTTGCAAATTTAATAGTGGATTTATTATACGTTGTTATTGATCCAAGAATTAAACTACATGATTAGGAGGAATATACATGGAATTTTCTAAAGATATGTTTGAAGTTGTACCTAAGGAAGAGAAAAATTCTCAAAAAGTTGAAAGACCCAGTTTGAGCTATTGGCAAGATGTGGTGAGAAGACTTAGAAAAGATAAATTAGCAATGCTTGGTTTGAGTTTTATAATATTAATAACATTAGCTGCAATATTTGGACCGATGCTATCAAAATATAATTATACATCTCAGGATTTGGCTTCGGCTGATCTGGGACCAAGTTTATCACACTGGTTCGGTACAGATAAATTTGGAAGAGATTTATTTGTAAGAGTTCTAGAAGGTGCTAGAGTATCACTTATTATAGGACTTGTTGCAAGTATATTAAGCATTTTCATTGGTGTAATATATGGTGGAATATCAGGATATTTTGGTGGAATTGTCGACAATATCATGATGAGAATTGTTGAGGCAATATACGCTATACCAATGACTATATATGTAATACTTATAATGGTTGTTTTGAAGCCTGGTTTAAAAAGCATAATAATAGCACTTACAATTTCCTTTTGGGTGACTATGGCGAGGATAGTTAGAGGACAAATTATGTCTTTAAGGCAGCAGGAATTTGTTCTTGCAGCAAAGACAATAGGAGCTTCTAACATGAGAATAATTTTGAAACACCTTATACCAAATTGTTTAGGACAAATAATTGTTACATTAACACTTTCAATACCAGATGCAATATTTCAAGAGGCATTTTTAAGTTTTATTGGTCTTGGAATTGCACCACCACTTGCATCCTGGGGAAGCTTGGCATCTGATGCCTTGGGAGGATATCAATTGTATCCATATCAATTATTCTTTCCAGCTTTAGCAATTTGTCTAACAATGCTTGCATTTAACTTATTAGGGGATGGACTAACATATGCATTAGATCCAAAAATGAGAAAGTAGGAGGAAGAGTATGGAAAAGCTACTTCAAATTAATAATATACACACATCGTTTCATACACATTTGGGTGAAGTGCAATCTGTAAGAGGAGTTACTATTGATTTATATAAAGGCGAAGCAATAGGAATCGTTGGTGAATCTGGAAGTGGAAAAAGTATAACTATGATGACAGTTATGCAGCTTTTAGACAGCAATGGTGAAATAAAAGAGGGAGAAATTTTATTCGAGGGAAATGATTTAACCAAGCTTTCAGAAAAGGATATGGAGAAAATTAGAGGAAATGCTATAGGAATGATATTTCAAGATCCTATGACCTCTTTAAATCCAGTGCTTACAATTGGAGATCAGCTTAGTGAATCTTTGATTAAGCATAAAAAGATGAATAAAAGTGAAGCTAGAAAAAAAGTTATAGAAATGCTTGGTTTAGTTGGTATACCTAGTCCGGAAAAGAGAATAAAACAATATCCACATGAGTTCTCTGGCGGAATGAGGCAGAGAGTAATGATAGCTATGGCTCTTATTTGTGGTCCTAAACTGTTAATTGCAGATGAACCAACTACAGCACTTGATGTTACAATTCAGGCTCAGATATTGGAACTTATGAAAGATCTTAAGGAAAAATTAAATATGTCAATTATACTTATAACGCATGACTTAGGTGTTGTAGCAGATGTATGTTCGAGGATAAATGTTATGTATGGTGGCGTTGTAGTTGAAAGTGGAAGCTCAAAGGACATTTTCTATAATGCAAATCATCCATATACTTGGGGCCTCTTAAGAAGTATTCCAAATCCAAAATTGGACACAAAGGAAAGACTTAAGCCAATTGAAGGAACGCCGCCAGATTTATTAGCGCCTCCAAAAGGATGTCCATTCGCGGCAAGATGTGATTATGCTATGAAAATATGTTTTGAGAACAAGCCTGAACAATACAAAATTAATGAAGGACATTATTCTAGCTGCTGGCTTAATCATCCTAATGCACCAAAAGTTGAACGTAATATTAAAAGGAGTGAAGGCTAATGGAAAAAAGCAATAATCTTATTGAGATAAAAAATCTCACTAAGTTTTTTAGCATTAATAAAGGTATTCTTTCAACTAAAAAAAGCTATGTAAAAGCAGTAGATGATGTTTCTTTTAATATAAAAAAGGGTGAAACTTTAGGACTCGTTGGCGAATCTGGATGTGGAAAGACTACAACAGGAAGAACTATATTAAAGCTTTATGAACCAACAAGTGGACAAATTATCTATGATGGCAAAGATATAGCCAAGCTTAAAAACAAGGAAATGCTTTCATATAGAAGAAAGATGCAAATGATATTTCAAGATCCGTATGCTTCTTTAAATTCTAGAATGACGGTTGGAGACATAATAGGGGAACCAATAGAAATTCATAAGCTAATGGGTAAGAAGGAAAAGCATGAAAGAGTTCAATACTTATTAAATAGAGTTGGATTAAATCCAGACCATGCAAATAGATACCCTCATGAATTTTCAGGGGGACAAAGGCAGAGAATTGGTATAGCAAGAGCACTCGCCGTTGAACCAGAATTTATTGTATGCGATGAGCCTATTTCAGCACTTGATGTATCAATACAAGCACAGGTTGTAAACATGCTTGAAGATTTACAGTCTGATTTGGGACTTACTTACCTATTTATAGCACATGATTTATCTATGGTAAAACATATATCAAATAAAATAGGTGTTATGTATTTAGGAAAGTTGGTTGAAATAGGGGAGAGCAGTGAGCTTTATAAAAATCCATTGCATCCATATACTAAGGCACTTCTTTCAGCTATACCAATTCCAGATCCAGATATGGCAGAAAAGAATAAAAGAATAGTGTTAGAAGGTGAAATACCATCACCAATAGATCCTCCAAAAGGCTGCAGATTTAGTGGAAGATGCAAATATGCTAAACCTGAATGCATGGAAGGTGATTTGGAGCTTAAGGATGTTGGTGGCGGTCACAGGGTTGCATGTAATTTGTATTATAGATAGACAACTTGAAACTTTAAAATTGCAATCTCCAAATTTATCCTGATAAACTGGAAGTTGATTCAGAGCACAGAGTACAAAGTGCAGAGTACAGTGAAGGTGGATTTACCTTTCGTTTCTCTCAGGTAAATCTTAGAACTTAATAGTGTCAGCTACACTGAGCACTATATTTTAAGCGCTTTGCTTGCATTAAGTTTAAGATTTTTTGTAGCGACAGCGGAGAAAAATCATCCTTCACTGTACTCTGTCCTCTGAGTTAAATTCCAGTTTGTAAGGATAAATTTGGTATTGATAATTTAAATATTTCAGCTTGTTTATCTATATGGACGAACAACTTGAAACATAGAAATTATAAGCACCAAATTTATCCTATTAAATTAGAATTTGTAACAGAGTAGAGAGTAGAGAGTAGAGAGTAGAGTGAAGGATGATTTTTTTCACTAACACTCTACTCTGAGTTGTTTATCCATAGTACATATTATAAGAAATGTATAAATTGAGGTTAGAGTTGTTAACACTATAGATGAAACTCAAACTATTTATGTTTCCAGATTTCAGTTTTTAAGTGATTACGTACATAGTAAGTTTCAATATATTAAAAAATATAAGGGGGCAATTAAATGTTGAAAAGTAAAAAATCAAGAATTATAGCTATTGCCATGTCTACTTTATTAGTATCTTCACTATTAGCTGGATGTGGAAATGCAAGTAAATCAAACACAAAAAGTGCAGAACAAATCATAAGGTATAATTTAGGTGCAAATCCTAAAACAATAGATCCAGGATTAAATAGTTCTGTTGAAGGAGGAACTGTAATAGCCAATGCTTTTGAAGGTCTTACAGATGTTGATGCAAATAATAAAGCATATCCAGGAGTAGCAAAAAGTTGGGATATATCATCAGATGGAAAACACTATGTATTTCACTTGAGAAAAGATGCAAAGTGGTCAGATGGTAAAGCTGTAACTGCAAAGGATTTTGAGTATGCATGGAAGAGAGCATTAGCGCCAGAAACAGCATCTGATTATGCATATCAACTTTATTATTTAAAAAATGGTGAGGCATATAATGGAGGTAAGGTTTCAGCTGATCAAGTTGGAGTAAAGGCAACAGATGATTATACTCTTGATGTTCAGCTTGAAAGTTCAACACCATATTTCTTATCATTATTGGCTTTCCAAACTTATATGCCAGTAAGAAAAGATGTTGTAACTGCACATCCAAAGGATTGGGCATTAAATGGTTCAACATATGTTTCTAATGGCGCTTTTAAGATGAAGAATTGGAAACAAAAAGATAAATTAGAATTTGTAAAAAATCCATATTATTGGAATAAATCTCAAATTAAACTTGATAAGTTAACTTATACAGTTTTAGATGATGCGACAAGTTATATGTCGGCATATCAATCAGGGCAAATTGATATAATTGATACACCACCAACAGAACAAACTCCTTCACTTTTGAAGCAGGGAAAAGCAAAAACTTATGTTAATATAGGAACTTACTATTATAGTTTTAACTTAGATCCAAAAGCTAAACTTGATCCAGCAGTTGCTAAAGCAATGAATGATGCTAAAGTTAGAAAGGCAATTTCACTAGCAATTGATAGAGAAGCTTTAGTTAAGAGTGTAACAAAATCAGGTCAATATCCATCAACAAGCTTTGTGCCTAGAGGTATGGTTGAAAGCAATGGAAAAGATTTTAAACAAAAAGATTATTACTCAACAAAAGCAGATACAACACAGGCTAAGAAGTTATTATCAGAAGCTGGTTACACAGATGGTAAAGGGTTCCCTACTATTGAGTTAACATATAATACTGGTGATCTTCATAAAAGTATTGCTGAGGCAATTCAAGATATGCTTAAGAAAAATTTAAATATCAATATCACTCTTAGAGCTGTTGAAAGAAAAGTTCAACTCGATGAAACAACTAAACACACATATACTGGTATGGCGAGAAATGGTTGGAGTGCAGATTATGCTGATCCAATGACATTCTTAGATATGTGGGTAACTGGTAGTGGAAATAATACTGCAGGATACAGTAATAAAGAATATGATACACTTATAGCCCAGGCTAAAACTGAAACAAATACTACAAAGAGATTTGACGAAATGCATAGGGCAGAAGATATCTTAATGAACGATATGCCAATTGTACCTTTATATGAATACAATGTTGTTTCTGCTATGAAGGATTATGTCAAAGGTGTATATAGAACTCCAATGGATATTCTCTATTTCACCAAAGCTTATGTACAGAAATAAGCATATTGGGTTTTTTTTGGGCGGCAGTCCATGTGATCATGAATTATAACTATTAAATACTAGATGTAATATAGCAATAAAAATAGCTGCTTAAACATAAAGCAGCTATTTTTATTATATAAGCATTTATTTTAAACATTAAGATTTTTTGTTTAATAACATTGATTATTTTTAATTTTAATTAAATTAAAGTTATTTTGTTTAACTATTATTTTACTATGACACCTTTAATTGGATAAAGTTTTATTTTACACTATAAAATTACTAAATATAAGACATTTTGATAATATGAATAAAATAATTTACTTAGTGAATGTTTAATTTATAAATATTAATATCATATTTGCAAAATAAAAAATTAAATTTAACGAAATTAATATTTTTCAAAAATATTGAAAAAGATATAAAATAGTAGTAATATAAATAGTAATTTATAAACTGATAACAAAATTTATAAATTCATAAGATATTAATAAAAATCAACAATATTCATATTAATGTGAAAAAGCAATATAAATATTAAATGTTTAGGGGGGAGAAGATGCTTAAATATATTTTAAAAAGATTAATTTCAAGCATCATTACGATTTGGTTTGTAATAACAATAACTTTTTTTTTAATGCATGCTATTCCAGGAGGTCCGTTTACTGGAGATAAAAAGTTACCACCAGCTGTGCAGCAAAATTTAAATGAAAAATATGGATTGAACAAGCCGCTAGGATCTCAATACGAAAAATATTTGACTGGTTTAATTCATGGCGATTTAGGTCTTTCAATGTATACAGAGGGAATGACAGTTAACCAGATTATAAAAAATTTATTTCCAGCATCTTTAAAGGTTGGAATTTGTGCTATAATATTTGCAATTTTATTTGGGATGATTCTTGGAATAATTGCAGCTCTTAGACAAGGAAAACTTTTAGATAATATATGTATGGTTATATCTACTTTTGGAGTTGCCGTTCCAAGCATGATATTAGCACCGGTTATGATATATATTTTTGCAGTGAAGTTTAATGTTTTACCAGCAGTAGGATTGGACAGCCCATTAAATTATATAATGCCAGCAGTAGCACTTGGATTATATTACATGGCTTTTATTGCAAGGTTAATACGCTCTAGCATAGTTGAGGTAATAAGAACAGATTATATAAAGGTTGCAAAAGCCAAGGGATTATCAAAATATAAGATTGTTTTGAAGCATGTACTTAGAAATTCATTAATTCCGGTAGTAACATATTTAGGACCAATTACAGCAGGTGTTCTCACTGGAAGTTTTGTAATTGAAAGTGTATTTGGAATTCCTGGAATTGGAAGACAATTTGTACAAAGTATATCTAATAGAGATTATACGGTAATTATGGGCGTAACTGTATTTTTTTGCAGCTTTTTAATAATTGCAAACTTAATAGTGGATTTATTA
The DNA here is from genome assembly GCF_021043395.1 of Clostridium guangxiense. Lineage (GTDB taxonomy): Bacteria > Bacillota > Clostridia > Clostridiales > Clostridiaceae > Clostridium_S > Clostridium_S guangxiense. The sequence goes on from NZ_JAJNKE010000022.1 coordinate 60,370, forward strand.
TATGTTGTTATAGATCCAAGAATAAAACTAGATAGTTAGGGGGAAATACGGTATGGAAGTTTCTAGAGATATGTTTCAAATTATACATAAGGAGGAGAGAAGCTCCGAAGAGATAGTAAGACCAAGTTTGAGCTATTGGCAGGATGTACGAAAAAGAATTATGAAAGACAAATTAGCAATGCTTGGTTTAGGCTTTATTATATTAATTGCGTTAACAGCAATATTTGGACCAATGTTGTCAAGATATAACTATACGGCTCAAAATTTAAATGCTGCAAATCTTGCACCAAGTGCATCACATTGGTTTGGTACAGATAAATTTGGAAGAGACTTATTTGTAAGAGTACTTGAAGGTGCTAGAATATCTCTCACTATAGGGCTTGTTGCAAGCATATTAAGTATTTTTATAGGAGTAATATATGGCGGTATATCAGGATATTTTGGTGGAATTGTCGACAATATTATGATGAGAATTGTTGAAGCAATATACGCTATACCAATGACTATATACGTTATACTTATAATGGTTGTTTTAAAACCAGGATTAACTAGTATAATAATCGCTCTTACAATTTCATTTTGGGTTACTATGGCAAGAATTGTTAGAGGGCAAATTATGTCATTAAAGCAGCAGGAATTTGTTCTTGCAGCAAAGACAATAGGAGCTTCTAACATGAGAATAATTTTGAAGCATCTTATACCAAATTGTTTAGGACAAATAATTGTTACATTGACACTTTCGGTGCCAGATGCAATATTTCAAGAGGCATTCTTAAGTTTTATTGGTCTTGGAATTGCAGCGCCGCTTGCATCTTGGGGAAGTTTGGCATCTGATGCCTTGGGAGGATATCAATTGTATCCATATCAATTGATATTTCCAGCTTTAGCAATAAGCTTAACGATGCTTGCATTTAACTTATTAGGAGATGGACTAACATATGCATTAGATCCAAAAATGAGAAGGTAGGTAGATTATTTATGGAGAAGTTGCTTCAAATTAATAATATATATACGTCGTTTAATACTCACATGGGTGAGGTACAGTCCGTAAGGGGAGTCACTATTGATTTATATAAGGGTGAAGCAATAGGGATCGTTGGTGAATCTGGAAGTGGAAAAAGTATAACTATGATGACAGTTATGAGACTTTTGGACAGCAACGGTATTATAAAAAAAGGCGAAATCTTATTTGAAGGAAAAGATTTGACCAAGCTTTCTGAAAAAGAGATGGAAAAAATAAGAGGGAATGAAATAGGAATGATATTTCAGGATCCAATGACATCTTTAAATCCAGTGCTTACAATTGGTGATCAATTAAGTGAACCTTTAATTAAGCATAAAAATATGAGTAAAAGTGAAGCTAGAAAAAAAATCATAGAAATGCTTGGTTTAGTTGGTATACCTAGTCCGGAAAAGAGAATAAAACAATATCCACATGAATTTTCAGGTGGAATGAGACAGAGGGTAATGATAGCTATGGCGCTTATTTGCGATCCTAAACTGTTAATTGCAGATGAACCAACTACAGCCCTTGATGTTACAATTCAAGCTCAGATATTAGAGCTTATGAAAGACTTGAAGCAAAAATTAAATATGTCAATTATACTTATAACGCATGACTTAGGTGTTGTGGCAGATGTATGCTCACGAATAAATGTTATGTATGGTGGAGTTGTGGTTGAAAGTGGAACCTCGAGAGATATTTTTTATAATGCAAATCATCCATATACTTGGGGTCTTTTAAGGAGTATACCAAATCCAAAATTGGATACAAAGGAAAGGCTTAAACCAATTGAAGGAACGCCGCCAGATTTATTAGCACCTCCCAAAGGTTGCCCGTTTGCGGCAAGATGTGACTATGCTATGAAAGTATGCTTTGAAGGTAGAGCTGAAAATTATGAAATCAATGAAGGACATTATTCTAGCTGTTGGCTTAATCATCCTTATGCATCAGAGATTAAGCAAAATATTAAAAGGAGTGTAGGTTAATGGAAAAAAGTAATGCTCTTATTGAGATAAAAAATTTATCCAAGTTTTTTGTTATTAATAAAGGAATAACTTCTGTTAAAAAGAGCTATGTAAAGGCAGTAGATGATGTTTCGTTTGATATAAAAAAAGGTGAAACTTTAGGACTTGTTGGAGAATCAGGCTGTGGGAAAACTACAACTGGAAGAACGATATTAAAGCTTTATGAACCAACAAGTGGGCAAATTATCTATGACGGCAAGGATATAGCAAAATTAAAAAATAAAGAAATGCTTCCATACAGAAGAAAGCTTCAAATGATATTTCAAGATCCATATGCTTCTTTAAATTCAAGAATGACAGTTGGAGACATAATAGGAGAGCCAATAGAAATTCATAAGTTAATGAGTAAGAAAGAAGAGAAAGAAAGAGTTCAGTATTTATTAAGCAGAGTTGGATTAAATTCGGACCATGCAAATAGATATCCTCACGAGTTTTCAGGTGGACAAAGGCAGAGAATTGGCATAGCGAGAGCACTTGCAGTTGAACCAGAATTTATTGTTTGCGATGAGCCTATTTCAGCACTTGACGTATCAATACAGGCACAGGTTGTAAATATGCTTGAAGATCTTCAGCAGGATTTAGGACTTACTTATTTGTTTATAGCACATGATTTATCTATGGTAAAGCATATATCAAATAAAATAGGTGTTATGTATTTGGGTAAATTAGTTGAAATAGCAGAAAGTAATGAGCTTTATAAAAATCCATTACACCCATACACAAAAGCTCTTCTTTCAGCGATACCAGTTCCAGACCCAGATATGGCAGAAAAGAATAAAAGAATAATATTGAAGGGGGAAATACCGTCACCAATAGATCCTCCAAAGGGCTGTAGATTTAGAGGTAGATGCAGATATGCTAAACCAGAATGTGCAGAAAGTGATTTTGAGCTTAAAGATGTAGGTGGCGGACACAAAGTTGCTTGTAATTTATATTAAATTAAAATATATTTAAGGGGGAAATTAAATGTTAAAAGGTAGAAAATCAAAAATTGTCGCTTTAATTACGTCTACTTTAGTAATAGGATCATTGTTAAGTGGATGTGGGAGTCAGTCAACAACAAAGAATACTCAACAAGCCATAACATATAATTTAGGAGCAAATCCTAAAACAATAGATCCAGGCTTGAATAGTTCTGTTGAAGGTGGAATAGTAATAGCCAATGCCTTCGAAGGTCTTACAGAGGTTGATGCAAATAATCAACCACATCCAGGAATTGCAAAGAGTTGGGATGAATCTGACGGTGGAAAACATTACGTTTTTCATTTAAGAAAAAATGCTAAATGGTCAGATGGAAAAGTTGTAACTGCAAAGGATTTTGAATATGCATGGAAGAGAGCGTTAGCTCCAGAAACAGCATCTGATTACGCATATCAACTTTATTATTTAAAAAATGGTGAAGCATATAATGGTAATAAGGTTTCAGCTGATCAAGTTGGGGTAAAAGCAACAGATGATTATACTCTTGATGTTCAACTTGAAAATCCAACACCATACTTCTTATCGCTATTAGCATTCCAGACTTATATGCCATTGAGACAAGACATTGTAAGTAAAAATGCAAATGGTTGGGCATTGAAAGCATCAACTTATGTTTCAGACGGAGCCTTTAAGTTGCAGACTTGGAAGCAAAACAGTAAATTGGAATTTGTTAAAAATCCATATTATTGGAATAAATCTGTTGTTAAGCTCGATAAATTAACTTATACGGTTTTAAATGATGCCACAAGCTACATGTCAGCTTTTGAATCAGGACAAGTTGATATAATTGATACACCACCAGCAGAACAAACTCCTACTCTTTTAAAACAAGGGAAAGCAAAAACTTACCCTAATATAGGAACTTATTATTACGGATTTAACTTAGATCCAAAGGCTAAGCTTGATCCAGCAGTTGCTAAAGCAATGGATAATGTTAATGTTAGAAAAGCAATTTCTTTAGCAATCGATAGAAATTCTTTAGTTAAAAATGTAGTAAAAGGTGGTCAAATTCCATCAACAAGCTTTGTACCTAGTGGTATGGTTGGATCTGATGGAAAAGATTTTAAACAAAAAGAATACTTCCAAGCAAAGGGAGATGTATCACAGGCTAAGCAATTGTTATCACAGGCAGGATATCCAGATGGTAAGGGATTTCCTACTATTGAGTTAATGTACAATTCTGATGGAAATAATCCAGATATTGCTCAAGCTATTCAAGCAATGCTTAAGAAAAACTTAAATATAAATGTAACACTTAGAGCTGTTGAGAGAAAAATTCAGCTTGATGAAACAACTAAACGCACATATGCTGGTATATCAAGAAATGGATGGTCTGCAGACTATGCTGATCCAATGACTTTCTTGGATATGTGGGTAACTAGTAGTGGAAACAATGTTACAGGCTACAGCAACCCAGCATACGATAAACTCATAGCAAAAGCTAAAGCTGAAACAGATACTACGAAGAGATTTGATGAAATGCATCAGGCAGAAGATATTCTAATGAATGACATGCCAGTTGTACCTTTATATGAATATAATGTTGTTTCTTGTATCAAGAGTTATGTAAAAGGCACATACAGAACTCCAATGGATGTTCTATACTTCACAAAAGCTTATGTACAAAAGTAAACATATGGAGGTTTGGGCGAAGCCCATATGATTCATGAACAATAAATTAGCTCTCATAATAATATGGAGGTTTGGGCGAAGCCCATATGATTCATGAACAATAAATTAGTTCTCATAATAATATGGAGGTTTGGGCGAAGCCCATATGATTCATGAACAATAAATTAGCTCTCATAATAATATGGAGCTTAGAATTCAATAATTAAATGTTATATATCCCTTATAATTACAAAAATAGCTGCTTTATATTTGAAGCAGCTATTTTTATATCAACATTTTCTAAATGCAGCCTAAGAAATAGATTGAAATTAAAGGTAATAATTTTATCAAAGTAAGAATAATATTAAGATTGATTTAAGTAAAAAGGAGTATAGAGTATGAGAGTAACTGTCATTTATGGTACTATGCACAAAGGAAGTACTTATAATTGTGTAAAAGTTTTGCTTGAAAGCTTGAAAAGTGAAGATATTAATATAACAGAATTCTTTCTGCCAAAGGACATGCCTCATTTTTGTAATAGTTGTTTTTCTTGTTTCTTAAATGGTGAAGAGACTTGCCAGCATTATAAGGAAATGCATCCAATTACAGAATTTCTAGATAAATCAGATTTAATTATATTGGCATCCCCAGTTTATGTGTGTAATATGAGTGGGCAAATGAAAGCATTTTTAGATCATTTAGCATACAGATGGATACCTCATAGGCCTAATCAACAAATGTTTCATAAGGTAGCAGTGGTTGTATCTACAGCGGCAGGGGCTGGCACGAGAGATACAAATAAAGCTATGAAAAAAAATTTAGTTTATATGGGAATTAATAAAGTATATTCCTATGGAGTTAATGTTGGAGCTATGAGTTGGGAAGATGTTAAGTTAGAGAAAAAAAGGAAAATTAAAAGTCAATTGCGTAAAATTGGAGTAAAAGTTACCAAGATGGTTACGGCGTCAAGTAAAAGAAATCCAAGTTTTTTTACAAAAATGATTTTTTATTTAATGAGAGTCTCTCAAAGAAATTAATTAACCTATGAGGATGAAGAGAGAATAATTTTAAATTTATAAGAAAAAATATCTCATATGGAGGTGTTTTTAATGAAAAAATTATTATATATACCTGTAAATACAAAACCAGAAGAAATGTCAACAAGTAAATTTGTAGGAAGGCAATTTATAAAAACATTTATTAGAAAGTATCCAGAATATGAGGTCGAAGAACTGGATATATGTAATGAATACATACCAGAACTTAATTATAGGTATTTAAAAAAAAGAGGTGAAATTGTTTCTGGAAGTGATTATGATGCTCTTTCAGAGGAGGATAAGAAAGCTGTAGACAGGATAAATCAACTTTGCAATCAATTTATAAGCGCCGATGTGTATATTATTGCTGCACCTATGTGGAGTTCTCTTTTTCCAGCAAGATTAAAAATGTATATTGATTGCATAATGCAAGACAATAAAGTAATTAAGGTTACTTCAGAAGAAGTTAAGGGCTTGTTAGACGATAAAGAAAGAAAAATGCTTTATATTCAGTCTTCAGGTGGAGTATATCCTAGAATAATGTCATGGAAAATAGATCACGGAGTTAATTACCTTCATGATATTTTTAAATTTGTAGGCATAGATAAATTTGAAAAACTTTTAGTGGAAGGTGTTGATATGCCATCCGTTGGAAAGAGTGAGGCAGTAGATAGGGCGTTTAAGGAAATTGACAAGATGGTAGATAAAATGGCAATAAGAGAAATGGCTACAAGATAAACGTATATTATAGATGAGTAACTTGGAGCTTTAAAATAATAAATTCCAAGTTTATCCTAACAAATCAAAATTTGTAACAGAGAACAGAGTACGGAGTACAGAGTACAGTGAAGGATGATTTTTCTCTGCTAACGCTGCGAAAAATCTGAAAACTTAATGCTCGCGCATGGCGTAAAACATAATGTTCAGCGCAGCTGACACTATTAAGTTTTAAGGTTTACCTAAGTGAAACGAAAGGTAAATCTACATTCACTCTACTCTGTACTCCCTACTCTCTACTCTGATTTACAAACTCCAGTTTAACAGGATGAATTTGGTATTAGTTATTTTAACCTTTCAAGTTGTCTATCTATAAATATTAACCATAAAGTATTATAATAATATTGATTCTAAAATTAGACCAGCTAGTAAAAGTCAATAAGTTTTTATAAAAAAATTATTAATAAAAATAGGTATCATAAAAAATCCATTG
>NZ_JAJNKE010000023.1:0-42013 GCF_021043395.1 Clostridium guangxiense
TTTACATTTTATAAGTAATGATCCTCAAAACAAAGATAATTGGGATAAACTTTTAAAAGTTGAAAATGATATAAATTTTTAATATGTTTTATCGAGAAACATAAACGTGAGCTTGATCTGTATCTTTTGAAAGGCTCAATGATACACTTGGTATTCCATGTATATCTATACTTATACCTCCAAAAGAAACTTGCTCATGTAAATAATTACTGTATAAAATGAACCTATACCTTGTATAAGTGCCAGAAGTCCCGTTACTACAGACATAATTGTACCGTTTATCCTGGTACTGTAAGTATCTTCAGTAACATAATAATAGGTATAACCATCAGATCCAGTAAAATGTTTTGAAGTTCCTAAAATACCAGCACACATAATAATAGATAAAGCTTTAGCCATAATGATTTTTGTTTTTTTCATAAATATCACTTCTCAACATATCTCGTGTACTTGCTTGTACACTACTTTTTTGATTTTGCTCTCGATAAAAGGTAGATATTAAATAAAATACCTAAAATACTAATAGGCCCAGCTATAATAAAAATCAAATCATTTGTCTTCTTCCAGGCAATAACAGAAATTATTCCCATACATATCATTACAATCAATGAAATAAAAACAATTATATTAATAAGCTTGTTATTTAGACTTTCTTTGTTATTAAGATTTTTATTACTCATAACATCCTCTTTTCACTAATGTTTGCAAGATCAAAAATATAAATTAATAATGTATTTTTCAACATTATTAATTATTTACTTTATTATACATTAAAGTCATATAAATAAAAGCAGATAGCCTCGTTTTTAAGCAAGACCATCTGCTTTTTTTATGAAAACTATGAATTTCTATGCATCCATTTTTTCAGCACTAATTTCCTCTTTACCTAAAAGCTTTTTAAAGCAAGATAAAGTTACCATAATACCAAGTGCTGCAAGTAAAACAGCAAATATGAGCTGAAGCCCATCAGTTAAGAATACAAAATTTCCAGTTGATAATTTTTTTACAATACCAATGATTGCTTGAGCCAATGCTGTAAAGGTAACTGCAAGCATAATACACATTGGTCCCCAAAGCATGAAGCCTTTACGTCCAGTTGTTTTAAGAAATACTGACAAAGCTATTAAAACAAGCGCTGAAAGAAGCTGATTTGCTGATCCAAACAAAGGCCAAACGTTGTTGTATCCTCCAAATGAAAGAGCGAGTCCAATTGCAAGCGTAATAATAGTAGCAAAGTAGTTATTAGTCATTAACTTCTTAAAAGGTGACATTTTACTTCTATCAGTAGTATTATCTATGAAAAATTCCTGAAAGGACATACGACCAATACGTGCAACAGAATCCAATGTTGTTAATCCAAGCGCAGAAACAAACATGGTCATGACACATACAGCAATGTACTTCGGAATACCTAAAATTCCAAGAAATCCAGCTATAGCAGACGCAAAGAGTGAAAATGGTGTTCCCTTTGGTATTTTCCCTCCTACAGCAAGCGAACCTACTGCAACTAAAGCAATAACAGCAAGTAGAGATTCAACAAGCATTGCTCCAAATCCAATGCTTAACATATCCTTTTCATTTTGTACCTGCTTTGAAGAAGTTCCAGATGAAACTAAACTGTGAAAACCAGATACAGCTCCACAAGCAATAGTTACAAATAAAGTTGGAAAAAGCATTTTACCATTTACCACAAAACCATTAAATGGTGCAAGGTTCATAGATGGTCTAGCAACAGCCACCCCAAGTACAGCTCCAACAATCATTCCTATAAGTAAGAAAGAGCTTAAATAATCTCTTGGCTGCATTAAAAGCCACATAGGTGTTATAGAAGCAAGAAAAATATAAGCAAATACAATTACAAGCCAAAAATTTTTACTAAAATACAATGGGAAAGAAATACCAACTGCTAACATTACTAATAAAAGAATAATACCCATAACAAATTCAAGCAGTTGACTTGGCTTTTTATAACGAACAAATAATCCAAATAATACTGCAACTACAATAAATAACATTGATATTGATGCTGCGGCAGCATTAGGTGTATTTTTCACTCCATTTGCGCCAAAACCATTAAATGTACTAGTAACTATATCTGCAAAAGCTGCAATAACTAATGCTGAAAATATCCATGAAAATAATAAAAATAATTTTTTTCCAGTTCTGCCTATATACTGTTCTATAATGCATCCGATAGATTTTCCTTCATTCTTTACAGACGCATAAAGTGCTCCAAAATCATGAACGGCCCCAAAGAAAACGCCTCCAACAAGAATCCATAAAAGTACTGGTAACCATCCAAACATTGCTGCAATAATTGGTCCAGTTACAGGTCCTGCTCCTGCAATAGATGAGAATTGGTGAGCAAAAACTACTGCCTTAGGTGCTGGAATGTAATCTTCTCCATCTTCTTTTGCATAGGCAGGTGTTTTAGCTTTAGGATCAATTCCCCATTTGTTAGCAAGCCATTTACCATAGATAACGTATGCTCCTCCAAGAACCACAATAGCGATTCCTATCATTAGAAGTCCACTCATTTTATAAAATCCCCCTTTTTATTGTTGAATATCTTTGATAATAAAATTGAATTTTCCCCAATCAATTTAATATCTTTTACACTCACTTATTTCTATTATTACAATACTTTTACCCCTTTTATGGATTATTGTCTACGAGTTTATTTCATTATTAACAACTTGTTAATGTATGTTTGTGATTTTTACACATATACAAATTGTAACGTATACACTTGTTACATTGACAATGTTTTTCGCATACATAAAATCAGCGTATCAAAAATATTATTTATATAATCTCGACTCTTACATTTTTAAAACTTCAGCTAATCTATCTATGCCTTCTGTGATTTCACTTACACTAAGATGTCCATACCCTAAAATTATTTCATTTTTGTGTTTGCCTTTTTCTAGCGTATTCCTTTTTCATTTTCCAAATATGTCTTTCAAGTTTTCCATCATCAAGGAATTTGGCAAGTACAAGCTGAGACATAGACTCCGTATGCACATCGGTATACATTTTAAGCTTTAAATATTTAGGTATTAATGCATCAGGAAGTATAATATAACCAAGCCTAAGGGATGGAGCGAGGATCTTACTAAAAGAGCCTATATATATCACTCTATCAGGCTCCAATTCATAAAGAGAACTTACTGGCTGACCACCATAGCGAAATTCACTATCATAATCGTCCTCGACAATATAACAATTTTTTTCTTCAGCAAACTTAACCAATTCTATTCTTCGTTGAATTGACAGAACACTTCCTAGCGGAAATTGATGAGACGGTGTCACATAAACAAATCCAACTTCGTTATTCGTATTGAGTTTATCTGTCCTCATCCCATTATTATCAACCTCAACAGAATTTATTGAATATCCGTATTTTGAAATGACATTTAAAAGTCCATAATGAATAGGATCTTCTAAAATATTTACTTCTTTTAAAATAAAGCTCTTTTGCCACAAAAGTACCTGCTCCAGCTCTACTTTCAATATATCCTTCTGCCATAAGTTCCTCGTATGCCTCTAATATAACGTTTCTAGAAACTTTTAAATCGTAAGAAAGTCTTATAGTTGATGGTAGTTTTTCCTCACCTTGAAGTTTCCCTTCCAATATCATGGTTTTAATTTGACTATAAACCTGCTTTATAAGCGATAACTCACTATTTTTATCAATAATAATTTGCATACTTTTTCATCTCCAAACCAAAGTGGTACCATAATAAATCATAAAGATTGGAACTATATAAACCACTTTACATGTGGTAATATTATAAAATAATAGCCATAATATTACAATAAAATTTAAGGAGTGAGACGATTGTTAACAATATCAGAAAATTTAAAAGAGCTTTATCCAGATGCCAAATTTGGAATGCTTGTGATGAAGAACGTAAAAAATTTACATAGTGATCCAAAATTCAGTGAAGTTAAAGCTTCAATACAAAATGAATTATTGAATAAATATCCAAACTTTAATAGAAAAGAATTTGTTAAAACTGAACCGATTTGCTTTTACAAAAATTATTATAAAAAATTTAAAAAGACCTACCCTGTTCAGCTTGAATTGGAATCAGTAGTCTTAAAAGGCAAATCCATACCAAACGTATCTACCTTAGTAGAGGCTATGTTCACAGCTGAATTAAAAAATTTGCTTTTAACTGCTGGACATGATCTTGATAAAATAAATTTTCCTCTTAAACTCAGCTTGGCAGATGGTTCTGAGAGTTTTACTGGCATTTCCGGTAAAGATCAGTCTCTTGCTAAAAATGATATGATGCTTTCAGATAGGACTTCTGTTATATCAAGCATTTTAAATGGTCCTGATTACAGAACAAGAATCACAGCTGATACAAAAAATGCACTATTCTACACTTACATACCATCTGGCATTAGTGATGATGCTATTTTCAAGCATCTAAAAGATATTAGTGACTATGTTTCTATATTTTCTCCTGATGCAAAAATTGATTTAATGGAAATATTTTAATCAATATATAGATAAACAAGCTAAAAAGTTGAAATTGCTAATACCAAATTCATTCCCATAAATTTGGTATTAGCAATTTTAATCTTTAAGCTTATTTATCCATAGTCAATTAAGTTTACAAAATAGAACACTAAAAGAGAGGATTAAAAATTTATATAGTGCTAAACTTTTACTTAAAGAGGAGGTGCAAAAATGAAATGGCTAAGACAATTAAGTCAGGTTATTGATTATATAGAAAAAAATTTAGATGGTAATATTTCTTACGATGAAGCTGCAAAAATTGCTTGTTTATCAACTTATTATTTTCAAAGAATGTTTTCGTACATTACAGGCATTACCTTATCCGAATATATACGCAGAAGACGCATGACAAAAGCAGCTTTCGAATTGCAGACAACTAATAAAAAAGTAATGGATATAGCTTTAAAATATGGCTATGAATCACCAACTGCTTTTAACAGAGCATTTCAAAGTATTCATGGGGTTTCTCCAACGGCCGCACGTACGAAGGGAACCTTGTTAAATGCATATCCACCTATCAGTTTTTCAATTTCGATCATAGAAGGTGAAAATATGAACTATAGAATTGAAACAAAAAAGGCAATTAGAATTGTTGGAATTAAAACAGCTCTTAATGAAGATATGGAGGAAAACCAAAAAATTGCTCCTGTGTTTTGGAATAAAGTACTTAAAAATCCTTTGTTTTCTGATATCTGCAAACTTACAAATAAAGAGCCCAATGGTATCTTAGGCGTAACCGCCTATATAAATCCACAAAATATTTACTACTACATTGCTGCTCCAACGGATAAACCTGTACCATCCGGCATGGTTCAATTTAAGATACCTGCCGCAACATGGGTGATATTTGAATGTAATGGTCACTTTAAGGAATCTATTCAAGCAATCTTTAAGCGCTTTCTCACAGAGTGGCTTCCTACTTCAGGCTATGAATATGCTGAGCTTCCAGATATAGAAGTTTATCCAATTAACACAGCTGGAGGGAAAAGTGGTCATGCAGAAGTCTGGATAGCTGTTAAAGCCCAAAATTAAAGAAAGAAGTGAAAAATATGAATTATCAAATTGAAATTAAAGATATTGAACCTATTAGAGTCGCATTTATGAAATACAAAGGAGTTGTCACTGAAGCAAATAAAGTATTTCCTAATGTGTTTAAATCTATTCGTGGCAAAGCAAACGGAGCCCCATTTTTCTGCTACTATGTGATGGACCCAAAATCAAAAATCGGCGAACTAGAACTGTGTGTTCCTACTCTCGAAACACCAAATGATAATGGCATTACAGTAAAGGAAACACCTAGAATAAAAGCTATTTGTGTTACTCACATTGGACCTTATGAAACTATGAATTTAGCATATGACGCAATCAATCACTATGCTCAACAAAATAGCCTAACTTTACAACCACCATTCAGAGAAGTTTATATAAAAGGACCTGGAATGTTTTTTAAAGGTAATCCAAATAAGTACATTACTGAAATTATATTTCCCATTAAAGAGGGGGTATAAAATGCTTGCAATAGAAATTAATAGTTTAGTTAAACAGTATAAAAATGGAGTTAAGGCCCTTGATAATTTAAGTTTAAAAGTAAAATGTGGAGAAATTTTTTCCTTGCTTGGACCAAATGGTGCGGGCAAATCTTCACTTATTAATATTCTTACCACCTTTTATAAACCTACTTCTGGAAACGTAACTGTACTTGGTAAAGATTTATACAAAGAACCTGCTTGGGTCCGCACCCAAATTGCCTGTGTTGCACAGCGTGTTTCTATCGATGATCACTTGTCTCTTATGGAAAACATGATGTTTCAAAGCAGGCTCTACAAAGTAGACAATACCACAGCAAAAAAAAGAATAAGCACCTTCATTGATAGTTTTGGACTATCGCAATATTTGAAATACCCAGTTGCCTCCTATTCCGGTGGAGTGAAACGTCGACTAGACATTGCAATGAATATGGTATCCATGCCTAAAATACTTTTTTTAGATGAACCAACAGTTGGTATGGATATTATATCTCGAAAAACCATGTGGAAAACTATGCAAAAAATCAAAGAGGATTTTAAAACTACTATTTTTCTAACCACCCACTATCTTGAAGAAGCAGATGTACTTAGCGATACAATTTGCATCATGAAGGAAGGACACGAATTGATCCAAGGAACCCCCGAAAGTCTTAAACAATATATAAAACAAAATATACTTCATATTGGTTTTTCTGATACACAAAAGGCCAAAGAATGTGCTAGTATACTTTCCAAAGCACACATACTTCCATCAATAAACGTCCGTGAAAATTCAATTTTTTCAGATAGCGGAAACAATGGAAAGATTTTTGAGAATATTAACAAGTGGCTTCTAGAAAATAATATTTATTTTAAATCAATTGAAATTATAGAACCCAGTCTTGAAGATGTGTTCTTGAAGTTAACTGGTATGGAAGGAAGGTAATTAAATGGATACAATGAATATTTTATGGCGCAATATAAAGTGGCGCTTTCAAAACCCTATTTCAATCGCACTTACTATTATACAACCGCTTATTTGGTTAGTATTGTACAGTGCAATCGCAGGTCAATCTATGCAAAGCATATCACATGGCAACTATACTTCCTTTATGTTACCTGGTATTATGGTACTTGTTACACTTGCATGCTGCAGCAGCAGCGGTTATATCAATTTCATCATGAAGTCTAAAGGCAGTTTTTACAGAATACTCATAGCACCCGTAAAGCGAAGCTCCATTGTCCTAGGTCAAATGCTGGAATCCGTCTGTGTTTCCTTCATTGAAGTGGCAATTATGCTTATTCTGTCTATATTCTTATCCGTACACATTGCATCTGGATTTATTGGACTCTTATTAATGCTGCCCCTCATTTTCATTACAGCCTTTTTTATGTCTGGACTTTGTTATGCTATTAGCTTAAGTTTACCCAATGAAGTAATTTATGAAACAACCATGAATCTAATCGTACTATCCATCTTCTTCGCCAGCACAGCATTGTTTCCAATGAACAATATATCCGGAGGTCTAAAAATCGCAGTAATGATAAACCCCTTCACACATATTATAAACTGCCTGAGAAACCTAATTATAGGAACATCCATCGACTTAAAAAGTTTATTATTTGTGATTGGCCTATTTGCATTGCTTTGCTCAGTCAGATTTGCACTGGCACTTTGGAAACTCAAATCGCAAACAGCAAACTAATTTTTGCTAGCAATGTTAATAAATGATTTTAAAATTTCCTTTGAATAATTAAGATTTGAAATTTCACTATTAATCTTCTTTAACTGCTTTTTAAAACTACCGATGGCATACTCACTGTTTTTTTGTCCTTCACACATATCACCTACCGCTTTTTCTGTATGATAAAGATTATAAACTCATACACGGCGTTGATGTCAACAAGAATATACTATTTGATCTCTTCCATTTCTCTTGGCTTCATAAAGCTTATCATCAGCATTTTTTATACATTCTTTTTTTATATGTGTACGGTTTTCATATAGACCGCCACTTATAGTAATCTTAATACCATTCTCCCACGGAAAATTCTTAACATTACTTCTGATCCTTTCCGCTATTTCTCTTGCTTCTTCCTGAGCTGTATCTTTTAAAATAACTATGAATTCTTCTCCTCCATATCTTCCAACATAATCTACATCTCTTACACTTTCTATGATTATATTGCTCACAGTAGTTAAAACATTATCCCCTTGAAGATGTCCATAAGTATCATTAATTGCCTTAAAATAATCAATATCAAACATCAACACAGTAAATATTTCACCTTCATTTACATACCGCTCCATGGATTTATCTAATATTTCTTCAATATAATTTCTATTATATAAATTTGTTAGATTATCTCTGATCGATTTTTCATATATAATTTTATTTTCCAACTTTATCTTTTCTGAATTAATTATCTCATGAGAATATTTAATTATAATTACATATGTTTGGACTAATATGAAGATGAACATTCCTATTTGAGCCCCATATTTAGTATTCAAAACTCCATTATTTACAAGTATATCATTAAGTGCTGTTACCATTAAAATTATAAAGGCCAAAAGTACCATATCACTATTTTCTTCTTTTTCTCTTACCTTTTTTATCAAAAACACTAGTATTTCAAACAAAATTATGCTTAAAATTGCTTGGCTCAAAAATCCTAACTTATCATAAAATATATTATTGGTTACAATGCATATAATAGAAAATACTCCTGAAAAGTACACAGATATTTTAATTATTCTTTTGGGAAAATTAGAAAACAACTCGTTTAGAAATAACACGTAGGCCGGTATTAAAAGATAATATGTAAGTGCTGCCGTTTTACTAAGAAGCTCAAAGGGCATGCTTTGAAAAAATCGAACTATAACTCGTTCATTCAAAAATAAACATCTTAATTGTATGAGAAAACATATAATTAAAAAATAAATAGAGGATTTATTGCTTTTTAAATTTTTATGCAATAACAAAAATAATATTTCTATAATAAATAATGCTCCTACTATTGTTAAATCCACACTTGCATTTAATATGAATTTATTCATGATTTTATCCTTAAGTCCAAATTCTATGGATTTTAACGAAGCAGAAAGATTTCTATAATTTGACGTTTGAATTACTATATCAACAACTCCATTTTTAGGTACAAAGTACATGTAAATTGGTAAATATATTGATTTTTCATCTTCATAGCTTGTTCCTACTTTACCTACTTTTTCTTGTAAAATACCATTTATCCAAATCTTTGAGGCAGATAACATTTCTTGTATTCTTACTCCATAAACAGCATTATCACTAGCAAATATTTTTAAATGTAATGTCATATATCCTGTATTTTCACCGTTTAACTGTGATTTTAAACTTTTAGAAACAGTTAAGTATTTATCAGTTTTTTCATATTTTAAATCATCTGGATTAAGCAGCTTATTATTATATAATTCCAACTGTCCCTTGATTTTTATATTTCCATTCTTCTGAAAATTATAATTTTTTAAATTTAAGGTACCTTTAACAGCTTTAATACTTGTACCATTGAAATCTTGGCATACCAATATTAGTGAGATCACAACCACAATAGAAAGGATAATTTTTTTCACTTACAACATCCCCCGAAAATATACTCAACATAATATAAAAATCATATTATATTATTATCAAATTATCAATAGTATTGCAAATTTTTTATCCTTTCTATGGGGGTACCATACCAAAACTAGAAGTTAAGAATTTATGGGAGCTTATTTCCTGCCGCTCTGTATATCTCGTACCATTCCTGCCTTGTAAGTTCAATCTCCGATGCTTTACAAATTTCTTTAAGTCTCTTTATATTTGTCGTTCCAACTATTGGCTGCATCTTAGCTGGATGTCTCAAAAGCCAGGCAACTGCTATAGTCGTGTTTGTAACACCCTTATTTTCCGCTATTTCATTTATTTTTTTGTTTAGTTCTGGAAATTTATTATTGTCTAAAAATACTCCCTCAAAAAATCCATATTGGAATGGAGACCATGGTTGAATTGTTATATCATTTAAACGACAATAATCTAAAATACTTCCATCATGATCAACTGAAGAAGTGTTTGTCATGTTCACATTTATTCCCGCATCAATCATTCCAGTGTGCATAATACCGAACTGAAGCTGATTAATAATAATTTTTTTATTTAAATATTTGTTTAAAAGTTCAATTTGCATAGGGTTTTGATTGCTAACCCCAAAATATTTAACTTTTCCACTGCTGCTTAATACATCAAAAGCTTCTGCAACTTCCTCCGGCTCCATAAGTGCATCAGGACGATGAAGAAGCAGTACATCTAAGTAATCAGTTTTCAATCTCCTTAAACTTTTATCCACCGAATTTAGTATATGTTCTTTTGAAAAATCATAATATCCCTCTCTAATACCGCATTTTGATTGTATTATAAATTTTTCCCTAATACTTGGCTTCATATCAATTGCTTCAGAAAAAATCTCTTCACATTTACCGCCGCCATATATATCTGCATGATCAAAAAAATTAATTCCTGCTTCAAGTGCAGTATTAATAAGCTTATTTGCTTCTGGTATAGTGAGAGCATTAATTCTCATACATCCAAGCGAAATTTCGGACGCATTACTTATTTTTCCTTTACCTATATTAATCGATTTCATTAACAACACCCCTTACTTATAATTATATTATCCGGTAATAATAAACTTTATTGAACAATACAATTATAAGCGTTAAAGTTAACTATAAGTCAAGCATTTTTAATAAATTATTAGAATTTTTTACATTTACTTAAATTTACTTCTTGGCAAATTCATCTATTATCTTTCTTGCAAGACTAAACTTCTTAGGGAGATTAGGAAAGTTGTCCTTTGTAAACCAATCCGCAGCCATTATTTCTTTTCCATCAACCTTTATTTCTCCCGAATCGTACTCCGCAAAAAAACCAATCATAAGTGAATTAGGAAATGGCCATGAGGAGCTCTTGTAATATCTAATGTTTTTTACTTTTATTCCAACTTCCTCAAATATCTCTCTTTTAACAGCACTTTTTAGGTTTTCGCCAGTTTCCACAAAACCTGCAATTAAGCTGTACATATTATTTTTAAAATTACTATTATGGGCAAGCAATATTTTATCTCCATTCGTAATTCCAACTATTATAGCCGGACAAATTACAGGATACATTATATTTCCACATTTAGGACAAATCTTTGCCATTTCGTCTTTTTTGTTTTCTGTTTTAGACCCACATCTTCCGCAGAACCTGTGATTTCTATCCCAATTTAATATTTCACTTGCCCTTCCTGCTGCTTCAAATATTTCTTCATCCATAATTGCGCCTATTTCACGTAAAGAAATAAACTCAAATCCCTCTGATAAATTAGTTTCATCTGAAGCTTCCACAGTAAAACACGCCTTTTTTTTAAATTCTCCCAAAAAGAACTCACTTTCATAATTGATATTTAGCTTTTTAATTTCATCAAAGGTTGGTATATATAAGTCTCCTTCTAATTTTTTTACAAGCAGGCTTCCTTTAAAAAATACAAAACCCAAATCGCAGCTACTGCTTTTTTTCAACACACCAGGCAATATCTTAAAATTACTCATATTTAATCTCCTTAACATTTTTATAAATAAACAACATCAAATATTAAAATTACCAATATCAAATTCAGCTTTACAAACTGGAAGTTGTAATTTCTATATTTTAACTTGCACATCTATAAGTATTTTATCATGTTTTTCATTATTTTTTTAATAATAAATTTGGTATAATCATAACAAGAATATTTGAGAAGGGACATTTTCTAATGAATGAGAAAAAGCTAAGGATTTTTTATGAAGTAAGTAAAGAATTAAATATGACTAAAGCTGCCGAAAAACTATATGTAAGTCAGCCATCCATAAGCCAGGCAATAAGTGATTTAGAAAAGGATTTAGGCGTAAAACTCTTTGATAGAATAGGAAAAAAACTATACCTAACTTATGAAGGTGACATCTTTTTAAATTACACTAGAAGAATTTTAAATATATATGATGAAGGTATTAAAGTTGTTAAAGAAATGAACACCCTAAAACGCGGAAAGCTAAAAATTGGAGCAAGTACTACCATTGGAATATATATATTACCAGACATTATAGGCAGTTTTTCTAAAATATATAGCAACATAGACATATCCTTAATCATAGAGAATACAGAAAATATCGTAAAGCTAATAGAGGAAAATCAAATAGATATAGCTTTTGTAGAAGGTCCTACACACTCTGATGAAATAAAATTAGAGAAATTTTGTGATGATGAATTAGTATTTATAACAGCTAAAAATCACCCTTGGACCAAAACAAAAAAAATATTAAAAAGTGATATTGCCAATGAAAAAATGATATTAAGAGAAAAAGGCAGCGGTACTAGAGAAGTTTTTACAACAGCATTAAAGCAAAAGTCCATAGATTACAAAATTTTCATGGAACTTGGACATACCGAGGCTATAAAAAAAGCCGTAGAAGCTGGACTTGGTATTTCATGCATATCTAAAAGATGCATAAAGGATGAAGTTAATTACGGAAAATTAGTTGCAAGCTATATAGAGGATTTAAGAATAAAAAGGAAACTTTACACGATTAATCATAAAGACAAATATATAACTAATGTAATGAATACATTTTTAGAATTTGCCAGAGAAAAAGCAAATATACAGGATAATGAAAGACATAAAAAACTTTCAAAATACCCAATGTAATGTTACTTATTATCCAAAAATATTAGGACTGTTATACCAAGTATGACAGTCCCTCCAACAAATTAGCGTCTTACTTATTAAATTTTTCCAGCTTAGTTTTAGTTTTTAATGTTACTTGTTGTTGTTTTACTTCACTTGAATTCATATTTTCATTTTCCTTACTATAATTATTTTGTTCTTCATCAAATATCTCAAATAACATACCACTAAATGCTGATATTTTCACAGTTAATTTAGCTTGTCCATCACTATCATCAATTTTATATATTTCCTCTTCTTCTGAGACTGTACCATTATATCTGTCCCAATTGCTGTGAAGAATTAATTTAGATTTTTGTCCTTCTTTTAATGCTACACTATAATTTTCTAAGTCTTTGTCTCCAAAATTAAAAATCGCCAATAATGTTTCTTTGGCTCCATATCTATTGATAGCATAAATACAATTGTCATTTTGGCTGCAATCTGCCCATCTAAAATTATCCTTATTATAGTCATCATGCAGTGCTTCATAATGAGTATAAATTTTATTCAAACCTATCATATATTGATGGAAAGCACCATGAATAGGAAACTTAAGAATATCCCAATCTTGTTCTCTTTTTTCGTCCCACTCTCTTAATTGTCCTATCTCATTTGCCATAAAATTAAGCTTCTTACCCGGATGCATCATCATATATAAATACATTGCTCTTGCCTGAGGAAATTTACAATCATAAGCTCCATTCATTTTCTGAAGTATTGTGGCCTTTCCATGAACTACCTCGTCATGAGAAAGTGCTAAAATATATCTTTCATCATAAAAATACATCATAGAAAAAGTCAATTTGTTATAATCCCTAGGACGATATTCCGGGGCTGTTTGAAAGTATTCTAAGGTATCATGCATCCAGCCCAAGTCCCATTTATAGTCAAAGCCCAAACCGCCCATCCAAACAGGTTCAGTAACTCCCTTGTAATGTGAAGAATCCTCTGCAATCAGCATAGCTGTTGGATGAAGCCTTTTTAGACCTTCATTCATTGCTTTAATAAATTCTACTGACTGCCCATTTTGTCCTCTTCTTTCATCTCCCTGCCAATAAATAAGTCGGCTTACCGCATCCATTCTAAGTCCATCAAAATGAAATTCTTTGAGCCAATAATTAGCTGCCGACTGTACAAAACATCTAACTTCTCGTCTCGAATATATAAAATTACAGCTTCCCCATTCGCTTACCCCTACATCACTACTTGGGTATTCGTACAAACAAGTACCATCATATTTCTTTAATCCATATCCATCTATGGCAAAATGAGCCGGAACAAAATCTAAAATAACCCCAATACCAGCCTTATGCATCTTATCTACCATTTCTTTAAGTTCATCAGGTGTTCCATATCTTGAAGTAGACGCAAAAAATCCAGTATTTTGATACCCCCAGGAGCCATCAAAAGGATGCTCTGACAGTGGCATAACTTCAATATGCGTATACCCATTTTCTCTAACATAATCAACTAGCAAATCTGCAATTTCAGAATAAGAATACCACCCAGTTTCTTCTTCCGATTCCTTTTTCCAAGATCCTAAATGAAGTTCGTATATGTTAAGCGGCTTGTTATAATTAACACTGCGCTTACTCATCCACTCACCATCATGAAAACGGTATGATTTTAAATCTGCAATTATAGAGCATGCCCCTGGTCTAAGTTCCATAAAAAGTCCATATGGATCACAATGCTCTTGCCTCCCTCCATTACTTCCATAAATACAATACTTATACATCATGCCATAATCTGCATTGATTCCACTTATAGAAAAAACACCACTTTGAGCTTCCTGATTCATTATTTGCTCATTCCAACCATTAAATTCCCCTACAATTGTAACCATTCTTGCACTTGGCGCATAAGTACGGAAAGTAAATGTGTCATTCTCCTTATGTGCTCCAAAATACTCATATGCATCAAATGACTTTCCATCATAAAAATCTTGAAGTTTCATATCTCCCCCCCCTTTGTACCCTATTTTTAATTTTAATGCTTATCTATTTATTGGTAATTATATCATATATTTCGAATCAATTCACTTCACTTTTTATAAAATTTATAATCATTTCCACAACTGGCTTTGCAATATCATCATCTGTCACAATGCCATACCTAACAGGCAAATTAGTATAACTCATTCTTTGAAGTAATTCCATAAGAGTTTGAAAAATAAACATTTAATTTTAAGTATGCGACAACTCAGGAAACATAAATTTCTTTCCTTGAAATAATGCTTTGTCTTTTCCCATTACAAATAAAGTACCTTCCAATTCTAACCGTTTAACTTCATAAGAAGCTGTTTCCTTTGGTGTAAAATAAAGTTTCACTTTTTTTATGTTTTCATTTACAACGCAGTTAATTATATCATCTGCAGAAACTTTTTTCTCACAAAAAATATCAAATAATTTAAGCTCATCTTTATTAAAATCTACAACTACAACTGCATCATAACAGGGAACATAGTAGACACTATTTTTCATAAACCCATCGCAATAAAACATAGTGAGTTCACCATTATTACACATAAAAATTTGAGCTATAGGAAAAGCTGCTTTTGCCTTATTGTACACTAAAACTCTATCATTTAAATCATTCATATTTAACTTTCTAAAAGCTCCACCATTTTCTGTTTTACTTATGACTTTAGTGCAAACATATTGATCTATTTTAGTAAAACCAAATTTAGGATAAAAATGAACAGCAGAATCATTGGCAAACAAATAAATCAAATCGCTCTTATCTTTATAATCTGCAAGTACTTTTTCCATGAGTCTCCTAGCTAATCCTTGTTTTTTATAGAATTCATCCGTCATAACAGTTCCTAACTGAATATATTTTTTCTTTTCACCAAAAACCTCTAAATCCATCAAGTTAGCTGATACATTTGAAACAACTTTGTCTCCATCCATAAGTGAATACGGTATATACTTGCCTTTCCAATATCCACCTTGATACCAATTTTCAAAATTAAATCCAAAGGTTTTTTCAGTTAAAGCATTGAAACTGCCTCTATAGCTATCATCCTTGCCATTTCCAATAACAATCTTATATTTCTTCTCATTAATATTTACATACTCCATAATTATTTCCTCCAATATATAGATACACAGCCTGAAAGTTTCAAATGACTACTACCAAATTGATCCTGTTAAACTGGAATTTGTGAAGTAACAATGCTTCGTCGCGTTAAAAAAATCCTATAAATCTAAGTGGTTATTTAAAAAAAGTGGTTGCTTTGGGTTCTAGAAGGATAATGGGCAAAGCCCAAACCCCGCGTATGTTTATACTCGCATACGCTTAAACAGATTGAAATATCTAAGCATTTTACAATTTTTGAACCAAGATTTATTAGAATTTTTTTAAACCGTTCCTACGGAATTTTGACGTGAATATTTATAATACTTTATTTAAACAATTTAGCATTTATTTTATTGTAAAATATCATTTACAGTGTGTTTTTCGTAGAGAATCGGAGTATAGAAAGTACATAACATTTTGTTCATGAATCATATGGGCTTACGCCCAAACTCCAATATGTGTATCTTCCTTGCTTTTTCGGGCTAAGTGAAGTGATGTTGATTTGGGATGGTTTAAATAAAACTTTATAAATTTCAAGTTCTAAGCTCTCCATCTATATTATCCCTTACTCTTTCCTTAACAACAACCTACTACTTAATTCTTAAACAAGAATACACCATATACGGTCATATTTACTCGTATAGTCAATGAGGTAATAATGAGTTGAAGAAATCTCTCTTAATTTTAAATTTGGCTTTGAATTTTTTAATCTTTATATTATACTTAATTTAATTAACTAAAGGGAGGAATTTTCATGATTCGTTTCGATTGTGACTACACAGAAGGCGCACACCCAAAAATATTAGAAAAACTATCAATGACTAACTACGAGCAAACAATAGGCTACGGCGAAGATAATTACTGCAAAGAAGCTGAACGCATAATTAAGGAAAAATGCGGACGTCAGGACATAGATGTTCACTTTTTAGTAGGTGGAACTCAAACAAATCTTACAGTTATAGCAGCTGCCCTTAGACCCTACCAAGGTGCAATTGCAGCAACAACCGGTCACATTAATGTCCATGAAACTGGAGCCATAGAAGCAACTGGTCACAAGGTGCTTGCTCTTAATAGCAGCAATGGTAAATTAACTGCAAATCAAATACAAGACGCATACGACACCCATTTTAATGATCCATCAGCCGAACATATGGTACAGCCTAAATTGGTATACATATCAAACCCTACTGAAATAGGAACTATTTATTCTAAAGCTGAATTAACAGCCCTAAGCCAAACTTGCAAAAAAAACAATCTTATACTGTACATGGATGGTGCCCGCCTAGGATATGGCCTTTGTGCAGAAGATAATGATTTAGATTTGCAGACTATTGGAAAGCTTTGTGATGCTTTTTATATTGGAGGCACTAAAATAGGAGCTTTATTTGGAGAAGCTGTTGTAATTTCTAATGAAGCTTTAAAAGAAGATTTTCGCTATTTAATAAAACAAAAAGGAGGTATGCTTGCCAAGGGAAGACTTCTTGGAATACAGTTTTCCACTTTATTTGAAGATAATTTATACTTTAAAATGTCAAAACATGCAGACGAAATGTCTATGCTTATTAAAAAAGCTTTAATAGAAAAAGGATATCCTTTTCTTATAGAATCAAGTACAAATCAACAGTTTCCTATCATGCCAGATACTGTGCTTGAAAAATTAGGTAAAAACTATGTGTATTCTTACTGGCAAAGAATAGACGGCATCCACAGTGCTGTTCGTTTTTGCACAAGTTGGGCCACAAAGGAAGAAAATGTGATAAAATTAGTAGAGAGTATTAAATCAATATAAGGAAGTGAATTAATTATGTTTTTAGCTAATGTACCACGCTCCATGCAAGGATTGTAAAGCATGAACGACTTTTGCTTGGAGCGAAATTAATTCATGTTTTATTCAGTCTTTGCTTCTTCATTTATAAATTAAATATAGAATGGAGCGAGACTTATGAAATATGAAAAAGCACAAAATATACTACCAGAAAGTATAATTGAAATAATTCAAAAATACACCGATGGATCATATATTTATATACCTAGAAAAAACGAGAACAAAAAATCCTGGGGAGAAAATACTGAAACTAAACGATATCTAAAGGAAAGAGATAACGAAATTTTTAATAAATACCTTCTAGGAGTAGCTGTTGAAACTTTATCTGAACAGTATTTCTTAACAGAAAGCAGTATTAGAAGAATTATACGGAAAGAAAAGAGCGATTAAAGCCACTTATAAGTTGAGGCAAGTTTTTCAGCGCTGAAAAATTATACCTCTCTTTTAATTTTATTATAGTCCTTTGGAGTATCAGCATCCATCAATATTCCCTCATCTTTTACTGAAACAGTTGTGAAGTTATGTGAGTTTATAAAATCCCTCATTGATTCATAATTATCATTCTCCAATATATCATCTATTAAATCACTATTTATAAGTACAGGGTGGCCTTTTTTTCCCTCATACATGGGTATGACAATATCAGCTTTGAATTTAAGTATTTTTTCATAGGTATCTTTTCTTATTAGTGGATAATCTCCTGGAGTTAAAAAGAACCGGTTTCCTTTAACTTTTTTAAGCCCCATCTTTATGGAACTAAACATCCCGTCCATATAATTTTTATTTAAAACAACATTCACTTTTCTATATGGCCTCAAAAGTTCGTTAATTATATTATAATTATAGCCACCAACTACTATGATATTAGAGCAGCACTCATACATAGCTTCTATGCAATTTTCTATGATTGTCTTTTGCCTAAATTTCAACGTCATTTTATATTTTCCCATCCTGCTGGACAATCCGGCTGCCAACACAACTCCATCAATACTCACTTTAACACCTCTACTCTGTTCCCTTAATTCCACAATGTATATTTTCTCCAAGAAACACAAAAAATATAACTTATATTAACTTGAATTATTAGGATGGTGATTATAGTGTGGTTAGGAAATAAAGCTTTACGGTCTGGCATTTCAGTATGTCTTTGTATGATTGTATCAAAATTACTAAAACTTAAATATCCTTTTTTCGTTGCTCTTCCTGCTGTTATGCCTATATCGTCAAATCTTGAGGACACTATAAAATCAAGCGGAAACAGAATGATAGGAAGCTCAATAGGAGCAGTAATTGGAATTTTATTAGCTTTAATTAGGCCTACAAATGCGTTACTTACTGGAATTGGAGTTATAATAATTATTTATACCTGTAAATTTATTAATTGGGAAAACTCAGCCGCAATAGCTTGTCTTATATTTATATCAATAATGGTAGGAATTAAAGGCGAAACAGTATGGCTCTACAGCCTTAATAGACTTCTTGATACCTTTATTGGAATTGCCATTACGGCTACTGTTAATAACCTTGCACTTTCATTGACCACCTATTCTACAGTCATAAAAAATACAAGAATTTTATATAATGACCTTTTAAAAGCAGTTAAATCTAAAATTTTTTTTCATGTAGAAATTAAAACAGATTCACTATATAAGCAGATAAACAATGTTCAAGGTTTACTAACAATCTATAAAGATCAAATTCATTTTAAAAAAATATGGAGAACAAAATTACAAGAAATGACATCAATTTATGAAAATTTAAAACGTGCATATGATGAACTTAACATTATCAACTCAATTGGCAACACATGTTCACCAAATGCTAAAAATGCAGAAATGATAAATAAAATTTTTCCCTTAAAAAATCATTATAAGAAATGTGAAAATAGTGAAATTAGCATAATTTATAACTATCATCTTGAAAGACTTCTAAAATCTATAATGAATGTACCTCGATAAACTGGAATTTGTGAAGTAACAATGCTTCGTCCCGTTAAAAAAATCCTATAAATCTAAGGCTCAAAAATTGTAAAATACTAAGAAATTTCAATAACTCGCATACGCTTAAACAGATTGAAATATCTAAGCATTTTACAATTTTTGAACCAAGATTTATTAGAATTTTTTTAAACCGTTCCTTCAGCATTGTTACTTCACCCCCACGGTAGTGCAAGGAAAAAATTCCTCCGTACCTACGGAATTTTGACGTGAATCTTTATAATCCTTTATTTAAACAATTTAGCATTTATTTTATTGTAAAATATCATTTACAGTGTGTTTTTCGTAGAGAATCGGATTATAGAAAGTACATAACATTTTGTTCATGAATCACATGGGCTTACGCCCAAACTCCAATATGTGTATCTTCCTTGCTTTTTCGGGCTAAGTGAAGTGATGTTGACTTGGGATGGTTTAAATAAAGCTTTATAAATCTTAGATGATAAATCGTAAAAGTCTTAGAGAATTTAATCTGCTTGAGCGTATGCGAGTTATTAAATTCTCTTAGATTTTTAGGATTTATCATCTTAGATTTATTAGCTTTATTTAATATCCCAAATCAATATCACCTCGCTAAATTCTAGTTTATCTATATAATCTTATAGTCTTTTATATTGTATTTACATATTATCATTTTAACACAGCTTTTCCTTATAACAACATATAATTCCTTATTAAGCGTGAGACAGCGCTGAAACAGCTTATGGAAACCCTTGTTTTGAAGTTCTAGAGGACCAATTTCGTCTATAAATATTGGTTCCTCTGATGCAAGCAGTGAATTAATTATTTGTTCTGCAAACTTTAGTGCCGCCCTAGAGAAACTATAGGTTTCATAACTGTATTCCTCTTGCCAGCAATTTGGAAGCTTCCCCTTTAAAGACCATATTACAATTTTCTGTCCTATATAAAAATTTTCATTGTATATCTTCTTATTAAAAAATCCATCCCCTTTACCTAAATTTTTATAGATATTAACAAGCTTTGTTGATTTTCCTGAATTAACGCTTCCAGTAATTATATTAATCATATGAATTTATGCAGCACTATAGCAAATAAAAACATTGCAATGGATAAAGCAATTTTTATACTTATGCCTCCTTGCTTCTCCTTTACCCGTTTTTTTGAAAATCTTTCTCTTAATATTAAATATGCTTCAATAATGATAGTATTTGCGGCACTTTCAAGCAGCATGAATTGTAAAAATGGATTTAACGCTCTGAGCTGCGATGTAGATATAACTGTTTTTGGCATAAACAAAAAAATATATGTTAGGAAAATTGCTCTCCATGCTACATTTACTCCAGCTATGCCTAAAACTCCTACCTTCTTATTCCTTTTTTCCATTACCTTGTACAAAATAAGCAGTGAGACAACCTCAAAAATTATAGAGGCAGATGGATTAACCACCTTAATAACGTTTGGTTCAATAAACAAATCAGTAAGCTTTATTGCTGCTGCGACAAAGCCTCCATAAAGCACGCACCACGCATCCCCTGTTTTTCTATAGATTTTATCCAAAAAATAAAAAGCAAGAGGAAACCATATACACCATCCTACGCTTAAATTCATTCGATGTAATAGGTATCCAAGTGTAGCTTCAACTATACCCCAAATAGATCCAAAGAATACAACAGTGCAGAAATTTTTCCATAGTTTCTCCTGCTGACGTAATTTTATTAACCAATTAATCATATAAATCCCCCAAATTTAAATATTCCTTATATTTTATTTTTCTTATTTAATTTTTATGACATTCAAAGTAAACTGCATACTTATCATTGAATTGGGAAATATATACTATAATAATATCTTTTCATAAGGAGGTAAATCACTTGAGTAACACAGTAGGAATTGGAGTAAGCATACCAAGAAAAGAAGCTTTTGATAAAGTTACAGGAGCGGCGAAATATACTGATGATCCACTACTTCCTGATACTTTACACGCAAAAATACTTACAAGTCGTTATGCACATGCAAAGATTGAATCAATAGATGTATCGGCAGCAAGAAAAGCATCTGGTGTTCAAGCAATAATAACAGGGGATTCCTTTCCTACCATGTGTGGCTCAGTAATAAAAGACAGACCTCCTATAGCAAAGGATAAAGTTCGTTATTACGGTGAACCAGTAGCAATAGTAGTTGCAAACAGCGAGCAAGAAGCAATGAAGGCTCTAAAACTAATAAATATAAAATATAAACCTCTGCCTGTTGTCAATTCAATAAATGATGCATTAAGGCCAAATGCGGTCCTTGTACATGAAAATTTAATGCAGTATGAGCATACAGTACATGATGTATATCCTGAGAAAAACACAAATATTTCCGATAGAATTCAAATAAGAAAAGGCGATATAAAAAAAGGATGGGCGGAAAGCGAAATTACTGTAGAAGGAAACTTTTCTCTCCCACAGTCTGACCATATCGCAATGGAAACTAGAAACTCCAAAGCTCAAATTATGACTGATGGAAGAGTAATAATTTATACCTCTTCCCAAGCACCATATTCTGTAAAAACTCTTTTAAGCAAATATTATAATATACCTGAAGGAAACATAGTCGTTAAAGTACCTTTTGTAGGTGGTGGATTTGGCGGAAAGGCGACTGTGAATTTAGAGCTTCTTGCATATATTGCCTCAAAAGCTGTTAATGGTAGATTAGTTAAAATATCAAACTCAAGGGAAGAAGATATTAAAACTTCGCCTTGTAAAATAGGTCTCGAAGCAAACTTAAAAATAGGGGCAGAGAAAAATGGAATTATTAAAGTCCTTGAAGCTAAGTACATGGTTGACAGTGGTGCTTACGCTGATAGTACTCCCCGCATAGCTAAGGCCATAGCTGTAGATGGTTCAGGTCCATATAACATTGATAATATATGGTGTGATTCATTATGTGTTTACACCAATCATACTTATACAACTGCTTTTCGTGGATTTGGTCATACAGAATACACTTTTTGCATGGAAAGATTGATGGATAAATTAGCAGAAAAGCTTGGTATTGATCCGTTAGAACTAAGAGCTAAAAATGCTATAAAACCTGGTCAGCATACGCCAACACAAGTAAAAACAACCGTAAGCAATATAGGAGATTTATCCTCTTGTCTAAAAAAATTAAAAAAGCTAGCAAAATGGGAGGAAGGTCAAATAATAAGAACAAAAAATGGCATGATAAAAGCCAAGGGAATAGGCTGTCTTTGGAAAACCTCAGATTCACCAACTGATGCTGTTTCTGGAATTTTTCTAACCTTTAATACAGATGGAAGCTTAAATCTCAACTCTGGAACTGTTGAAATTGGTCCTAGCACAAAGACCACTTTAGCTCAAATCCTTGCCGAAAGATTAAAAATGGATGTAGCAAGAATTCATGTATTTATGGGCGTAGACACCCAGGTTTCACCGGAGCATTGGAAAACTGTTGCAAGCATGTCGACATTTATGGCAGGAAGAGCTACCCTTAGAGCTGCGGAAGATCTTATCCGCCAACTAAAAAGTGTAGCTGCTACTGTTATGAAATCTCCTCCAGAAGATTTAGACATTAAAGAAGAAAAAGTATATTTAAGGCAAGATCCTGAAATATACGTTTCTTTTAAAGATTTAGCCAGAGGACATAAACAAGCAAATGGTCTTGCAGTTGACGGACAAATACTTGGACGTGGAAGCTTTATAATGAGCCATATTACCGATATAGATGAAGAAACAGGAAAGGGTAAACCTGGCCCAGCTTGGACTGTAGGTGCTCAAGCTGTCGAAATAGAGTATGATCCAAAGAATTTTACATATAGACTCTTAAAAGCCATTACAGTCCTAGATGCAGGCAAAGTAATCAATCCTAAAACCGCAAGAGGGCTTATAATGGGAGGAGTAAATATGGGATTTGGGATAGCCACTAGAGAAGCCTTTGAATACGATGCTGATGCTAAACTTCAGACTACTACGCTTCGAACTTATAAACCAATAAGATTTGGTGAAAATCCTAAGTATGTAGTGAAATTTATTGAAACACCACAAATTGATGCACCCTTTGGAGCTCGAGGACTTGCGGAGCATGGAATAATAGCAATCCCAGCTGCATTTTCAAATGCTATATCAAAGGCAGCCGAGTATGAATTTGATAGCCTTCCCATAACACCTGAAACAATTTGGAAAGCTAAAACTGGAGGAAATTATGATACCCTTTGATTTTGAATACTATAAACCTGACACAATTGAAGAAGCCATCAAATTATATTTAGATTTAAGCATTAAAGGAAATAAGCCTTTATATTATGGCGGCGGAACTGAAATCATAAGTATGGCAAGAGCTTACAATGTATACACTGAAGCAGTTATTGATATAAAAGGCATTGCAGAATGTAATGTTCAAGAATTAAAAAACAACAAACTTATTATTGGAGCTGCTGTTACTCTTACACAAATTGCCGAAGCAAATTTATTTCCTTTACTTGCCTTAACAGTGCAAAGAATCGCAGACCACACTGTGCAGGATAAAATCACGCTTGGAGGAAATATAGCAGGTACTATTATATACCGTGAGGCTGTATTACCACTTTTAGTATCTAACAGCGAGGTAGTTATAGCAACCCCAAACGGGATAAAGCAGGTTTTATTAAAAGATATATTTGATAAAAGAATAAAATTAAGCAGCGGTGAATTTATAGTAAGCATAGTAATAGACAATCATTTTTTATCTTTGCCATATTGTCATGTAAAAAGAACTAAAAGTGATAAAATAGACTACCCATTAATTACACTTGCAGCACTTAAAGATAATAACGGAATAAACATAGCCTTTAGTGGACTTTGCAACTATCCATTTAGATCTTCTTTAATTGAAGGTTATTTAAACGATCCTAATCCTCAAAATAAAATTAAGATCAACAACACCATAGATAACATACCAGGCTCAATACTAACTGACTTAACTGGATCAGCTAATTTTAGAAAATTTATGCTGCAAAGAATGCTTATAGAAGTTTTAAAGAAATTGGAGGGATAGCATATGTTAAAGATCTCTGGCAAAACCATAATCGTATTAAATGTAAATGGAGAAGATAGGGAAGTGGCTGCGAAACCATCGGATATCTTGCTTAATACCCTTCGAAATGAGTTAGGACTTACAGGAGCTAAACCTAGCTGCGAAAATGGAGACTGTGGTTCATGCACCATTCTTGTAGATGGCTGGCCAATAAAATCCTGCTTAATGCTGACAGTTGAAGCAATAGGTAAAAAGATAGTAACTGTTGAGGGCTTAAAAAATGCACCAATACAAAAAGCTTTTGTAGAAAACTGGGGCTTTCAATGCGGCTATTGTACTTCTGGATTTTTGATGGTCTGTCACGCTCTAGCTACTATCCATCCTGATGCAAATGATTATGTAATACAGCAGTGGCTGCAATCAAATATTTGTCGATGTACAGGTTATGAAGAAATAGAAAATGCAATTAAATCGATTCTAAAAAATAATTAATTTTTTAAATTAGCGTTTGAAAAATCGAGAAAAAATTATTTATCAGTATACTCTTTACTTTTTTCTCCTATATTTACGTATTTTTTTTACACCCAAAGCTAAAGCAATTAGCAATGGTATTCCGAAATCAATTGGAATAGAAAAATACTTCCATACATGTTCTCTTAAATTTAAAAAATACACCCTATTATTAGCCATATAATATGTGGCAACTATCATTGCTAAACCAAAAATAATAATCAATAGCTTTTTCTTTTTTATTCCAGTAGTTTGCACAAATGCCTCTAAGGAGCATGAACTCAAAACCCCTGCTTGAATCATTATGCTCCAATACCACAATGCAACCATAAATGATTCAAAACGATGAAGGTATTTAGTAATTTGAATAGATCTTACAAAATCCATGCTAGCAATACGCATTAATGCTACTACTTTCGGTCCCATAACCATTAATTCTACAACAAAATAGAATACAAAGAAAAAGCCTCCGATAATCACCCCAGAAACAGCTGCTCCAAAAATACTTTTTCGATCATGCACCATTGGCAAAAGCATTGGCACAACTAGTGGAGATAAGCCTACAAATGTATCGACCTGCAGACTTGACTTAAATACATTCACAACTCCTGAATCAAAAAAAGGTTTAATCCTGCTGATATCTATTTCACTAAGAGAAGCTGCAAAAACCATCAAATAAAAAATTACAGCTGCTTTAAATGCAATAACTCCTACCCTTGCAATAACTTCAGGTCCCTTCCATATTAAATAGCATATTACAGAAACATGCATCGTAATAATCACCAAAAAAGGTGTTCCTGTGAGTAAAAAATCACTAAGATGATGTATGTACATAGATATTGAACTAGCAGCAGAAATAAAAAAATATACTACAAGCAGTACTCCCAAAACTTTCCCCAATACGTTTCCCAGCAGTTCCTCACTGTATTCTATTATTGTTTTGTTCGGAAATTTTTGTCCCATATAAATAATAAGAAGAACAAATGGCAGTACGGTAAGTACGCTTATACTACCACTTATCCACATATCACGCCCTACCTCTCTCGCTAACATGCCACTGGCATAATTAATTGTTGAAGGCCACATAATGCAAATTAATATATCTCTGAACTGCTTATTGTTAATGACTTTCTTTTCTTTTACCATGTTATTTACCCCTTATTTCGCTTTGGTTATTTCAAGCGGTTTTGCCAATGATACATGACGAATATCTACTTTTACAGCTACATTTACCTCAACATTTTTAAAAATTTCCTTCCATTTCGGATACATTTCATGCCACTTTTCTTTGTGCTGACTGTGAAGTACGCGGCCTAAACCAATAAAATCTATTTGATCATTTTTTGCCGTTATTATTGTAGATTGTATATCCTTTGCAATGGCTGTTTCCATCGCCTTCTCAAGTTCATTCAATTTTTGTATATCATTAAAATTAGTATCACATGATTGCTCAGTAATGTTGGCGCTTACATTTACTTTAACTGTAAAGCTTGGCACTCCACTTTGCATATGGCTTTTCAGGGATGTCTTAGCTTTTTTAATTTCCAGTGTTACAGGTTTATAGTCATAGGGACAATTGACAACCATTATAGAATCTTTCATTTGGTTTTTAATCCATAAAAGTCCTCTTGTCTGTTCTTCCTTCAATGCACCAGATACCTTACCACCATCAAAAACATATGCGCCGCTTGTTTTTAAAAAATGTGGTAATTTTGACTTATCAAGAATAATTCTTGAAGTTACCGGACCTACATTAGGATCAAGATAGTCTTCAAGAAAATCTTTAAGCATTATCATGTAAGACTTACCATTTAAACTTCTATTTTCAATTATTTTTTCCAAATATATAGATGGATCTTTTTCCGTTTCAGGTACAATATCAATAACCTTTGCCGCCTCACCCGGTGTAACTGCTACTAAAGCTCTCAAACGTATTTCGGGATTTCTGCTAAAAAAATCAAATATTTCTAAGGTATTACTTCTTGCCAAATCTTCACTTATAACTATTACTTTAATATGAGACCAAAAAATACGACGGGATGATATTGAAGACATATTACGTATTGCCTCAAAGATTGTTTTGCCCGTACTTGAAATTATCCAATAAGGTTTAGCCTTTTGGCTGGCAGAACCTGATGGTGTCTTACTGTAAGTATCAGGACTTGCAATTTGTGCTGTCACTTTAAATCCATTATCAGTTTTATCCAAGCCTATACTTAATACAAAAACAAGTTCATCAATTTCTCTAGCATCCCAACACCCAGTCTGCAAAAGTGAAAATATAATAACTAACACACAAGCTATTTTCCTCTTCATCCGTATTTCTCCTTTCACTTTAAAACAGAGTTATTTATTGTCGCTTTTTTCGTTGGAATCTGTTTTGAATTCAGGTTTTGCATTGTGCCTCATCCTTCTAAATCCTTTACGAGCAATATAACTTGGAAGCCAATTCATTTTCCACCATGGAGGTCTTACCATAATGTCTTTGTTCCCATTTTTACCTGCTGATGTAAAAGGCTCCAAATAACTGACCCCAAAAGAACGCAGGCTATTTAAATGAATAACTATTATACTTAATCCTGCTAAAATACCAGGCAAACCGAGTACCGCAGCCAGTATCATAAGCGGAAACCTTAGCAATCGTCCTGAAATTGAGGCATTAAAGGCTGGAATAGCAAAAGAACTTATTCCTGTTAAAGCTACAACAATTACCATTGCCTGTGAAACAATTCCGGCCTGAACTGCAGCCTGACCTATAACAAGACCACCTACTATGCTCACCGCTTGACCTGCCTGCCTTGGTAAGCGCAGACCTGCCTCCCTTAAAATTTCAAATGTAGCTTCCATCATAAATGCTTCTCCTATACTAGGAAAAGGTACGCCCTCACGAGAAGCTGCAATTGACAAGGCCAGTGTAGTAGGAATCATTTCCTGATGAAAGCTTGTTAAAGCAATATACGTTGCAGGAAGAATAACCGAAATAAAATAAGCACTGATTCTAACAAACCTTGTAAGTGTTCCTATTGGAAATCGTTCATAATAGTCATCTGTTGATTGAATAAACTGAAAAAAAATTGTAGGAACTATTAATACATAAGGAGTTGTATCTACAAGAATGGCCACGCGTCCCTCTAAAAGAGCTGCAGAAACCTTGTCAGGTCGTTCGCTGTGTTCTATCTGAGGAAATGGAGATAAAGGAGTATCTTCTATTAGTTCTTCAACATAACCGCTCTCAAGTATACCGTCAATTTTAATCCTCTCCAATCGACTTTTAACTTCATTTATTATCTCCTTCTTTGCTATACCTTCGAGATAGACTACTAATACCTTTGTTTTGGTTTTTGCACCTATTTTAAATGCTTCCATTCTTAAATCGGAACTTTTAATACGACGTCTTATTAAAGCAGTATTATTTTCAATGTTTTCTGTAAAACTATCCTTTGCTCCTCTCACTGAATTTTCACTGGTGGGTTCAGAAATAGCTCTATCTTTCCATCCAGAACTTCCTATTATAAGTGTCTTATCTATTTTGTCCAAAAGAAAAATTGTATTTCCACTAATTAATTCATTTACTATATTATTAACATCAGATTCTTCACTTACACAGATATTAGGTATACCATATCCTTCTATCCCTTGAAAAAGCTCAGCATTGTCTTTGACCCTGCTAAACCTTCCATTCGACATCAATGAACCTATAACTTGTTCATTAATGAGCTCTCTTTCAGCCAAGCCTTTAATCAAAATAACCGCTGCTTTTATTATTTGATTCTCTGTAATAATGGTAAACTCCCTAACTACTATATCACTGGCAAAACCCATTATTTCTTTTATTGTTTCAATATTAGAAGTTAAATCTAAGGAGAGTTTTATTTCCTGCGGTACTTCTTTTTCAGATTTTTTATCTTGTTTTAAAGCTCTATCTTTCTCCGCATTGTTGAAATGTTTTAAAAATGACACAGCAACCCCTCCTTTAGAATATAGTTACAAATTTAGTATGGTTAATATAGTTAAAATTATTCACACAACTAAATTCAGCAGCAATTATGGTGTAAAAAGTGTACTACCTACTTATAATAGATAGATTTCTAGCCAATCCCCCTATACACGACCCAAAACGTTACAGAAATGTTTATAGACTTGAGAGCTAAAAAAAACTTATGATATGATTTTAATAAGCAAAGGAAGTAGATAACATGAGTATTTTAACAGTTGAAAATATGAGCCACTCATTTGGTGATAGAGTAATATTTAAAAACGCAGCTTTTAGACTCTTAAGAGGAGAGCACATTGGTCTAATTGGCGCCAATGGAGAAGGCAAATCGACTTTTATGAAGATTATTACAGGTGAACTCCTGCCAGATGACGGCACAATTGAATGGAATAAAAAGTTTAGCATAGGTTATATGGATCAGCACGTCGATTTAAAAAGTGGAAACACTACCCTTACTACTTTAAAAGGTGCATTTTCAAAATTATTTGATATAGAGAAAAAAATCAATAACTTGTGTAATGAGCTCGGTACTATGGATAAAAATGAACTTGCAAAAGCCATTGATAAACTCTCAAACCTGCAAGAAATTTTAGACAAAAACGACTTTTACAGCATAAATACAAAAATACAGTCAACTGCTGCAGGCCTTGGAATTAGGGGACTTTTAGATAAAGATGTTTCGGCTTTAAGCGGAGGCCAAAGGACTAAAGTTTTACTTGCTAAGCTTCTACTAGAAACACCAGATATTTTGTTATTAGATGAACCTACTAATCATCTTGATGAAGAGCACATAGAATGGTTAAAAAATTATCTAATAAATTATGAAAATGCATTTATATTAATATCACATGATAATAGCTTTTTAAACGACGTAGTAAATATAGTTTATCATCTTGAGCATAAAATCTTAACAAGATATGCTGGGAATTACGATTATTTTCTAAAGCTTTATGAAATAAGAAAGCAGCAGCTTCAAATTGAATACAAAGAACAGCAAAATGAGATTGCAAAGCTTGAAAATTATATAAGAAAAAATAAAGTAAGAACTGCAACTGCAAAACAGGCAAAAGCAAGAGAAAAAAAGCTAAATAAAATTGAAAGAATAGAAATAAAAAAGAATACAATAAAACCTCATTTTAACTTTAAATGTGCTAAGATGCCAGAAAGCATAATTTTTAGGACTAACAATCTAGTTATCGGATACATCACTCCCTTAAGCAAACCTCTAAATCTAAAAATGAAAAGAGGAGAAAAAATTGCAATAACCGGAGCTAATGGTTTAGGAAAAACAACTCTCTTAAAAAGTCTGCTTGGGCTATTAGAACCTATAGATGGTCAGGTAACTTTAAGCGAATATACAAAAGTAGGATACTTTGAGCAAGAAATTGCAGAAAATAATACCAACACAGTTTTATATGACGTTTGGAATACCTTTCCTGACTTAACCCAAACTGAAGTTAGAAGCGATCTTGCTAAATGCGGATTAACGCGCCAACACATAGATAGCCCAATTAATATATTGAGTGGAGGAGAGCAAGCCAAGGTTAGATTATGCAAACTTATCAATAGACCTACTAATATATTAGTATTAGATGAGCCTACTAATCACTTAGATATCTACGCCAAAGATGAACTTAAGCGTGCTTTAAAAGAGTATGAAGGCAGTATAATTTTAGTATGCCATGAACCAGAATTTTACGAAGATATTGTGGCAAATGTATGGAATTGCGAAGATTGGACTATTAAAACACATTAAGAAGTTTATGTTCCAAAAATAATATAAAATCGCCAAATTTTATGCTTGGCGATTTTATTTTTACTTATAAGCTTTATTCATAATATCTATTGTTTCTTCAAGTGATAATGAATATGGATCTACCTCAAACAATCCACCCATTGTTGTACGGGCATTTTTTGCAAGTGCTGGAATTTCCTCTTTCGTAATTCCGTAGTCGGACATTTTAAGCTCACGTACGCCGCACTCTTCTTCAAGTTTAACAAGTGCTTTTACAAATGCCATAGGTCTTTTTTCTTCTGGAAGAGAAGAAACATCTATCCCCATAGCCTTGGCCATATCTATAAATTTATCAGGTGCCTTGGATGCAAAGAACGTATAGTATTCTTCTGACAGCATAATTAGTCCAGCACCATGTGGAAGCTTATTATGATTAGCGCTAAGAGCATGTTCCATTGAATGTTCAGAGGTACAGCTTGATGTAGATTCAACAAGCCCAGAAAGAGTATTTGCTAAAGCCACCTTAGTACGTGCCTCTATATTGCTGCCGTCTTTTACGCAGATAGGCAAATATTTAGCTATTAACTCAATACTTTTAAGAGCATAGGCATCACTAATTGGCGTTGCTATTTTTGCAATATAACCTTCAGTTGAATGAAAAAGTGCATCAAAGCCTTGATAAGCTGTTAAATTTTGAGGGACAGTTAGCATAAGCTCTGGATCAACTACAGAAAGCACTGGAAATGTATGTTCACAGCCAAAACCTATTTTCTCATTAGTATCCTCTTTTGTTATAACTGTCCATGGATCAGCTTCTGTACCTGTTCCTGCTGTCGTAGTTATTGCAACAATAGGGAGAGCTCCATTTTCTAAAGACTTTGCCTTTCCTGATCCACCAACTACATAATCCCAATAATCACCAGGATTTATTGCCATAACAGCAATACTCTTTGCAGAATCAATACTACTGCCACCACCAAGTCCTATTACAAAATCGCACTTTTCCTTCTTAGCAAGTTCTGCTCCCTCCATAACATGTGATTTTATAGGATTAGGTAAAATTTTATCAAACAAAACATATTTAATCGATTTATCAGTTAAAATTTTTTCTAAACGATCTAGATATCCATTTCTCTTCACAGAATTTCCTGAACTAATAACTATTAGTGCCTTCTTACCTGGAAGTTCTTCTTTCGTTAATTCATTTAATTTGCCAGGTCCAAATAAAATTTTTGTAGGAATAAAATAATTAAAATTCATAGCAAAGTACCTCCAATATAATAATATTATTTGTAAAAATATAATTTTAACCTTTTATGCAAGTACATATATAGTATAATAAGTTATATAATTACTATCAAGAATGCACTTTATTGATACATTGTATCATGTATGATACCACGTACATCTAAAAAAGAAAGGAAGGCAGTTTTAGTGAAGAGCTAATACTTATTACACACTTTCACTAAAAATAACTTATGAGCAATAAAAATGAAAAGCCAAAGGAAGCTATATGTGAACTTGAAGTAAGCTTTGGTGTTATGGGCGGCAAATGGAAGCCCTTAATTCTATGGTTCTTATGGAAATTTCACACTTTAAGATTTAGTCAACTACAACACTTAATACCTGATATAACCCATAAAATACTAACAAAGCAACTAAGGGAACTTGAAGAAAATGCGCTTATAGAAAGAAAAGTATACCCAGAAGTTCCACCAAAGGTCGAGTATTCTATTACTAAAAATGGCAAAGAAATAATTCCCATTCTTGATAAACTATGTGATTGGGCATACAAAAATAATTTTTTTGGATACAAACTAAAATATAATATATGTGACATATATATAAATGAATCATTATTAGATGATAATAACCTTTAACAAAATTTATTATTATCACTTTTATATAAACCATTTAAAGTGATAATCAAAAAAATCGCCGAGCTTTATAGTTTGGCGATTTCACTAAAATTAGCTTACCGGGAAATCCGTTTTTTTATAACTTATTTATCATACTAGCAGTATATGCTGCACCAAAGCCATTATCAATATTAACCACACTTACACCACTTGCACAGCTATTTAACATTGATAATAGAGCTGTAACTCCTCCAAGGCTTGTTCCGTAACCAACACTAGTTGGGACTGCAATAACTGGCTTATCCACAAGGCCTCCCACAACGCTGGCCAGCGCCCCTTCCATTCCTGCAATAACTATTACAACTTTAGCTCCCCTAATAACATCCAATCTTGCAAAAAGTCTATGGATGCCTGCGACTCCTACATCCACAACCTTAATAGCTTTATTCCCTAGTATTTTAGCAGTTTCATAGGCCTCCTCCACAACTGGCAAATCCGAAGTACCAGCAGCCACGATTGCAATATAACTATCTGTTAATGCTTGTTCCTTTTTCTTTATGGTTATTGTCCTCCCAAGTTCATTATACTCTGCTTCCTCACATATTTCTTTTACTGCTTCATACATTTCTTTGGTAGCTCTAGTTCCTAATATGTTATTGTTCTTTGCAAGCATAAACTTAACAATATCTCTAACCTGGTCTACCGTTTTTCCAGCACAATATATTACTTCTGGATAACCAACCCTCATTTCTCTATGGTTATCTATTTTAGCAAAACCTAAATCTTTAAAAGGCAAATCTTCTAGCTGCTCGAGAGCTTCTTCTACATTTATTTTATTATTTTTAACACCTTCCAATAAAACTTTAATTTCTTTTTTATTCACTAGCTTTCCCTCCTAAGATTTCTACTTGCTTTTCTAAAATTTTCATCTTTACCGATACTTTATCTAATTATTTCTTTTCTTCTGCAGAAAGAACTTCATTCATACTACCAGTTCTATATCCTAGGATATCTAAAGTAACATAAGTAAATCCTATCTTTTTAAACTTCTCTCCTATCTTATCCATTACGTGAACATCAAAAAATTTAGCCCTTTCCTCAGGAGAGACTTCAATTCTAGCTATTTCACCATGATGTCTTACTCTCACTTGTTTTATACCCATATCAATTAAAAACTGTTCTGCTTCCTCTACCATTTTAAGCTTTGGAATAGTTATTTTCTTTCCATAAGGAAATCTAGAAGATAGACATGCAAAGGATGGTTTATTCCAAGTTGGAAGTTCCAACTCTTTTGAAAGTTCTCTTATATCTGCTTTAGTAAGATTCGCTTCTTTAAGTGGACTTATTACTCCTAACTCTCTAGCTGCTTGCATTCCTGGTCTGTAATCACCGTTATCATCAAGGTTTGAGCCATCAAAAATATACTCCACCCCATTTTCCTTTGCTACTTTACCTATCTTTGTAAAAAGTTCTTTTTTGCAATAGTAACACCTATTTTTAGGATTGCTAGCAAATCCCTCTATATCTAACTCTTCTGAAGATATAATTAAATGCTTTACTCCCATATTCTTAGCATATTTAATTGCTTCATTTAATTCTCTCTCAGGATAAGTTGATGATGTAGCTGTAACTGCTATCATTTTATCACCTAATACCTCATGTGAAACCTTAACTAAAAATGTACTATCCACTCCACCTGAAAAAGCGATTGCTGCACTGCCCCTTCTTTTTATATTATCTTTTAATAATTGAAATTTCTCTTGTAATAGCATATTTGATTTCCTCCCCAACATTACTTTTTTTCATTAAAGTTTATCATTCTATATCCTTGTAGACCAATGATGCATATTTAAAACCACTTCTCCTATTTATTAACCGAAAATCACTCTTTACTCTGTTTTAGCGTTTCTCTATAAACTTCTGCAATAGTTATTCCATTTTCCCTTGCTACAATTCTGCATTCTTCATACTCTGGTTTGTATTTAATCAGTCTTCCTTTATAATAGCATTTCTTGATCGTGATATCTCCATACTTGGTTTTTACCCTCGAGAATTCTCTATGCAACATCGTCTTTTCAACCTTATATTTTCTTACACCTATTGAAGTAGTTTCTTCAAAAATAATATCCAAAATATTATCTTCACTT
Source organism: Clostridium guangxiense (assembly GCF_021043395.1). Lineage (GTDB taxonomy): Bacteria > Bacillota > Clostridia > Clostridiales > Clostridiaceae > Clostridium_S > Clostridium_S guangxiense. The sequence continues at coordinate 34,927 of NZ_JAJNKE010000023.1, forward strand.
TTTTCATTAACAAGTACGCTTAACTTTATTGCTGGTCTTCCCTTTTTCATAATTATAGGTGTTTTAAATACATCTAAGGCACCCACCTCAAAAAGCTTTTCTTCTACATATCCATATAACTCTGGATTCATGTCATCTATGTTAGTTTCTATTATATACTGTTCTTCTATTTCCTTTCCAGCTCCTACCGTTCCCAAGTACACTCTTAAAACATTGGGAATTTCTAAATCTCTATGACCTATTCCATATCCAATCTTATCTACAGAAAAATCCACTTTAGCTGTAAACTCTTTAACATTAGCGGCTAAAATAGCTGCTCCTGTAGGTGTAGTTGTCTCGAAAGGTACTATTCCAGTATTAATTGGTATATCTTTTAATATTTCAACAGTTGCTGGAGCAGGGACCGGCATAACCCCATGAGCGCATTTAACAAAACCTCCTCCAACTTGAACAGGAGAAGCAATGATTTTATCCACATTTAAGTAACTTATTGCTATGGCTGCTCCCACAATATCCACAATTGAATCAACAGCTCCTACCTCATGAAAGTGAACTTCATATAAAGTTTTTCCGTGTACCTTTGCTTCTGCCTCTGCCACCTTCATAAATATATCTAAGCTTAATTTTTTAACTGCATCTCCTAGCGAACTTGAATTTATTATGTTTTCTACATCCTTTAAATTTCTATGATGATGGTGTTGTTCATGTTCATGGTCGTGATGATCGTGCTTCAATATAACATCTACCCTTGTTCCCGTTATCCCTAATTTTTCTGACTTTTCAATCTTCATTTCATATTCAGAATCCAAATTGAGCTTTGAAAGTTCGCTTAATATATATTCCTTAGGAACCCCTAAATCCATTAATGCTGATAAATTCATATCTCCACTTATACCGCAAAAACAATCGTAATACAGTACTTTCATTTCAATTCACTCCCTAAATTTATTTGCTTAACTTTCGTAATTTAAAAATAATGCGAAGTAATAACTAACTTTTTTCGCCTAAAAATAAGGCGAAAAAGCTAAGGGTGAAGTGTTTTAACTTGCGCTGCTTGTTAAAAGGTGAACTTTTTTACCTTCAGTAAAAAGCTAATGATGATTTTCCTACGTTTCTCTACGGAAAATCTTTAATTTAAATCAATAATTTTTCAGCAGCGGAGCGGAAGAAAAATCACCTTAACTTTTGGCTTTAGCCGAAAAATTCACCTTTGACGTGCAAAGCATCGTCAAACCCTTCACTTTTTACCAAAGGTAAAAAAGTTAGTCTTTTAACTAGCAAAGCGAGTTAAAACCTTTCACTATAGTTGCTTCGCAATCTTTATATAATATTACAATTTCTTAAAAATTCCTCATCCCTTATAATACTTTCATATTTACCATCTCTGACAATTCTATGGTCCTCAGAAAAGACAATAGCCCTATTGAAAACTCCCTTTATATACTCAAAATCGTGAGTGGCACATATTATAGTTTTACCGCTTTTATTTAAATCATGAAGCAACTCTCTTATAAATCTCTTTCCTTTTGGATCTATTCCATTCATGGGCTCGTCCAAAGTTATTACTTCTGGGTTCATAGCCAAAACACTAGCAATTGCAACTCTTTTCTTTTCTCCACCACTTAAATTATACGGATGTTCTTCCTTTAATTTATATATGTTAAGGAGCTCAAGGCAATCGCCTACTCTTTTATTTATTTCATTCTCTGGCAAACCCATTTGCATAAGTCCAAAAGCCACCTCCTCAAAAACAGTGGAACAAAAAAGTTGAGCATCAGAATTTTGAAAAACAAAACCCACCCTCTTATGAAATAGCTTTAAGTACTTAGTGTCTTTTAAAGCATTTTCATTTATTTCTGTCTTATCAAATGTGTACTTTCCCTTACTCGGAAAAATAATACCATTTAACAGCTTTAAAAAAGTGGATTTTCCGCTTCCGTTTGGCCCTATTACAGCTACAGCCTCCCCTTCTCTTATATTGACACCTACACTGTCGAGGGCCGTCTTATTTTTATATGTGAACGAAACATTTTCTAGCTTTATCATCAATATTCTTTAGCAAAGAATTAAAAAATTCTTACTAAAACTCACCTCATTTTTTATTCATTTTTCAGGCGCAATCATAAATTTTATCAATATTCCTTTAAAACATAACCCTCTATCTTAACGTTTTAAACAATATATAAATAAACCAACTAATGTCAGTGTTATTATCAAATAAAAACAATCTAATTTTCTAAATTTTAAATTAACTTTTGTGGTATATTCCCCCACAAATCCTCTGCATTCCATGGCTTGAAACATCTCTTCGCTCATCTTATAAGCTTTTATAAACAAATTCCCCATAATACCTGTAAGGTAATTATATTTGCTTGGAGCTTTACCAACAGATCTAAGCTTTAATGCATATAATAAATCAATTGAGTGCTCTCCAAGTAAAACTATGTACTTTATGGTTATATCCATTATCCATATGAATATATCTGGTACAAATAATAATTTTAAAGACTTACTAACTTCACTCCACTTAGTGGTATGTGACATTAGATTCATAAGCAGTATGGTTACTATTATTTTTTGAAACAGCATTAAACTGTTATAAATATTGCCATAAAGCATAGATGGTATTAAAGCAATCAAAGTTATAATAGGAAATATTAAGCTTCTACATAGTATCATTTTTATGATTTTCTTTTCCATGAATAAAAGGTTTGCTAAAGCATACATATCAATTACTAATAAATAGACCTGACTTCTTGAAAGTGATATACATATTATTAATACTATGGTGCTTAGAACCTTTAAAGTTGGATTTAATGAATATATTAACTTATCCCTACTTTTGCTTTGTCTGATAATTGAAAGTGTTTTTATCAAAGAAAAAATACTCTTTTCTATATATGTGCTTTTTTCTTCCTTGGGAACATAAGTATCCTTTACTGAAAGCCATTCTGGAATCATTTATTCTCCTTTTGTTTCCTATTAAAAATTATTTTTGCTAAAACTCTTATAACTGCTAGTATTAATACTACTCCTATTATTGCCGATGCTATATAACCGAAATACTCTCTCATATTTTGAATGCTGTAAGCTGCCATTGGTGAATTAAACTTCACTCCATTTTTCATCCCTTTAGGTACAAATCCCATTAATTTTTGAATTTCATCTGTTCCCCATTCTCCCCAAGCTGTTCCCTTTGCTAAAAGACCCAGTGGAGTTGCTAAAACAAGAATTCCTATTATAATATACAGTGCCTTTGCACTTTTAATTTTTTCATTATATATTATTTCTGGGGAAAACTTTTTTATATAACTATATGCTCCAACAGTTATTATTCCTTCTAAAATTCCAACTACCAATAAATGCGGCACCATCATAGCTGGAATAGATATATTTAGTCCATATGGACTGTACAGCGGTCTTCCAAGAGAATCTTTAAAAAGCAACGGCTGAACACCAAATTCAATTGCTGCAAATAAAGCTGCTGCATTAACAGAAATGTATGCTGCTAAAAAAGCGCCAAGGAATTCGCTCTTTTTGCTTTTAAATAGCCTTTTTATAATTTTAAATAAATAAAAAGCTGTGAAGGGCATTATAAAAGCCATATTAAAGCAATTTACCCCTATTGCTAAAATTCCTCCATCTCCAAAAAACAATGCTTGAATTACAAGAGCTATTGTAACTGCAAAGGTTGCTGAGTATGGTCCTAGTAGAATAGCTACAAGCGCTCCTCCAATAGCATGTCCTGTGGTTCCACCCGGAAGCGGTACATTGAACATCATAATCAAAAATGAAAAAGCTGCTGCCACCCCAAGAAGAGGCATCTTTTGTCTAGTCATTTCTTCTTTGACCTTTATGCTTGCTCTTCTCCATACTGGTACCATTACTGCTCCAAAAACCACACAAGTAGATGGACTTAAATAATTGTCTGGTATATGCACTTACTTAGCCCCCAATCAAAAGAAATTGCATAAAATTTTTAAATTAATAATATTACAAAACTTACAAGTGATTTTTGACAGGAGTAGAGAGTACAGTGAAGGTTGATTTTCCTCCTCTTTGCTGCTAAAAATCTATTACCTTGAAAAATTTTTCGTAGTTCTAATTGAGAAAATACCTTCGCTCTACTTTCTCCTCCTTACCTTTTACTCTATTTAATAAATAAAGCTTTAACGTTTTCTAATTCTTCACGAATTTTAATGCCTTGTGGACAAGCTTTTTCACACTTACCGCATTTTAAGCACTTATCCGCTCTTTCTGATGCAGCTACCCCATTATATATTCTCTTGAGTTCCACTTCCGTTTCTGGAGTAACAAACGTACTGTACTCATTATAGCAAGAAAAGTTCTTAGGAATGTTAACTCCTCCTGGACAAGGCATACAGTATTCACAGCCTGTACAGTTAACTTTTATTCTTTCTTTAAATGCATCTTTAACCTCATTAATTATTTTAAGTTCCTTTTCTGTTAGCGAATTAGGTGCAGCATCACTTGCAGTTTTTATGTTTTCTTCAACATTTTCTTTAATACCCATACCACTTAAAACTACAGATACTTCTGGATGATTCCATACCCACCTAAGTCCCCATTCTGCTGGAGATCGCTTAACATCTGCTTTATCAAAAGCATTTTTAGCCTTTTCTGGAAGGTTTGCAGCTATTCTACCACCTCTAAGTGGTTCCATGATAACAACGCCCAAGCCTTTACTTGCTGCATACCTAAGTCCTTCTGTTCCTGCTTGATTATTTTCATCTAAGTAATTGTATTGAATTTGGCAGAAAGACCAATTATATGAATCAACTATTTCCTTGAATGCATCCACTTTATCGTGGAAGGAAAATCCTGCATATCTTATTCTTCCATCTTTTATTGCTGAATCTAAAAATTCAGTTACTCCTAATTTTTTTAAATTTGCCCAGCGCTCTGCGCTTAAAGCATGTAATAAATAAAAATCTATTCTGTCAGTTTGAAGACGTTCTAATTGCCTATTTAGATATTTGTCCATATCTTCTCTAGTTTTAATTAACCAGCTAGGAAGTTTTGTAGCCAAATTAACTTTTTCTCTATATCCGTCCTTTAGAACTCTACCTACAAATGGTTCGCTTTGTCCTCCTTCTTCTCCTCCAGTACCATGATAAGGATATGCTGTGTCTATATAATTAACCCCTTCATCAATCGCATTACGAATAATTTCTGTAGCTTTTTTCTCATCAATTTTGGTACCATCCCCATCGATAACAGGAAGTCTCATGCAACCAAAACCTAATTCTGAAACTTTTTCATTTGTTTTTCCCAAAGTTCTATACAACATAGTAATTCCTCCCTAAATATTAAATAATCGTTTATACTTTTACTAATATATTAAATTTAAACCTTATAGTATGTCAACTAAATAATTAATCAGATTAAAATCCCTCCTTATTATAATTACTTTTTTTATTTCAATTTACAGTATAATTATCAGTATAATTATTAACAAGAATGCACTTTATTGATACATGGTATCATTTATGATACTAAAGAAATATTTTACTTGTATTAATTTATAATTATCATTATAATTAGCACTAATATAGGAGGTTGTGAAAAAAGGTATTCTATAGGTTTTACTACACCACGCATAAAGCACTATGGGCGGCCCGTAAAAAAGAATACCTACATTTTTCACATCCTGCTATAGCTACCTAACAAGAGGTGAATTTGATGAAGATAAAAAGAATATCATTGTTTGCACTAATCTTAACTTTGCTATTTACGTTCGGCTGCAGCAAAAGCATAACTCTAAAAAAAAATAATCAAAACCGAGCTAATAATATCCATAAGCAGCCAATAGATCCAGTTAAGCAAAAATTAAATAACATGACTCTTGATGAAAAAATAGGTCAATTGATTATAGCGGGCATAGATGACTATACAAATAACGAACATTCAAAAGCCTTAATAAATAGTTATCATGTAGGAGGGTTTATTTTATTTGGTCGAAACATTAAAAATGCTGATCAACTATTAGAGCTAATTAATTCCTTAAAAGAAATCAATTCATCAAATAATAAAATTCCTATACTCCTTGGAGTTGATGAGGAAGGCGGCAGAGTTTCAAGAATGCCTTCAGAATTTGTAAGGCTACCATCCAATGGAGCTATTGGTCAGGTTAATAATTCAAACTTTTCTTATAAAATTGGAGAAATACTAGGTCAAGAAATTAAATCCTTTGGACTAAATGTGGATTTTGCTCCTGTTCTGGATGTGAACAGTAACCCTAAAAATCCTGTTATAGGTGATAGGTCCTTTGGCTCTACTCCTTCTTTAGTTTCTAAATTAGGACTACAAACAATGAAAGGAATACAATCACAAAACATTATACCTGTAGTAAAGCATTTTCCGGGACATGGAGATACCTCAATTGATTCACATGTTGGACTTCCTATAGTATACAATGATATGAAAAGATTGAACAGTTTAGAACTTATCCCATTTTCTGATGCAATCCAAAATGGAGCAGACATGGTAATGGTAGCTCATATACTTCTACCTAAAATTGATTCTAATAATCCTGCTTCATTTTCAAAAACCATTATTACGGATATACTTAGAAAAAGCATGAATTTTAATGGTGTTGTAATTACTGATGACATGACAATGGGAGCAATTGTCAAAAATTACAACATAGGAGAAGCTTCTGTAAACTCACTTAATGCTGGTTCAGATATTATTTTGGTTTGTCACGACTTTGATAAAGAAGTTACTGTTTTAAATGCCATAAAAAATTCAGTTGCCAAGGGTACTCTTTCTGAGGAATCTATTAATGAAAAAGTATATAGAATTTTAAAACTTAAGGAAAAATACAATTTAAAAGATACTAAAACAGCCTCCATTAATGTACAGGAGATTAATAATAAGATAAATAATTTGCTAGGCAATTATATGAAATGAGGCACGGGGTTGGAATTCAATCCTATTATCCTTCCATAACTAAATAAATGAGCCCCGCGTTCTTGATTTCTGCTTACTTTTTATTTTGCCTGTTGCTTAAACAGTGCTTGCTTTTAGTTCTAGAAGGATAATGGGCTCCGCCCAAACCCCGCGT
>NZ_JAJNKE010000023.1:42129-66939 GCF_021043395.1 Clostridium guangxiense
CTTTTTATTTTGCCTGTTGCTTAAACAGTGCTTGCTTTTAGTTCTAGAAGGATAATGGGCTCCGCCCAAACCCCGCGTAGGATTACATTTCTTCACTATTGGAGCAGCTATATTGAAATTGAGGTTGTGTTTGAATATAGTAACCCTCTCTTACATGCCCAACCCAATTTTGAAAAATTGATTTCCAGTCAGTTTTCTTAAAAAATGTTTCAATTGGATTTGCTGCATTAGAATTCCATTCCAATATCAAAAAAGGCCCTGCTCCCACAAACCAAATGCCACTATTTTCAACCTCTACTTCCCTTATTAAAAGCAACGGCAGCCCATATTGATAAGCCATTGCAGGTTCAATTTGTGCATATGGACTTCCTTCCCAAACTATCTGTCCATCAGGATTATTAAGATTGTTTTGAATAACCCTAACCTGTCTCTGTTTTAAATTGAGAGATACCATTCCATAACTAGATAAAATCATCCGACGAATATTAGTTAATGGTGTTTCTGGATATTGCTCTGTAACTGGTAAAGTTCTTGGAAAAAGCAGTGCCTTTCTAATCTGCCTTATTATTTCATCAACAAACTGCTGCTGCACCGTGTTAAGTCTACTTGGATGACTCAAAAACACTGGAATTTTAAACATTAAGTTTGCTGATTCTTTCATTAGTTGTGTAAATTCTGCGGCTTTTTTTACCGTAGCTTTATTTTCGTTTATTGCTTGTGGGTTTACGTTTTTTTTCACTTTATATTTAACGATATCACTATTCATTAATCTCCACCCCTCGTTACATACTATGAAGAAAAAATGAATAGTTTACAAAATCCCTTTTGCTAATACTATATTCATCAATTCAACTTTGGAATTATTACATCATTAATCCATTTTTTAATTTCACTTTTCTTCTCTTCATCATCATTTTTAGGGTCTACAAAATCAATTGCTCCAACTATATTATTATCCTTTAAAACATCTTGCAATTTCATAAAACATTTTTTTGCACCGCCACCTCCATGGGAAGCAAAAAAAGCAATGTTCTTTTGTTTTATTTCATTATCAGAAATAAAAGTATTTATCGGTGGTGCATACGTACCTGCCCAAATAGGTGTGCCAATGAATATTGTGTCGTATTGCTCTAGGTTAGGAATTTTATTTTTCAAGCTCGGCTTTTCCTTAAATATTGCACTTTTTCCACCCCAAAAGAACTTTCTAAATCCTGTTTTAGGAATTTCTTTTTGTGGCTGCAATTCAAGCAAATCACATTTTAATTCTCCTGCAATAAGATTAGCAATAAATTTTGTATGACCCTCCAATGAATAAAAAACTACTAAACTTTTCATTTGATCACCTCATATTAGAAATAACTTTTTTTAAATACATATTATCATTGTAAATAAATTAATCAATATAAATTATACTTTATGTGGTATATTTTTAGCTATATGAACCATAAAAATCAAATATCATATATTATAATGTAACCAATTAATAAGGAAGTAATCTATGATATTAATTTTATCTGCACTGCTATTTAGTTTATCTTCCAATCTAGATAACCTAGTTATAGGCATTGCTTACGGAGTAAAAAACATAAAAATAGGAACATTTGCAAATCTTTTAATAGCTATTGTTACATCCATAGGAACATTTTTATCTATGTCAATTGGAAAATATATTTCAAAACTTTTACCTCACTATGTAGCTAACTCCTTAGGTGCCATAATAATCATTATTCTAGGCATATATTTTATAATACAAAGTATCATAAAGCTTATGAATAATACTAAACAAAAAGAACTTTCTTTAAAGGATATTACTGATATGCTTGAATATGCTGAAACCTCTGATTTAGATAAATCCGGTGACATAAATATCAAGGAAGCTTCATTCGTGGCACTTGGACTAACTTTTAATAATCTTGGTACAGGAATAGCTGCAAGTATAACTGGAGTAAATATCACCTTTACAGTTGCTTTTACCTTTATATTCAGTATTATTACAATTATAATTGGAGAAGTCTTCGGTACTCATGTACTTGGAAAAGTTTTGGGTAAATATGCACCTCTAATTTCAGGCATACTTCTTATAATACTTGGTATTGTCGAATTTATTAATTAGCAATTCTTTATTTTTTAAGAGTCGATACAAGGCTATGAGCATTGTATTAGCTCTTGACATATGTAAAAAAATTTAAGTATACTGTATATAGACCAGTCATTATAATTGCTTTATGAAAGGACTTATATTTTATGAATAGTAAAACTAATTCAAAAGAAAAGATACTTTTAACAGCATCAAAGCTTTTTCAAGTCAAAGGTTACAATGCTACAGGCTTGAACGAAATTCTAAAAGAAAGCGGCACACCTAAAGGTTCTCTATATTATTACTTCCCTAATGGAAAAGAAGAATTAGCGTTAGAAGCTATTAAACTTGCAAATGAAGCCATCACAAATAGATTAAAATTTACATTAGATAAATATAAAAATCCTATTGATTCTATTCAACATCTTATAAAAAATATAATAAATGATTTAAAAAAGGATATGAAGCTTCAGGATTTATCTATAAGCCTAATAGCATTAGAAACTTATTTATCGAGTGAACCCCTAAGAAAAGCCTGCAGTGAAGCTTTTATGGTTTTAGGGACTATGTATGCTAAAAAACTAATTGAAAGTGGTTTTTCTAAGGAAATTGCAGAGGAATTAGGTAACTTTATTCAAATTACAATTGAAGGTGCCATCACAGTAGCAGTTACTGAACAAGATTCTACAGCCCTTTTAACAGTTAGCAATCAAATTGAAATTCTATTAAATAATTATTTAAAAAATAAATAGCTTATTTGTAAGCTATTTTGCAGTTATTATAACAACTGGTCTATATAATTAAAAAAGGAGAATTTATTTATGAGTGAAGAAAAAATCGAAGTTGAAGAAAGAGAAGCCGCGCACTATAATGCAAAAGCTATTATGTTTGTACTTCTCTTAGGAAGTTTCATATCTTTATTTAATGAAACTATATTAAATGTAGCGTTTCCAAAGCTTATGGTAGAAATGCATGTTTCAGCTACCACAGTTCAGTGGCTTACGACCGGATATGTATTGGTAGTTGGAATTCTTGTACCAGTTACAGCTTTTCTTATGCATACCTTTACTACAAAACAACTATATGTAGGCGCAATGTTATTATTTTTACTTGGAACAATATGTGCTGTACTCTCTAATTCGTTTATAACCTTATTAATTTCAAGATTAATTCAAGCATTGGGTACCGGAATGTTAATACCTATAATGATGAATTCAGCGTTAGTTATAACTCCACCTGAAAGACACGGTTCAATAATGGGCTTATGTGTTTCTGTCCTTACTTTAGGTCCTGCACTTGGTCCAACTGTTTCTGGATTACTACTGCAATCTTTTTCTTGGCATTCACTATTTATTTTGTTGATTCCTATTTTAGTTATTTGCATAATTGGCGGTCTTATGTTTTTGCAAAATACTTCTTCAATAACAAAGCCTAAAATTGATTACTTATCTATAGCATTATCCTCAATAGGTTTTGCAGGGATTATATATGCAGTAAGTTCTGCAGGAACCACAAATATCAGATTTACTGTAATTATTTTTGCAGTTGGACTAATAGCATTAATCTGCTATGAAAAACGCCAATTATCCTTAAAGCAGCCAATACTAGAAATAAGAACTTTCAAACATCCAGTATTCTCAATAAGTATAATTCTAATTATGATAATACAGATGTTCCAATTTTCAATAAACATAATAATACCTTTACTCATGCAAACCGGGCTAAAAACATCGTCTTTCACATCGGCTCTTGTTTTATTACCTGCAATTCTTATTGGTGCTGTGCTAACTCCACTTACTGGCAATATTTATGATAAAGTAGGTGGTAAAATATTAATTCCAGCTGGTTTTACAATTATATTTGCCTTTACCTTCCTATTATCACGAGCCACACCATCAACTTCGATATTGCAAATTACTATTATGTACTGCTTTATAATGGTAGGACAATCTATGACTATGTCACCTACCCAAACAACTGCACTTAGTCAGTTACCACCTAAAAGTAACCCAGATGGTGTTGCAATTGTTAATACTGCTATGCAAATAGCTGGTGCTTTAGGTTCAGCATTATTTGTTGGTATTATGACAGCTTTTCAAAATAGTTATTTAAATACTTCACATAATGAAGTAATGGCTATTTTTAATGGTTTTGAGCATTCTATTGCGATTGCTACTCTACTTATGGCAGTTGGTCTTGTATTATCATTAATGCTAATTTCAAGAAACAAAGCCCAAAAAACTAATAAATAAAATTCATAGTTTAGTCTGATTTACTTAAAAGTTTATCCAAGTATACCGACTTCATTTGTTTACTTGCCATAGCCTTTTTTACAGGTGGAAGCTTCAGTATTGCGGATAAAACTGCCGCCATAGCTCTGTGGCTAGAAAGCGCTTTATTATCAAAAATAAGCTCTTGAAGCTTCCCCTTTTCAATAGCCTGAAGTACAATTCTATGAGTTGTATTAGCTGGAGTTATTATCTGCTTTTCTCTATTTTTAAGATATATAGCCTTCTTAGGGCAATTTCTAACGCAAACACCACAGCCAAGACATATATCCTCATCATTTTTAGCCTTATGCGTTACAGCATCAACCTTCATAGCATCAATAGGACATGCTTTTGCACATTTACCGCATCCAACACAGTTTTCTTCAATAATCTTTGGAATAAATGCAGTAGTTTGAATAGGCATTAAGTAGCCAAATTTTTTAATTGCCTGCATCCCCTCACAGCAGCAGCCACAGCAGTTGCAAAGAAAAACTCCACCACTCCTGACATTCTCTCCACATTGAACTAAATTATAATCATATGCCATGTTTAATATATCCAAAGCCTCTGATGCCTCTATTGCCCTACCATACCCATGTTTACTTAAGGTATAAGCACTATTTCCAAAGGTCAGGCAAGTTTCCATAGGTGCGTAACAATCCTTACCTAGATGGTGCATCTTATGCCTACAAAAGCACATACTTACCGTAATAAACCTAGCTTCCTTTATTACATTGCTGGCTCTATCATAATCCATTATCTCTAGTTCATTTTGCCTTGAAAGAACCCCTTCCTGTACAAAAGCTTTTCCAAACCTAGTTTCCGTTCCTAAAAACAAATCCTTAATAAAATCTTCTTCCACATTTAAATACTGAAAATAAAGCTCTGATAAAGCCTTTTGGTCAATGTCATTCCTAGTTCTCATAAGAGAAAACTCAAAAAATCCTATCATTGGAGGTGGAAGACAGTACTCCTTTTTTTCATCATAATCAATATCCATAAGAATAGCCTTTGAAGCAAGCTTTTGAAGTATATTTTCAGCTTGAACCTCAGTCATTTTCCAAATGTCACTTGCAGTTTTCACAGTAAATGGCTTAATCGGCAGCATAGCTACAAGTCCTGCCTCTTTTTCATTAAAAAGCATACTGAGTATTTTATACAGTGTTTTGGAGGGAGGTGCCCCTTGAGGAAATCTATTAATTCTTTCTTCTAATCTTTTATAGGCCTCTTTGTTTGAAATGTGCATAACTTTACAACCTTTCCTGACACTTTTTATTTATTATACCATTTAAACAAAACTACAACTATTTTATTCCAAAAACAATTGCAGCACTTCCCTTCTTCCATTTCAATTCTATTTTTTTAAACTCTGAATAACGAAAATCTTCAAATTCTTGATTTTTAGCTATATAATCAGCTTCAATATACATTCCACCCTCGGTTAAGCTGTCATAAATTTTACCATACAGCTTAATATAGCCACTCTACTACTTAATTCATAAATAAAAAAGCTCCATCTAACAAAAATTAGATAGAACCTTCAGTATTCTCATATTTTCTTTTTTTAGAAATAATTTTTTGTATAGTTTTTGGTGATAAATAATAATTTTTCGAAAGACTTTGTACTGATATTCCTTCTAAATAATCTTTATATATTCTATCATTTCTAACCTTAAGTTCTTCTTTACTTTTGGTTAATTCACCCCAGGCCATTTTATTTTCTTCCTTCCTAGGTATATAAATATATTCACCATCTACATATTTTTGAATTATTTCTAATACTTCGTTAGGCAAAATGTCCCTAGCGTTTGCATAGCTCATCTCAATGCTCCTCCTAAATATAATTTTTATTTTAGGATTGAGCAAAGGCTATCTCTTAACTTTAATTTTTATTCATTATGCAATAGCCTCTGCTATGCATAAATAACATGCCCTCCCATAAAAGCACTCCTCCTTCATCTGCACTAAATAAGCTTTGATCTATATATATGATTATAATGCATATTACTAACAAATGTCTAATACCTTTAACCTATATAACATTTCTCCATATATTACTAAGTTTTTTCCCATTTTCCTCGTAATATATATATGCCGACTGCCAATAAGTTCCTATATATTCACGCTGACGAGTATTTACTTCCACAAGTAATTTGTTAACTTTATCTGTTTTAGTCATTCTTATTATATTATATCTTTCTGGAACGCCAGGAATTAAACCACTCTGTCCAACACTTAAAGCTCCTGCCCCAATCATAATCATGTTAGGATTTACATTTTGAGGATTTAAGTAATCCAAGCTTATAATTCTGTGGACATGTCCGTGCATATAAATCTTGAAGTTCTCATTTTGCATGGCATTTGCAAAAGGGATATCATCTCCATAGCTGCCTGCAAGATTCACAGGATGATGTCCTACTGCTATCTTTATTATATCCTCTTTGGGAAGCTGCCTTGAAGCCTTTATTAAACCTTGCGTATCAAAATAGGTTACCTCACGATTAAACTGATCAATTTGTGACGCAGTGTTTAACATAAAAAATGCTATTTTTTTGTTATCGATAAAATCTCCCATTATAACTTTAAGCTGATCCTTAGGATTCTCAGGAAAAGGAACTCCATACAACCTTTCATATAAATACTTGCTGTAATTTGCAAACTTTTTGTACCACTGTGCATCATCTCTTTTCAAATAATACAAGTCATTTCCAATGTTTGTAACCACCTTGTCATTTGGTCCAGGAGTCCCCATAGTTAAATGATAGCTTGCCATAGTAATGTCCCAGCTTAAATCGTGATTCCCGGGTACTATAATTATCTTTCCATATGGTATACCCAGCCTTTTACTGAGCATATCTATAAAATGAAATGCCTTTTCAAAAGACGCTTCTGAATTACCTCGTTCAACAAAGTCTCCGCTGATAACCATATAATCAATATTCTTTAGACTTAAAGTATTTTTAGGATCATCAAAGTAAACTTTCTTTAAATCTTTAGTTAAAAGATATACCTCATTTTTTTCATCAATCTCTGTTGTATAATGCAAATCACTTAGATCTAGTATTATTCCTTCATTTTTAGGTGTATTAACACTCTGTTCTCGCATCTGAGCTTTTGTTTTTGTTCTTAATTCATTAACCATATTCTCATCCCCAGTTTTCTTTTATCTGCTCCTTTTCATATTATGTAGAAATGTTTACTATGTTGCTTCAATTATATATAGGTAGACAACTTGAAACTTTAAAATTGCAATCTCCAAATTTATCCTAACCAACTGGAATTTGTCGAACACTATAGTGAAGGGTTTTAACTCACTTCGTTTGTTAAAAGACTAAGGTTTTCGCTATGCGAAAGGTGAAGAGTTTTACGGTGCTGCGCACGTAAAAGGTGAATTTTTTTATCTTCAATAAAAAGCTAAGGTTGATTTTCCTCCGTTTCCCTACGGAAAATCTTTAACGTATTTAAATTATTTATTTTTCGTAGAGAAACGGAGAAAAATATTCCTTAACCTTTTGCCGTGGCAAAAACCTTCACCTTTGACAAGCAAAGCTATGTCAAACCCTTCACTTTTCACATAAGTGAAAAAGTTAGTTTTTTAATGAGCAGGGCGAATTAAAACCCTTCACTCAGCTCGACAAATTCCAGTTTGTCAGGATAAATTTGGTATTGGTAATTTAAATATTTCAGCTTGTTTATCTATAGTATTCGAATTAATGTTTCCGAATGCACATTTAAAACTAACACTTGGTCATACTATATATATAATTTGTAGACTTTAAATAAAAAACTAAGTTAAAAATTTCATGCGACTTAAATATATGGAGGTGTTAGTAATAATGAAGGCATTAGTTTATGAAGGAATTAGAAATGTTAAAGTCGAAAATACTCCAGATCCTAAAATTGAAAAAAATGATGATGCAATTATAAGAGTAACCTCTACTGCTATATGTGGTTCAGATCTTCACCTAATTCACGGTTTCATTCCAAATTTACCAAAGGGCTTTATATTAGGTCATGAAACTATGGGTGTTGTTGAAGAAGTAGGAAATGAAGTTACTAATTTTAAAAAAGGAGATAGAGTTATTGTCCCATTTCCTGTTGCATGTGGTCACTGCTGGTACTGCGAGCATGATTTATGGAGCCAATGTGATAACTCCAATCCAAATGGAGAAGCTGGCGGTATATTTGGATATAGTAATACTTATGGAGGCTATGCAGGAGGTCAGGCACAGTTTTTAAGAGTTCCTTTTGCCAATGTAGGTCCAAGGATTGTTCCAGAGGAATTAGCTGACGAACAAGTATTATTTTTAACAGATATCTTACCAACCTCATACTGGGGCGTAGATATGGCCGGCGTTAAACCTGGAGATACTGTAATAGTATTAGGCTGCGGTCCTGTAGGACTTCTAGCACAAAAATGGGCAATATTCAAGGGAGCAAAAAGAGTAATTGCAGTAGACTGTATAGATTACAGGCTAAAACATGCCAAAAATTATAATCAAGTTGAAACAGTAAATTTTGAGGAATATGACAACACTGGAGAATATTTAAAAGAAATTACGCATGGCGGAGCTGATTCTGTAATAGACTGCGTTGGAATGGATGGGAAAATGTCTACCATAGAAAAAATAGAAAGTGTTCTAAAGCTTCAAGGTGGTTCAAAATCTGCCATTGAAATAGCTTCACAGGCTGTAAGAAAAGGTGGAACCGTGGTATTAGTAGGAGTTTACGGTGCTAAATATAACTTGTTCCCTTTAGGAGATTTCTTCTCTAGAAATATAACATTAAAAATGGGGCAATGTCCTGCTCAAGCCTATGTTGATCCAATTTTAGAGTTAATTAAAACTGGCAAGTTTGATGCTACAGATATAATAACCCACAAACTTTCCATTGATAAAGGAGAACATGCATACAAAATTTTCGATGGTAAAGATGATAACTGCATAAAGGTTATATTGAAGCCTCAAGCATAGACTTAAAATATAGATAGACAACTTGGAATACTAAAATTAGCACTACCAAATTCATCCTGACAAACTGGAATTTGTGAGGTGATATTGATTTGGGATATTAAATAAAGCTAATAAATCTAAGATGATAAAGCTTTATTTAAACCATCCCAAGTCAACATCACTTCACTTAGCCCGAAAAAGCAAGGAAGATACACATATTGGAGTTTGGGCGTAAGCCCATGTGATTCATGAACAAAATGTTATGTACTTTCTATAATCCGTTTCTCTACGAAAAATGCACTGTTAACGAGATTTTACAATAAAAATAATAATAAATCTTGGTTCAAAAATTGTAAAATGCTTAGATATTTCAATTTGTCTGAGCGATAGCGAGTATAAACATACGCGGGGTTTGGGCTTTGCCCATTATCCTTCTAGAACCCAAAGCAACCATTTTTTTAAAATAACCACTTAGATTTATAGGATTTTTTTAATGCGACGAAGCATTGTACTTCACAAGTTCCTACAAGGTTACTCTTTTGTAATTTTTACAATGCCTCGTTCCCAAAGTATTTGGGCATAAAATTCTGCATTTGCTACAATTGTAAAGCCAATCTCCTCTGCTTGATTTAACAACTACATTGCTTCTGCACATTGCTTGATCTACTGTTACTCCATCAAGCGCATGTTCAGGACAACCTTCAATGCATAGTTTACATTTATCATGACAGTAACTTTCTGTAATCATTGGATCGTACTCCACTTCCTCGTCTATAAGTAAAGCTCCAAGCTGCATTAAATTACCCAAATCTTTATTTACTAAAAGAGTATTTTTCCCTATAACTCCAATACCAGCTAGTTCTCCAGCATGCTTTAAAGATAATATTCCTTTTCCTTTCTTTTTTTCCTCATCCCAGTATTCATATGGCTCATCCGATGGTATCATAACTGCTCCAAGGCCTAACTTGTCCAAGAAACAGCAAGCATTGAAACATATTCTATCTAATTCTTTAAGAGCAGAAGTAATTACATGTGTATACACAATTCTATTACCGCTAAGCATACTTGCCGCTGGCACTCTTTTAGCAAAAACAACTACGGACTTGCACTCAGCATAAATATCTTTTGGATGAAATCCGTGTGGAGCATTTTTAAATCTTTCAACAGGTGCTATACCACAAATGTCCGCTCCTAAATCCAATAGAATTTTCTTTATCTGACTAGAATTAATCATACTTTTCCTCCCAAATATAAACTCATCCATAAAACTAAATATTTCATTCTAATATATCCCTTCTACATTCCCATGTCAATAAAGCTATTATTTTATAGAAAACTTTAACAAAAAAGAGCAGGAATTAATTAGTGTCCTACTCTTCGAAACATTCTATATACTTTTTCAATATACGTGAAAGATATGCCTACGCATTTAAATTTCTTAACATTTCATCTACTTCAGTAATTGGCATTCCACAAGTAAAATTCTTGCAAATATAAACAGTTGCTTTTCCTTCTACAGCTTTTTCATCTTTTACATATGGAGCTATTTTTATTAATTCTGAATTATCCTCATTTATTGGATTAAAAACTACCACTTTATTTGGAATAAATCTTCTATTTAGCTGGAATATGATATTTTTAGTATCCTCAGAATTTCTATCTCCAGATATTACAATTTCATAAGATGATCCTATGAGATAATCCACTCCACATAAAAATTGTGTATACCCAAGCGGCGCACCTTCTATGGTTCTTGAAAATGTCTCCTGCAGTTTATTTGCATAGCTTTCTAATTTACTGTTTCCTGAAATACGTGATAATTTTATTAAATTTAACAATGCCATAGAATTACCCGATGGTATGGCTCCATCATAAACCTCTTTTGTTCTTATTATGATATCTTCTCCATCCTTTGGAGTAAAGTAAAAACCGCCCTGCCTTTCATCCCAAAATAGCTTTATTGCCTCATCATTTAATGAAAAAGCCTTTTTAAGGTATTTTAAATCAAAGGTTGCTTCATATAATTCAAGGAGCCCAAATACTAAGAATGCATAATCATCAATGTTTCCTTTAAAATTCCACTGACCATCTATATATCTGTGCAAAAGCCTGCCGTTTTCCTTAATGCTATTTATGAAGAAATCTGCTGCTGTTCTTGCAGTTTTAATATATTCCTCATTATTGAACGTTCTTCCAACTTTAGCTAAAGCTCCAATAATAAGACCATTCCAATCAGTAAGAATTTTCTCATCTCTTAATGGTCTTACTCTTTTATCTCTAACCTCTTTGAGCTTCATTTTTATTTGTTCAAGCTTTGCTTTTAAATCTGATACGCTTAAATTAAGTTCATTACTTAAACTCTCAATATCTTTTTCAAAATGAAGTATATTTAAACCTTCCATCTTCCCTGTTGCTTCATCTCTAAAATTTCCTTCTTCCTTCATTCCATAAGCCTTTATTGCTAACTGTGCATCATCTTCATTCAATATTTTTCTTATTTCCTCAACCCTCCATACATAGAACTTACCCTCAACACCTTCACTATCAGCATCTTCAGCAGAATAAAAAGCACCTTCCTTTGATTTCATATCATTTATAATATATTGAAAAATACTATCACAAGTAAGTTTGTATTTATCATTTTGAGTTGCCTGATAGGCTTCAACATATGCAAGAACTATCATTGCCTGATCATAAAGCATCTTTTCGAAATGAGGAAGCATCCATTTTCTATCAGTAGAATATCTGTGAAATCCATAACCTATGTGATCAAATATTCCTCCCATAGCCATAGCATCAAGCGTTTTAGTAACCATATCTAATGACTTTTTATTATTGTTTCTCTTGTAATCTCTTAATAAAAAAAATAAATTATGTGGTGATGGAAACTTTGGGGCTGTTCCAAATCCGCCGTACTGTTCGTCAAATAATCCATTAAGATCCTTAACTGCTTCATTCAATATATGCTTATCTATGCTTTTTCCCTTTTCCTCTGTATAAATGTTGTGAAGTCCCTCTGTTAGCTTTTCTGCTGAACTGATAAGTGATTTCTTATTAGTTTTCCATAGATGATCCACTTTTTTAATTAAATCCATCATTCCCATTCTTCCATATTTGCTTTTTTTCGGAATATATGTAGCTGAAAAAAATGGCTTTTTTTCTGGTGTCATCATTATGGTAAGTGGCCATCCACCGCTTCCGGTCATAGCCTGACATATTGTCATATATATGTTATCTATATCTGGTCTTTCTTCCTTATCCACCTTAATTGAAATAAAGGTTTGGTTCATTAAATCTGCCACTTCATCATCTTCAAAGCTTTCACCTTCCATGACGTGGCACCAATGACAAGTAGAATAGCCTATACTTAAAAAAATTGGCTTATCTTCTGATTTTGCCTTATCAAATGCTTCTTCTGCCCACGGATACCAATCGACTGGATTATGGGCATGTTGAAGAAGATATGGAGATTTTTCATTTACTAATCTATTTGATCTTTTCGCCATAGTTACTGACATAATATCACCTTCTTGCATAATTAATTTTATCTTTAGTATGTGCAATTTGAAAATTAAAAATCTAATCATATAAAAAAATTGCAATACAAAGTTAGTTATCTGATTCTACCTTATCGTTTAAGTCATTATATATCTTTCCCATATCAAAATAAATATTGGACTCACAAGAATTGCCGTTATCAAGAAAAGGTATTTCTTTTTTAATTTACCTATGTCAATTTGAATTTAAATTTATGAACACTATTGACAAATTTTACTTAATCATATATTATTGTAAATGCAAATTATTTGCATTTACAATTTTTAGGAGTGATATAATGTTTAAAAAATTTTTAACACTACTACTATCTATAACTGTTTTTTTCTCACTTACTGCCTGCAATAATAATAATCCTCAACCCCCTTCGTCTAAAAAGCTAAGGGTTGTAGTTTCTTTTAATGCAATGAAAGAATTTGCTTATGCAATAGGAAAAGATAAAATAACTATAGTTAATATGACGCCAAATGGAACAGAGCCACATGATTTTGAACCAAAGACGAAAGATATTGAAACACTTACAAATGCAGATGTATTTATATATAATGGTTTAAGCATGGAATCTTGGACTTCAAAAACTTTAAAATCAATAAATAACAAAAATTTAATTACTGTAGAAGCTTCAAATGGTGTTAACGCAATAAAAAATACTGATGCAGGAGAAATAAAAGAACATGGTGCTTATGATCCTCATTTATGGATTAGCTTAAAAGGTGCTGAATTAGAAGCTAAAAACATAAAAGATGCCTTGATTAAAGCAGATTCAAAAAACAAATCTTTCTATGAAAAAAACTATACTACCTTTAGAAAACAGTTAGATGAACTTTATAATAACTATGATCAAAAATTTAAAACTGTAAAAAACAAGAGTTTTGTTACTGGTCATGCTGCTTTTGCATATCTTTGTAGAGATTTTAGTTTAAAACAAGATAGTGTTGAAGATGTTTTTGCTGAAGGAGAACCAAGTACTAAAAGACTAGCCGAATTAACAGATTTTTGTAAAAAAAACAAAGTTAAAACAGTATTTGTAGAAGATATGGTAAGTCCAAAAGTTTCTAAAACACTTGCTAAAGAAGTAGGTGCTAAGGTAGAAAAAATATACACTATTGAGAGCAGGGAAGATGGAAAAGATTACATTGAATCTATGAAATCAAATTTAGAGATGATTTATAATAGTTTAAAATAATCTTACCTCAAACATAAAATTGCATAGTAATAATATATTGCACATATATCATATATTATTGCTATACAATTTGTTTATAAAGGAGGTCTGAATTTTGGAGGCATTTCCCTTTATTATACTAGGAGTATTTATATCATCTATTATTCAAATATTTATATCAGAGCAAACTATAGCAAAATTGATACCCAAAAACAAATTTGTAGGTTTAATAGCGGCTGCATCAATTGGACTAATATTCCCAGTATGTGATTGCGCTATTGTCCCTATAGCTAGACGTTTATTAAAAAAAGGTGTTCCATTATACATTGCTGTAACATTTATGCTTTCAGTTCCAATAATTAATCCTGTGGTCTTATCATCAACTTATTATGCCTTCTTAAACAATCCATACATGGCAGTATTGAGAGGCATTATAGGATGGACAAGTTCCATTATAATAGGTCTTACAATAAGCAAGTTAGAATATAAGAATAGCAAAAATACTAGGTTAAAGGAAATTTTATTTAATGCAAGAACTTTTCATTATGACGACAATCTTCATAATCATATTGCTCCTTCACATAATCACGACTGCTGCCATCATGAACATCATCATACTCTTAACAGTAAAAGAAATTTTACTAATACAGTTTTTGACATACTGGACCATGTAAGTTCAGAATTGAATGAGGTAGGTAAATTTATTATTGTAGGGGCTTTCCTATCTGCTTTAATGCAAACTGTTATTCCAAGAAAATATATTCTATCTGTTGGTACACACAAAATATTATCTATTATAATTATGATTTTTCTTGCTTATCTCATGTGTGTATGTTCAGAGACTGATGCTTTTATAGCAAGAACTTTTGTAGGACAATTTACAAATGGCTCTATAATAGCTTTTCTAATATGTGGTCCTATGATAGACATAAAAAATACACTTATGCTTAATGAAGCCTTTGATTTTAAATTTATATTTAAGTTAACTTGCATTATAATGACCGTTTGTTTCCTTATAGGAATTATATTCAATTTTCTTAAGATACCTATATAAAATATATTTATGAGTGGTGATTATGTATGATAAGAAAATTCAAATGGTTTTTATTCCTAATTGGATTTGCATACTACATGTATTACTTAATCTTAAGCAAAAAATTATATTTATTTATTCATCCTAAAATGACTAATTACATAATTTTTTCAATGGTCGTTTTATTTATATTATCAATACTAGAGTTTAAAAAAATTGTGTTTAATAAAAAATATATAAATTCTGTTTCAACAATATTTTTCATCCCATTAGTACTTGCATATATAATAAATCCTCAAGGCTTAAATTCAAATATTGCATCTAATAAAGGAATAACCTCGAACATTTATTCAAACGAAACTAATGTAAAAAATGTATCTATAGATAAAAGTAATAATTTAATAAAACTCACCAATGATAACTTTTCAGACATAACAAATGAAATATCCTATAATCTAAGTAAGTATAAACGTAAAAACTATAAATAAGCCCAACAATCCATATATATACTTAAAGAAAACAGTAGTTAAATAACGATAATTCGAAAATATATAAATATATTTACAATATACTATATAATTTAATCTTTTAGTTGTAACATCCTGCTCGTAAAATTTATTTGTTATCTGCAACCTTAGAGCTTGTATTTTGAATACTCGCTATAACTTTAATTAAGTGTTTTAAAAAAGCATTAGCATATTTGCTATTTGTCGAATGCTGATTTTGGATTGCATAAATAGTGCGTGTGCATTGGGGGCGATTAATTGGAATTAGTACTGCATTTTTCGCAGTTAGTTTCCCCCATGCATATTGTGGCCAAAAGGCAATACCAAAGTTAGAGGCAATTAAATTTTTAATGCATTCTTGATTATCACTTTCAAAGATAATCTTAGGTTTAAATCCCTTCTCTTTACAATAATCATCACAGATAATTCTGAACGGTCTTGCCCCAGAGAAATTTATAAATCCTTCTTCCTTTACTTGATTTAGTGATATAGATTTTAAAGAGGCATATTTACTAATACTTGGAACAGCTAGTAATATTTTTTCCTCAAGCAGCAATATGCCGTCTTTCGGAATTTTATCAGAAGCAGCACATGAAATACATATATCAAAATCTGTTTCATCTGCATCTTGCAGCAAACGAAATTTCACTTCAGGATACAGTTTTTTAAATGAAATAATTGATTTTGTAATCAGCATCGATGCAGCTAAGATATTAAGCTGTATAGTACTTGAAGCTTCCTTATCCACTTCCTTCAGGCGCACAGGCAGCGAATCCAGTGTATCTATAATTGGCAATAACTCAGACTTTAATAGTTTTCCACAAGCATTTAAATGAATGCCTCTGTTTTTTCTCTCAAAAAGCTCCACGCCAAGCTCCTCTTCTAAATGCTTAATTGATTGCGATAAAGCCGGTTGAGCAATATGTAAAGAATGAGCGGCCTTAGTTATATGCTCATACTCAGCAGCCGCAAGAAAATATTTTAATTGAAGAATGTCCATAATAACCTCCAATTTATCATAAGTAAATTCTTATCAATTTAATAAATATTATATATTTTAATTTATTAAAGAACAACTGTATAATAAAAATGTTACTAATCAAAGATAAAAAAATATTATTTACAAAAGGTGTTTTAAAATTGAAAGACAAAAAATTTTCTACAGAAATAACAGAAAAATTAGGATTTGCAATGATACTTGCATCAGCAGGTGGTTTCATGGATATGTATTCTTATGTAGTCCATGGAAATGTATTTGCAACTGGACAAACAGGCAACTTTGTTCTTGTTGCTGTCAATTTAGCAAAACAAAATTACATAGGTATGTTCCATAGTATTGTACCAATTTTATGCTTTTGGATAGGTATTTTTATAGGCTGGCATGTATTTTATTCTTATTTTAAAGAAAAGCAATTATTGTGGAAACAAAGCATTATAGGAATTGAAGTATTTATTCTTCTTGTTACAGGATTCCTTCCTCGTTCTTATCCAGATATAGTCTCTAATGCACTTGTATCTTTTGCGGCTTCTTTGCAATTTTGTGCATTTCGTAAATTTGGCACAAGCGAAAATTATGCCAGCATATTTTGTACTGGAAATATGCGTTCTTGCGCTGAAAATTACTACAAAGGACTTGTGAAAAAAAATAGAGAATGTCTTAGAAAGGCATTACGATACAGCTGTATTCTGATTTCGTTTTTCCTTGGGGCAGTTATTAGCGCTATAGAGGCAAGAATCTTCCATCAAAGGTCAATCTGGACTGTAGCTATCATATTTGTATCAACATTAATGTTCGTATTTATGCTTAATAAGCATTCATTAAAAAATGCTATTTTAGATGAGGAAACCTTGGACGAACGTGCAGTATAGATTTTTTCTAATTTTTTCTTTTAACCCAAGTTATTATGGATAAAAAAATTCCTAATACAATAAGGAATAAAGGCATTATCCAAGGCTCCTCAAGCATGACATGGGACTTCCATGGGAAAATATACTTTTCCATTTTATACAACTCCTTATATACCAATATAGAAATACATTAATTTTTTACTTTTTTACCTAACTTATTGCGAAACACCGTAACTATAAGTAATATAATCGGCAAAACGTAAAATAGTGGAATCCATAAATAAAGTGGAACAATTTTCAAGCCTGTTTGTAAATGTTCCGCTGCACTTGAGGCCATATTTAACCCAAGGTAAAGACCAATGACTACTATTATAAAAATCGGCATGTATTTATTTTTTGCAAAAGTTAATTGTTCAATTGCTTGAGTCGCACAAAAAAAGTGAATGGATGCTTTAAAAAATGCTGTCGTTAAAAAATAAATAACGCCTATGGCATCTAAATTTTCAATAAAATCCCCTACACTTATTAATCTAATCAACCTATATAATGGGAAGTTACTATTAGAAAATGTGTTTTCTCCTAATGCCATAATAGATAATATATCGAAAAAAGCTATAAACACTCCAGCCAAAATTGTAGCGATTGTAGTAATCTTAATAATTTTTTCAGGCTTCTTTACTAATGGCCATAACATTGTAAATTCTATAGTCTGACCAAAGGTTTGTGTTATACCTAGAGGCCATACAGCCTTCCAAACATTTCCCCATCCTTTCCCTAAGACTGGTCTAATATACTGTATATTTAGCATATTGGAATTACATATCAATATTACTTCAATAATAAATATAAAGATTATCGTAGGAAAAAATATTTCTCCTAGTCTTGCAATAACTTCTATACCACTAATTAGCGCATATGTAATAACAAAAATGAATATAAACTCTATTACAAGAACAGGTGTCTTTGGCAAAATAGTACTAGGAAGTAAAATCTCCAAATCTGCCAATCCACGACTTCCATCGTATATGAATTCGAGGGCATAAACATATGCAATAGGCGTACCTATCCATATACCAAACTGTGCTAAAAACCATCCTATAAGATTTGATCGTCGATTTAATTTAAAAATAATATAGTATACAATATTAATTATCACTCCGATAAAAGTAGATATTAATACAGAAATCCAAGCATCTCTACCAGCACTTGATGCAAATCCAAATATAATAGTACTACCAATTTCATATAAAAATACAAGAGTAAACAACTGATAACTTGAAATTTTCTCCATAACCTTTTTCCTCACTAATTATTAATGGCTCCTTACTTTTTTTGTGTTAATGATTTAGTATCAAAACCTGTTGAATAATTTTTTACATGACAAGAAACTTCTACACTTAAATTTGAAAAGGTACTATCCCAGTTGCGCTTATAATTGCTTTGCCATTGCCTAGGATATTTTCCATTTACAGCAACCCCAAAACCAAATATATCCATGTTAAATTGCTTTTGACTCTTTTCTAAAGATCGTTCTATTAATTTCCTTATATCTTCTTCATACAATCTCTCTACATAATGTACTTCAGTAGGATTTGTTAAATCTAATTTAGAAGGACTTTCAGAAATATTGGTTTCTACATATACATCTACTTTAAGCTTTAACTTTCCATTATCAATTAGTGGTATTATTTTAGTATTGGATTTAATTATAGTACCTGCAACTATGCCGCCACCTTTTTCTTTTGGAAGAAAAACTGTTATTACTCCAGTCTTTATTTTATTTCGAAGCCATAACACTCCTCTTGATTCCTTATCATCTAACCAACCAACTAATTTATCATTATTAAATACAGCTGTTCCATTCATAGCAATTGTTTGTGTTCTGCTTGTTTTATTGTTTTTTTCAGAATTAACCTTTTCTATTTCTGGAGCTATGGGTTGTATCCCATCTTCAGTTAATGCATATAAAAAATCCTTTATGTTCATCTTAATGCTAACATTTAAATTTTCCAATTTTCTAATTTGCTCAACAACACTTTTTTCCAATTTAGAATTAACTCTTAATGTGTCCTGTGCTTTTCCTTTTGTAGCAATAATGTACACTCTCATAGGAGGTTCACTATGCCTTGAGAAAAAATCAAGAACTCTAGCTACCCCTTCTCTTGCAACTTGTTCTCCTATAACTATAAATTGAAGCTGTGAAAAGAAAATCTCTCTTGATAATTTTTTTTCTATATTTTTATATGCATCCATCAAGCCTACTCCTGATGCTGAAACAATAAACGTAGAACTATTCTGTTCAAAACTTCCACTATCAAAATTTTGGTTTACATTTTTCGGAATTGAAGAAACCAAAGTAAGCAAAATTTTATCATCTTCTATTTTATCTATCGCTACACCTGAAACTATCATCATATGACTTAAATCTCTTTGATCCCAACAACCAGTTGATAATAGAACTACTAATATAAAAATAATAGTAATCTTTAAAGTTTTCATAATTATTTTTCTCCATATTTATTATTTTTTTTATATGAAGATAATTTTGATCTATTTTTATTCATACGTTTAGAATTTCTTTTACTAATAAATCTAGGTCTAGTAATCATAGCCCACCATGGAGAACGAACAAATGTATCTTTAATACTTGATATATCTAATGGTGCTATAGGTGATAAATAAGGGACACCAAAAGAGCGAAGCTTTGCCATATGAATTAAGACAATAAGTAATCCCATAAACATTCCATAAAGTCCTAATGTACCAGCTAAAATAAGCATTAAAAATCGCAGTATACGTATAGATAATGCAAGATTATATTGTGGAATAGTAAAGGATGAAATACCTGTTATAGAAACTATAATAACCATTGATGCTGAAACAATATTCGCCTGTACTGCCGCCTGGCCGATAACCAAAGTTCCAACAATACCAACGATTTCACCTGCGATACCTGGAAGTCTTAGACTAGCTTCTCTCAAGCCTTCAAAAAAGATCTCCATTATTAATGCTTCAATCAAAACTGGGAAAGGTACATTTTCTCTTGATGCCCAAATAGCTAACAGTAAATTTCTTGGTATCATCCCCTGATGAAAAGTCACCAGTGCAACATAAAACGAAGGTAATAATAATGCTGACCCTAAAAATAAGTATCGAATACATCGAATTGCAGATACTAAAATACCCCGTTCATAATAATCCTCACTAGATTGCATTGCTTCAAAAAATGTATGTGGTGCAATAAGAACTATCGGAGTATTTTCAATAATTATTCCAATCTGCCCTTCAAGTAAACAGCTAGATAATTTATCTGGACGATCAGTATAACCAAATTGAGAAAAAATAGAGAACCTATTATCTTCTATTAATTCTTCAATATACCCACTTTCTAATATGGCATCAATATCAATTTTAACAATTCTTCTTTTAATTTCCTCTACTAACAAAATATCTGCAATTCCTTCTATGTAACTTATTTCTACTTTAGTTTTAGATAATCTTCCTACCTTTAGTTCTTGCATCTTTAACTTTGATGTTTTTAACCTTCTTCTAATGAGGCTAATATTAGTTCGTAAATCTTCTGTAAAGCTATCTCGAGGGCCTCGAATAACAGTCTCTATAGAAGATTCCTCAATGCTTCGCTTTTCAATTTTCTTCATGCTAATAAATAATGCTTGCTTAACCCCATTTATTAGCAAAATAGCCTCTCCACAAAGCACATGCTCACATGCCTGTTCAAAATTAACTCCACTGCTAATTTGTGCTGCCGAAATCAATTCATTTTGAATAAGATTCATAAGCTCACTTAAATAAGCTGATGGTATTTCATCCTCAATTTCATTAAAATTTAATAATGGATTTAATACATTTAAATTTATATTTTTGCTGTCAATGAATCCATCTAAGAAAAAAATTGCTGCTTCCAAAATACCACCAATTTTAAACTTCCTATATACCATATCTGGAAAGTGAAGAAATATCGCTTTAAATTGATTAAGATCTTTATCTAAAGTTCCACTAAATATTTTAGAATCAGCTTCTACTTGTTCAGTCTGAATAGTTTCATTGTGACTAGATGAATCTATCATATTAATCCTTCTCTCCTGATGTTAAAGTAAAAAAATTCTTTATAATATCTAATCGATTTTCAATATCCATACTTGTTTATAATTAATATATTCCTTAATATTATCTATTTTTCTACTATATCTAAATATTTATTCTAAGATAATAAACAAAGAACTGCTTAAAAATAAAAAATGTCACAATATATTGAGCGATCTTTTCATTAACTCTTCAATATATTGTGACTAAAATTTATTTTATACGCAGCTCCAGCAAATATACCTAACCAATAATTTTGTTATACTAAAAATCTCCTTAATAATTACTTAAAATATATTCTATGCCTCAACATTATCAAAGGCATTTATAAACATTTGTTTAATTTCACTTATAAGTGGATATCTTGGATTTGCTCCTGTACATTGATCATCAAAAGCAAGTTCAGACATATTATCAAGTGTATCATAGAATTTCTTTTCTGAAATTCCAGCTTCTTTTATTGTCATTGGAAGATTTATTTTTTCTTTCAACTTACGAATGGCTTTAATTAATAATTCTACTTTTTCATCATCCGTATTTCCACCTAATTTTAAGTAATCTGCTATTTTAGCATATCTCCACTTAGCGTTTGGATATTTATATTGTGGATATGCCGTTTGTTTTAACGGTGCATCTTCTGCATTAAATCTTATCACTTCTTCAATTAATAATGCATTAGCAGTTCCATGTGCTATATGATGCTCTGCTCCAAGCTTATGAGCCATTGAGTGGCATACCCCTAAAAATGCATTTGCAAAAGCCATACCAGCTGTTGTCGACGCATGTGCCATTTTTTCTCTTGCTTTCACATTTGTTGTTCCATCTTCATAAGCTAATGGCAAGTATTTAAATATTAATCTTATTGCCTCCAATGCAAGTCCATTTGTATATTCTGATGCAAGTACAGACGTATAAGCTTCTATAGCATGAATCAATGCATCTATTCCTGATGCTGCCGTTAACCCTTTTGGCATATTCATCATAAGTTCTGCATCAACTATAGCCATGCCTGGGGTTAGCTCATAGTCAGCCAATGGATATTTTATACCTTTTTTCTCATCAGTTATAACTGCAAATGGTGTTACTTCCGAACCGGTTCCAGCTGATGTCGGTATTGAAACCATCATAGCCTTACCTCCTAACTTAGGGAATGGGTATAACCTCTTTCTTATATCCATAAATCTCATAGCAAGATCTTCAAATCTTTCTTCTGGATGCTCATATAATACCCACATAATTTTAGCCGCATCCATTGGGGAACCTCCACCAAGAGCGATTATAGTATCTGGTTCAAAGCTTAACATTTGTTCTACGCCTTTTTTTGCTGTGCTTAATGTTGGATCTGGTTCTACCTCTGAAAATACTTTATAACTAATCCCTATTTCATCAAGAACTTTTGTAACATTATCAACATATCCTAATTCTTGAAGAACTTTATCTGTTACTATAAAAGCTTTCTTTTTATTCATATCCTTTAATTCTCTTAATGCAAATCCAAGACAGCCATATTTGAAGTAAACCTTTTGTGGTACTCTAAACCAAAGCATATTTTCTCTCCTCTCAGCAACACTTTTTATATTTAGCAAATGCTTAGGTCCAACATTTTCTGATACAGAGTTTCCACCCCAAGAACCACAGCCTAATGTAAAAGAAGGTGCTATTTTAAAATTATATAAATCTCCATTTGCACCATGAGATGCTGGCATATTTATAAATGTTCTTACAGTTTTCATTTCGCTTCCAAATCTGTCTATCTTAGCTTTTCCTTTTATTGAATCTACATATAATACTGATGTATGTCCAAGCCCTCCTAATTCAAGTAAAGCTTTTGCATATTCAACTGCTTCATCAAAATTTCTTGCTTTGTACATGGCGAGAACTGGAGATAATTTTTCATGTGCAAATGGTTCCTCTTCTCCAACAGACTCAACTTCTCCAATAAGCACCTTAGTAGTTTCTGAAACATTAATACCTGCCATTTGAGCAATTGTATGAGCTGATTGACCTACAATTTTGCCATTTATGCTTCCATTTATAAAGATAGCTTTTCTAACTTTTTCTATTTCTTCTGAATTTAAAATGTATGCTCCTCTTTCTTTAAATTCTTTTCTAACTTCGTTATATACTGACGCTAATACTATAATGGCTTGCTCTGAAGCGCATATGACACCATTATCAAAAGTTTTTGAAATAAGAATTGAATTTACAGCCATCTTTATATGAGCACTATCATCAATTATAACTGGTGTATTTCCTGGTCCAACTCCCAAAGCAGGTTTTCCTGAAGAATAAGCAGCTTTAACCATTGCTGGTCCTCCTGTAGCAAGGGTTATATCCGCTTCTTTCATTAACATTTGAGAAAGTTCAATTGAAGGTTCATCTATCCATCCTATTATTCCTTCCGGCGCACCAGCTTTAATTGCAGCATCAAGTACTATTTTTGCCGCTGCAATAGTTGAATTTTTTGCTCTAGGATGAGGAGATAATATTATTCCATTTCTAGTTTTTAAAGCTATTAAACATTTAAATATTGCTGTTGAAGTTGGATTAGTAGTTGGAATAACAGCTGCAATGACACCTATCGGCTCTGCAACCTTAGTCATACCAAAGGCTTCATCTCTTTCTATAACTCCACATGTTTTTTCATCTTTATACTTATTGTATATATATTCTGAAGCAAAATGATTTTTTATAACTTTATCTTCTACTATTCCCATTCCACTTTCTTCTACTGCCATTTTTGCCAAACTAATTCTATGATTTGCTACAGTCATAGCTGCCTCTCTAAATATTTCATCAACTTGTTCTTGTGTATAAGTGGAAAATTCTCTTTGGGCTTTTTTTACTTCCTTTAATTTTAAATTCAATTCATCAATATTACTAACTTTCATAAATTACACTCTCCTTTTTATATTGATAATTATTTAACATTTGTATAAAAATTATCCACAACTGTGGGGTAAAATTGTGAATTTTGCACTAAAGTATTGCTTGTATAATCCTGATATTCGCATTTTGAAGCTTTAAGAGGGTATATCTATCTATATACTACATACAAATACCTCGAGCTTATTGTTATTCTTTTAACAAATCATTTTAAAAAAATATGCTATAAAAACTAATATATATAGTGGAACTACATGAAAGTCTTAAAATATACTTAATGAAATTAAATACACCAAAAATATTTTAATCAATTTAAAGTTTAAATGTAGTTTCACTATATAGATAAACAAGTTGAAAAGTAAAAATTAGTAATAGTAATTTTTACCATAAGCAATAGATTTGATTTGAGCTATG
>NZ_JAJNKE010000024.1 GCF_021043395.1 Clostridium guangxiense
GTCTTTTAACAAACGAAGTGAGTTAAAACCCTTCACTATAGTGCTCAACAAATTCCAGTTTGTAAGGATAAATTTGGTATTGGTAATTTAAATATTTCAGCTTGTTTATCTATATAGCGAAACTATCTCCAAGTTTTAAATTAATAAATATACTTTTGCCAGCATTTGACTTTTGTAAGGTCAGGGTACAATTCACAGTGTACTGTGAACTAAATAAATATTATTGTATAATCTTGGTACTTGCATTTTTTAGTTTGGAGGTAGCTTCATCTTTTTTATTCTTCCAAAAGAAGGCGAATAATAAAGTACATATTAATATAACGGCACTTGATAAATAAAATAACGAATTTAAACCAAACAAATCTGAAGCGACACTTAAAAATACACTTGCAAGGACCATTCCAACGCTATTAGCTGTTCCAAGGAAACCCATCGTGCTTCCCATTCCTACAGTTCGTCCAAGTATAGTAGATAATGCCGATGAAGCTGAAACGAAAGCAGCTGAAACTACAGCGAGAAGAAGCATTAACGAGATCATTAGTGATAAATTGTTTATGTATGGAAATAAAATTAAAAGTAAAGATACTATAATGCCTGAAAATAAAACTAAATTGCATTTATTAAATTTATCGCTGAATTTTCCCATTGGAATTTGTGCAAACCCACCAACAACATTGTAGATAGAAATAAGAAATCCTGTAAATACAAGACTTATACTTTTTTGTGGAGTGAACAATATAAAGAAAAAGCTAATTAGTGTAATTATAAAAGCTGAAGCAATATTGATACTGCTTAATGCTAACAATCTGTGATTTGTAAGTAATTTGCTTGAGGAAATCTTTGTATTTGAATTACTGTCAATTGTAATACTATTTTTGTTCTCAGAATTTAGTGTTTTGCTTTTGTGAAGTGCAATTACAATTAAAAGAGAAATTACTGATAGAGCAAGAGAAACTACAAAACAAGATTTTTTGCTGTAGGCAGAAGCAAGTATAGTTGCAGTTTGAGGTCCTATTCCACTTGCAATTAGATTTGCAGTATTGTAGATTCCCATGTAAAAGCCTTCTTTACCAAGAGGACTAATTTGACCTATATAAGCCATAACCATTGGAAGCATCATTGCAGAAGCTAGTCCATGTGTAAAACGTGCAAAGATTAGAACTGGTATAGTAACCGCAAAACAATAAATAAGTGCTGTAAAAGGGTACATAATAATACTGTATTTAAGAACTGATAAAATCCCTTTTTTGTCTGACAGTTTCCCAATTGGCGTTCCTACAAATAATCTTACAATATAAAGAGCAGCAGAGATTAATCCAATGGATATTCCCGATGCGCCAAGAGATTTTGCATAAGGTGTAAGTATTGCACCTGTTATATAGGTTCCAAAAATAAGTAGAAAAACAGCTATTAGAAGTAAAATATTATCTTTTTTCATTGGTACATCTCCTAAGTAAAAAAAATTATAAATATTATATCATTTAAGATCAAATACTGCAATAATGGTAAGATATAAGCACATATATTGCTAAAAAAGTATTCCGATGAGTGAGCTTTGATTTTTAGAAAGTATTGACTTAGTCCTTTATGCAGGGTTTATATTTAATCTGAGGTGATTTAAATGAATAACTAAGGAAGTATGTGAAAGGTTAGATATATCTTCTAAAACTTTAAGAATAATAGAAAATTTTAAATCATATACTGAATTTTTAGGATGTACTTTTTATTATGAGCAGTTAAAAAATTTTACCTGGCTTATTGAAATAAAAATGCTAAGGAACAATACTTCGTCGCGTTAAAAAAATCCTCCGTGCCTACGGAATTTTGGCGTGAATCTTTATAGAAGCAGTAAAATTTATAATGGATTATCTAAAAAATATTATTAGTTTATCCTTATAGATTCTAATTTATATATTTTAAATATTTTACTGCAGAGTATCCTTCTACCCCATTTATGCTTATCTTGTACCAATATCCATCAGCTGATATTCCAGTTACTTTTGCATATTGCCCTTCGGTTAACACTCCAAGGATTGAAGTAGTTGAGGAAGGATTTGATCTGATGTTTAATTGATAAACATTATTTACGGTTACATACGTATTATAGGGAACAGATGCTGTTAAACTACTATATATCCAACCTGTCTGTCCATTGTAAGTTACATTATACCAGCCAGAGTTTGAAGCTAAAAGTTTTAAAATTGTGTTTTTAGGTATTGTTCCTATAATTGCAGCACTAGTAGAAGGATTTACCCTAAAGTTAGCAGCATAAACTACATTGGAAACTATACCATATAAATCAGAAGTTGGCATAGGATCTGGGGTAGAGCTATCTTCAATTATGTTTACATATCTTCCAGGAATATATCCTAAATTAATTTCATTCATAGTTATAAAGTATTTTTTTGTACCTTGTATTCCACCATAAGTTTGATCTGGTGTAGCTTCATAAGTAAAGGCACCTTGCACTCCATTTTGTGTTCCCCATTTGTCAAATATAACAACATGATCACCTGGCTTGTCTAAAATATCCATGTGTTTTAGATTGCTTAAACTAATTTTAGTAAAATAACTGTTAAATAGTGTAGAAGTTGAAAGCTTATAATCCTTAATGTTAAAAACAGCTTGTACAAAACCCGAACAATCGATTCCAGCAGTTCCTTGAATATAACCATAAGGAGCAGAAGTGTTAACATTCCCAGCAAAAGCGCCATTATCTATTGCATTTAAAAAATTTGTCCATGGAGCTCCAGATGAAGAGGAATCCAAACTATCCAAGCCGCCCCAATTATATGGAATACCTGTCATTGTTGCAGTAGTTACATTTTTAAATTGAGTAGGCTGTGTTACACTGTCTCCGTTAGTAGATGGTAGAATAGAGTTTTTGTTGATTGAGTATGTCCAATTAAGATTTATTATACTCAATGCTCTTTGCTCAGCAGCAGATCTAGTGAGTGAAGTCTGAGTTGCTGCAAACGTTTTTTGTAGAGGTGCAAAAACAAAAACGGAGGAGATTATAGTTGCAATAATTGTATTTAGTTTTTTCATATAATGTTCTCCTTTGATTTTTAAAATATTGAGATGATAAATAAAATTATACTAGGAGAAAAAGGATAGTCGCAATATATGGTTAAAGGATAGTATGTAAAATTAAGGATTTATATGAAATAAAATGTACCCATACATTTTACATAATTTGATTTATTTTCAGCAACTCCAATATGGGCACCTTTTACATTTCTTATAAAGGGCGGTATGGCATACGTTGTAGGATTAGTGGCATATAGAGGTGAATATAATGGAGATAGTATTCTAAACAATATATTTGCATTTGTGCTTGGAGGCATTTTTAATATAGTGGGATATTATTTGGCTGATGTGCTGTTTTATGGAAGCCTTATTATTGCATTTCAACATGTTCCAAGTTCATTAATTACAACCATTATAGGAATAGTTGCAGCGGTTCCAGTAGGAAAAATTTTAAAGACAGCAATTGGCAGTAGAATTTAATTAGGTGGTAGCAGTATTTTTACACATAAATAAATATTGCAAAGTAATAACTAATTTTTTTCGTCTAAAAAGAAGGCGAAAAAGCTAAGGGTGAAGGGTTTTAACTTGCTCTGCTCGCTAAAAGGTGAACTTTTTTACCTTCAGTAAAAAGTTAATGATGATTTTCTTCCGTTTTACTACAGAAAATCTTTAATTTATTTATTTTTCCGTAGCGAAGAGGAGGAAAAATCACCTTAACTTTTGGTTTTAGACGAAAAGTTCATCTTTGACGTGCAAAGCATCGTCAAACCCTTCACTTTTCACATAAGTGAAAAAGTTAGTCTTTTAACGAGCAAAGGCAAGTTAAAACCCTTAACTCGAATTAGTTCGCAATATTTTTAAGTTATGAAAATTAAGCCTTACCTACAGGTAAATGATTCAATTCTTCTTAAATCAAGTCCAAAATAAACCCATCTTCTACGCATCCATCTATAGCCAGCGATTGATCTTCGACCTACATAAGTAATATATGCCCAGTAAGCTCTTCCATTAGTTTCCCAGATATAAGTATATTTATATCTGCATATTCTTATAGCTCCAGGATCAACTGCTTTTAAGCTAGGACCCGAAGGTGCTTGCATACTTTTATTAGGAGTATAGGTTGGAGGAGGTCCAGGTGGCATATTAGGCTGCCTAGTTTCATCATCATTTTCTTGCCTCATACCAGAATAAAAAGGGCAGTTAGCTAAAACAGGGCAAACAAAAGGAGCCTTTTCATTGCATTCACATTCATCATTTTCGAATCTCATAGGATCGAAGTTATCATTGTCATTGTAGTTATAATACATTATTTTCTCCTTGCAAATTATTTATGGATAAATTTCATCCCCACCATAATAAATTATGTAAAAAATCAATTAGATGTTACTAAATACATAGTGAAACAAAAAAATTATGGTAAATTTATGTGTAGTTTTATCATAACCAAGTTTTCTGTTATAATTAATTTAAACATTGAATTTTGTGAGGTGATATTATGATATTTGATAGCCATGTCCACACTGAGTTTTCTACGGATTCACAACTTAAAATTGAAAGTGCATTAGAAGCTGCTAAAAAACTAAAACTAGGAATTATTTCTACAGATCATATTGATTTAAATTATCCTGAAAAAGGTAAGTTTATTTTTGACATAGATAATTATTTTAATAAATATTATAAATATAGGGGTGATAATTATCTAATTGGAGTTGAAATTGGAATGACAGAGGAGTATAGTGATGAAAATAGGAAAATAAATGAAAACTATGATTTTGATTATGTTATAGGATCTATACACTTTGTTGATGGAATTGATATTTATGAAAAAATATATTATAAGGGTAAGGAAAAAAGCAGCACATATAGAAGATATTTTCAAGCTATGATAAATTGCATTAAAACACATGAATATGTAGATTCACTGGCACATATAGATTATATTTGCAGATACGCAACATATGAAGATAGTGAAATATATTATAATGAATATGCGGAGTTAATCGATGAGGTTTTGAAATTTATCATAGATAAAGGAATTGCTCTTGAGATAAATTCCAGAAGGCTTGATAAAGCTTATATAATTAAAAACTTAATACCAATTTATAAAAGATATAGAGAGATGGGTGGAAATTTTGTTACAATAGGCTCAGATGCTCATTATGATAAAAATATAGGAATGAATATTAAAGAGGCCTTTTCAATAGCAGAGGAATGTAACTTAAGGACAGTGTACTATAAAAATAGAAAACCTGAATATATGTAAGAAGTCTTGAGTTTATTATTTTAATAGTTACATTTTGATTAGCCAAGATGGTGGCGATATAAAATGAAAGTAAAAAAATATATAAGAAGAATAATTTTGATATTAATGCTTTTAGTATTTATTACGATTAGCTGTATAGGCATTTATATTGGGAGTATGGTTTATAACCAGGTATGTGAAATAAAATTTAATAAAAGCAATAGTGTTTCATATAATAATTTTAAATCTACTTTTGATTATGAAAGATTTAATTTACTTGATAAAAGTGATGTGACTATACAGTCTAATTTTGGTTATAAGCTTTCTGGAACTTATATAAGAAATTTTGTAAGAACCAAAAACACTATTATAATTGTACATGGTATAACAGGAAGCAGATGGGAATCAATGAAGTATGCAGACATGTACATAGACTTAGGGTATAATGTGCTTATTTATGATTCCAGATATCATGGTACTAGTGGTGGAAATAATATTTCCCTTGGATATTTTGAAAAGTACGACTTGGATAATTGTGTAAGGTGGGTTAGAAAGCAAAATCCAAATGGAATAATAGGAATTCACGGAGAATCTATGGGAGCAGCTACAGCACTTCTGCATTCTAATATGAATATAAAAGAAAAATATGTATCTTTTTATATAGTGGATTGTCCTTTTTCTGATTTGCCAGAGTTGTTTAGTGATAAACTTACAGAGGAAATGAAAAATCATGGTAAAATAATAGCAAATGCCATAGTATTTTATTCTAGCGTTTATGCTTGGTATAAGGCTGGATTTTCATTGTACTCAATATCGCCGAAGAAAGCATTAGATGGAGTTGAAGTGCCTATAATGTTTATTCATGGTGCAGATGATGATTTTATTCCACCATACATGTCTTTGGAGCTGTATATAGAGAAAAAGGGTCCAAAATATTTATATATTGCTCCTAATGCAGGGCATGCCCAATCTTATTTAAAGAATAAGGATGAGTATAAGGCAAAGGTAAGAGAATTTCTTATGAGAAATAAGATAATAGATGATAAAACTGATGAAAGTAAGCCAGTAGAAATGTATTAAAGAGGTTAAGAATGGATAGCGAGGAAAAAGTCTTTTTTAAAAGTTTGTGTAAATTATGTATTTCTAATTATCAGATACTAAATAGTGCTAACCTTGTAAGTGCGCTTATTAGTCAAATTTCAAGGGTAAGAGGTATTGATGTACCTGTTATAGAAGGAATTTTATATGTTGAAATTAAAAATCATAAAAGAAATTATGCACATTGTTTTAATATGTATAAGGGGCAAGTTATAGATGCAACTATATATAGTCATGCGCTTCTTAATAAAAATTTCGAGGGACTTTTTCCATTGTATGTTGTGGGCAATGAACCAGGGCATATAGAATATTCGGTAATATCAGAGGTTTATTTAGATTCACAATTTAAGTTTAAAGAAGATTTTCTTAATGATGTTATATGTAAAGTAAATAATTACAAACATACTGAGATTAAAAGGTTTGATGAAGTTGAAGATAATAGAAAAAAGAATCTTTTCTATTATAAATAAAATGCGAAGTAACAGTATCTTGAGATGTTAAATGAAAACTATAAATCATCTCTTCAACACTGTTACTTCGCTCCAACAGTGGTGCAAGGAAAAAATTCCTCCGTTCCTACGGAATTTTAGATGTAAACTTGTGCAGCCTATTATATATAAGTTATTATAATGTATTTTATAAAATTAATATTGTATATATAATGTATTAAATATATAAATAAATTAAATGGAGGCTTACATATGGAAATAAATAAACATGTAGATTTATTAAAGGATGAATTAGTAAAATCAACTCAAAAAGTTTTGCAAATCAAGAGTGTTCAAGAAACAGCAAAACCTGGAATGCCTTATGGTGAAGGACCAGCAAAAGCCTTAGCATGTGCACTTGAAATAGCAAAATCTTTAGGATTTAAAACAGTAAATGTTGATAATCAAGTTGGATATGCAGAATATGGTGATGGAGAAGAGTACATTGGAGTGCTTGGACATTTAGACGTAGTACCAGAAAATGATGGATGGAAGTATCCTCCATATGCAGCAGAAATACATGATGATAAGATATTTGCTAGAGGTGCTACTGACGATAAGGGACCTATAATGGCATGTTTATATGGATTAAAAGCAATTGTAGATTCTGGACTTACATTGTCGAAAAAGGTAAGAATAATATTTGGAACAAATGAAGAAACTGGCAGTAATGAGATTGCATACTATCTAAAAAAAGAAAAGCCGCCTGTGGCTGGTTTTACTCCTGATGCAGAATATCCAATTATAAATGGAGAAAAGGGTGTATTGGTTTTTGACTTATTAAAAGAGTTTGAGGAAAAATCATATGGTGACACAACTATAGCCTATGTTAAAGGAGGAAACGCTCATAATATAGTTCCGAATTATTGTGAAGCAGGGCTTAAAACTTCACTTAAAAGCAATGTAATTGATAAGTGTGAGGATTTCTCAAATAGAACAGGATATGATATTAAAGCAGAAGAACAGGGTGATCTAGTTATAATAAAATCCTATGGTGTTGCAGCTCATGGAAGCTTGCCTCATATGGGTAAAAACGCTATTATGCAGCTTTTAGCTTTTATAGGAGAGTTAAATCTTGAACAGTGTGATGCAGTAGATTACATAGATTTCTTAAATAGGCATGTTGGTATGGAAACTGATGGAGAGTCATTTGGTGTAGGGCTAGAAGATGAGGTTTCTAAAAAACTTTCCTTTAATCTTGGAATGATAAATTTAGATGTAAATAAGGCCAGTGTAACTATTGATATAAGATACCCTGTAACATGTAAGTTTGAAGAAGTAATAACTCCTATAAATGAGAGAATTGAAGCTGCAGGTATTAAGTTAGAAAATATGACTAATGCAAATCCTCTTTATTTTCCTGAAGATCATTTCCTTGTGAAAAATCTTCAGAAGGTTTATAAGGAGCAAACTGGAAAAGAACCTAAGCTTCTTGCAATAGGCGGAGGAACATATGCAAAGGAAATGCCAAATATAGTAGCCTTTGGACCTATATTTGAAGGAGAACCAGATGTTGATCATAAGGTGGATGAATATATAAAAGTAGAGCATCTCATTTTAAATGCTAAAATTTATGCTCATACTATCTATGAACTAGCAAAATAACATTGATTTGAGACATTAAATAAAGCCAATAAATCTAAGATGATAAATCATAAAAGTCTTAGAACTTTCAATAACTCGCCTTTGGCTCAGACAGATTGAAAGTTCTAAGACTTTTTTAATTTATTATCTAAGATTTATAAAGCTTTATTTAAACTGTCTTTTCATCAATGTTATTTCGCTAACTATTAAGTTCTTCCCACTCCTCGTATAGTTTATCAATATTACTTTGAGTTTCAGAAATTTTATTATTTACTTCAATGCTTTTTTCAGGGTTTGAATAAACTTCTTCGAGGCACAGCGCTCCTTGAAGTTTTTCAAGTTCATCTTCAAGAGAAGCGATTTTTTCTTCTATATTTTTTATTTTTAACTTTTTTTGTTTCTCAAGCTTTTCTTCTTCTCTCTTTTTCTTCTTTTCAGCATGTATTTGAGTTTTAGTTTTTCCATCCGAAATTTCCTCTTCATATTGAAATCTTGTTGGATTTTTCTTTTTTTCTACGTAATAAGTATAGTTCCCTAGGTATTCTTTTACGCCATCTTCTTTTAACTCATACATTTTAGAAACAACCTTGTTTAAGAAATATCTGTCATGTGAGATTACAAGAATTGTTCCATCGTAGCTTAATAGAGCATCTTCAAGTGCTTCACGTGATACTATATCGAGATGGTTTGTGGGCTCATCTAAAAGTAAAAAGTTATTTTTAGAAAGCATTAATTTAAGAAGGTTTATTCTACACTTTTCTCCACCGCTTAATTTAGATATAAGTTTAAAAACATCATCTCCAATAAACAAAAATGCAGCAAGGGCATTTCTTACTTCTGTGGTGGTAAGCTCAGGGAAGTCATCCCATACTTCGTCGATTATAGTTTTATCATCATGCAAATTAGATTGTTCCTGATCGTAGTAGCCTATAAACACATTCTTTCCTAAAATTTTAATACCAGAATCACTTTTGACTTTATCCATTAAAATTTTAAAAAATGTAGTTTTACCTCTTCCATTTTCGCCTATCAGTGCTGTTTTTTCACCGCTTTTTACATCTATATCAAGATTGTTAAATAAAGTGTGATCTCCAAAGCTTTTAGATAGATTTTCAACATGTAAAACATCTTTGCCACTTTTTATTAGAGTTTCAAAGCTTATTCTTGTAACACCAGTTTCTTTGTCTGGTGGCTTTATTCTTTCAATTTTATCAAGTGCTTTCTGACGGCTTTCTGCAGCTTTTATGCTTTTTTCTCTATTAAATGAACGGTAGCGTTCTATTATCCCTTCTTGCCTTTTGATTTCAGCTTGCTGTACCTCAAAAGCTTTCAATTTGATTTCATAATCCTTCTTTTTAAGTTCAAGAGCTTTTGTGTAGTTCCCGTTGTAACAATTTACATGCCCATTAATAAGTTCAAAAGTTTTGTCTGTTATGGCATCTAGAAAATATCTATCATGGGATATTATAAGTATAGTCCCTTTATATGTATGAAGATAGTCTTCAAGCCACTCTATTGCATCAAGGTCAAGGTGGTTAGTTGGTTCATCAAGAAGAAGTATTTC
Source organism: Clostridium guangxiense (assembly GCF_021043395.1). Classification (GTDB taxonomy): domain Bacteria; phylum Bacillota; class Clostridia; order Clostridiales; family Clostridiaceae; genus Clostridium_S; species Clostridium_S guangxiense. Next base: position 10,007 of record NZ_JAJNKE010000024.1, read on the forward strand.
TGGCTTCATAAGAAGAAGTTTGCATAGAGCCACTCTTGTTTTTTGTCCACCACTTAATATTGAAATAGGTTTTTTTGAATCTTCATCTGAAAAACCAAGACCTTTTAATACTTTGGATATTTCACCTTTATAGGAGTATCCTCCCTTAGTATTATAAGCTTCTGTGTAATTTGTGTAATCTTTTATAATTTTAGCATGGTAAGCTTCTTTTAGAGGATCATATGGTTCACTCATTTTTTGCTCTAAATCTTTAAGTTTATTTTCTATAGAAATAAGTTCACTAAAAACAGAGGATAGTTCCTCAAAAATTGTATTAGAAGTTTCTAGATCTAGATGCTGAGATAAATAACCTAACTGTTTGTTTTTATCGATAAATAAATCTCCTGAATCGTATTCTAAACTGTTTGTAAGTATTTTAAATAAAGTTGATTTTCCAGCACCGTTAGGACCGATTATTCCAATTCTTTCACCTTCATTAATAGAGAAGGTCACATTTTCTAAAATAACATCTATTCCATAGCTTTTATGAATATCTTTACAGCTTAATACTATCATAAATTATCACCGCGCTTTATCTTTAATCCTTTACCAGTAAATATTAAAGCATAGAAATATGTGTTGTCAAATAAATTTTAAAGTTCAATGCTGCTTATCTATAGTTAAGATTCGCAGTGATTTCCCTATAGCTGCAACAATAGATAAAATAAATGGAAAAAATAAATAGTGTAAAATTAAAATTATGTGGTAAAATATATTATGAGTATATCATTTATAATAGTGATGTATTGCTTATACCTTAATTATTTGATAGATGAAATAAGGCTTTGGAGTGGTATGTCTAGGTGAGGGGTGCATTGCGTGGAAAAGAAAAAGAATATATCGATGGCTGTAATAAGGCGTCTTCCTAAATATCATAGGTACTTAAATGAACTTGTGAAAAATGATGTGGATAGGATTTCATCGAAAGAATTAAGTGAAAAAATAGGATTTACAGCTTCGCAGATACGCCAAGACCTTAATTGTTTTGGAGATTTTGGACAACAGGGGTACGGTTACAACGTAAAAGAACTTTGCAAAGAAATAGATGCAATTTTGGGTCTTACAAAGGAGTATAATACTATTATTGTAGGTGCGGGTAATATTGGTCAAGCAATTGCTAATTATATAAATTTTGAAAAACTAGGTTTTTCTTTAAAAGGAATATTTGATATAAATCCTAAGCTTTTGGGATTAAAAATACATGATATTGAAATACAAGATATAGACAATGTAGATGCTTTCTTGAAAAACAACAACATTAACATTGCAATTATTTGTGTGCCAAGAAAAAGTGCACAAAAGGTGGCTGAAATAATTATAAAAAATAATGTTAAGGGAATATGGAACTTTGCACCTGTGGATTTAGTTACACCTGATGATGTAATTGTGGAAAATGTTCATTTAAGTGATAGTTTACTTACTTTAAGTTGTTTGCTAAAAGATAAAATATGATATTTTTTTAATTATTTCATATTTCAATGTAAATATTATTGAAATATGAAATAATTAATTATATAATTAGAAATGAAGCTTAAGGCTTCTAAAATTTTAGTTTTCTTTGTTAGAATATTAACAAAGAATAAAAAGATTTAGGAGGATAAGTCATGGAATTAAAAAATATCATCCTTGAAAAGGAAGGCAAAATTGCTATAGTTACTATAAGCAGACCTAAGGCATTAAATGCACTTAACAGTGAAACTTTAACTGAACTTGATTACGTTTTAGATGAAATTGAAAATGACAATGAAGTGCTTGCAATTATTTTAACAGGTGCAGGTGAAAAGTCTTTTGTAGCTGGAGCAGATATTTCTGAAATGAAAGACAAGAATGTAATAGAAGGAAGAAAATTTGGAATACTAGGAAATAAAGTATTTAGAAGATTAGAACTTCTAGAAAAACCCGTAATAGCAGCTGTTAATGGTTTTGCATTAGGCGGCGGCTGTGAGATTTCGATGGCTTGTGATATAAGAATTGCTTCAAGCAATGCAAGATTTGGTCAGCCAGAGGTTGGTCTTGGAATAACACCTGGATTTGGTGGAACTCAAAGACTTGCAAGACTTGTAGGAATGGGAATGGCTAAAGAACTTATTTTTACTGCAAAGAATATAAAAGCAGATGAAGCTTTAAGAATTGGACTTGTAAATAAAGTAGTAGAACCTGGTGAATTAATGAATACAGCAAAAGAGCTTGCAAATACAATTGTAAATAACGCTCCAATAGCTGTTAAATTAAGCAAGCAGGCTATTAATAGAGGAATTCAATGTGACATTGACACTGCTTTGTCATTTGAATCAGAAGCATTTGGAGAATGTTTTTCAACAGAAGATCAAAAAGATGCAATGACTGCTTTTGTTGAAAAGAGAAAACCAGAAGGTTTCAAAAATAGATAGGAGGTAAGTTTATATGAATTTTGCATTGACAAAAGAACAAGAATTAGTAAAACAGATGGTTAGAGAATTTGCTAAAAATGATGTTGAACCAATAGCAGCAGAAATTGACGAAACAGAAAGATTCCCAATGGAAAATGTTAAAAAAATGGCTAAATATGGAATGATGGGAATTCCATTTAAAAAAGAATATGGTGGCGCAGGTGGAGATGTACTTTCATACATAATCGCTGTTGAAGAATTATCAAAGGTTTGTGGTACAACAGGAGTTATTCTTTCAGCACATACATCACTTTGTGCTTCATTAATCAATGAATTTGGTACTGAAGAACAAAAACAAAAATACTTAGTTCCACTTGCAAAAGGTGAAAAAATAGGAGCTTATGGATTAACTGAACCTAACGCAGGAACAGATGCAGCTGGTCAGCAGACTACAGCAGTTCTTGATGGAGATCATTATGTATTAAATGGTTCAAAAATATTCATAACAAACGGTGGAGTTGCTGATGTATTCTGCGTTTTTGGTATGACAGATAGAAGCAAAGGAACTAAAGGAATATCTGGGTTTATAGTAGAAAAAGGATTCAAAGGTTTCTCAATAGGAAAAGTAGAAAACAAGATGGGTATTAGAGCATCTTCAACTACAGAACTTATTTTTGAAGACTGCATAGTTCCAAAAGAAAACCTTATTGGAAAAGAAGGAAAAGGATTTGGAATTGCCATGAAGACTCTTGATGGAGGAAGAATTGGTATAGCAGCACAGGCTCTTGGAATTGCTGAAGGAGCATTTGAAGTAACAAGAGATTACATGAAAGAAAGAAAACAATTTGGAAGAAGCCTTGATAGATTCCAAGGATTAGCTTGGGCTATGGCTGATATTAAGACAAAAATTGAAGCAACTAAATTCTTAGTGTATAGAGCAGCTTGGTGCAAAGATCAGGGACTACCATATAATGAAGAAGCAGCTATGGCAAAACTTTATGCTGCTGATGTTGCTATGGAAGCAACTACAAAATGTGTTCAACTCTTCGGTGGATATGGATACACTAAAGATTACCCAGTTGAAAGAATGATGAGAGATGCTAAGATAACAGAAATATATGAGGGAACAACTCAGGTTCAAAAATTAGTTATTTCAAATCATATTTTTAGATAAAAGGAGGAAATTCTAAATGAATATAGTTGTTTGTTTAAAACAAGTTCCAGATACAACTGAAGTTAAAATAGATCCAGTAAAAGGAACACTTATAAGAGAAGGAGTTCCATCAATCATAAATCCAGATGACAAAAATGCATTAGAAGAAGCATTAGTATTAAAAGAAAGCGTTGGTGCGCATGTAACTATAGTATCAATGGGACCACCACAAGCTAAAAATGCTTTAGTAGAAGCTTTAGCTATGGGTGCAGATGAAGCAATACTTGTATCAAGCAGAGCTTTTGGAGGAGCTGACACTCTTGCAACATCACATACTCTTGCAGCTGCTATTAAAAAATTAGATTATGATGTAGTATTTGCTGGAAGACAGGCAATAGATGGTGATACTGCACAGGTTGGACCAGAAATTGCAGAACATCTTGGAATACCTCAAGTAACTTATGTAGAAAAAGTTGAAGTTAGCGGAGATGCTTTAAAGGTAAGAAAAGCTTGGGAAGATGGATATGAAGATGTAGAAGTTAAGACACCAGTTCTTTTAACTGCAATAAAAGAATTAAATGTGCCAAGATATATGGATGTAAGAAATATATTTGGAGTATTTGACAAGGAAATAAAGATCTGGAGCGAAAATGATATAGATATCGACTTAAGTCTTTTAGGACTTAAAGGTTCACCAACAAAGGTTAAAAAATCTGTAACTAAAGAAGCAAAAGGACAGGGAGAACTTGTTGATAAACCTGTTAAAGAAGCAGCATCATATGTAGTTTCAAAATTAAAAGAGAAGCACTATATTTAATGTGTAGGAGGGAAGCTTTATGAATATAGCAGATTACAAAGGCGTATGGGTCTTTGCTGAACAAAGAGACGGAAAATTACAGAAAGTATCTTTAGAATTACTTGGAAAAGGTAAAGAAATAGCTGGAAAACTTGGTGTTGAATTGACAGCAGTATTATTAGGATATAATACAGATGAAATGTCAAAAGAACTTTTAGCTCATGGAGCAGATAAAGTTTTAGCTGCTGATAGCAAGCTTTTAGAGCATTTTACCACAGATGCATATGCAAAGGTTATATGTGACTTAGTCAATGAAAGAAAGCCTGAAATACTATTTATAGGTGCAACTTTCATAGGAAGAGACTTAGGACCTAGAATGGCAGCAAGACTTTCAACAGGATTAACTGCTGACTGTACTGCACTTGATATAGATCCTGAAAACAACAATTTACTTGCAACAAGACCTGCTTTTGGTGGTAACCTTATGGCTACAATCGTATGTGCAGACCATAGACCACAAATGGCAACTGTAAGACCAGGAGTTTTCTCAAAATTAGCTGAGGATCAGTCAAATGTTTCTTCAGACAAAATTGAAAAAGTTGCTTTTAGCTTAACAGAAGACGATATTAGGACAAAAGTTCTAAATGTTGTTAAGGTTGCAAAAGATACTGTTGATATAGGAGAAGCTAAAGTATTAGTAGCTGGTGGAAGAGGAGTTGGAAGCAAAGAAAACTTTGCAAAACTTCAAGAACTTGCTGATGTACTTGGTGGAACTGTAGCAGCTTCAAGAGCAGCAATTGAAAAAGAATGGGCAGATAAAGATCTTCAAGTTGGTCAAACAGGAAAGACAGTAAGACCACAACTTTATATTGCATGCGGTATATCAGGAGCAATTCAGCATTTAGCAGGAATGCAGGATTCAGATTACATAATTGCTATAAATAAAGATGCAGAAGCACCAATAATGAAAGTTGCAGATTTAGCAATTGTAGGAGACTTAAATAAAGTTGTCCCTGAATTAATTGCTCAAATTAAAGCAGCTAACAACTAATAATTATTATCTGGCAAATAAAATAGAATTAAATTTATGCATTATGAAAAAACTATGCTTAGTAATTTTCATAATGTATAAATTATTTATATGGAAGTTAAATAGGAGGCTAGTGTAATGAAAAAAGTATGTGTTATAGGTGCAGGTACAATGGGAGCAGGAATTGCTCAAGCATTTGCAGCTAAAGGATTAGAAGTAGTTATAAGAGATATTAAAGACGAGTTCGTTGAAAGAGGATTAGCTACTATAGATAAAAATCTTTCAAGATTAGTTAAAAAAGGAAAATTAGATGAAGCTGGTAAAGCTGAAATATTAAAGAGAGTTACAGGAACAGTTGACCTTAATTTGGCAGCTGATTGTGATCTTGTAGTTGAAGCAGCAGTTGAAAGAATGGATATAAAGAGACAAATATTTGCTGACTTAGACAATATATGCAAGCCAGAAACTATACTTGCGTCAAATACATCATCACTTTCTATAACAGAAGTAGCATCAGCAACTAAAAGACCTGATAAGGTTATAGGTATGCATTTCTTTAATCCAGCTCCTGTTATGAAGCTTGTTGAAGTAATAAGAGGAATTGCTACTTCACAGGAAACTTTTGATGCTGTAAAAGAATGTGCTGTTGCTATAGGAAAAGATCCTGTAGAAGTTGCAGAAGCACCAGGATTTGTTGTAAATAGAATATTAATTCCAATGATCAACGAAGCAGTTGGAATATATGCAGAAGGAATAGCTTCTGTAGAAGATATAGATAAAGCTATGAAACTTGGAGCAAATCATCCAATGGGACCATTAGAATTAGGAGATTTTATAGGTCTTGACATATGCCTTGCTATAATGAATGTTCTTTATTCAGAAACAGGAGATTCTAAATACAGACCACATACATTACTTAAGAAATATGTAAGAGCTGGATGGCTTGGAAGAAAAACTGGAAAAGGTTTTTACGACTATTCAAAATAATAGCAAAAAAAGATCCTCATTTAAGTATGGGGATTTTTTTATATGATAAAATATAAAGTAGGAGGTGCTTATAAATGGATTTTAATACAATTGAAAGCTTTAATAATGGAGTTTTAGTGAAGGATGTAAAGAACTTTGAACTTAGCCATATATTTGATTGTGGACAGTGTTTTAGATGGAATAGACGGGAAAATGGCAGTTATATAGGTGTGGCTTTGGGAAAGGTTATAGAGGTAGAGAAAAAGGGAAATGATGTGTTAATATATAATATCAATGAAGAGGAATTTAAAAATACATGGTGTGAGTACTTTGATTTAAGCAGGAATTACACAAAAATAAAAGGGGAACTTAGCAAGGATATTTTATTAAAAAAGTCTGTTGATTTTGGATATGGAATAAGACTTTTAAAACAAGAGAAACTTGAAATGCTAATATCTTTTATAATTTCTGCTAATAATAGAATTCCAATGATTAAAAAAGCTATAGAAAATATAAGTAAAAAGTGGGGAGAAAAAATTACATATAACAATGATATTTTTTATTCATTCCCTACAATTGACAAACTCCACACTGGCAGCGAGAAGGATTTTGAAGAATGCAGTACTGGATTTAGGGCAAAATATTTAAAGGATACTATTGATAGAATATATAGTGGAGAAGTTAATCTTGATTTTATAGCTTCTCTTAATGATGATGATTGTCATAAGGAACTTCAAAAGTTAATGGGAGTAGGACCTAAGGTTGCAGATTGTATAATGCTATTTTCTATGAATAAGTATTCTGCTTTTCCTGTAGATGTTTGGGTTAAGAAGGCTATGATGAAATTTTATGTGGCTCCAGATGTATCACTTAAAAAAATAAGAGACTTTGGTAGAAACAAGTTTGGAAATTTATCTGGTTTTGCACAACAATATCTATTTTATTATGCTAGAGAGAATAAAATACAGGTATGATAAATTTATGTTAACAATTGCCAGCAGCATTTACGCCTTTGACAAACCTTTGGTATAATAATATTTGTTAACAAACTTTAATTTTGGAAGTGAATTTATGGGCTTAAAAAACTTTTTCAATAACGTATCTAGTAAAATGAAAATTATGTACAATAGAATTTTAAAATATAAAGCACAAATTGGTGGAATCTTGCTTATTGTTTTTTTAGCATACTGTACATATATATACTACTCAAAGTATTTTTATATGATGAAGGATACTGAAAAGGTAAAAAAATTTATATTATCCTATGGAAGGTACAGTACGCTTGCTTTTTTAGTTATGCAAATAGCCCAAGTAATTGTATTTTTTATACCAGGGGAAATAGTTCAAATTGCAGGTGGATATGTTTTTGGCACATTCTATGGAAGTCTAATATCTGTTATAGGAATAACTATAGGGAGTGTCGGTGCGTTTTTTCTTTCTAACTTTTTAGGAAAACCTTTTATAGAAAAGATTACGGCGAAGAATAATGCATCTAAATTTAGAAAATTTTTAAAAAGTGAAAATGCTGCTGCTGCAATATTTCTTATTTATCTTATACCAGGATTGCCAAAAGATATATTAGCGTATCTATGTGGAGCTTCTGGAGTAAGCGGAAAAAAGTTTATTATTTACTCAACTATGGGAAGACTTCCAGGCATATTTGTATCTGCGTATTTTGGAAATAAGCTGACTGAAGGCAATGTTTTGCATCTTGCCATTATAGCTGTTGTTATGATTATTTTATTTATAATAGGAACTTTAAAGGGAGAAAAAATATTAAAGAACATTATTAAGAAAAAATCGGATAAAAATAGCTAGAAGTTTATTTTCCTTTTATATAAAAAAATATGCCTGTTATTAATGAAAAAAATAAGATTATAGCAGCACAATGCATAAAATAATTTTCTGGAAATATTAATATAACGGGGTCATATTGTGGATCAAAAATCCAGTACTGATTATGAAATATAAGCTTATGAAATGAATCAAAAAATTCATCAAAATTAAAAAGTGAAAGAAAAGATGAAAAAACAGTTATAGCAATCAGTTCTTTTCCGCTGGCTTTTAGGCAGAAAATAACATAATTTTTTTTTGTTATAAAAGAGAATGCTATAAATAATATTATAGAAGCTATAAAAGTGTATTCTCCATATTTTATTATTTTTTTTACATCTTCAAAATGTGTTTTGGCTTTTGAAGAAAAAGGTATAGTTGGAAGTTTAAAGGCCTCTTTTTTATGGTTTTGTATATAATCAATTACATAATTGTAATTTTTTTTGAGAGAAATAGAATTTAAATATTGAGTATTTAAGTTATATTTTTCAATATAAAGGTTATACTCTTCTATTATGTCTAAATTTAATGCATCGTAATAGTAAATTGGCTTTAAGTTCATTGTTATTTTTGTGAAAAATAAAATAGTTGTCAATGTCAAAAGGAAAGAAAAAAATATCTTAGTTAAATTTGATACTATCTTCAAATTATTCACTGCCTTCATAAAAATTTTGTGTTAAACATTATTGACAAGTGTAGGAATTTTATTCAAATTGATATTTATAGATAAAAAGAGTAATTTAGCAAAAAAACAATTTAATGCATATCAATTTACTATAATCAGTAATATTAACCAAATAGTAACGTATATTAAGTTTGCCAATATATCAACTATTAATTATTATAATAATTGTGTTAGCACTCAATATTAGCGAGTGCTAATAAAAATTATAAAGTTAATAAAATTTTTAATATAATTTTTAAGGAGGGGTTTAAAAATGAAAGTTAGACCACTTGGAGACAGAGTTGTAATTAAAAGGTTAGAAGCAGAGGAGACTACTAAAAGCGGAATAGTATTACCTGGTGCAGCTAAGGAAAAACCACAGCTTGCAGAGGTAATAGCAGTAGGTCCTGGTGGAATAGTTGATGGAAAAGAAGTAAAAATGGATGTAAAAGCAGGAGATAAAGTATTTTTCTCAAAATACAGCGGAACTGAAGTTAAAATTGATGGTGAAGAACTATTAATTGTAAAACAAGATGATATTTTAGGAGTAGTAGAAGACTAATTTAGTGAAATCAGCTCAACTAAACTTATATATGTCTCATAATGTTTTGAAAGTTGTCATTTTGAAACGTATATAAATTAAGTTTCGCATCGATTTAACTGTATTTAAACTATTTATAAATTCGGGAGGGATTTTAAAATGGCAAAGCAAATATTATACGGAGAAGATGCAAGAAGATCTATGCAAAAAGGTGTAGATAAACTTGCTAACACAGTAAAAGTTACTCTTGGACCAAAAGGAAGAAATGTTGTTTTAGATAAAAAATTTGGAGCACCACTTATAACAAATGATGGTGTAAGTATTGCAAGAGAGATAGAACTTGAAGATCCATATGAAAATATGGGAGCACAACTTGTAAAAGAAGTTGCTACTAAAACAAATGATGTAGCAGGAGATGGTACTACTACAGCAACACTTCTTGCACAGGCAATAATAAGAGAAGGATTAAAGAATGTTACAGCTGGAGCTAATCCAATGCTTATAAGAAACGGAATTAGAAAAGCTGTTGACTTAACAGTTGCAGAATTGAAGAAAATATCAAAACCTATAGATGGTAAAGAAGATATAGCAAGAGTTGCTTCAATATCAGCTGCTGACCCTGAAATAGGAAAATTAATTGCAGATGCAATGGAAAAAGTAGGCAATGAAGGCGTTATAACTGTTGAAGAATCAAAAACAATGGGAACTGAACTTGATGTTGTTGAAGGAATGCAGTTTGACAGAGGATATTTAAGCCCATATATGGTAACAGATAGTGAAAAGATGGAAGCATCACTTGATGATCCATATATACTTATAACAGATAAGAAAATATCAAATATACAAGAAATTCTTCCAGTACTTGAACAAATAGTTCAACAAGGAAAGAAACTTTTAATAATTGCTGATGATGTTGAAGGAGAAGCTTTAGCAACATTAGTTATCAATAAATTAAAGGGAACCTTTACATGCGTTGCTGTAAAAGCACCAGGATTCGGTGATAGAAGAAAAGAAATGTTGAGAGACATAGCTATACTTACAGGTGGAGAAGTAATATCAGAAGAGCTTGGAAAAGACTTGAAAGACGTTACTGTTGATATGCTTGGTAGAGCTGAAAGTGTTAAGATATCAAAAGAAAACACTACAGTTGTAAATGGAAAAGGTGACAAGACTGAAATCCATGATAGAGTTGCTCAAATAAGAGCTCAAATAGAAGAAACAACTTCAGATTTTGATAGAGAAAAGCTTCAAGAAAGATTAGCAAAGCTTGCTGGTGGAGTTGCAGTTATCAAAGTTGGAGCAGCTTCAGAAACTGAACTTAAAGAAAGAAAACTTAGAATAGAAGATGCTCTTGCAGCTACAAAGGCAGCCGTTGAAGAAGGTATAGTTGCAGGTGGTGGTACTGCTTATATAGATGTACTTCCAGAAGTAAGCAAGTTAACTGATGAAGAACAAGATGCTCAAGTTGGTATAAACATAGTAGTTAGAGCTCTTGAAGAACCAGTAAGACAAATAGCTGAAAATGCAGGTCTTGAAGGTTCCGTTATAATCGAAAAGATTGTAAACAGCGAAAAAGGCATTGGGTTCGATGCTTTACATGAAAAATATGTTGATATGATAAATGTTGGAATTGTTGATCCTACAAAGGTTACAAGATCAGCACTTCAAAATGCGGCTTCAGTTGCTTCTACATTCCTTACAACTGAATGTGCAGTAGCTGATATACCTGAAAAGGAAAAAGCAGCACCAGGAGTTCCAGGAGCACCAGGAATGGGAATGGACGGAATGTACTAAAATAAAAGAAATAAAAAAATTCAAGAGAATAAAAAGTTCTCTTGAATTTTTTATTTTTTTGTAGATTAAAATATGTATACTTTTGGTCAATATAACCAAGTATATTTATATAGAAGCAGAGAAAATTTATTTTTTGATATAAAGTTTAGAGGAAGAATATTTGTGAAAAGAAATTTTTTAATCAATATTGTGTCGATAATGATTGACAAAATGCAAATTTATGAATAAAATAGAGAATAAAATATGTTATAAAAATAATTGATAAAACTCATATATATCCTGAATATGGCAGGAAGTATCTACCAGAAACCGTTAATTTCTGACTATGAGTGATTGAGGCGTGTTTGATGTATATTAAAGCATGCTAATTTTCACTCTCAAAGAAAATTAGTATGCTTATATTCTATATGGATAAAGACAAACTAGTTTAACTTAAAAAATTTATTTTTGAAAGGAAGTTATATATAAATGGGAAGAATTTTAAAACAAGCTTATACTTTTGATGATGTGTTACTCGTGCCAAACAAGTCTGAAGTTTTACCTAGGGAAGTTGATTTAAGAACTAATTTAACTAAAAAGATAAAACTTAATATCCCCCTAATGAGTGCTGGAATGGATACTGTTACAGAATCTAAAATGGCTATAGCAATGGCAAGAGAAGGTGGAATAGGAATAATCCATAAAAATATGTCCATTGAAGAACAGGCAAGTGAAGTTGATAGAGTAAAAAGACAAGAAAATGGAGTTATAACGAATCCTTTTTCATTAGCAGCAGATAATTCCATTCAAGATGCACTTGATGTAATGAGTAAATATAGAATATCAGGTGTTCCTATAACTGATAAGACAGGAAAACTTGTTGGAATAATAACAAACAGAGATATAGTATTTGAAGAAGATTTTACTAGAAAAATAAGTGAGCTTATGACAAGCGAAAATTTAATTACAGCTAAAGAAGGAACAACACTTGAAGAAGCAAAAAATCTTTTAAAAGAACATAAAATAGAAAAACTTCCTTTAGTAGATGATGAATTTAAATTAAAAGGACTTATAACAATAAAAGATATTGAAAAAGTTAGAATATTCCCTAATGCAGGAAAAGATGAACATGGTAGACTTTTATGTGGTGCAGGTGTTGGAGTAACAAAAGACATGATGGATAGAGTTAAAGCTTTAGTTGATGTAAGTGTTGATGTTATAGTACTTGATACAGCGCATGGTCATTCACAAGGTGTTTTAGAAGCTGTTAAGAAAATAAAGTCTGTATATCCTGATTTGCAGGTTATTGCAGGAAATGTTGCAACAGGAGAAGCTACAAAAGATCTTATAGAAGCAGGTGCAGATTGCGTTAAGGTTGGAATTGGACCTGGATCGATATGTACTACTAGAATTGTAGCAGGAGTTGGTGTACCTCAGCTTACAGCAGTTATGGATTGTGTTGAAGTAGCTGATAAGTATGGAGTTCCTATAATTGCAGATGGTGGATTAAAATACTCTGGAGATATTGTAAAGGCTCTTGCAGCAGGTGCAAAGGTTACAATGATGGGTTCAATGTTTGCAGGCTGCGAAGAAGCTCCAGGAGAAATTGAAATATATCAAGGAAGAAGCTACAAAGTATATAGAGGAATGGGTTCCCTTGCAGCTATGAAATGTGGAAGCAAGGACAGATACTTCCAAGAAGGAAATAAAAAGCTTGTTCCAGAAGGCGTAGAGGGAAGAATTCCATTCAAAGGATCAGTAATTGATACAGTATTCCAGCTCTTAGGAGGAATAAGATCTGGAATGGGATATCTTGGATCAAAAACATTACCAGAATTAGCTGAGAAAGCTACTTTCGTAGTTCAAACATCAGCAGGACTTAGAGAAAGTCATCCACATGATATTTCTATAACTAAAGAAGCACCAAATTACAGCGTTAACCAATAATAAATTATTTAAAATGTAGGAGGTAAGACTGTGGAAAGACAGATGGTACTGGTTATTGATTTTGGAGGTCAATATAATCAGCTTATAGCAAGAAGAGTTAGAGAACACAATGTTTACTGTGAGATAGTTCCATTTACTTATACTATTGATAAAATAAAAGCAAAGAATCCAAGTGCAATAATTTTTACAGGCGGACAAAACAGTGTTTATGGTGAAGATGCACCTGGAGTTGACAAGGAAATATTTAATCTAGGAGTCCCAGTACTTGGAATCTGCTATGGACATCAGCTCGTAACTTATACCCTTGGGGGAGAAGTTAAAAGCTCTGAGATTAGAGAATACGGAAAAGCTGGTGTAACACTTGATAATACTTGTAAGCTTTTTGAAGGAATAGATGTAGATAACACTTGCTGGATGAGTCATACGGATACAGTTGCAAAGGTTCCAGAAGGTTTTAAAATTGTGGCACACACAAAGGTATGTCCTGTCGCAGCTATGATTAATGAAGAAAAAAATATATACGGAGTTCAATTTCACCCAGAAGTTTTACATACACCTTTTGGAAAAGAGTTTTTCTCAAACTTCTTATTTAAAGTATGCAAACTTAAAGCTGACTGGTCAATGTCTTCTTTCGTAGAAGAAAAAGTTAAACTTATAAAAGATATTGTTGGAGATAAAAAAGTTTTATGTGCACTTTCAGGTGGAGTTGATTCATCTGTTGCAGCAGTTCTTGTACACAAAGCTGTAGGCAAACAGTTAACTTGTGTATTTGTTGATCACGGACTTCTTAGAAAAGATGAAGGAGATCAAGTTGAAAGTATTTTTAGAAAACAATTTGATATGAACCTCATAAGAGTTAATGCTAAAGATAGATTTCTTGGAAAACTAAAAGGGGTTTCTGATCCTGAAAGAAAAAGAAAGATAATAGGAGAAGAATTCATAAGAGTATTTGAAGAAGAAGCAAATAAACTTGGAGAAATAGGTTTTCTAGTTCAAGGAACAATTTATCCAGATGTTGTTGAAAGTGGAACAACTACTTCAGCAACTATAAAGAGTCATCACAATGTTGGTGGACTTCCAGAAGATATGCAATTTGAACTTATAGAACCATTAAGAGAACTATTTAAGGACGAAGTAAGAGCTGTTGGAGAAGAACTTGGAATTCCTCATAAACTTGTGTGGAGACAGCCGTTTCCGGGACCAGGACTTGGAATAAGAGTGCTTGGAGAAGTTACAGAAGAAAAACTTGAAATAGTTAGAGAAGCAGATGCAATTTTCAGAGAAGAAATTGCAAATGCAGGTCTTGAAGAAAAAATTTGGCAGTACTTTGCTTGCCTTCCAAACATCCATTCCGTTGGAGTTATGGGTGATGGAAGAACCTACTGTGAAACCATAGCTTTAAGAGCCGTTACATCCTCAGATGCTATGACTTCTGATTGGGCAAGAATACCATATGAAGTTTTAGATAAAGTATCTAGAAGAATAGTTAATGAAGTTAAAGGCGTAAATAGAATTGTTTATGATATAACTTCAAAACCACCAGCTACAATTGAGTGGGAATAAGAGCTATAAACATAATAAAAGCAACTGTGGTATATGGTAAAAGTCTATCAGTCTAAAATACTATATGTACTGTCTTAGGAAGGGTATGGCATACCCTGACCTTTGGAAGACTACAGTTAGCAGAAATGCACTACTGGATGTTATTGTAAGGAAAATAGTTGGGATAGTAGATAGTTTTGTGTAAAAACAAAACTATCTACTGTTTTTTTGCATAATAGGTTGGTGGTTTTAGAATAATATGTTATAAAAATTTAGAAGAAATATTTATTATGAAGCCAACTATCAACTTTTTTCACGTTCTCTCCGGAAATAAGAAAGATTACTTATACCACTAATACACTTCTGAAATTTTTTAAGTGTCTTCTTTAGCTGTGGGAGTATCAATAAATGAATCTCATAAATTTTAGTCATATGAACTTTATAACTGGTGACTTCATATACTATATTACACAAACAATAATTGATATTTTAAATTATTGTTAAGAGTTAAAAATTCAAATATAACTAATGATAAATTATTTGAAAAGGGGAGTTAACATGATAATTCATCTTTATGCGTTATGTTGGAATGAAGAAAGAATGTTGCCGTATTTTTTTAAGCACTATGATAAAATAGTTGATAAATATTATATTTTTGATAATAATTCGACGGATAATTCTTATACAATTCTAAAATCACATCCTAATGTTATCACAAATAAAATTGATTTGAGAGGAGATTCAATGGTAGAAGCTGCCAAAGATCAATATAATTTGATATGGAAACAAAGTAGAGGAATAGCTGACTGGGTTATAGTTTGTAATGTGGATGAACACTTTTATCATCCTGACTTTAGAAATTATCTTGAAGAATGTACTGCCAATGATATTACCTTAATAATGCCTATTGCATATGAAATGATTTCGGAAGTCTTTCCAAGCAATGATAAACTTTTATGCGAAACTATAAGGCATGGTGCAAGAGAAAAAAAAATGGATAAACCAGAGATATTTAATCCAACCGAGATTCAAGAGATAAATTTTATACCTGGCAGACATTATGCTTATCCGATAGGTAATGTTAGAATGCCTGAAAGTAGAGAAGTTTTACTTTTACACTATAAGTATTTGGGACTTGATTATGTGAACAAACGTCATTTGGAACTAAAAACTAGGATAAGAGAAACAGATTTTGCTCATGGATATGGATATCAATATTTTATGAGTGAACAAGCTAGACGAGAGAAATTTCTAAAACTAAAAAATGAAGCTGCAAAAGTTGTGTAGGGTAAATAGATATTATTGTCATAGACGACTATAGTTTATGAAAAGGAGTGTAATAAGATATGATTTTATCATTAATTACAAATTGCCCAATTATGGCTATGTATGCACAATCAGCAGGAATAGATCGAATCATGATTGATTTAGAAGTGAAAGGTAAAAGCTCTCGTCAACAAGGTAAAGGTCTTTTTATATCTAATCATACAATTAATGATATTTTAGTTATAAGAAAAGTTTGCAAGAAAAATGCTATTTTTGTTAGGATAAATCCAATTGATAACGATTCAAAACAAGAAATAGATACTGTAATTAAAATGGGAGCCGATATAATAATGCTTCCTTATTTTCATACTATGAATGAAGTTAAAACTTTTCTAAAATTAACAAATGGCTCCGTTAGGACTAGCTTGCTAGTTGAGACAAGGGAAGCAGCAGAACTTCTTCCTAAAATAGTTGATTTAATAGGAGTAAACGAAATTCATTTTGGATTGAATGATCTCAGAATTAGCTGTGGGTATAAGACTATTTTTGAACCTGTATTGAATGGAACGTTGGAAGAGTATGCTAATATTGTTAATAAGAAAAAAATTCCATGGGGGTTTGGTGGAATAGGTAAGTTATCGGATACAAATCTCCCAATAGATCCTAAGTTAATATTATATGAGCAAATAATGTTAAGGACTTCTATAGGATGGTTAGGAAGAAGTTTTAGAGATGCATTAGATAAAGAAAATGTAGAGCTGTCTCTTAAAAGAGAAACCTTATTATTAAGAGAGTTTGCTAGAAAGTATGCTAATGTTTCAAGAGATTTTTTAAATTCTAAGCATGTTGAGCTTTTGAAACAGATTCGTTTAATGGAAAATAGAACAAAGCAATAAAACAGACTATAAGTCTTTAATTTAAACTTCTCGTTAAATGAATTTAAGAAGAGGTGTTTCATTTTGAATTTATTGTCTACTTTTGACTTTGGTAAAGAGAAAATGGATTGTATCAAAAGGTTAGGTATTGAGGTCACTTTGATAGATGGGAAAAAAATAGGTGAAATTTGTAACTGCAATGATTTTGAGGTTATTGTTTGTAATAACTTTTTTAAGTATTTTGATATTTCTAAATTTGGTAATTTAAAGTGGGTTCAATTAGTAAGTTCTGGTGTTGATGCAGTTCCAATACAACGTCTAAAGCGTGCTGGCGTTATTTTAACAAATTGTAAAGGGGCTTATAGTATACCAATTGCAGAATGGGTTATTACAAAGATATTAGAGATTTATAAAAGCAGTAAAAAATTTTATAAGTTACAAGATAATAGGAAATGGGAAAAGTATGAATATATGTATGAACTGAACAATAAAAAAGCTTCTATTCTTGGAACAGGAAGTATAGGGGTTGAAATTGCCAAAAGACTTAAATCTTTTGGAGTTGAAATAACGGGAATTAATAGTACAGGTATGAAAATAAAATTTTTTAAAAAATGCTTTGCGATGCAAAATATAAATAATGTTCTAAATGTAAGTGATATAGTGATAAATACACTCCCTTTAACAGTAAAAACAATAAATTTAATAAATGATGCTTTCTTCGCTAATATGAAAGCTAAAAGTATTTTTGTGAATGTTTCAAGAGGTAAAATATTAGATGAAAAGGCTCTAATAAAATATTTAAAATCAGGTCATTTATTAGGTGCTGCATTAGATGTATTTGAATTGGAGCCATTACCTCCCAATGATCCTCTATGGTTATTAAATAATCTAATTATCACACCACATGTTTCCTATAGGTCTGATATTGGTAATCAACGGGTATTTGAAATTGTGTTTGAAAATCTGATAAGATATAAGAATGGTGAAGAATTGATAAACAAGGTAGATTATGTAAAAGGATATTAATAATTTTATACAGAACAACAATACAAATAAGAATATCCTTTTACTAAGTAAGAATTTGAATTAGAGACAACTTTTTTAGATGAAAACGGATATAAAAAACATGAGCTGATAATCAGTAAATAGCCTATATTATACAAATTGGGGGATGATAATTTATGAAAGATTTCAGTACAAAGTATGGAAAAGTAAGAGGAGTGAGTACTGCTTACTATTATCCAACAGGTGAGATAAATGAATGTACTGTTAATAAATATTGTGAATTGAAAACTAATTTAGGCGTTTTAATTCCAAGGTATAAAGAGGACGGTATTAGAAGTAAGAACACAAAGTCTATATCTTTTTATAAAAGTGGCAATATAAGAAGTATTTCTTTGAACGAGAGAACTATTGTGCCTACACCAATTGGTGAAATAAAAGCTGAATTGATAACATTTTATGAGAATGGAAACCTTAAAAGGCTTTTTCCTTTGAACGGGAAAATTACAGCTTATTGGACTGAAAAAAATGAATATGAGTTAGCAGAGGAATTAAAATTTAATTTTCAATTTGGTCGTTTAAAAAATAAAGTTATTTGTATAAATTTTTATGATTCAGGACAAGTGAAAAGCTTAACTTTTTGGTCTAAAGACACAGTTACAATTGATACACCTAACGGAAAAATGCAGGTGAGGATAGGGATATCTACGTATGAGGATGGGAAACTTAAGACCTGTGAACCTGCTAGTCAAGTAAATGTGGATACTCCTATTGGAAGTATTACGGCATATGATATTAATGCACTTGGGATTAACGGCGATAAAAATTCTTTGAACTTTTATGAAAATGGGAGAGTAAAATCATTATACACCTCTACCGATATGATAGAAGTATATAATGAAAGTGGTTGTGTTGCTGCTTTTCAGCCTAAGTTAAAACCCAGCATATTTAATGAAAATGTGATGGATATTGTACCTTTTAATATTGAATTTTATGATGGAAAAGTAAGGTTTAATGATTCTGATGAAGCATCATTTGAAATTAATAAGTATATATTTAAAATTAGTAAAGGTGTAACTAATATTACAAAAGAAACTAATAATTGTACAGGATGTAGTAAGTAATGCTACTATATAGAATAATATAAAATTTATAATATTCTTGACTTAAAGTTAGCTTTAAGTGATATAGTAAATTCATAAAAAGCAAAGGAGTTGAAATTATGGGATATCAAGCAGCAAAAAATAGATATAAAGAAATGAAGTATAGTAAATGTGGTGAAAGTGGTTTAAAGCTTCCAAGGGTATCATTAGGACTTTGGCATAACTTTGGAAGTAATGCAAGTTATGATAATATGAAAGAATTATGCTTTACTGCCTTTGACAATGGAATAACACATTTTGACTTAGCAAATAACTATGGACCAGTGGAAGGAAGTGCAGAAGAAAATTTTGGACGTATCTTGAAGGATGATTTAGGAGTATATCGTGATGAATTGCTGGTTAGCACAAAAGCGGGTTACAAAATGTGGGATGGACCTTATGGAGATTGGGGAAGCCGCAAGTATTTATTATCAAGCTTAGATCAGAGTTTAAAACGTATGAGACTTGAATATGTCGATATATTTTATCATCATCGAATGGATCCTAATACTCCATTAGAAGAAACTATGATGGCGCTGGATACTGCTGTAAAAAGCGGAAAGGCACTTTATGCTGGTATTTCCAATTATGATGGAGAAACTATGAAAAAAGCAGCAGCAATTTTGAAAGAATTAAAATGTCCATTTATAATAAACCAAAATAGATATTCTATTTTTGATAGAACTATAGAAAATAATGGACTTAAAAAAGCAGCAAAAGAAAACGGAAAAGGAATTATTGCATTTAGTCCGTTGGCACAAGGTATATTAACAGATAGATATTTAAAGGGTATTCCTGAAGATAGTCGTATTAAATTAGATGGAAGATTCTTAAAAGCGGATGTTTTAACAGAAAAGAAGCTTAAGCAGATTCGAAAGTTAAATGATATTGCAATAAATAGAGGACAGACTCTTGCACAAATGGCACTTAGCTGGGTATTAAAAGATGGGGATGTGACAAGTGTATTGATTGGAGCATCAAAAGCAACACAAATTATTGAAAATGTAGGAATAATTCATAAAGTTGAATTCTCAGAAGAAGAATTGAAAACCATTGATGAGATAAGTCTTGGATAAAAAATGGATTTCCAACATTAATACTTTTTTCTATATTTAAAATTATTGATTTTTAAGTATAATGGATATTAGGAATTACTGATAAAAGAGAGGAAATGAACTATGAAATATTCCATAAAGCAGGTGGCAGAAATAACAGGATTAACAGAATCTACTTTAAGATATTATGAGTCTGAAGGTTTGCTGCCGAATATTCAGAGAGCTAAAAATGGTCATCGGTACTATGATGAATCTAATTTAGAATGGATTGCAGTAATTAACTGCTTAAAAAGTACTAATATGCCGATTGATCAGATAAAAATATTTGTTAATCTACATAGTGAAGGAGATAAGACATTACATCAAAGATTAGAAATGATTTTAAAGCATAGGGAAAATGTTCAAAAGCAAATAAACAAACTAAATAAATATATGGAGCATATTAATTATAAGGTTGATTATTATAAGTTAGCGTGTAAATTGGGTACTGAAAAGGAAATTAAAAAAGAAAAATATCCAGGACATTTGTACGTTAATGAAAGTGAATAATATAGTAGAAGGAAAAGCATTTAGGTAAAACTAGGTGCTTTTTTTAACATATATAATTAATGCTGCTTTTATATAAAATAAAGAAATATGTATAAAATACTTTCTACTGAAGAATATAATATAAAAAGGAGAGTATTAGAATGAGTAAAAAGCTAAGTATAACTAAATTGAAAATGGCTGCTATAGCAAATCATATGATGGAAGCAGGAGCAGAGCTTTACAGTAATCCAGAAGTAAAAGATAAAATTAAAAAGAAAGTTCAAAATAAGAAGGAGTCTAAATAAGGGCTCTTTTTTACTGCCAATAAACTAAAGGAATTTATTGTTTATGAGCGAATAGACTAATTATATAGATGTAATACCTAAATATTAAGTAAGGGGGAATAAATTTTGAAGTATGGTAAAAATAAAATAATTCATTTCTTAGTTTTTGGCAGTCTTTATATGAATGTAGAAATTATTATGAGAGCTACAGGAGGTGAGCTTGTAGGGTATAAGGGTATGAAATTTTTATCGCTCATGGGTTACACAAGTTTATGGATGTTTTTAGTTGGTGGTATGTGTGGAGTTTTAATAGGAAATTTAAATGATCACCCACGTTTTTATGATAAAAAAGTATGGCAGCAGCTTCTTATAGGAGGCACAGTTATAACCTTGTCTGAACTGTTTTCAGGAATAGCACTGAATCTAATATTACATTTAAATATATGGAATTATAGTAAAGATGCATTTAATTTTATGGGACAAATTGAATTAAAAAACTGTGTTCTATGGTATTTGATAGTTACTCCACTTGTAATATGGTTTGATGATGTGCTTACCTATTATTTGTATAGGGAGGGGAGGCCTTACAATTTATTAGAGGTGTATAAAAAATTAATTAACTTAAAATAGGCCTAAGGATCTTTTTTTATTTTAATATGTCTTATAAGAAATCAATTCACATTTATACTTAAAATATAGCCTGATATAAAAATATGTGCATATAAAACTTAAAGCTGCACATAATAGACTACGTAAGATGTTCCGCGATAGCTTAACGGTTAAGCACTCGGCTGTTAACCGATAGATTGGAGGTTCAAATCCTCTTCGTGGAGCCATTTTTATATTCTCATAGAGTAGCATATATAGAGTATAGCTGCTATTTTTTTATATTTAGCTTGTACTGAAGTTTGTTGAAGGGAGAAAGAAGAACATGCTATTAATTAAAAATGGGAAAATACTAACTATGTCTGGAGCAAAGTATGATAATGGAAGCATTTTAATAGAAGGCAATAAAATAGTAAAGGTAGGGGAAAATATTAACATAAGCGATAGTGATGTTTCTGAGGTCATTGATGCAGCTAACTGTTTGGTTATGCCAGGGATTATAGAAGCACATTGTCATATTGGAATTAAAGAGGAAAGAAAGGGATTTGAAGGTGATGATTGCAATGAACTAAATGATCCGGTAACACCTTATCTTAGAGCTTTAGACGGGATTAATCCTATGGATTCAGCCTTTCATAATGCATTAAGTGCTGGTATTACCGGGGTAATGGTTGGCCCAGGAAGTTCAAATGTAGTTGGAGGTCAATTTGCTTTTATTAAACCTTACGGAAGAGTAATAGATAAAATGGTGGTTCTTGAGCCAGCTGCAATGAAGGTTGCTTTTGGAGAAAACATAAAGACAAATTATAATCAGAAAAACATGGTGCCATCAACCCGTATGTCAATTGCAGCATTTTTACGTGAACAGTTATTTGCGGCACAGCAGTATAATGAAAAAAAGAAAAGTGCCGAAAAGTCTGGTGACAGCTTTGAAAAAGATTTTAGAAAGGAATGTTGGTTGCCAGTAATTAATAGAGAGATTCCTTTAAAAGCTCATGTACATAGAGCAGATGATATATTAACCGCAATTCGTATAGCTAAAGAATTCAACTTGAAATTAACACTGGATCACTGTACCGAGGGACATTTTATTGCAGATGAAATAAAAGAATCTGGATTTCCTGCAATCATTGGACCAACTTTATCTTCAAGAAATAAAATAGAAACACAATATGCGGATTTTAAAACACCAGGAATACTTCATAAGGCAGGGGTAAAAGTGGCTATCACAACAGATCATCCTGTTACAAGAATACAAGATTTGCCTATTTGCGCAGGGTTTGCGGCAAGAGAAGGCTTAGGTATAGAAGAAGGATTAAAAGCAATTACAATAAATGCAGCAGAAATATGTAATGTATCTAGTAAAGTTGGGAGTATTGAAGTAGGAAAAGATGCAGATATTGCAATTTTTAACGGTAATCCAATGGAGGTATTTACAAAAACTATGTATACTATAATAGATGGTAAAGTAGTTTATAAGGCAAAGGATATATAACATTATATATTTTAAAACAGGCGTAAGTAACCTGTTTTTTACTTTTTTAATTAGTATGTTTTATTTTAATATAAAAATAGCGGCAAATCCAGTTTGATACTGATATTGCCGCTATTTTTTTTATTGATAGAAGTAAGTTTTTTTCTACCGCTGTAAGGTACTTTTGCAACAAACTATTTATTGTTATTCTTATTGTTATTATTGTTGTTTTTGTTGTTGTTATTATTATTTTTGTTATTATTGTTGTTTTTGTTGTTATTATTGTTTTGTTGGTTGTTGTTATTATTTGACATAAATATCGCCTCCTTACTTATTTATTGTTAACAAAATACTCTTTAACTATGCATTAATTAAATAAATAATATTAAATTTTATATGTTTTAAGGTGGTTTTTATTTTGGCTATTTTTTATATACCAGTGCCATTCAATATGTTACTATATAAAGAGAATAATTATTGAGAGGAAGGTTGAGTAATATGAATGCTAGAAAGAAGGGCATAATTATTTCAATAATGGTTGCCATGTTTTTAGGCGCTGTCGAAGGAACAGTTGTTACTACAGCAATGCCAACTATTGTTAAAGATTTAAATGGATTTGATAAAATTAGCTTGGTTTTTTCCATATATCTACTTACATCAGCCATTTCTACTCCCATCTATGGGAAGCTTGCTGATTTGTATGGAAGAAAGAGGGCTTTATCTACAGGAATTATAATATTTTTAATAGGAAGTGCTTTATGCGGTATTTCTACAAATATGTATGAACTTATTTCATTTAGAGCACTTCAAGGTATTGGTGCAGGAGCTATTTTTACTGTAGCATATACTATAGTTGGAGATGTATTTTCTATAGAAGAAAGAGGAAAGGTTCAGGGGTGGATAAGCTCTGTATGGGGAATAGCCAGCTTACTTGGACCATTTATAGGAGGGTTTTTCATTGATAAGCTATCGTGGCATTGGATTTTCTATATAAACATTCCCTTTGGTATATTTTCACTTGTACTCCTTGAAAAAAATTTGGATGAAAAGGTTCAAAAGAAAGAGAATCCTATGGATTACTTAGGGGTAATAATACTTACTATAACTATAATTATATTCTTGTTTACTATTTTAGGTATAAATGAAAATACTAAAATTTACTCCTTTAAGATACTAATTCCTATAATAATTACGGTTATTTTAGCAGCTTTATTTTACTTCATAGAAAATAAAGTTAAGGAACCGTTAATACCTTTTGATATATTTTCAAGACAAATAAATATTGTGAACATAATAAGTTTTCTTGTGTCTGGTATTTTAATAGGAACGGATGTTTACTTGCCTGTCTATATACAAAATGTTTTAGGTCTTAATGCAACTATATCTGGGCTTTCTTTGGCATCTATGTCTATATCGTGGATTTTATCATCTTTTGTACTTTCCAAAACCATGCAAAAATATGGAGAAAGAATTGTAGTATTTACATCTACATCTATTATTTTAATAAGTACTGTATTATTTTATACTTTAAACACTAATTCTCCACTTATTTTAGTTGTTATATATGCTTTTATAATTGGATTTGGCTATGGCGGAACATTAACTACACTTACAATAGTAATTCAGGAAGCAGTTTCTCATGATAAAAGGGGAGCAGCAACAGGGGCAAATTCACTTTTAAGAACGATGGGGCAAACTATTGGGGTGGCCATTTTTGGAGTCATATTTAATTTGAATATATCAAAATATTTATTTAAGCTTGGAATTAAAGGAGTAAATGTAAGTAACCTGTATGGCTCTAAAAGTGTAAATACTGGTATTGATATAGATAAGGTAGAAGCATCAATTAATTTTGGTGTTCACAGCTTATTTTTAGTACTTATAGCTATATCGCTTATGTGTGTTGTGATATCAATAATGATGAAAAATTCACTTAAAAAAGAAAAATAATATGCCTTTTTAGTGCGACAGCCATATTATGTCTTACGATAATTTTCATATAGTTGATTTTGGTAAAATATAATAACTAGTAAAGAAATTTTATAAGTAGAGAGGTTTAAATGGGATGTTATGTTAAATTACAATCTGGTGTGAAAATTTACGTAGAGGACATTAATCCACAAGGAAAGAAAACTATTTTGTTTTTGCATGGTTGGCCTGGAGATCATAATTTGTTTGAATATCAATTTAATGTCTTACCTAAAGAAGGCTACAGATGTATTGGAGTAGATCAAAGAGGATTTGGTGAGTCTGACAAGCCATTTTTGGGATATGATTATGATACATTATCTGATGACGTTTTTGGTGTGGTTGAAGCACTTAAATTGAAGAATTTCACATTGGCAGGGCACTCTACAGGTGGAGCAATAGCCATCAGATATATGGCAAGACATAATGGATATGGAGTTTCTAAACTAGCTCTTTTTGCAGCAGCAGCTCCTAGTTTAATTAAACGTTCATATTTTCCATATGGAATAACAAGAGAAGCTGTGGAAGATATTATTAAAGGCACTTATAATGATCGTCCTAAAATGCTAAGACAATTTGGTGATATGTTTTTCTTTCAGCATATATCTGAGCCTTTTTCAGATTGGTTTTTTAGCTTAGGATTGCGGGCAGCAAGCTGGGCAACTGCAGCTGTTGCAAACACTTGGCTGGATGAGGAAAAGTTGTTCTCTGATTTAAAAAGGATAACTGTTCCAACTTTAATTCTTCATGGTATACATGATCAGGTTTGCCTTTTTCAATTGGGTGAAGCCCAAAAGAAAGGCATAAGAAATGCCAAACTTGTACCGTTTCAATATAGCGGTCATGGTCTATTTTATGATGAAAAAGATAAATTTAATGAAGAATTGATGAAATTCACTGAAGAATAAAGTTTGCAATTGTTATTTGAAAGTAGAAAGAGGAAAATCTCTTTCTATTTTTTATACAGCTAGTTTATGAATAATATTTTAATTATGATTTTATAAATACTGGATATGATGATATAATTATAATACGAATAAGATAGTAATTGAAAATGGAGGGAAAATTTATGAAGTATTCAAAAATGATAGATCATACACTTTTAAAGCCTGATGCAAGGGAGAAGCAAGTAAATCAAATAATCGAAGAAGCTCTAAAATATGAGTTCGCATCTGTATGCATAAATCCAACTTGGGTTAAATTTGCAGCAGATAAATTAAAAGATTCAGAAGTTGCGGTTTGTACTGTCATAGGTTTTCCTTTAGGAGCAGGGACCACAAATGCAAAAGTTTTTGAAGCAAGGGATGCAATTGAAAATGGTGCAGATGAAATAGACATGGTTATCAACATTGGAGCCTTAAAGGATCGAAAAGATGATTTTGTAGAAAGGGAAATAAATGAAGTGGTAAAAGCGGCTAATGGCAAAGCAATGGTAAAGGTAATCATTGAAACATGTCTTCTTAGTGATGAAGAAAAAGTGCGCGCATGCAAGCTTGCAGTAAAGGCTGGTGCAGATTTTGTTAAGACTTCTACAGGTTTTTCAACAGAAGGAGCAACAGAAAAGGATGTTGAACTTATGCGCAAAACTGTAGGTGAGAACATTGGGGTTAAAGCATCTGGAGGAATTCATTCTAAAACTGATATGGACAGCATGATTAAAGCAGGTGCGAGTAGGATTGGTGCTAGCGCTGGCGTTAAAATTATGGAGGACTACATAAACGAGAAATAAATAATGCACAGTGAGGGTTAGAAAAATGAGAATGGTTGATTTGATTGAAAAAAAACGTGATGGCGGAGAGTTATCGAAACCGGAAATTGATTTTATAATTCAAGGTTATACAAAAGGAACGATTCCAGATTATCAGATGAGTGCATTTGCCATGGCAGTGTTTTTTAAGGATATGACTGCTAGTGAGCGTGCTGATATGACAATGGCTATGGTTGAATCAGGAGAAACTATTGATTTATCTGCTATCGAAGGAATAAAAGTTGATAAACACTCAACTGGTGGAGTTGGTGATACTACTACACTTGTATTAGCTCCATTAGTTGCAGCTTTGGATATCCCTGTGGCAAAGATGTCAGGAAGAGGGCTTGGGCATACAGGAGGTACAATAGATAAATTAGAGTCTATAAAGGGGTTTCATGTAGAAGTTACAAAAGATGAGTTTATTGATCTTGTAAATCGAGATAAAATTGCTGTTATTGGGCAGACAGGTAATTTAACTCCAGCAGATAAAAAGTTATATGCTTTAAGAGATGTTACAGGAACAGTAAATTCTATTCCTTTAATTGCTAGTTCTATAATGAGCAAGAAGATAGCAGCAGGGTCTGATGCTATTGTTCTAGATGTAAAAACAGGCTCCGGTGCTTTTATGAAAACGGAAGAAGATGCATATAAGCTCGCACACACAATGGTTAGTATAGGAAATAGTGTTGGACGAAAGACTGTTGCAATTATTTCCGACATGAGTCAGCCTCTTGGTTTTGCTGTTGGAAATGCAATTGAAGTAAAGGAAGCCATTGATACGCTTAAAGGAGTTGGACCAAAAGATTTAACGGAACTTGTTCTCACTTTGGGAAGTCACATGGTTTGTCTTGCGAAAAAAGCAAAATCAGAAGAGGAAGCACGTAAAAAACTCATTGAAGTCATAAAAAATGGAAAGGCAATCGAGAAATTTAAGCTGTTTATTACAAATCAAGGAGGAGATGCATCTGTAGTTGATAATACAGATAAGCTTCCACAAGCTGCTTATAAAATAGATATTTCAGCTAAAAAAGATGGATTTGTATCTGAAATTGTTGCAGATGAAGTAGGAACAGCTGCTATGCTTCTTGGTGCAGGACGTGCAACAAAGGAAGACACCATTGATTTAGCAGTTGGAATTATGCTTCGTAAAAAGGTTGGAGACAAAGTTGAAAAGGGGGAACCCATTGCAACCCTTTATTCTAATAAGAAAGATGTAGAAGAAGTTACTTCAAAAATTTATAACAGTATTACTATATCAGATAAAGCAGAAATTCCTAAACTAATTCATGGAATAGTTACAAAATAAAAAGATTGCGAAGTAACAGTGACTTGTAACATTAAAAAGAATCCATAAATCTAAGGTGGAAAAATCGTAAAATCCTAAGATATTTCAATAACTCGCTGGGCGCTCAGACAGATTGAAATATCTAAGTATTTTATGATTTTTTCACCAAGATTTATTGGATTCTTTTTAAATTGTTACATCATCACTGCTACTTCGCTTTTACGGTAGTTCAAGGAAAAAATTCCTCCGTACCTACGGAATTTTGGGTGTGAACTTGTTCACACATTTATTGACTAACAGTAATTATAGAGTATTTTTCGTAGGGAACCGTAGAAAAATTTACCTTGCATTTCCGGTTTAGCGAAGTAACAGTATTGAAGGAATAGTTTAAATAAAATTAATAAATCTAAGAGTCTAAATCCTAAAATTCTAAGAACTTTCAATAACTCGCCTTTGGCTCAGACAGATTGAAAGTTCTAAGCCTTTTACGATTTAGACTCTAAGATTTATAAAATTTTATTTAATATTCCAAGATACTGTTACTTCGCAATATTTTTAACTTACATGTTTATTACGTTGGTACTTGCAAATTGCTGCTTTTATTGCCATATAGTCAACATCTTCAGGGAGAGCCTCTTTTATAGGCCTTAATTTAGCAGTACCTAAAGTTTTGATTTTTTCATATATAAGCTCAGAATATTCTTGCGGGATAAATGAATCTAAGTCTATACCTAAACCTTCTTCGGCACATTTTAGTAAATGATCTTGAATGGTTTTAGGGGATAGATTTCGATTTTCTGCAATTTTACTAACAGATAGACCATTCTTGTAAAGCTCAAAAGTAACTATATGAGTTTTTGATTTAGGTGATGCTTCATGCGAGGTTGTAAGCGGTATAGTGTTAGCAACTATGTTGTTTTCTCTAACATAAGCCTTTATTAAAGTTTCAAATTTATCTCCATATTTTTCGTATTTCTTTTCTCCTATACCCTTTAAGTTTAGCATAACCTCTTTGTTTGTAGGATAGTATTTGCACATTTCAGTAAGTACTGCGTCAGAGAATATTATATATGGAGGAACATTTTCATTGTAAGCAAGTTCTTTCCTGAGTGCTTTTAGCTGCTCAAATAATGTCTTGTCTTCGGTTATGGATTGTTCTTTTACAATAATTATTTTTCGCATTACTTTCTTTTCTCCCTTTAAAACAGGATAACTTTTTTCGGTTAGCTTTACCACAGGGTATTCTGTTTCAGTAAGAGTTAAATATTGGTCTGCAATAAGAGCATTTATTAAATCAACAATATCCTTAAGCTTATATTCACTCATTAGTCCATAAGTAGATAAGTTGTTAAATCTAAAACTTAATATTCTTTGATTTTTAGATCCTTTTAAAACTTCAGAAATTAAAGTTATTCCATAATTTTGATTCATCCTATATACACAGGATAATATTTTTTGGGATTCTACGGTTATGTCTACGAGTTCAGAATCATTTGTACAGTTGCTGCAATTGCCGCAATTTTCAGTTTCGTATTCTTCGCCAAAATAATTCAATATGTATTTCCTAAGGCATGAAGTGGTTCTGCAGTAATCAACCATCGAACTTAATTTTTGCAATTCAATTCTTTGTCTTTCAAATGATGGAATACTTTGCTGAATAAGAAACTTTTGAATGTGAATATCTTGTCCTCCGAAAAGTAATATGCACTCGCTGTTTTCACCATCTCTACCAGCACGACCAGCTTCTTGATAATAAGATTCCATATTTTTAGGCATATTGTGATGAATAACAAACCTTACATTTGACTTATCTATTCCCATTCCGAAAGCATTGGTAGCTATTATTATTTTTATATCATCGTAGACAAAAGCTTCTTGATTTTTAGTCCTTTCATCATCAGATAATCCAGCATGGTATCTTCCAACAGAATATCCCTTTCTCAGCAATTTTTCATATAAATTGTCTACTTCTTTTCTTGTAGCTGCATAAATAATTCCAGAGTTATTTTTGTTCTTAGCAATATATTTAAGTATAAAGTCAAGTTTATTTTCATTTTTAATTACGGAAAAAAATAAATTTTCTCTATCGAAGCCTGTTGTAAAACATTCAGGACTTTTAAGATTTAAGAGTTCTATAATATCGTTTTTTACCTTAGGAGTTGCAGTTGCAGTAAAGGCAGATACGACTGGTCTTTTACTGAGACTTTCAATAAAAGGGGCTATTCTTTTGTAACTTACTCTAAAATCATGGCCCCATTGAGATACGCAGTGCGCCTCATCGACAGCTACCATAGATATATTTAAACTTTTCACTGTATTTTTGAAATAATCCTGTTCTAATCTTTCGGGAGCAACGTATAAAATTTTGCAATGGCCGGAAATAGCGCCTAAAATAACTTCGTTCACCTCTTTAGAGGAAAGAGAACTGTTTATAAAGGATGCGTTTACTCCATTTTCCCTGAGGGTATCTACCTGATCTTTCATAAGAGAGATTAGAGGAGAAATTACAATAGTTATTCCTTCCATTGTAAGAGCAGGAATTTGATAGCATATGGACTTTCCGCCGCCCGTCGGCATTATGGCAAAAGTATCTTTTTTATTTATTATACTTTGTATTATCTTTTCTTGACCTTTTCTAAATGAAGAATAACCAAAGTACTTTTTTAGTATATCAATTGGTTGTGGGTTCATATAAAATTGCTCCTTTAAATTAAAATTACATATTTAATTATAATCAAAAATGCATATAAATAAACTATTATTTTTCTAATTTTAATATTCTTGCTTTATTTTTAGAAACAGGTAAAATTACAGTTTGATTTTCTATATCAAAGGTTTCTTTGGTTATTAAATCTAAAAGACATTTACCTTTAATATTAAATTTTATTTTTGAATCTTCTTTAGAACAATTGGTAGCGGTTATTATATTTTCATCTTCAAAGCTTCTTAAAAATGCATACTGCTTATTTGAAATAAATAATTGATTGTAGGAACCTTTCTTTAAAGCCTTAGAAGTTGTCCTTATTCTAGAAACAAGCTGTATAAATTTTAAAAGCTTTTGGCTATCTTTTAAGTTATCAAAATCATTTAAATTAATTTCAGGACGCAGTTCAGAATCGGAGCCATTTTTCTTTGTGCCCTTTATTCCAAATTCACTTCCATAGTATATTGATGGAATTCCGGGCATGGTGAAAAGCAAGGCATATAATGGATAGATATTGTCTAAATCAGTCAAAGTACTGGCAATTCTATTGACATCATGATTATCAACGAAATTATACAATGGAATGTTTTTATATATACCATCATTTCCAAATTGCCTATTTAATGAATAGGCAATTTCAAAATAATTAATGGTATTGTGGCTTGAATAAAGACCTTTATAACATTCATAATTAGTCACTGTATCTAGGCACTCGCTGTTTGCCCATCTACTGTAATCACCGTGTATAATTTCTCCAAGTAGAAGCATATCTGGTTTTAGTCTTTTACAATATTGAGAAAGTTCTTTTAAAAAATTTAGTTCCAAGCAGTCTGCTGCATCCAATCTTATACCATCTATATCAAATTCCTCAATCCAAAATTTAATTATTTTAAATATATAATTTTTAACCTCACTATTATAGGTATTTAATTTGACAAGGTTATAATATCCATTCCAGCAATCATATGAAAAGCCATCATTATATACAGTATTACCATTAAAATTTACTCCAGAAAACCAGGATGAATAATTTGAATTTTGTTTATTTAAAACTAAATCATTAAATTTAGGAAAATCTCTTCCAACATGGTTAAATACTCCGTCCAAAATTAATTTTATTCCATTTTTGTGAAGCGTATCTGAAATATCCTTAAGTAAATCATTAGTACCAAGTCTTCTATCGACTTTAAAATAATCTATAGTATCATATCCGTGAGAAGTTGATTCAAAAACAGGTCCTAGGTATAACGCATTTATTCCAAGAGCTTTTAGATGTGGTATCCACTTTTGTATTTTATCTAGACGAGGTATTGGTTTAGATGCTAAATCATTATTCTGCGGAGCACCGCAAAAACCTAGAGGATAAATATGATAAAAAATAGATTCTTTAATCCAAGAGTTCATAGTACATACCTCCAATAAATATTGCCTATAAGACTATTATATAACTTTAGCTTGTAAAATGGACATAATAATCAATATTTATAAGATATTAAAATATAGCGAAATGAAAAACGCCACAAAATATTTATTATAATATGTTTTGTGACGCTTTTCTTATATTGTTAGAAGGTATCTAAATCTAGGAGGACTTGTGATACTCTAATAAATATTAATTTAGCGTAATTCCTGTGACATTGTAGTTGCAGAATCTTTTACTTGCTGTACATCAGCATCGGGAGCGTCTTTTGTAGAATACCAGCCTTTTTGTTTCATTGAATCAAAAATTTTATACTGAGTTTCTTCACAAGTTCTAAAATTATTTAAAAGTGTTTTTCTTAAATTTTCACAAGAAGTTTCAGTGATTCCTGTACTGTAAGATGAAATTGCCTGTTTTTCGGTTGCAAGTAAATCTTGCATCATGTCTTTTTCAGACATAGTCATTACATTATTCATATAAAAATCCCTCCTAAAAATTAATTATTGATGCGAATCAAGATAAGTTTTTAAGGAATTAAAGTTTTCTTTGTGGATTTGGCACGCTTCATTACAAAGATTCTTAAGCTGACCGTCAGTACACATTTGACTGTATTGGCTAAATTTTTTATTTAATAAAGATTCATATCCAAGTTGATCCTTAATAACTTTGAGATTATTTGCTTCTATTTGCATATTACCAGTAGCAACCATAGTCTTACCTCCTAAAATTATATTTTAAAATTGTTACGGTAATATAATTAGCTTTATAATGTTAAAATATGTGTAGTAAAATTTTCATTTAAACATAGTTAAACGTACTAAAGGAAGCTTTTTTAATGAGTGTAAAAAGCAACATTTATTAAAAAGATTAAAACTAAAAACTGCCTTAATAAGGTTCATTAAGGCAGTTTTTAAGGTTGTTAAGGTGAGTTTGATAGAAATGCATCTAAATTGAAGTGGGTTAGATGCTATTTTAATTTTGGTTATGAAACTAAACTTGCTGTTCCATAAACTACTTTATTGTAATCATCAATATTTGATAAATTTTTTACTTTAATATGATTTAATATGTCTTTTCTATCATTGATATATAACAGCTCGGAGAATAAATTATAAAAGAAGGTCGTAGGAACATAATCTATTCCAGAAAAATCCAAAATCACATTATCATTTAAATTGGCTAGGAGTTCTGATTTTAGCAGTATTGCATCCTGACACTGAAATTTACTTCCTATAAGACTTTTAATATTAATTGTTTTCTCCATAATGAAAATCCCCCTAAAAATTATATTTTCTATGATACTATTATATAACAGTTTAATTTAATTGTCAAACTTTTAACAATTAAAATCTTGATTTATTTAAAATAATAGACTAAAATTGCTATAGGTAAAAAAATAAAAAATATGGAGGGGACTTTGTAATGGCTAAAAACTTAAGTCTTGATTTAAAAAATACTAAACCATATCTTAATGATGAAGAATTAACAAATTTAAAGCCAATGGTAAAAGCTGCTCATGAAGTGCTTAATAATAAAACAGGAGCAGGAAACGACTTTTTAGGATGGGTGGATCTTCCCGTTAATTATTGTAAAGAAGAATTTGGAAGAATAAAAAAAGCAGCAGAAAAGATAAAAAACGACTCTGATGTTCTTATAGTTATAGGAATTGGAGGATCATATCTTGGAGCAAGAGCTGCTATAGAAATGCTTTCTCATACATTTAGCGCGAATATTTCAAAAGAAACTAGAAAAGCACCTCAAATATTTTTCTGTGGAAATAATATAAGTTCTACTTATCTTGCAGACTTACTTGAAGCTATAGAAGGAAAAGATTTGTCTGTTAATGTAATATCAAAGTCAGGTACTACAACAGAACCTGCTATTGCTTTTAGAATTTTTAGAGAACTTCTTGAAAAGAAATATGGTGTTGAAGAAGCTAGAAAGAGAATATATGCAACAACAGATGCTAAAAAAGGAGCACTTAAAACTTTAGCTGATGCTGAAGGCTATGAATCCTTTGTAGTTCCTGATGATGTTGGAGGAAGATATTCTGTTTTAACAGCAGTTGGATTACTTCCTATAGCAGCAGCTGGAATAGATATAGATGAAATGATGAAAGGTGCAGCAGATGCAAGAGAAGCATATAAAGATGAAGATCTTGATAAAAATGATGCTTATAAATATGCTGCAGCTAGAAATGCACTATATAAGCAAGGAAAATCAATTGAAATGATAACTAATTTTGAACCTTCACTTCATTACTTTGGAGAATGGTGGAAACAATTATTTGGAGAAAGCGAAGGAAAAGATAACAAAGGACTATTCCCAGCAGCAGGAGATTTTTCTACTGATTTACATTCTATGGGTCAATACATACAACAAGGAAGAAGAGATCTTATAGAAACATTTATAAATGTTGAAAGTCCTAGAAAAGAGTTAACTATAGGTGAAGATAAAGAAAATCTTGATGGCCTTAACTTTGTAGCTGGAAAGACTATTGATTTTGTTAATAAGCAAGCATTTAGAGGAACCGTTCTTGCACATAACGACGGAGGAGTTCCTGTTATGATTGTAAATGTTCCAGAACTTACTGCTTATCATTTTGGATATATGGTATATTTCTTTGAAAAGGCATGTGCTATAAGTGGATATCTATTAGGTGTTAATCCATTTAATCAACCAGGAGTTGAAGCTTACAAGAAAAACATGTTTGCACTTCTTGGAAAACCAGGATATGAAGATATGGCAGAAGAATTAAAGAAAAAATTAGAAGACTAAAAAAGTGAAAGATAGCAGGTGATTTATCTTTACATAAATTACCTGCTGTTTTTTTATTTTAAAATATAACTATTTAATTATATAGTACATTTACACTTAATCCTTCGACTATATAATTATTTTTTACATCTCTTATATTAGATTCTCCAACAGAATTCTTATTCACGTACACATTCCAGTTTCCCCATGGTATAGGAAAGTTAAGTGCATGATTATTTGCATTGTATATTATAAGCAAGTTGTTCCAACTATCACCATTAGGTTTATTTTTAAGTATGAAGCCAACAGAATTTTTTGGTGAATTGTTAATAAATTCAAGGTGATTTTTTAAATCATCCGAGTTTATAAATCTAAATGCAGAATGATTTTTTCTTAAATTAATAAGATTTTTAATATAATAAACGCAGTTTATACGTTTATCTCTTAATGTCCAATCTATCCAATTTATATAGTCTGGCGATTTATAAGTGTTGTCTATGCCATTTTTTGTTCTGCCAAATTCTGAACCACACTCTAAAAATGCTGTTCCTTGAGAAGTTAATATTATGCCTAAGGATAATTTTACTCTTTCCATTAAAGTTCCATCACTGTCATCTGGATTTAAAGCTTTCAGTTTGTCATATAGTGCTGCGTTATCATGGCAAGAAACATAATTTATAGATTGCTCTGGAGAATTAAATGGGCCTTTAAGCCATTCAGAATAATTTATACATCCTATAGATGATAATTTTATGGAATTTTCAAAATTTTCACCGCCAGAGGCAAAACCTTTTGAATTTGCATCAAAAAGTGAACCTCTAATAGAATCTCTTATGATTTCATTAAAATATCCAATGCGTGGAGTTTTAAAGGAATTTTGAATAATGGCTTTCTTCTCATATAGCAAATTTGTATTTAAGTTCCAGCCTTCGCCGTAAAGCATTATTGGTCTTCCAAGCCTGTCAACAGCTTCACGTATTTGATTCATTGCATCTATATCATGAATTCCCATTAAATCAAATCTAAAACCATCTATATGATATTCTTGTGATAGATAAACTACAGAGTCAATTATAAATTTTTTCATCATTAGATTTTCTGAAGCTGTATCGTTACCGCATCCGGTTCCGTTTGAAAATGTACCATCCTGGTTTCTTCTTAAATAATACCCAGGGAATGTCTTTTCAAAACTATTTTCTTTTTCATTCCAGAGATGATTGAAAACCACATCCACATTAACTGAAATATTATTTTTGTGTAAAGCACTAATTAATGTCTTTAGTTCCCTTATTCTGCATTTAGAGTCATATGGATCTGTAGAATACGTACCTTCCGGAACATTATAATTTTGAGGATCATAACCCCAATTATATTCTGAAGGCATTTTTTCATCAATACTTTTATAGGAAAAGTCAAATATAGGCATTATCTGAACATGAGTTATTCCCAACTCTTTTATGTAATCAAGTCCTGTAGAAAGATTGTTTTTTGTTTTTGTATTTTCTTCAGCTAATCCTAAATACTTTCCAGTATTTTTTATATTGCTGTTTGGATTTGAAGAAATATCTCTTATGCTAATTTCATAAATTACGGCATCTGTAAAATTATTTATTGTACTTGGAGAAACATCTTTATCCCAATTTTCAGGGTTTGTTTCAGAAATATCTATTATAGCGCCTCTATTTCCGTTTATTCCTGTTGCTTTTACATATGGATCAGTAACTTCATTTACTTCATTATATAAGACAACTTGATAAGTGTAATAATAATTCTTCAAATCACCTTCTATAGGAGTGCTCCATAAGCCATTTTCTTCATTTAGGTATATAGAATGAACTGGATTATCATTTAAGGCTGCATCTCCGTTTTTATATAAAAGAAGCTTTACATTTAAAGCACTTGGAGCCCACAATTTAAAAATTGATTTTTGGGGGGTGTACTCAACTCCAAGTTTACCATCATAATAGTATCTATCATTAAATTCTTTAGATGAAAATAATTTAAAGTAACAACACTTTATGTTTATTATGTCGCCGTAGATAAGTAAACAATCCATTTTTATGTCTATTTCATTTTCTAAGTTTAGAAAAACTGTATTATCTGATATTGAGTGCTCAATTATTTTCATGTAATTTCTGCCATTAACTATATTCAACATGTAAAAATTTAATTCGCTTGGATTATCTATTTTGAATTCGATTCTATTGAAATTTGTAACTAATGCATTAAAGATTTTCATTGTTTGCCTCCTAAGCTAAATGAATTTATAATTTTTATAAATTAGTTATATAGTGAAACTAGCTTAACTGCAAACTATATGTTTACCATAATCTCTTAGAGAATGGCATTTTGGTACATGAATAGTTTAAGTTTCCCAGTAGTTTCACTATATATAGATAAAACGCTTTAACTATTGAAATTCATGTGCACCATAATGCCTAGAAGACGGCATTTTGGTACAAATAAATTTCAAGTTTCAAGATGGTTTATCTTTATACAGGAGTAAGTTTATCTATATAATATAAAAAATCAAAAAAAATGTAAACATCACTCTTGTTACAAAATATGGTAATATAGTATAATAAAGTTAACAATTTCTTTGGGAGATGAAAGAATATGGAAGAATTTCAAATAGCATTTGATAAGGAGAGTCCGCAGCGAAAAAATGAAAAAATAAATATAAGTATAAAAAATTGTATAAATAAGAATTTGTTATATAAGTTCTTAGTTGGGCATAATGGAAAGTGGAATATACTTAAGGATTTTTCCAATGAACTATTTGCAGTATGGTCTCCAAAAAAAGAGGGAATTTATACTATAATGATTCAGGCTTTGGAAAAAGATGATGCAAAACCATTTAGTTATGTAAATAAAACAGATTATATAATAAGAAATTCTGAAAGTGATAAGGTGGAAATCAAAAATTTTAGATGTCTTACTACTGAACTTTATACAGGTAATGAGATTATTTTTAAAGTAGATGCAATTAATAGTGACAATAAGATGACATTATATAAATTTGTGAAAATATATGCCCTAGGAAAAAGTGAGTGTATACAGGATTATTCAGGTAAAAGAATTGTAAGTTATACAGAAAAAGGATATGGAGACTTCAAGCTTTTATGTATGGTTAAAGATATGTATTCTAAAAAAGAATTTGATGATAGAGCTGTTATTTTATATAGGGTGAAAAAATATAGAGATATAAAAATAATCGATTTTACTGCTGATGTAACTTCGCCGCAGCTTCTAGGAAGTACTATTAATTTAAAATCAGTAGTTACTGGGGGAAAAAACATACTATACAGATATGTGATTGATGGGAATTTAAGTGAGGATAGTGGATACAAGAGGGATAAAAACTATGTGTGGAGACCTAAAAGAGCAGGTATATACAATGTAAAGCTAATGGTTAAAGATGAAAGCTGTAAAGAGGCTTTTGAGGCTTTAAAAGAGTTTAAATTTGCAATAGAAGAGATTAAGAATAAACCGGTTAAGATAGTAAGGATATATAAAAGTAAGGAAGGTACCATACTGAAGGGGGAAACTGTAAATGTTAAAGTAGAAGCAAAAGGAGGAATAGACTTAAGATATAGTTTTACCGTTAAAAAAGAAAATCAAATAATAGAAAAAATAGATTATGGGGCATGTAATTGGGTCAATTTTACACCTTCAGATTCAGGAAAATATACAATCGAAATTAAAGTTAAAGACAAATATTGTGATAAGGATTTTCAGTGCTGTTCAGAAGTAGTGGTACAAGCCATGGATTACATTCCAGCTAAAATAGAATGCGTACTTCCACCTGTTAAAGACTATTATGTTGTTGGAGAAAAGATTCAATTGGAGGCAGTAACTTTAAATACAAAAGAAAATTTAGTTAAATTTATAATTAGCAAAAATAGTAGTCAATTAGAAGAAACAAATTTTGAATTTTCTAAAAAATATGAAGTAATTCCTAAGTGTGAAGGTACTTATAAAGTTGAAATATACGCTGTAAATAAGAATAGCTCAAAGAAATTTGACTCATATAAAGCTATTAATTTTATTGTAAGGGATGTAGAGCCAGTGAGTGAGCTTACAATAAAATGTGATAGAGAATTTCCTATATTAAACGAGGCTGTTACACTAAATGTATCTTGTAAAAATGGAAGGGAAATAGTATATCAATTTTATATTATGAAAGATGGGGAATGGAAGATAGTTCAAAGATACAGCAAAAAAAGTTTTTATTCATTTATACCAACAGAAAAGGGAAACTATAGGATTCTTATTTTATGTAAAAATCAATTTAATTGTGAAAAAGAATATGAAGATTATTCAATTTTTGAGATGAATGTATAAAGTTTTGTTTGACTGTTTACGAAAATAAAGCTATAGTTTATTTATTGGAATAATGTGAGGTAGGTGAATAATGTGGCTGTAAGCGATAGTTCTAGCGTAAATAGCGTGCAAAATTATCTTCAACTTAATATGATGCAGCAAATGCTTAAAGCTGGAATGTCTGATGATGATTCTTCATCACAGGGATTTCAAATGGCTCTAGAAAGTTTACTTAATGCATCAGCGGAAGGCAATGGTTCTTTCGATTTAAGCAGTATTTTGGGTAGTGGCGACTTAAGCAATCTTGGTTATGGGAAAGGCCTACTTATGAATAATACTTTGGATTATATACAAAATGAAATTAAATCTGGCAACACTTCTATAGATAAAGCAGTAGAAGATGCATCAAAAAAATATGGCGTTGATAAAAAACTTATACTGGCTGTTATAAAGCAAGAATCAGATTTTAATCCAAATTCAACTTCGAGCGTCGGAGCAGAAGGTCTTATGCAGCTTATGCCATCTACTGCCAGCGAACTTGGAGTAACTAATGCATATGATGTTGAACAAAACGTAGATGGAGGTACAAGGTATTTAAAAGAACTTCTTGATATGTTTGGTAACGCCAAACTTGCTGTCGCAGCATATAATGCTGGTCCAAATGCAGTTAAAAATACTGCAGGAAACATAAGTGCTCTTTCAGGTGAAACTCAAAATTATGTGACTAAGGTTCTTGGTTATTATAATACATAATATAGTGAAAGGAAGTTAAACCCTTCACTTGAATTGTTTCGCATTATCTTTAAATTGTTAAGATTGAGATGATAAAATATTAGTTTTAAGTATAATAATTTTGAATATCCTGTAAAATATAAATAATGTGTATTTTACAGGATGTTTTTATGTTGAAAGGAAATAGAATATGGAAAGATTAGATAAAGTTTTAGCTAATTTAGGATATGGCTCAAGAAAAGATGTTAAGAAAATTATAAAAAGTGGAGAAGTTAAAATTGATGGAGAGGTTATAAAGGATAACAATTATCAGCTGGACCCCATTAAAAGTACAATAAAAGTTAATGGAGAAGAAGTTACATATAAAAAAAATATATATTTGATGATGAATAAGCCTGATGGTGTAATATCGGCAACCTTTGATGATTATGATAGGACCGTTATAGATCTTCTTGAAGAGCAGCACAAGGTATTTGATCCATTTCCAGTTGGAAGGCTTGATAAGGATACTGTAGGTTTGCTCCTGCTTACAAATGATGGAGAATTAAATCATAGGCTGATATCACCTAAATGGCATGTTGATAAGGTTTATTATGCGAAGATAGATTCTGAATTAAATAAAAATGATATTGAAGAATTTAAAAAAGGAATTATCCTTGATGATGGTTATAAATGTATGCCTGCAAAATTAGAAATATTGAAAGCTGATGAAAATGAATCGGAAGTTAAAGTTACTGTGCAGGAGGGAAAATATCATCAGGTTAAAAGAATGTTTCAAAGTCTTGACAAAAAGGTAATTTATCTTAAAAGGCTAAGCTTCGGTGGACTTAATTTAGATGAGAGGCTTGATGAGGGCGAATATAGGGAGCTTACAGTTTCTGAACTTGAAAAACTAAGAATAATTTGCAAAATATGTTAATGGTTTATGAAGGAATTACCTTCATATTAATAAAATGTTTACAATAAAATTTTCACGTTCCTATTGCTTTTTGTTTATATGTTTATTATAATATTAGACGAAAGATAAATAACAAGGAATGAATAGCCCCCTTTTTATTTATTATGAACAGCCCCGCCCCAAGGGCTGTTTTTATTTTTTGTTTATGAAAATATGAAAAGATTTACATAAGATGAACGTGAAATTTGTGATGAATATAAAAAATTATTATAAAATAAAAGTGCAATATTTATTTCATGATTGTGAATAAATATTTTGTGGAAATATGCCTTATAAAATGGTAAAATATAAATTACAGGTTGAAAGAGGTGGTTTTTGATGTCTGATTATAATTCAAGGTTGAAAAGTGAATCTATGGATTTTTTATGTGATGCAATACTAATTCTTCAAAATAGAGATGAATGTTACAGGTTTTTTGAAGATATTTTTACAATAAATGAAATAAAGACAATTGAACAAAGGCTTCAAGTTGCAAAAATGCTTAAAGACAAAAAAACTTATACGGACATTGCTGCAATTACAGGGGCAAGTACTGCAACTATAAGTAGAGTAAACAGATGCATTAATTATGGAGCTGATGGATATAATATAATTTTAGATAGACTTAATAAGGGGTGAATTATCAAATTAAATGTTTTGTAAAATTATCTCTTATAGTTTATAATAGTTTAAGTAAAAAATGTCAGTATAAGAAATAAAACTTATGCTGATTTTTTATTTTCAAATGATTAAAATTACTGATAAAATGTTATAATATTTAATAGTTTATATGATGAAATTATATGGAAACTTTAAATTAATATTACTATATTTTGATTAATTTAAGCGTTTAATGCAGTTTCTATATATTAAGCTGAGCTGTTAAGTCTTAAAAACTCAAGGAGTGAAATTTTATGGATTTAAAAAAATTGCTTAATAATGAACAATATGAAGCAGCTACTACGATAGATGGACCTCTTTTAATACTTGCAGGAGCAGGAAGTGGAAAAACTAGAGTACTTACATATAGGATAGCTTATATGCTTGATGAACTTGGTATTTATTCTTCACAAATTCTTGCTATAACTTTTACTAACAAGGCAGCAGCAGAAATGAAAGAGAGAGTAAAAGCTTTAATTGGAAGTGAAAAGGTAAGTAGTATGTGGATAGCAACATTTCATTCATGCTGCGTAAGAATTTTGAGAAGAGAAATAGATAAAATAGGGTACAGTAGAAATTTTACAATATATGATAGTGATGATCAAAAGGTGCTTATAAAACAGTGTATAAAGGAAATTGGTATAAATGAAAAAGATATAACAGATAAAGAAGTAATATCTAAAATAAGTTCAGCTAAAGATAAACTTGTAACTCCGCAGCAATATAAAAATGAAAATAGCAGCAATTATAAGCTTAATAAAATAGCTGATGTATACCTTTTGTATCAGAAAAAGCTAAAAGAGAATAATGCGCTTGATTTTGATGATCTTATTTTTAAAACTGTAGAACTATTTAAAAGGGAACCAGAAGTTCTTAAGTTCTATCAAAGAAAATTCAAGTATATAATGATAGATGAGTATCAAGATACGAATAAATGCCAGTATGAATTTGCAAGACTTCTTGCTTCTGAAAGTAAAAATATATGTGTGGTTGGCGATGATGACCAGTGCATATATGGATGGAGAGGAGCAGACATAAGGAATATACTGGATTTTGAAAGAGAGTATAAAAATGCAAAAGTTGTAAAGCTTGAAGAAAATTATAGGTCAAAAGGAAATATATTAAAGGCAGCAAATGAAATAATTAAAAATAATCCACATGAACATATGAAAAAGCTTAGGACAAGAAGTGATGATGGAGGAAAAATAAAGGTTTTAAGAGCAGATTCAGACGTTGCTGAGGCAGAGTTTGTAGCTAGTGAAATAATGAAAACTAAAGATGAGGAAAAAAGGAAATTTAAAGATTTTGCAATTTTGTATAGAACAAATGCTCAATCGCGTATATTTGAAGATGTATTCATAAAAAGAAATATACCTTATAGAATCATCGGTGGACTTAAATTTTATGATAGAAAAGAAATAAGAGATATAATGGCATATCTTAAGCTGATAAATAATCCTCTTGATAATGTAAGCCTTAAGAGAATAATAAATGTTCCAAAGAGAAGTATAGGAGCAACAACAGTATCAAAAATTGAGAACTTTGCCAATGAGATTGAAGAATGTTTATATAATGCTATTTTAGATGTGAACAATATTCCCGGATTGTCCCCGAGAACAGCCACTTCAATAAACAAATTTGTAAGCATATTAAATAGCTTCGTAAGGAGAAAAGATGAAATTTCAATATCAATTTTGATAAAGGAAATACTTGAACAAACTGGATATATGGATGAACTTAAAAAGTCAGATGATGTTCAAGACCGAGCTAGAATAGAAAATCTTCAAGAGCTGGTTAATGCGGCAGTGGATTTTGAAAATACATCAGATGATAAAACTCTTTCAGCATTCCTTGAAAAGACTTCTTTGGTAGCAGATGTAGACAATTATGATGAGGACGCCGATACAGTTGTTTTAATGACAGTTCATAGTGCAAAGGGACTTGAATTCCCTGTTGTATTTATGGTTGGAATGGAGAATGGAATATTTCCAGGAGGGGTTGCTTTTACTAATTCTTACGAAATGGAGGAATCAAGAAGACTTGCTTACGTTGGAGTTACGAGAGCGAAGGAAAAACTTTATATGACTTCTGCAAGAATAAGAAAAGTATTTGGAAGAACAGAGGCATTTACAGAATCAGACTTTTTAAATGAAATTGGTGATGATTTAAAAGAAACCTTTAACTTAAAGTCCGATTTTAGCAGAGGTGCAAGTCAAAGTTTTACTAAAAGCGCCAGCTGGAATTTAAATTCTGTTCCAAAAGAAGTTCCACCTAAAAATATTCAATTTGGCAGCTTGAGAAGTGAAAACAGATTAGAGAATATAAAGGATAATGAACCTGCAATTTTGCTTGAGAAAGATATATCAAAGGGAACTAAAGTAAAACATTCTAAGTTTGGAAAAGGTACTATAATAACTATAAATAAAATAGATGGTCATGTTAATTTGACAATTGCCTTTGAAAATATGGGGATTAAGAATTTAAGACTGGATATGGCACCACTTGAACTTTTATAAAATGAGGTGTAGTTATGGACGAAAAAGAAGATAAAATTGTGAAAATGGAAAAGCTTATAGAGGAGCTAAATAAATATTCCTACAGCTATTATGTACTTGATGACCCTGTGGTTTCGGATAAGGAATATGATGTAAAATATGATGAACTTAGAAAATTAGAGAAGGAAACAGGAATTGTGTATCCATATTCTCCAACAATGAGGGTTGGAGATGTGGTTCTTCCTCAATTTGAAAAGTATACACATAGAGCAAAACTTTTT
Organism: Clostridium guangxiense; assembly: GCF_021043395.1. Classification (GTDB taxonomy): domain Bacteria; phylum Bacillota; class Clostridia; order Clostridiales; family Clostridiaceae; genus Clostridium_S; species Clostridium_S guangxiense. The sequence goes on from NZ_JAJNKE010000024.1 coordinate 54,204, forward strand.
AGCCTTGATAAAGCTCAAAGTCTTGAAGAACTTGTTGAATGGCATAATAGAAATGAAAAGGCTGTAAATGAGTACAATTCAAGCCATGAGGATAAACTTCCTCCACTTAAGTATGTGCTTACAAAAAAGTTTGATGGACTTACAATAAACTGTACATATGATGAAAACGGAATACTTATAAAGGCAGCAACTAGAGGTACTGGAGTTACAGGAGAGGATATAACAGCTCAGGCAAAGACAATAAAATCAATCCCACTAAGAATAAAAAATGATGCTTTAATAGAAGTACATGGTGAAGCAATAATGACTAAAGAGGCTTTTGAAGCTTACAATAGCAAGTCAGTGGTTCCACTTAAAAATCTTAGAAATGGTGCAGCAGGAGCTCTTAGGAATTTAAATGTTAAAGAAACTGCAAAAAGAAATTTATCGGCATTTTTTTATGATGTTGGATACAATGAAGGAACTCCATTTAAGACTTATATTGAAATGATGAATTTTATAAGAGAAAAGGGTTTTCCAGTTGATGAATATATAAAAGATTGTACAACCATTGATGAAATAAAAAGAGAGATAGAATATATAGGAAATATAAGAAAAACGTTGAATTATGATATTGATGGAGTTGTAATAGTAATTAATGATTTTAAGACAAGAGATTACCTTGGATATACAATAAAATTCCCCAAATGGGCAATCGCATATAAATTTGAAGCGGAGGAAGCTACAACAAGGCTTATAGATGTAGAGTGGAATGTTGGAAGAAGTGGGAGAGTTACTCCAACTGCTTTATTGGAGCCAGTTGACATTGCTGGAGTAGTTGTAAAAAGGGCTACATTAAATAATATGGATGACATAAAAAGAAAAGGAGTTAAAATAGGATCCAGAGTTTTTATACGAAGATCTAATGATGTTATACCGGAAATAATGGGCGTTTCGGATGATGAAAATGTTAAAAGCATAGAAATAGAACCGCCAATGACATGCCCTTCTTGTGGAAGTGAATTGGTAAGAGAAGGTGTTCACTTTTTCTGCGAAAATACGTTATCTTGCAAGCCTCAAATGGTAAAAAGCATAGTTCATTTTGGTAGTAGAGAGGCTATGAATATTGAAGGTTTTAGTGAAAAAACAGCTGAGCAATTATTTGAAAAGCTTGACATTAAGAGTATTTCTGATTTGTTTAGAATAAAAAAGGAAGATCTACTTAAACTAGATAAGTTCGCTGAAAAGAAGGCTGCAAATCTCATTGAGGCTATTGAAAAAAGTAAAAACTGTGATTTGCCATCTTTTATTTATTCTCTTGGAATACCTAATGTAGGCAAAAAAACTGCAAATGATCTTGTTAAAAAATTTAAAAATTTTGATAGTATACGAAATGCATCGTATGAAGACTTAATTTCAGTTCAAGATATAGGTGATATTGTTGCAAAAAGTATAGCAGAATTTTTTAAGCAGGACAAAATAATAAAAAGTATAAAAGAGCTTTTTGAATTAGGAGTATGCCCTACTTATGAGGAAAGCGAAATTGTGGATAATCCTTTTACAAATAAAACTGTAGTTGCAACTGGAACACTTAAAAATTATTCGAGAACTGATATAAAGAAAAAACTTGAGAAATTAGGAGCAAATGTTGCAGGAAGCGTTAGCAAAAAAACTGATTGCGTTATTGCAGGTGAAAATGCTGGCTCCAAATATGATAAGGCATTAAAATTAGGTGTAAGAATAATAAACGAAGACGAATTTGAACAAATAGTAAAAGATTTACAAAGATAAAGTCTAATGTGTTATTTACAAAGGTTGCAAAATAATATATTATATTTAGTAGGATTTTTGAGGGAGGAAGTATTATGTTAAAAAAGACAGTAGGTTTTTTAAGCTGGACTTTAGTAGTTATTACCACAGTGTGTCTTATATTTACTTTGCTTACTACATATCAACTTATTCCAATACAATACTTCAGTAACTACAAAATGTTTGATATATTTATGATTTTTACTATGATTGTTTGGGCAGTTAACTTTTTTGATAATAGTGACAAGTCTAGAAACCTTTTTTATTCTGGAGGATGTGCATTTATAGCGCTTGGTACTATGTTCTTCATGTATATGGGAGTATTTTAAAAAAATTGTGAAACAAGAGTGTTTTGCAACATTAAATAACGTTAATAAATCTAAGAGGAATATTCCTCTAAGATTTATTAACGTTATTTAAATGGTTTGAAAACACTCTTGTTTCATATAAAGTTGAGATTAAGGGATATTTTCCTCTGTACCTACGGAAAATGATACTGTAATTCAAGTTTAAGCTTATTTGTTACTTTCTTAAATGATGAAAGCAATAAATTAATCAAAAAAATTGAGATTATTTAATAATAATTGTATAATTTAATTTGGTATGATTTATAATGTTAAATATGTACTTAAAATTAAGCTGCATTTATTGAAAAATATACATTATAAAATACAAAGAAGGGAGGAGCTGCATAATTCTAAATTTATGCAGCGAGAAAATATGGCTGTTTCAAAAAAAGATGTTGAATATGTTGCTGAACTAGCAAGACTTAGTTTTACTGAAGAGGAAAAGGAAAGTTTAGCTCACGATTTAAATAGTGTGTTGGGGTATATTGACAAGCTTAATGAACTTGATACTGACAATGTTGATATAATAGTAAACCCTTATTACATAGAAAATAAATTTAGAGAAGATGTTGTTGAACCTTCTATGGATTTAAAAGATGTAATTAAAAATTCACCTAAGAATTTAGAGGAATACATAATTGTTCCTAAAATAATTGAGTAGCTATAAGGAGGTATTTTTATGGAATTGCATAAGCTTAAAGCGCATGAGCTTAAAGATATGATAGATAATAAGGAAGTTAAAGTTGAGGAAGTGACAAATGCTTTTTTAAATAGAATTGATAAGGCTGATGAAAAACTAGGGGCTTTTTTGTATGTAGCTAAGGAAGAAGCACTTAAAGACGCAAAACTAATGGATCAAAAAATTGAAAAAGGGGAAAAGCTTCAAGGATTATCAGGTATTCCTGTTGCTGTAAAGGATAATATAAGTGTAAAAAATATGCAAAATACATGTGCATCAAAAATACTTGAAAAATATATATCACCTTATGATGCTACTGTAGTTGAAAGACTTAAACAAAATAATGGAATTATAATTGGAAAATCAAACATGGATGAATTTGCTATGGGATCCTCTAATGAAAACAGTGCTTATAAGGTTGCCAAAAATCCATGGGATACAACTAAAGTTCCAGGAGGTTCCTCTGGCGGAGCTGCAGTTGCAGTTGCAAGCTGTGAAGCTCCAGTAGCATTGGGAACTGAAACAGGAGGATCTGTAAGAGAACCAGCATCTTTCTGCGGTGTAGTTGGACTTAAACCTACTTATGGAAGAATATCAAGATATGGAGTTGTTGCCTTTGGTTCGACTTTGGACCAGGTTGGAACTTTTGGAAGGGACGTAGAAGACTGCGCACTTATTACTCAAAATATAGCTGGTCTTGACAAAATGGATTTTACAACAGTTGATACTCCAGTTCAAGATTATAAGAAGAGTCTTGTAAATGATGTTAAAGGTAAAAAAATAGCTGTTCCAAAGGAGTTTTTTGGGGATGGCTTAGATGAGAGCGTAAAAAAATGCATACTTGAAGCTATAGAAGTATTTAAAGAAAATGGGGCAGAAGTAAAGGAATATTCACTTCCACTTTCAGAATACGCATTAGCTGCATATTACATAATATCTTCAGCAGAAGCTTCATCAAACCTTGCAAGATTTGATGGAATAAGATATGGACATAGAGATATGAATGCTGATGATATAACTGATCTTTATGTGAAATCTAGAAGTGAAGGTTTTGGAAGAGAAGTAAAAAGAAGAATTATGCTTGGTACATATGCTTTATCAGCAGGATATTATGATGCATATTATAAAAAAGCTCTAAAGGTAAGAAATCTTATAAAGCAAGATTTTGAAAAAGCATTTAAAGAATTTGATGTTATAATATCACCTACATCTCCAACAACTGCATTTAATTTAGGAGAGAAGACTAAAGATGTACTTTCTATGTACATGTCAGACATTTACACTGTACCTGTTAATATAAGTGGTATTCCAGCTATATCTGTACCATGCGGTATGGTTTCAGGTCTTCCAGTTGGACTACAGATAATGGGTAATTACTTTAGAGAAGATGTACTTTTCAATATGGCATACAGCTTTGAACAGTCTACATTATGGCATAAAAATTGCGCAGCAGATATAAAGTAGGGAAGGTGAAAGTATATGGAATATGAAATAGTTATTGGACTTGAAGTTCACGTAGAACTTAATACAAAAACAAAAATGTATTGTGGATGTACTGCTGATTTTGGAGGACAGCCTAATACTCATGTTTGTCCTGTTTGCATGGGGCTTCCAGGATCACTTCCACATATCAATAAAAAGGTTATTGAATATGCAATAAAGGCTGGTCTTGCTTTAAATTGTTCAATAACACATATGGGAAGGATGGATAGGAAAAATTATTTCTACCCAGATTGTCCTAAAAATTATCAAATAACTCAGGATGAACTTCCTATATGCAGAGATGGGTATATTGAAGTAGAACTTGAAGATGGAATTAAGAAAAGAATTGGTGTTGAGAGATTACATGTTGAGGAAGATGCAGCAAAGCTTTTACATACTAATGCAGGAACTTTAGTTGATTTTAATAGAGCAGGAGTTCCATTAGCAGAAATAGTATCAAGGCCAGATATTAGAAGCCCAGAGGAAGCTGTAGCATACCTTGAAATGTTAAAGAGTATACTTTCATGTATAGGAGTTTCTGACTGTAAAATGGAAGAAGGTTCTTTAAGATGTGATGCTAACATTTCTGTAATGGAAAAAGGCGCTAAAGAATTTGGTGTTAGAACTGAAATAAAGAATATGAACTCTTTTAAAGCACTTGAAAAGGCCCTTAATTATGAATATGAAAGACATGTAAAGGCTATAGAAAGTGGAGAAAAATTGTATGTTGAAACAAGAAGATGGGATGATGCTAAAGGCATAACTAGTGTTATGAGAAGTAAGGAACAAGCTAATGATTATAGATATTTCCCAGAAGGTGATCTTGTTACTTTAAATATAAGTGATGAATGGATAGAAAATATAAGAAAGACAATACCAGAGCTTCCATATGAAAAAAAGGAAAGATTTATAGAAGAATTTGAAATACCTAAATACGATGCTTCTGTACTAACGCTTACTATGTCTATGGCGGATTACTTTGAAAAAACTGCAAAGTTAAGTGGTGATGCTAAAGCTGCATCAAACTGGCTTATGGGGGATATTTCAAAGATAATGAAGGCTAATTATGTTTGGGTTGAAGATCTTAAATTTACTCCAGAGCAGCTTTCGGAACTTATAAAGCTTATAAATGCTGGCACTATATCCAATGCTATAGGTAAAAAAGTTATAGTTAAAATGTTCGAAACAGGAGAATCTCCAAAGAAAATTATAGAAGATGAAGGTCTTGTTCAGAACAGCAATGAAGATGAAATACTCTCAGTTATAAAAGATGTATTAAGCAAGAATCAAAAGTCTATAGAAGACTATAAAAATGGAAGAACTAGAGTTGTTGGCTTCCTTATAGGTCTTGTAATGAAAGAGACTAAGGGAAAGGCTAATCCTAAAATGGTCAATAAACTTATGTGTGATGAAATAGCGAAACTATAAAAAATGATTGCGTTTTAAAATAGAGTCTAAAAAATATGGTTCCCCCAAGGGAACCATATTAAGCATTTAAATTATTTTCATCTTTTGCAAATATTTTAGAAACATTACTATTTTTAACTGGCTCTGTGGAATCATAAGTATTATCACCATTTATGATTTCACCTGGGTCATTATTTTTTTTTGAATTATAGGATATGCTTTGGATTAATTTCTCCATTAAATAATTTTTGTATCTAAATTGACCGAGTAGTTGGTTTAGTAGTATAAAACTCCATATGCCTATAAAACAAAAAATAAGCATAGTTATAAGGCCAACTATTTCCAGGCAAATAATCATTAGTTATTACCTCCGTTTTAGTTTGAACTTTATAATTTAAAATTCACTTAATTTTATTATACCATAAATTGCAGTACAATATTATACTTTAAAAATAAATAATGCAAGAATGTTTATTTTACAATATATATGTAAATAATAAACAAATAAGGATAGTATACTAAATTTTTAGAAAGAATTTTGTGATATGAATAAAATATATAAAATTACTGCCAGTGTAATGATTACATGCTTGATATTCACTGGGTGTGTTGAGAAGAAAACTGAATATCTACAAACATCAACTAGAAATAAACCTGTTGCTTATGGTATTGGCGTAGTTCCACAAAGCCTTACTGCATCAAAAAACAGAGATACTAAGTCAAATGAAATTCTTAGAACTCTTTTCTCAGGACTTGTATATGAAGATGATAGCTCAATGGAAATTGAGCCAGGGCTTGCTGAAAAGTGGGAAGTATCTAAAGACAAAATGCAGTATACTTTTCATATAAGAAACAATGCTATGTGGAGTGATGGTGAAAAAATAACTGCACAGGATTTTTATGATTTTTTTAGGGAAATACTATCACCACAAACGGATAATATTTACGCATATGATCTTAGATATATATATGGCGAAGAAGCATATAATTCAGGTAAAGTTTCTTTTGATCAGGTGGCCATTAATGTGATTGACAATAGTACTTTAAGAATAAGACTCAATAGTCCATGTGATTACTTTTTGAGAATTTTATCTGAACCTCAATTTTTTCTTAGAGAAATCAATAAAAGCACCAGTAATTGGAAAAAAGATTACTTAAAAATAAAATATACTGGTCCTTTTAAAATTTCATATATTTCTCAGGGAACAATAACGATTAAAAAAAATAATTATTATTTTATGAAAGATAAAGTTAAGAGTAATGAACTAAAGCTTAAATTTTATAATGATGAAGAAAATGTAAGTGCGTATTCTGTCACAGATTTTGATTCAAATAATATAGATATATTTTCAAATCCGCCACTTACGGAAATAAATAGATTAAAAAAGAGTAATCATATTAAAAGTTTTAGTACATTAAATATATATGCACTTTATTTTAATATGAAAAAAATAGCTGATTCTAATTTTAGAAATGCAATAAGTTTATTAACTAGTAGAACTGAAATAGCAAAAGATATGCCAAAAGAAAGTATTTCTCCAATTTATAATTTCATTCCATCAAGTTTAAAAGAAAATTATATAATGACAAATACATTTGAGGAGTCAGCTCCATCAGAAGGTGTTGAAATTCTTAAAAAAAGTAAATACGAAAATGATGATAAGTTTGTAATTGCATACGAGGAAAATGACTTTAATAGGAAACTTTGTGAAAGCTATATTAATTCTATAAATAAAAATATTAGAAGCGTAGATAAAAGCGAAAAAATAAATTTTGAGTTAAAAGGATATAATAAAAATAATTTATATGAAGTTTTAAAAAATGGAGATTATGACATGTTTTTTGGAGAATACAATATTTCTTTTAGCAATCCCATGAGCTTTTTAGAAATGTTTTCTTCAAAATCACCATTCAATTTAAATAAATACTCCAGTACTACTTATGACGATCTTATGTATGGGCTAATTAATTCAAATAATTTAGCTAAAAATAACGAATATTGCTATAAGATGATTAAGCAATTAACTGTAGATTTGCCTGTTATACCTATATGTACAAAAAATAATGTGATATGCATGAGTCCACTTGTGACTGAGCTTAGGGAAAATCCATATGGTGATATAATTATTTCATCAATAAAATAAGATTAGGGGCTGTTGCACTAAATATTTCGAACTAAAATAAGTGAAGGGTTTGACGAGGCTTTACACGTTAAAGCCCTTCACCACTAGCTTTTGGTCTTCTTTTGAGGCAAAAAAATTAGTTATTGCTTCACAATATTTTTGGAATTTAAAAATCAAAAAAATGTTTGAAGCAATATATGATTATAAAAAATATGAACATATTGTTATCGCTATAAAAGGATTGTTTCGTATCACTAAAGGTTCTTTTCTTTTTATTAAAGTTGATTTTTTTAAAGAATATAGGTGCAATTTGGGATAATTCTGGTGTTGGCATAGATGACATTTTAAAATTATTTTCATCAATTAAATCTTCTGCTTTTAAAGAGAAATTTTTATAGCGTTCAGGATTATCCAAGCTAGGTACAGCAGGCCAAGAAGCTATAATTCCAGATTCAATTAGCTGATGCTTGAATACATCTTCAATTATAGAATCGTATTCTTTAGGATCATCACATAAGTCACATATAAGTATGGAATTTATGAGATATAGGATTATTTCTGTTGAATAAAAAGTGCATTCTTTTTTTTCACCTTGTTTAAAGAACATTCCATCTTCAGGAATGAATAAATCTTGTAATAATGAATACATCTTTAAAGCTGTGTCTTTAAATTTTGTGAGTTTTGAACTTTTGTATAGAAGTATTGAATTCAAACATAAAAGGCATGAGTTTGTTATATTTCCAGAATAATTTATAATATGATTTTCACAAGTGAACTCAAAAAGATCTATTAAAAGTTCATAGGCTTTAATATTTTTGCTATAATCAAAAAATATGTTCAAAGCTAAAATTAGCTTGTTCAATTCTCTGGAAGATAAATTGTATAGATCGTCTTTAAAATGCAAAAGCATCTTTAAGATATCAAAAGAAAAATTTTTATATTCTGAAGAATTTTTTCCTGTGTACAAAGTTGAAAATTTATAATGTGCACACATTAGCAAGGCCTGGTCTGAAAATTTAAAGTCTTTACCTTTTGCTTCGAGTTTTATTTCAGAAGTAAGTCCATTTGAAATATCCTTTTTATCTATAAAAACACCTTCTGAATTTCTCAAGTATGAAGTGTAAAAATCAATTTGTTTCTTTGCAGTGCTTATATATATTGGGTTTAAGTAAAATTTTTTAGGATATGTTGATTTGAATTTTAAAAAATAGTTGGATAGTTCCATTAAGCATAATGTCATATATGCATTAGAAGATATAATTATATTTTTTCTGTAACTGCTGTCATCCCAACTAAGTTTTTTATCAAGTGTATATAAATTGCAACTAGATTTCTTATAGATACAAATTAGTGGTGAAAATGATTTAAATGTGCTAATATCATTTAGAGAAATGTCTTTTGTTTTTATATCTTTTAATGGGAATGTTATTCCACATTTTGAATTAAAAACTATATCTTTTATGGCTTCTTTTGAAAGATGAAATAATTGATTTTTTATATTATCTTTGTTTGTTGAATTTGATCTGAAAAAAGGGCCTATATACATCAAAACATACACCGCCTTGATAAAAATAATACTACTTTATATAATATGATTTAAGTCATATATTTGTGATTAAAAGTTAAAATAAATTTAATGTACACACTTTTCAAAGGAGAATTAACATGGAAATAGGAAAACTTAATTGGGATGATTTAAAATTAATTATAGACAATAATAGAGGAAGTATACGTGATGACGTTATTGTTAGTGGAGGTATTGGAGAAGATTGCAGTGTAATAAGGTATGGAGATTACGATTGTGTGGTTTCTACAGATCCTATAACAGCAGCACAAAAAGGGATAGGAAAACTAGCTGTAAATATAAATTGTAACGATATAGCTTCTGCAGGTGTGAAGACAGTTGGAATACTGGTTACTATAATGGCACCTAAGTCATCTAAAATAGAGGAAATAAAAAATATAATGTCTGATATAAGTGATGAATGTAAGAAATTTAATATTCAAATTCTTGGTGGTCATACTGAGATTACAGAGGCAGTAAATAGAATAATAGTTTCGTGTACAGCGATAGGAAAAGGAGAAAAAGGTAAAACGGTATTTACATCAGGAGCTGAAGTTGGAGATGACATAATAGTAACAAAAACTTTGGGCATGGAAGGAACCTATATTGCAATAAATGAAAAATTGGACAAATTAAAAAATATTCTTTCAAATGAAGAATTAGATGAAGGCAAATCCTATGGCGAAAACTTAAGTGTCATAAAGGAAGGGGAAGTTGCAGGAAAATTTGGAGTTAATAGTATGCATGACATAACTGAAGGTGGGCTTTTAGGAGCATTGTGGGAAGTGGCAAATGCATCAAAAGTTGGTTTCAAAGTGTATAATAATAAACTTCCTATAAGTCATGTTACAGGAAAAGTGGCAAAAGTTTTTGGTATAGATATTTTGAGGTTTATTTCATCTGGAAGTATGCTTATATGCTGTAAAAATGGAGAAGAACTTTTGAAAAAATTGCAGGGCAATAATGTTCCTGCATTCATAATAGGAAACATAACCAGTGAAAAAGGCATACTTGTAGATAATGAAATTGAAAATGAGGTTACGCCTCCAGAATGTGATGAATTGTTTAAAATTTACAATTAAGGGAGTGCTAAAGATAAACTCTCATGAATTTCAATAGTTGAAGTGGTTTATCTTTAGTGAAACTACTGCGAAATATAAACTATTTATGTACTCAAATACCAATTTAAAAAGAATTGTAGTGCACCTATAGTTTGTGAACTAGTTTCACTATGTAAATTAAAAGTTGAATTATATATTAGAGGTGAAAAATTGAAGAATTTAATAATTGCAAGTAATAATAAAGATAAAATACGCGAGATAAAGGAGATTCTCAAGAAGTACAAGTTAAATATAATGTCTCAAAGTGAAGCAGGGGTTAATATAGAAGTGGAGGAAGATGGCACCAGCTTTATGGAAAATGCATATAAAAAGGCTCATGAGATATATGAATTAAAAAAAGATTCTATAGTTATAGCAGATGATTCTGGACTTATGGTAGATATTCTTGATGGAGCACCAGGTATTTATTCTGCTAGATTTGCAGGAGAACATGGAAATTCAGAAAAAAATAATGAAAAGCTTCTAAAGCTTTTAGAGGGCGTACCATTTGAAAAGAGAAAAGCAAAGTTTGTTTGCGCAATTATACTGATTGTAAATGATAATCATGATATAAGAGCGCAGGGAGAGGTTGAAGGCTATATTACAGAAGAAGCAAGGGGTAAGGATGGTTTTGGATATGATCCTTTGTTTTATATACCACAATATAATAAAACTTTTGCTGAAATTACGGCAGACGAAAAAAATAATATAAGTCATAGAGCAATAGCTCTTAAAAAACTATCGGAAGAAATAAGCAAATTGCCTTGGGAGTGATTAGAATGCATATAGCTATTATGAGTGATACACATAGAAATAAAAACATGATAGATAAAGCGTGCCAGCATATAAAAGATGCTGATATGGTTATACATCTAGGTGATAATGTAGAAGATGTAAATGAAATAAAGACTAAATATCATGGAGAAATAATAAGTGTTACGGGAAATTGTGATTTTATGACCACAATTCCACTTGAAAGGATTGAAATAATAGAAGGTAAGACGTTCTTTATTACGCATGGACATGAATATGGTATCAAATATGATCTTAATAGATTAAAGTATAGAGCAATGGAAGTAAATGCAGATATAGCTCTTTTTGGCCACACTCATATGCCATTTATAGCTGATGAACTTGGCATATTATTTATAAATCCGGGAAGTGTATCCTTATCTAGAAAAGGACCTAATAGTCTAGCATTTATAGACATAAATGATAGCAAAATTAGTGCAAGTATAAAAAATATATAAAAAAAATTAAAAAAAAGGGTTGACGAATTTCGCTGTATAGTGTAGAATAATCTCTGTCGTCAAGACACAGAACAAGAACACAAAACAAGACGACATAGTAAGTTCATCGGGGTGTGGCGCAGATGGGAGCGCGCGTGGTTTGGGACCATGAGGTCGCAGGTTCAATCCCTGTCACCCCGACCACTACAACGAAATATGCGGGTGTAGCTCAATGGTAGAGCCCTAGCCTTCCAAGCTAGTCACGAGGGTTCGATTCCCTCTACCCGCTCC
>NZ_JAJNKE010000025.1:0-16367 GCF_021043395.1 Clostridium guangxiense
AGATATGAGTTTTAATGTTCGTTAGGAATCATGATAGTTTTCTATCGAATGTTATGACTACATTATACAAGGAGGATGTGAAAAAAGGTATTCTATAGGTTTTACTATACCGCACATAAAGCCTTATGAGCGTCTCGTAAAAAGGAATACCTATATTTTTTGCATGCTCCTAAAGATAAACCATCTGAAAACTTGAAATTTAACTCAAAGTACAGTGATTGTGCACTGATTTTAAAGAGGTGATTTAATTTGACGGAAGATTTAAAAAAAATAGTAACTAGTCAAAATACAATTAACATACTATACACGATTTTAGGTTGTTTTATAACAGCCATAGGTATAAACATGTTTCTAGTTAATGCTCATCTATTAAGTGGAGGTGTATCTGGAATAGCACTCATACTTCAATATACTCTAAAGTTTCCTGCTGGTATCTCGCTTCTTGTTCTCAATATACCTCTCCTTTTGCTTAGCTATAAAGTAATGGGCAAAAAATTCACTGCAATGACTATGATTGGTACAATCGCATTTTCAATTGCCATTGACATTACAGCTCCTTTCCAAAATGTATTGAAACTTAAAGATAATATTCTTCTATGCGTGTATGGAGGAGTTTTAAATGGACTTGGTACCGGAATTGTCCTTAGTAATTATGGCTCTACTGGTGGTCTTGATATAGTATCTGCAATCATCAAAAAAAAACATGAAAATTTTGAATTTGGCACGACTTCCTTTGCCATAAATATGATAATAGTATCTATAGGTGCTGTTTTTTTTGGCATTTATAGTGCTCTATACACGCTTTTTTCCATTTACATAGGTTCACTTGTAATAGACAAAGTTTTAAAAGGTTTTAGCAGACAAAAATTAGTCATGATAATAACTAATGAAGAAAAAAAAATAAGTGACAGTATAATGCATAATTTAAAAAGGGGTGTTACCTTTTTATACGGTGAAGGGGCATATACTAGTAAAAAAAGAATGGTCATATATTGTGTTGTAAGTTTAAGACAGCTGCCACTTTTAAAAAATGTAGTAATGCAAACAGATAAAACTTCATTTATATCTGTAATTGATATATCTGAAGTTCAAGGAGAAGGTTTTAAAGGTAAGCTTTTTTAAAAAATAAGGATGTTGCTTAAATTATTTCTATATTACAACATCCTCAAGGTGTATAAAACACACTTAATAAATATTAACTTGTTTTTTTTATTTTTAAGAGGTAGAATATATTAACAAAATGATTTTTATTTATTGGACATATTTTCTATTTTCTTTTCTAATTCAAATACCTTTTTATAAAGAGCTATCTCTCTCTTTATAAGATTTTTTTCTGAAAGAGCAGTCATCAACTGATCTTGTGCATGAATTACAAGGAAATTAGGTGCTTCATTGTCCATTTGGCCTTGAATGAGCATATTTTGGTAATCATGACCTGCATAGAATTCTTCATCTGCTTCGTCAAGGCATTTTTCTGCTAATTCAAAATTTCCTTCTTCAGCAGCATCAAGTGCATCATAGGCTTTTCCTCTTGCATTTCCTCCATGTAATACCAAATTAAATATTATGCTTTCTAAAGTTGGCTTCTCTGTTTTTTCCATTTTTTATGCCTCCTTAAATGTTTTTATATTATTCTGTTACTCCATTGTCTAATTGAGCTTCTGCAGCTGCTTTCTTTTCATTAACCACAAGTTGTTTTTCATACATTTTAAAGAACGGCCAGTAGATTAATCCTGCTATAATTAAATTTACTAGCTGAAGTGCTGCTCCTTGCCAATAACCACCTGTTGCAATTACTCCTCCAAAGAAAACTGGAACAGTAAATGGAGGCTGCATAACAATTTTAGGAACAATGTTAGCTGCAAAAACTATATAGTTTACAGTTACTGCTGCTACTGGTGCAAGTACAAATGGTATAAATAATATTGGGTTTAAAACTAGTGGTGCACCAAATATAAGAGGTTCATTTATATTAAAAATTGCTGGTATAAGTTCAACTTTTCCAATGCTTTTAAGTTGTTTTGATGAAGAAAATAAAAACATTATAACAAGTGGCCATGTAAGTCCTGAACCACCTATGTGTGTAAACATATGAAAGAATGGTTCTGTTATTATACCATGTAATGCTTGATGATGATTAAGTGCTGTAGTATTTGCTGCAAGTTGTGCTGTCCAGAAAGGATATGCAACAGAAGATACAACATTCATACCATGAATACCAAGTGACCACAAAAGCATCATTAAGACTATTTCTAGCACTGCTGCTGGATAAGTATTTGAAACTGCAACAAGTGGTTTAAATATATCAAGTACAAGTTGAGGTAATGTGATGTGTAAATTAGCCCATATTATCCACTCAAGTGCCCATGATGCAGTAATCATTACAAAGAAAGGAACAAGTGCTCTAAAAGTTCTTACAACATAAGGCGGTACGCCTGCTGGCATTTTAATTATAAGACCTTTTTGAGTAAACAATTTCATTACAGTTGTAGTTATTATACCTAGAATTATTGCTATAAATAATCCTTGTGAACCTAAATAATTAAGTACATCGCCAAATTTAACTTTACTAACATCAGTTGCTGGAAAACATACAATAAAGAAACAAACTAATGATAACATTCCACACAGTGCTTCATCCATGTCCCATCTTGATGCAAGACTATAAGCGGTTCCAAAAGCAACTGCCATTGCCATTATTCCAAAACTCAAATTAAATGCAATGTTAATTTGCGCTTGAATGGGCTTAATTGCATTATTCCATGCATCTATTATACCCCATCCAAGAGCTGTAGGTGGATTTGCAATAATTAAAAATAGTGCTCCACTTATAATAAGTGGTAATGTAAAGACGCAAAAAGCGTCACGGATAGATTGAAGATATATGTTTTGTGCCGCTTTTGACAAAACTGGCATTAACTTTTCATCCATCCATTTCATAAACTTATTTCCTTCCATAAAATTGACCTCCCTAGGTTTATTTTATATTTTTAAAGTAATCCCATTTATTTCAATGGGATTAACCTTAAATCAAGTTTATAACTATTAAAGTTTCCCTGCTTTTTTAGCTAAATCAACTATCTGATCTAGTACCTTAGCTCCATCAAGCATTGCAAACGCTTGCATATTTACAATTTCTACTGGTATATCATATTTACTTGCCGCTGCTTCAACTTCTTTTTTCAGATGCCTTACCTGCGGTTCAAGAAGTGCTACCGAATAATTTTCAGCTTTTTTCTTAAACTCTCCAGTTCCACCTGCATCAACAGTTATATCCAATTTTCTCTTCTTAGCTTCATCTGAAACTGCCTTTGCAAGAGAACTTGAGGTTGCACCCCAACTACACAAAATAATTGCTTTCATTTTAAACTTCCTCCTTTATCTTTTATAATTTTTCTTTTTTTATATTTATTGTAACTGCTGTCTAAATTTTTTTGATAAAGAACTAACATCTTTCTAAAATAGAATTGTACTCCAAACATTACAGTAAGAAATACATTTCCAAAAACAAATAATTTTATTCCTGAAGCAGCCTTATTGTCAATGATAAGTTTCACAGAAAGTATAAACCATGGAAGGCTAAGTAAAAATAAAAATGCTTTTATAGGTTTATTGGATACATAAAGTAGATTTTTATTTTTATTGCTATTTTTCATTTTTAACTCATCACCCTTTCTATTTGATAATAGAGTTTTTTTAAAAGTGCTTCCTCAACAATTTTTCTACAGTTTTCTGTATTTGAGCTTTCATTAATTCTTTGTATAAAATCAGATTGTTCTATTATTGACGTAGATAAATCTCCTATTACTTCGAGGCTTTCTTTTTTATTAAATGGTGCTATCATTAAAAAAGCCGTATATACTTTTTCACTTTTATCCATTAGATTTATCATATTTATAGGTTTTGCAAGTTTTCCAACAACAATGGTTGCTTCATTTATATCTTCACTTGCGCAATGATATATTGCAAAGTTTTTTTTAGGAAGTATTATAGTTCCTTGTCTTTCTCTATTTTCTAAAAGCGACTGTATATTTTTATACTGCATTGAATTAATAAGTCCATTTTCTTTTACACAATTTAAAAGTTCATTAATTATACTGCTTACTCTACGCGCAGAAACTTCTGTAAAAAAAGTATTTTTCACTATACTATTTAGTTCAGAACTATACACGCTTATAGCTTTTAATTTTTCCATATTACATTGAAAAGTGTCTTCATCATCTTCTTCATTTATGGATATCTTGATGTTAAGCTCGCTTTCAAGCTTTTTTATATCGTTTTCATTGAATAGAGAATTAATCACAATAACTTTAACATCATTTCTTTTTATTGGAACTGTAGATATAACAACATCAATGTTATTGCTTTTTATCATCTCATCAAGCTGGAACACAGAAGATACTGCTATTATATTAAGCTCATGAACCCTTTTAAGCTTTACTGCTAGCATCCTTGATATCCCTATACCATTTGAGCATACTAAAAGTGCATTGAATTTAATAAGCTTACTTTTCATTCTTTCAATAGACGCTGCAAAGTGCATCGTGATATATCCAATTTCATCATCACTTATATCTTTTTTAAGCTCGTTTTGGAGCACTTTAAGTATTTTTTTACTTTTGTCAAAGACATCGCTATACTGCTTTTTTATGTCAAAAATAAGTGGATTTCTTATAATATATCCACATTTAAGCCTATACATTGAATATAAAAGATGCATACTTAAGTCTTTTTTTAAAATTAAGTCTTTCTTTAAATTTACATCAAAAACCTTTGATGCCTCATCTATTATTTTTTTTACAATAGAATTTAAATAATCTCCATTTAAATTTAAGCTCTCACTTCCTCCTCTCAGTCCTTGAAGGTGTACAGCAATATATGCTATTTCTTCATCGGGCATTTTAATTCCAATTTCTTCTTCAATACAATTTGCAATGTTCTGTGACAAATTATATTCCTCGGAATTTTTAAGTTTCTCAAGGGTGATTTCATCAATATCAATTTTTTGATTTTTTTCTAATCTTTTAATTGCCAATGCAAGATGCACTATAAGTTCAATGTAAAGCCTGTCTTCAATTTGATAATTCATTGTTATTTTGACTCTTATAAGTACCTTCTCAATTATTGAAATTGTTTTGTAATCAATAATATTTAAAAGTCTTATATTTAATTCATCAACTGAGCTGTAACCATAATTATGACTTTCATTGTAATTTTTCTGCATAAACCCTATCAAGTCATCTGTATTATAATTTTTATATAATAAATCTATTATTGCATGTCTTATATTTTTTTCATTAGTTTTTACATAGATACCAACTCCTGGCTTTGATATGAAATTAATATCCTTACTTTCAAACCATTTCTTTATGTCATTTAAATAGTTACTTACAGTTGTATTGGATACATTAAACTTACTGGCAAAATACTGAATTTTAATTGGTTCCTTTGTTTGTAAAAGCTCTATGAGAATTGCATTTTTTATGTTTTTAGCTTTCATTATAGATTTGAAGCACGGCAGTGTTAATTTTAAATTTATTATATTCTCATAAGTTCCTTCTAAAATCAATCCTTTAGGTGTATTTGTTACTTTTACATTAAAGTCCTCAATATATTTATTTATTTTAGCTATTTCCCTGTAGACTGTTCTTTTAGTTATAAAATACTCTTTAGAAAATTCATCTATACTAACTTTCTGGTTTGCTATGAGCTTATTAAGTAAATCCATTTGCCTTGAATTTAAATTTATCATTTTTAAATCACCTATCTATATAAGTTTACGATTTAAAATGTCTCTGGTTAAATTTTACTTATCACCCTTCAATATCTATTATATATTTCTTTGGTTAAATTATACAAGCTAAACATAATCACATAGTGTCATAACTACAGTGACATTTTTTTATGAATTACAAATAAAAACATTCATACTAAAAATAATAAATCCTAAGATTTCACTATAAATAAATTATCTATAGTAAAATCTTAGGATGCATTTTTCATCACCTGTATTGTATTTTTTACCACTTTTGCAAAAATATGTTTCAAATAAATATTTTCTTTTACATTTATTTGAAACGCAGTCTTGAGCAATCTATTATACCATAAAAAATTACAGTATTAATACAACAAATTGGGTTATCGCATTAAATAAAAATAAATTTAGTGTGACAACCCAATTCTTCTATTTTTCTACTACAGGTATCCAAACTTCGCTTCTATAATCTTCTGCATTTGGGTTTCCTGGTAAATAAATCTCAAATTCTGGACCATCTGCATGTTCATATTTAGTAGCTGGAAACCATTCTGCAAAGATTCTCTTTGTAACCTCCTGTATAGCATTTGGCATTGGTCCAATGCATTCAAAAATTGCAAAAGATAACTTTGGCACTTCTATAACTTTATAATTATCAATACCATCAAGTTTATCTCCCTCCACAGCTATACTGTAATCAAAACCCTGGGTTTCCATATCAAAGTTACTACAAACTCCCATAATACCAAGCTTTCCTTGATTCTGCTCAAGTGTTTTATACTGACCATTTTCCCAAACTTCGTTCCAAAACTTTGGTATTCCTTTAAAATTATCTCCATTTTTGCTGTTAAAACGTCTTGATATTCCTACAATTTTAAAGTTTTCTTTAACCTCAATCTTATAATTCATCTTTTTTTCTCCCTTTACTGTTATTTGAAAGGATAAAGGTGGGATAGCCTTAAGATTTCTTTTATTTTTTCTTGCTTCAGATGGTGAAATTCCATGCAATCTTTTAAAAGCCTTTGTAAATGCTTCTGGAGTTTCATAACCATACTTATACGCTATATCTATTATCTTAAGTTCACTAGAAAGAACATCTTTAGCTGATAGAGACAATCTCCTTTCTCTTACATAATCTCCAACAGTAATTCCAGTTAAAATCTTAAATATTCTAAGAAAATGAAATTTTGACATATGAGCAGCCTTTGCAACTTCACCAGAATCTATATCTATTTCTAAGTTTTCCTCAATATAATTCAAGGCTTTATTCATATCTGCTATCCAATTCATTCACTACCTTCCTTTCAAAACAAATTATAAGCTACTAAAAAAGAATTATCCTGTCATTCATTGCTTAAGAATGACAGACTTTATTTTGGGTACTACACTACATGAAAGTTTTAGAATCCACTTTTAGAATTTTTACACGTAACCTGCTCTTTACTCTCTATTCTAATCAAATACTCATGAATTTGCTTCTTTAAATTTATATTTTTCATTTTATTGTACTTACTTTATTTATATCAACATCATCTTCTGCAATCAAAATATTTATATTTTCTCCTCCGTATTTACATTATTTCCTTCATTATATAAAATATATTATATATGAAAGTTTACACTTATTAAAATAAAAGGAGTAGATTTAATGTACAAATACATACTATTCGATTTAGATGGAACACTCACAAATTCAAAAGAAGGAATAACAAAATCAGTTCAATATGCTCTAAATAAGTTCAATATATCAGTTCAAGATTTAAATTCTCTTGAAAAGTTTATAGGTCCACCCCTAAAAGATTCTTTCATGGAATACTATGATTTTGATGAAAATAAAGCTGATGAGGCCGTAAAGTATTACAGGGAATACTTTAGCGAGAAAGGATTATTTGAAAATGAAATATATCCTAATATAGAATCTATGTTATCAAAGTTAAAAGACGCAGGACTGCATTTAATTGTTGCCACATCAAAACCCACTGTTTTTTCAGAAAAAATATTAGATCATTTTAATTTAGCAAAATTCTTTGACGCTATAGTAGGAAGTACCTTAGATGGTTCAAGGAGTAAAAAAAGTGATGTGATAAAATTTGTCTTAAAGAAAAATAAAATTAATCCTAATGAAGCACTAATGATTGGGGATAGAGAACATGATATCATAGGTGCTGCAAAAAATAATATAACTTCCATGGGTGTTACTTATGGCTTTGGCTCTCATAGTGAACTAAAAAAAGCTGGTGCAGCATATGTCGTTGATACTGTAAATGAAATAGCAGAAAAAATTATTTCACTAAACAAAAGAAATATATTTGTTATAGGTGATAGCGTTTCTATACATTACGGACCTTTCCTAAATAAAATGATAAAAGATAAATTTAATTACGATAGAAAACGCGGCATTGATCAAGCTTTAGTCGATTTAGATACCCCAGTAGGTGCAAACGCAGGTGACAGCCGAATGGTATTATCATATTTGCAGGAAGAATGCAAAAAAAATACTAAATACGATGTTCTACTTTTAAACTGTGGACTTCATGATATACGCGTCAATAGAGAAACTAATGAAATTCAGGTTGGAATTGAAGAATACCAAGAGAATCTAATTGAAATCATAAAATTATCAAAAACCATGTCAAATAAATTTATATGGGTTGGACTAACACCTATTATTGATAAAATACATAACTCTAGAAAAGAAGGCTTCTTAAGACACAGTAGAGATGCTGAAAATTACAATAATGCTGCCCTTCAAATTATGAAGGAATACGATGTACCATGTATTGATATGTACAATTTCACAAAGAACCTAGGTGAAGATATTTATTTTGACCATGTACATTACAAAGAAGAAATAAGAAAGCTACAAGCTGCATTTATTGCAGGATATTTAGACTGCATTTTATAAGCATATATTACTATTAATTTTATTCTACTTACGCAGCTTTAATAATTGCTTCTAAGAAATATAACAAATTTGTCCAAGATAGCGGTATAATAATATTTATGGCATAAAAAAATATATATCCGTTTGTATGTATTTTACAAACAGGGAAACTAAACTGTAAGGATGTGAAACTATGGAAAACAGCGTACTAACAAGCCACGTAAGAAAAGTAAATAAGATACTAATAATTTTATCTTGGATTATTGTTCTTATAGGAACAGTCGAATCTTTTACAAATTCAAGGTTTATGATTGCTTCACACTTTGAAATTATAATTGAACTTGTAGGCATTATAATTCCTACCGCATTATTTTATTTCAAAAAAAATGGATACTTAATAGCTGGCATAATGAGTTTTTCTAAATTTATTGCTATGTACTTAAACTCACTAATGAAAATGGGGCCAAGCATGGGAATCATTCATCTGGTATACCTATTTATTATTATTTGCTATGCTGCTCTTTATCTTAATGAAAAATTCCTTGTAATCACAGCTGCAATATATGATGTTTGTGCTGTTATTTTATATCTTGTTACTAGTTTTGCAAAACTACCTGATTTTGTTATAACTTTTGGTGTATTAAATGTTTGCACAATATTATTGTTTTTTGTAACAAAATGGGGAAATGAATTGATTAAAAATGCTTCTAAAAATGAAGCGAACGCACAGGAAATGTCTAACAATCTAAAAGAAATACTAAAATCCATTGGTGATAATACTTTAAGTCTCCATGATGATATTACCGATGGTATGAATAATCTTGATTTCACAAAAAAATCAAGTGAAGAGTTAACAGCTACAGTTCAAGAAGTAGCAAATGGTGTTACAAGCCAAGCACAAAGTCTTTCACAAATAAATGAAATGATCAATGATGCTGATAAAAGCCTTAATAAAACAGTTGAATTTTCAAATCAAATGTCAAATGTATCAAAAGAATCAACTAAAACTGTTGCCGTTGGAACAAATAAAATAGCTAAAATGGATGAACAAATGAAAATAATAGATACAACCGTAACCAATTCCTTAACTACTATTAGCGACCTTGAAAAAAGCATTGATAGCATTAATAGCTTCTTAGTAAGTATTAATGAAATTGCTAGCCAAACAAATCTGCTTGCACTTAATGCTGCAATTGAAGCAGCTAGAGCTGGTGAACATGGAAAAGGTTTTGCAGTTGTTGCTGATGAAGTTAAAAAACTTGCAGAAGACAGCACTAATACTGTACAACTGATTAATAAAATTATAGAGGATATAAGAGGCAAGGTAAACAATGTTATTGCAGTAGCACAAAACGGAAGTAATGCGGTTAAAATTGGAACACAAATGGGCAAGGAAGTTAATAAAAGTTTTAATGATATAGAAGCCTCCTTTAAAACAATTGATGATTACATAGAAAAGGAATTAGACTTAGTTAATAACACCAAATCTATATTTGAAAAAGTACGTGGTGAATCAGAAAATGTAGCAAGTGTATCAGAGGAAAATTCTGCTGCTACAGAGGAAATGTTTGCAACCTTTGAAAATCAAAATTCATCAATTGAGAAGTTATATGATCATATAAAAAAGATACAAACTTCAAGTGAAAACTTAACAAAGATTGCTAACCAAAAAGAAAAATAAAATATTTCTTAATTTATAACCTAGGGGAGTGGTAAAAATTCAATTGTTAAAAAAAATAAATAAAATTCCAGCTGGAACAATGATTATACCACTATTTGCAGCCGCAATTCTAAACACCTTTTGCCCCTGGCTTTTAAGAATAGGAAGTTACAGTAAGGCTTTAGTTTCTGACGACGGATTAAGAATAATGATGCTTTTAACCCTATTATTTACTGGAACTCAAATGAGATTTAGTGATATTCCAGAAGCCTTGAAGCGCGGTGGAAGTCATGTACTATTTAAATACTTGTCAGGTGCTGGTGCCTATATTATTATATTTCATTACTTTGGCTATAAAGGAATATTAGGTACTTGCAGTTTAGCAATTTTGTGTGCACTTACAAATAACAATGGAAGTTTATATATGGGATTAGCGCAAAGCTACGGGGACCACGCTGATCTTGTAGCAAGACCTATGTTTAATTTGAATTCTGGTCCTATGCTTTCACTACTTACTGTTGGAATTTCAGGAAGTTCCTCAATAAGTTGGGAAGAATATATGACCATATTAATTCCCTTATTAGTTGGAATTTTATTATCCTCAATTGATAAAGACATAAAAGAAGCAACAAAGTACGGAAATGCGTTAATTCTTCCTGTAATGGGTTTTGTTTTGGGTGCAAGTATTGATCTTTCTAAAATTATAGCAGCTGGCTTTAGCGGCATTTTTCTATTTATTATGGTTTTATTAATAACTGGCCCTGTTGCATTAATTGTAGATAGAGTTTTGCTAAAAAGGCCAGGTTATGGTGGCATGGCTACCGTATCTGTAGCTGGAAACACAATTGCTGTACCAGCAATGATTGGACAAATAGTCCCTCAATTTGCTCCTTATGTAAAACTAGCAACTGTGCAAATCTCTTGTGCTGCTGTACTTTCTGCAATATTGTGTCCATTTATAGTACAGTGGTTTGCAAAGCGATATGGATGTCCAAAATACGAAGAAAATTTTGGTAAGGGTCGAAATAATCTAGCATGTTAATTTTTCAAAAAGGTATCTCAATTTTATGCTGTTGCATTTATGAGATACCGGTTTTTACATATTTTTCTGAACTTAATCCCATTCTTTCCACACCTCTGGTTTATACCCAACCGTTGCTTCTTTGCCATTTCTAACTATTGGAGTAACATACACCTCTGGATTATTTAACAGTATTTCTTCTTTAACAGACTCAGTTCTTATGTTATCAAGATTTAAAGCTTTATATTTTTTTGCCTTGGTATTTATTAAATTATTTAAGCCAACGGCAGCTTTGACACTGGCCAGTTCACCTTTGCTTAAGGCTTTTTCTTTTAAATCTATAAATTGATATTTTATTCTTCTTTCCTTAAAATATCTTTCTGCCTTTTTTGTATCAAAGCATTTTTTAGTTCCGAAAATTTGAATATTCATGTATATAAAACCTCACTCACAATTAATTTATTATTTACCTATAACTGTCGCATCATTTGGATCAATTTTCAAGACTTTATTAATAATTTTTTAAGCAAAGTCGCAGCTGTTACATTAATAATCAGCTTAAGTGGTTATACAAGTCCCATCCAATTCCATAGGTACGGAGGATTTTTTTCCTTGCACTACCGTAAAAGCTAAGTAGCAGTGATGATGGAACAATTTAAAAAGAATCCAATAAATCTTGATGAAAAAATCATAGAATACTTAGATATTTCAATCTGTCTGAGCGCCCAGCGAGTATAAACATACGCGGGGTTTGGGCTCTGCCCATTATCCTTCTAGAACTCAAATCAACCACTTTTTTTAAATAACCACTTAGATTTATGGATTCTTTTTAATGTTACAAGTCACTGCTACTTCGCAATATCTTTAGATTATAATCTTAACTTTTTCATCATCTTCAACACTTTTAACAAGCTCTCCGCTTGTTATTATATCTGTTACCTTATCAAGTTCTTTATACATTACCTTGTCTTCTTTAATATAATCAACTTTTTCTCTTATAATTTTATAAGCAATTGAAGTACCTTCCCCTAATTTGACTTCTTCTCTAAAATCAACTGCCTGACAAGCTGCCATAAGTTCTGTTGCCAAAACCCTCTTTGCATTTTCAAGTATCTGTCTTGCCTTTCTTGCAGCAATTGTTCCCATGCTAACGTGATCTTCTTGGTTCGCAGAAGATGGTATTGAATCTACACTAGCTGGATGTGCTAAAACCTTATTTTCCGATACTAAAGAAGCTGCTGCATATTGAGTTATCATAAACCCTGAATTAAGTCCTCCTTGTTCAGTTAAAAACGCTGGAAGACCATTGCTAAGCTGGCTATTTACAAGTCTTTCAAGTCTTCTTTCAGATATATTAGCTATCTCTGAAATTGCAATTCCAAGAAAATCAAAGCTCAATGCCATTGGCTGCCCATGGAAGTTTCCTCCTGAAATTACATCACCATTTTCAAGAACTATTGGATTATCTGTAACAGAATTTATTTCTATTTCTACTCTTTCTTTTACATAATTAACTGCATCTTTACTTGCTCCATGAACCTGTGGTATACATCTTAGAGCATATGCATCTTGAACTCTAAGTTCTCCCTGTCTTGTTGTTAGTGTACTACCATTCACTAAACTTAAAATATTTTTTGAAGTATTTATTTGTCCTTTATGCGGTCTAAGCATATCAAGCCTGTTGTCAAAAGCGTCTGTAATTCCTCTTAAAGCTTCAAGACTTAATGCAGCTGCAATATCACTTACTTTTAAAATTTCAATTGCATCATAAACAGCAAGTGCTCCAACGCCTGTCATTACTTGTGTTCCATTTATCAAAGCAAGTCCTTCTTTTGCAACAAGTTCAACTATTTGAATTCCTGCAAGCTCCATTGCCTTTCTTCCTGGCATTATTTCACCCTTATACTCAGCTTCCCCCTCTCCAATCATAGGAAGCACCATGTGGGCAAGAGGCGCTAAATCCCCAGATGCTCCAAGTGACCCCTTCTCTGGTATTATAGGATGAACTCCTTTATTAAGCATTTCAACTAAAGTTTCCAGAGTGCTAAGTCTTATACCAGAAAATCCTTTTGAAAGCGCATTTGCCCTTAAAAGCATGATTGACCTTACAGTTTCTGTTGGGAAGTTGTTTCCTGTTCCACATGCATGTGAGATTATGAGATTTCTTTGAAGTGTCTTGCAGTCTTCTTTGGAAATGCTCACATTTGAAAACTTTCCAAATCCAGTTGTAATTCCATATATAGTCTTTTCATTTTCAACGATATCATCAACAATAGCTCTTGATTTTTCAACTCTCTTTTTAGCTTCATCATCAATTTTCACTTCGCAGTTGTTTCTAGCAATAAGTGCTAAATCCTTCAGTGTTAAGCTGTTTCCATCAATAAAAATAGTATTCATATTATAATTTCCTCCAATTTTTATATATTAGTCTATGTTTTAAGACGCAAAAAGAGAGCAAGACTCACCTTAATGAATCTTGCTCCCTAAAAAACTATATAAAATGTATTTCTACACTTTAAACTCTGAGCATTAAATCACTTAAATAAAATATTAAATTTTAGCTAAACAGGATATATTCCAAGTCCTATAACTTCATGTTCATATCCTTTAACTGGTGCCCCCATATTGCCATATAAAACAACTGCTATCCAGCTTCCATCTTGTAAATCTCCTGGAAGTCTCGATCCTTTAACAATGGTAAATACAAGACCAGCCGTTCTAAGAACATTACCAAGTCCTATCTGACCGCGACAAACACCTTCGTACGCTTCTAAAACAGCATGATAAAGTGAATGTTCTTCTCTATAAATATTCTTTATAAATTTTTCTCTTTTTGCAGCTGTTTCTATGGATGCAAAAATCTTGGAAGAATCCATTGCACCAACAAATCCTTTAAAAATTTTATATCCTTGATCTTCTGCCTTATTTCTAATCAACTCTTCATCACTATCAGAAGCCATGGATAATAACATTGCAACCTTTCCAATGCTTAAAGATTCAAACAATGCATTCACTTCCTTTGACATATAAATATTATTAATTTAATACTTAACAATACTGTTTTATTATAAATTATCAAAGAGTATATTGCAACTAAAAAAACTTATTTTCTTTTTCAATCTAAAAAGTAGATTTCCAAGTACAAATATGCTTTAATTATACTAAACAATATGCAGTTTTACTATACTAATATAAGGGGAATTAACAAATGAAAAAAGCAGGAATTAAATTCAATTTAACATTGCTAGTTATTTTAACTATAGTAATCACACTAACACTAGGCACTTTTTCATGGATTTCAATGAGCAATCTAATTGAAAATTCTAATTATAATTTAAAAACTGTAAGCGAATATACAACACTAGTAGATACCTCAAGAAGTGCTCAAGTACACTTTAAAAAGCAAGTACAAGCATGGAAGGACTTACTGGTAAGGGGACAAGATTCTAAGGCATATAATCAATATTTTAAAGAATTTCAAAATGAACATACAAAGGTTTTAGATGAATTAGAAAAAGTTAGAGCACTGATGAAAAAAAACAAATTAGATACCTCTTTACTTGACGACTCCATTACAACACAAAATGATATGTATAATAAATATATGGAAGCTATAA
Source organism: Clostridium guangxiense (assembly GCF_021043395.1). GTDB lineage: Bacteria > Bacillota > Clostridia > Clostridiales > Clostridiaceae > Clostridium_S > Clostridium_S guangxiense. The sequence goes on from NZ_JAJNKE010000025.1 coordinate 14,938, forward strand.
AAAATTATAATTCTAATAATGTTGAAAGCTATAAAATAATTGATAATATGGTCAAAGGAATTGATAGAGTACCTACTGATAATATGGATAAACTAGTGAAGCAAATTGAAAAAAGTTCAAATATACTAATATCAAACTTAGTAAAACAGGCCGATAGAGAAGGTACTAGAAATACAAAAACCCTATTAACTATTATTTTAGTAAGTATAACTTTAATATTATTTTTAACTGTATTAATTGCTCTTACTTATAAAAATATAGCTAGTTTTATTAAAGAGATGAAAAACATAATATTTGAAGTCGAAAACGGAAATCTAACTGTTCAAGGAAATATTCATTCAGATGACGAATTAGGCGAAATCACTTTATTATTTAATAAATTCATTTGTAATATTAAAGAGTTTTTTTCTTATACAAAAGAAATGAGCACAAGTGCAGCAAATTCCTCCAAAGAGATAATGGAAGCTTCTAGTGATGTTAGCAATGGAATAGAAGAAATTGCAAATTCTATGTCTGATATGTCAAAGGGAGCAACAAAACAATCATCCTCCGTTAACACTGCCAGTACTAGTGTATTTGATATTGTAAACAGACTAAACACCATTTCTGATAGTATTAGTAATTCCAAACAGGCAGCAATTAATGCTAAAGAAGTTTCGGAAACAGGAGTAAAAACCGTAGAATATCAAAGAAATAAAATGGAGGAAAATAAGCAAGCTTTTGAGAAAATAAACAAAAACATAATTAAGTTATCAGAGAACTCTAAAAAAATAGGTGAAATTACCAATGTAATAAGGGGTATATCAGAACAAACAAATTTACTTTCTCTTAATGCCGCTATAGAAGCTGCTAGATGCGGTGAAAGTGGTAAAGGCTTTGCCGTAGTTGCTAATGAGGTAAAAAAATTAGCAGAACAATCTAATGATTCAGTAGAAAGTATAGGTTCTATAATAACTGATATACAGAATAGCATAAGTCAATCAGTATCAGATATAAACAACGTAAACATTATAATTTCTGAACAGGAATTGGCAGTAAACAATTCAACTGTTGCATTTAAAAATATAGCAGAGGCTGCCGTTCACATAGCAAATCAAATTAGCGAAATTTCAAATAATACCTCTGATTTAAAGGAACATGCATCAAGCGTAAAAAATGCTATTTTAGATATATCCGATGTTGCTAATTCAAATGCTGGTGTAACAGAAAACATAGCAGCTTCAACCGAAGAACAATCCGCTTGCATTGAGGAAATAACAGCCTCCATAGAACAATTTGCCTCATTATCTGCCAAATTAAACAAAACCCTAGAAAGATTCAGAATATAATCCACTGGGGTTTGGGCGATAGCCCATGTGATATCTAAACTAAATATTAGTTTTCTCTATAATCTGGGGTTTGGGCGATAGCCCATGTGATATCTAAACTAA